>DASWVE010000001.1:0-12671 GCA_036401315.1 Candidatus Acidiferrales bacterium
TATTAGAATCGAAAGAATAAAGATTTCGCCTTGTGTATGAACTTCATGGCGGCGAAGTAACTTCGATTTTGGGAAGGTCTAGTAATGGAAGCGAAGCTCAACGACTACGTAAAACGCCTGCAAGATTCCGGCGGGAAAAACCTTAAAGCCGTGGTCCTCTACGGCTCGGCCGTCACCGGCGAGTTCCGCGCCGGCCACTCCGATCTCAATACGCTCTGCATCGTCGAACGCGCCTCCTCTGAAGACCTCGAAAATCTTCACGGCGCCGCCGAATGGTGGACCCGCCAGGGCAACCACCCTCCGCTGGTCTTCACCCTCGACGAACTGCACCGTTCCGCCGACGTTTTCGCCATCGAATTGCTCGACATGAAGCAAAGCCATCGCATCCTCTTCGGCGACGATTTTCTGGCCAAGCTCGACGTCCCGCTGCGTCAGCATCGCCTCCAGGTCGAACGCGAACTGCGCACCAACTGGCTGCGCCTGCGCCAGACCGTCCTCACCGCTCCGCTCAGTCACCGCGCGCACTTGGCCATCATGTCTCAATCCGTTTCCGCCTTCTGCGCGCTGTTTCGTCACGCGCTCTTCGCTCTCGGCCAGCCTCTGCCCGTCACCAAACGTGAAGCCGTGGCCGCCGTCGCCGCCTTCACCGGAGCCGATCCCGCCGGCTTCAACGCCATCCTCGACCTGCGCGACGGTGCCAAGAGCAAAGGTCAGATTGATGTCGAAGGTTCGCTGAATTCTTACGTCGAGTTCGTTGCGGTCGTCACCAACGAAGTGGATCGTCGTTTGGAAGTGGCGTAGCAGATCAAACGGCCAATCAAAATTCCGTTTTCGCTCTATTCGTTTCTGCGGTTAGAAATTTTGTTTCTTGCGGCTGGGTCTCGCGTGAATATAATGCGGCCCTCGGAGGCTTTCGATGAAATGGGGATTAGGTTGTCTCGGTATTCTGGTAATCGTCGCAATCATTTTGGCGTTCGTAGTCGGTGGCGGCTACATCAGCAGCCGCAACCAGATGGTCACCTTAAATGAACAGGTCAAATCCAACTGGGCCCAGGTAGACGTCGTCCTGCAGCGTCGCGCCGACCTAATTCCTAATCTCGTCAGCACCGTAAAAGGCTTCGCCGCTCACGAGGAAACCGTCTTCGGAGATATCGCCAACGCCCGCGCCGCACTGCTCGGCGCCAAGACTCCCGGCGACAAGATCGCCGCCAACGGCCAGCTCGATGGCGCTCTCGGCCGCTTGCTGGCCATCAGCGAGAATTATCCGCAACTCAAATCCAACGAAAATTTTCTGAAGCTGCAGGACGAACTCGCTGGCACCGAAAATCGCATCGCCGTCGAGCGCAAGCGCTACAACGATTCGATCCAGGCCTACAACACCTACATCGGTCAGTTTCCTACGTATATTTATGCGAAATGGGCGGGATTCCAGCGCAACAACGATTATTTCTCGGCGTCTCCCGCTTCGCGTGAAGTTCCTAAAGTCGCCTTTCCCGACGCCAAGCCGTAATACCGCGCAGCAGTAGAACGAGAATCAAAATCCTACGTTTTCTTGGATGGTAGGCCCGGTGGTCCTGAGGGAGCTGCCGGCGGGGTCGGCGCGCCTCCCGGCGTTGGCAGTTTGCCAGCCACCGGAGCCGTGGTCCGCTTCCGTTCCGTGGACGATCCCCAATCTTCTGGCGGAAACGCAATTCTCCAGAACAGCGGCGACGGCTCCATAAACTCTAATCCGACATCCGAACGATCCTGGCTTCGATCGCTAATGAACACCACCTTGCACGGCAGCTCTTCCGCCGTCTTAGGGTGAATCAACGAAACTTGTTGGCCCCGCGTCAACCGGGTCGCCATCGAAATCAGGCAGCCGTGGGCGTTCACCGTCGTGGTTCGCCCGGCCTCTTCGAATTTCTGAGTCCCGCTCATCCCGCGCACCAGAATCGGTATCGCAATGTGCACGCGCTGCGTTCGCCGGATTTCTGGGTACGTTGTCCGCCCGCTCGGATTCGCCAGCGGATCCTTCATGTTAGACATGTGCGGTCCCTTCGCTGCGGTCCTGCCAACACCCCGGCATGTCGCCGGAGACGCAAATACCCATCTATTTTGAAGCAATCGACTTGCGCCTCGTAAACTTTATCTGCAAGCCTTTATGTGTCAGACACTATCCATGCCGCGCGACTCCGCCACATCGTTTTCACCCTCGCTTTCGCCCGTCACCCGCGTCTTGACCCCTCCACCCTCCCGCGCTACGCTATCTGGAGTTTGGACCCGTGTCCTGGAGGGTTTCGCGTCCGCGAATCGAATGAAACAAACCGTCCGCTTAGCTGGTGGCATCAACGAACTCTTCGGTACCCTCGACGAAAACCTGAAACTCTTCGAGTCCTCCCTGCACGTCAAAACGCATCTCCGCGATCACGACTTGGAAATCGAAGGTCAGCAGCCCCAGGTCGAACGCGCCGCCCAGATTCTTGGCGAATACAACCAGCGCATCCTTGACGGCCGCGTGCCCAACAGCCAGGAAGTGAAATCGCTCCTGCGCATCGCCACCGGCGATACCAACGCGCCCTCCCGCGGAGCCTTCTCGCCCACTCACACTCGGGCCCTGGGCAAAAAGTCCGTCGTCCCCAAGAGCGCCCACCAGAAGCACTACATGGAAACTCTCGAGACCTACGACATGGTCTTCGCCATCGGCCCCGCCGGCACCGGCAAAACCTATCTCGCCGTCGCCATGGCCGTCACCGCATTACTCTCCAAGCAGGTCAGCCGCATCATCCTCGCGCGCCCCGCCGTTGAAGCTGGCGAACGCCTCGGTTTCCTCCCTGGCACTCTGCAGGAAAAAGTCGACCCCTATATGCGTCCGCTCTACGACGCGCTTCATGATTTGCTCGAAGCCGACAAGCTCGAGAACTTTCTGGAGAAGGGCATTGTCGAAGTCGCTCCGCTCGCTTTCATGCGCGGTCGCACCCTCAACGATTCGTTCGTCATCCTCGACGAAGCCCAGAACACCACCAGCGAACAGATGAAAATGTTCCTCACTCGCCTCGGCTTCAATTCCAAGGCCGTCATCACCGGCGACATTACCCAGATCGATCTTCCCGATTCCCGCCGCTCCGGCTTGATCGAAGCCATCGAAGTCGTCGGCAATGTCGAGGGCATCGCTATGGTTCATTTCGACGAACGCGACGTCGTGCGCCACTCGCTCGTGCAGCGCATCATCAAAGCCTACGATGAGCACGCCGCCGCTCATCCCGCCCACAATAGCCGCTTCGCGAATTCCGCGAATCCGCGCGATCGCAATCATCAGTCCTGATTGACGCGCATGATTGTGAATCGCCAGCGTCGTGTTCGCATTCCGGTAAAGGACTTGAACCGGTTCCTCGCCTCGACTCAAAAACGTCTGCGCGTTCCGAGCGGCGCGGTAACGGTGGCGCTCGTCTCCGACCTCGAAATGAAACGCTGGAATCGCGCCTTCCGCGGCAAGAACCGTCCAACTGACGTGCTGTCTTTCCCGCAGGATGAAGCATCGAGGAAAAAATCGACGAAGTCGGCCAGGCGAGTCGGCGCGAGCACTTCCGCGATCGATGATAAATATCTAGGAGACATCGCCATCGCTCCCGCCGTCGCCCAAAAAAATGCGCGTCGCTTCGGCCGTACCTTCATCGCCGAAATGCGCATCCTGATACTTCATGGAATTTTGCACTTGATGGGCTACGATCACGAAACGGACCAAGGTCAGATGGACCGCCGCGAAGGCCTGCTCCGCCGCGAACTGGGACTCACCTAGCCCATGCCAATTTTTCTCTACACCGTCGGCGTCCTGGCCCTCACCGTCGGCCTCGTCCTCTTCTCCTACCTCGACCGCGCCTATCGCGAACTCGGTCGCGTCCACACCGGCCGCGTGCATAATCATCTTGAAACTTTCGAAACCGATATCGAGCCGCGTTTTCACATGGAGCGCCGCCGCGCCGCGCTCGCCTTCAGCCTTCTGGCTCGCTTCTGGCTTGTCTTGGTTGCCGCGCTCACCGCACGCGGAGTGTTGTTCTTCGTTCCCGGCAGTTGGGAAGCCGCCATCGAAATGGTCGTCTTCCTCGGCGCCGAAGTTGTCGTCGCCATGCAATTTATTCCGGCGCTTCTCCTCACCCGCGGTCCCGGCAATTGGGTGCTCCCTTTTGTACCCGTGGCGCGCGCGTTCGTGTTCCTAATCTGGCCGGTTCAGGTCGTGCTCGAACTCCTCATTTCCGTTCTGCACTTGTCAGATGACGGTGAAGCCACCACGCCCGCCGCCGATCAGCAGCAGGCCATCGAAGCCTTCGTCGACGCCGCCACCGAAGAGGGCATCATCGAGCAGGACGAAGCGCGCCTCATCGAATCCGTCGTCGAATTCGGCGACAAGCGCGTGCGCGACGTTATGACGCCGCGCCCCGACGTCGTCGCCATCCGCGATTCTGCCACCCTCGAAGAATTGGGCGAGCTCGTCGTCAAAACCAAGTTCTCGCGCCTGCCGGTCTTCGGCAAATCGCTCGACGACATCACTGGCATCGTCGTGGCCCGCGATATGCTCGCCATCGACGATCGCGAAGCCACTCACCGCAAGGTTCGCGAGCTGATGCGCCCCGCCTTCTTCGTCCCCGAAACCAAATTCGGCTCCGAACTCCTCAAAGACATGCAGCGCAAAAGCCAGCAGATGGCCATCGTCATCGACGAATACGGCCTCATGGCCGGTGTCGTCACCATTGAGGACTTGGTCGAAGAAATCGTCGGCGAAATCGGCGAAGAAGATCGCGCTCCTTCACCCGACGTCGTCCGTGACGCCACCGGCGCCCTGGTCATTCGCGGCAGCGTCCAGCTCGACAAACTCAGCGAACTTTTCGGTGTTCAACTCGACGCCGGCATGCAGCACTCCGCCGCCACCACCATCGCCGGCCTGCTCAACGGCCTCGTCGGCCACGTCCCCAAACCCGGCGAAATCATCGACGCCGACGGCCTCCGCTTCGAAGTCCTCGAAGCCAATCAACGCAAAGTCCTCCGCGTCCGCGCCCGCCCCCTCGGCGCCAGCGCCGCGCCCGCTTCCTAGCCTTCATCCATTCGCGTACAATTGATACATCCATGCCTTTCAAATCCGGATTCGTCGCCATCGTCGGTCGTCCCAACGCCGGCAAATCCACCCTCGTCAATAAGCTCGTCGGCCAAAAAGTCGCCATCGTCTCCCCCAAGCCCCAAACGACTCGCAACCGCATTCAAGGAATTCTGAATCGCGAAGACGCCCAAATTGTCCTGGTCGATACGCCCGGCATTCACCGCCCGGAAAACGTTCTCAGCCGCATGATGATGGACGAACTCCAGCACGCCCTCGACGGCATCGATATCCTCTGCCTCATCGTCGACTCCACGGTCGACTTCGGCCCCGGCGATCGCTTCGCCATCGAATGGGTCCAGCGCTTCCGCGGCCCCGTCTACCTGCTCCTCAATAAAGTCGATCGCATCAATAAGGCCCTACTGCTGCCCATGATCGAGCGCTACAACAAAGACTTAGCCTTCGCCGAAACTTTCCCAATTTCCGCCGCCTCCGGCGCCGGCTGCCTTGATCTCGTCGACTCATGGCTCACTCGCCTCCCAGAAAATCCGCCGATGTTTCCCCCCGACCAGTTCACCGACCAGCCCGAACGTTTCCTCGCCGCCGAAATCGTCCGCGAAAAAGCCATATTCGCCGTACACGACGAAGTCCCGCACGCCATCGCCGTCATGGTCGACACCTACGAGGAAACTCCTAAGATCCTAAAAATTCGCGCCACCATCTACGTCGAACGTGATGGCCAGAAGGGAATCCTCATCGGCAAGGGCGGGGAAGTCATCAAGAAGATCGGCACCGCAGCCAGAAAAGAGCTCGAGAAGATCCTCGGCACCAAAATATTCCTCGAGCTCTTCGTCAACGTGCAACCGAACTGGCGCCAGAATTCCAACATCGTCCGCCAACTCGACTGGCACCGCCAACTAGAAGACCTGGGTAAGCGCCAGGAAATGGAATCTGCAGATTTAGAGGATTGAACGAAACGAGGATCTCTTCTCGCAGAACTACGGCTTAACCGGCGAAATTCCCAACGATCTCAACTTCCGGTACAAATGGCTGCGCTCCAGCCCCAGCGACTGCGCCGCTTTCGTCATGTTCCACCGATTCTCTTCCAGCTTGCGCAGCACGAACTCCCGCTCATAAGCCGACCGCGCCTCATGCAAACTCTCATAAGGCCTCTGCGGGCTTTTCGAAGCCCCCCGAAACAATTCCGGCGGCAAATGATGCGCCTCGATCTGCGGTGAAGGGCAAACAATCACCAGCCGCTCCACCAAATTCTTCAATTCCCGCACGTTACCCGGCCACGGATACGTCAGCAGAACTTCCATCGCCGACGCCCCAAATTCCTTTGCTTTCTTCCCGTATTCCTCGCAAAAAGTCGCCAGAAACGCCGACGCCAGAATCGGAATATCCTCAGTCCGTTCCCGCAGCGCCGGCACGTAAAACGGAATCACATTCAGCCGGTAGAACAGATCCTCGCGAAACGCCCCCCGCCCAATCTCGTCTTCCAGTTTTTTGTTCGTCGCCGCAATAATTCGCACGTCCACGTCGGTCGTCTGGTTCGAACCCAGCGGTTCCACCCGCTGTTCTTCCAATACCCGCAACACCTTCGACTGCGTCTTCAAACTCATGTCCCCGACTTCGTCCAGAAAAAGCGTCCCGCGGTCGGCCTTCTGAAATTTTCCAATCTTATCTTCACTCGCGCCGGTAAAACTGCCTTTGCGGTGCCCGAACATTTCCGACTCGATCAGCTCTTCCGGAATCGCCGCGCAGTTCACTTCCACAAATTGTTTCTCGCGGCGCAGGCTGCTCGCATGCAGCGCCCGCGCTACCAGTTCCTTACCGGTCCCGCTTTCGCCGTAAATCAGCACGCGCCCGTTGGTAGGTGCCGTCAAAGCAATCTGCTGCCGCAGCGCTTTCATCGGCACGCTGCCGCCAAGGATCTGCGTGTGCTCCTCCAGCTCTTCCCGCAGCCGACGGTTCTCGCCTTCGAGCCGCAAATATTCCAGCGCGTTCCGCACAACCAAGACCGTCTTTTCCAGCGACAACGGCTTCTCGATGAAATCAAATGCGCCCAGCTTCGTCGCCCGCACCGCCGTCTCGATGTTGCCGTGCCCTGAAATCATCACGACCATCGGCGCCTCGTCGTGCGCGCGCAACTTCGCCAAGGTGTCGAGCCCGTCCAGCTTCTTCAGCCACACGTCCAGCAGCACCAATTCGAACTTCCGCTCCTCCAGAATTTCCAGGCAGGCTTCGCCCGAATCCACGGCCGCGACGTCATACCCCTCGTCGCGCAGCAGCGCTCCCAGCGATTCGCGGATTCCCGCTTCGTCGTCAACAATCAGTATCGATGCCGGCATGATCTACTTTGAAGTCCTTCCAGAAATATCTGGGCCAAACGCGGCGGCGCTTCTAATGAGATCTCTTCGCCGCGAAAAATTAAATTCCAGGCGCGGCCGACGTCCCGGCAGGTGACGGCGTCACAATCGCCTCGGCGGCAGGGAATCGCAGCACAAACGTCGTCCCAGTCGGCAAATTGTCTTCCACCCGAATCGTCCCGTTATGCTCCGCGATGATCCGGCTCGCAATCGCCAGCCCCAGTCCCGTCCCGCGTTCCTTGGTCGAAAAATGCGGCAGAAACAACCGTTCCTTATCCTCCGGCGAAATCCCATGCCCGCTGTCCGCGATAATAATCTCTACCGCGTCGCCTTCAGCCTCGGCGCGCGTCGCCACCCGCAATCGTCGAATCGACGATCCTTCCATCGACTCCGCCGCGTTATCGATCAAATTCGCAATCACCCGCCGCAGTAATTCCCGGTCCGCTTTCACCGCCGGCAAAGTCTCCGCTAGTTCCGCCTTCACCATGATCGATTCCAGCCGCCCCTGAAACAAATGCAACGCACTCGACACGATCGAATTCACATCCTCGCGAGCCAACCGCGCAGTAGGGAATCGCGCAAACTGCGAAAAGGCCTCGACCAGCGATTCCAGCGTATGCACTTCGCGCTCGATCAAACCCGCACACTCCGCCACCAATTTCTCGAGATCGTTCGAAATATGATCCGGTCGCCGCGACTTCGTCCGTTCCAGGTAACGCAGCAAGCGTTGCGCCGAAAGCTGAATCGGTGTCAGCGGATTCTTGATCTCATGCGCAATCCGTTGCGCCACTTCCTGCCAAGCTGCGGCCTTCTGCGCCCGCAACAAATCCGTCAGGTCGTCGATCACGATCACAAATCCCGGATTCGACTTCCGCGGCCCCAGCGAACTCACCGTCACCGCCGCCCGCACCAGCCGCCCCGACGTCGCAATTTCAATTTCCCGCGACGCGCCGCCCATCCGCAACGACCGCCGCATCAAATGCAGCACCGATCGCGCCGCGTCTTCCCCCAGTAGTTCCGTCAGCGTCCGCGCCTCTCGCGCGTAATCCCCCAAAATCGCCGTCACCGCCGAATTCACTCGCGAAACATCCCCTGCCGAATTCAGTGAGATGACCCCGGTCGGAATATTTTCGAGAATCGCCTCCATCAATTTTCGTCGGCGTTCCCGCTCTTCGATCGCTTGTTCCAAGCTCTGCGTGAATTCATTAATCTGCCGCCGGCCCTCGCCCAGCTGCTCGGTCATCCGGTTGAACGACCGCACCAGCGTTCCCAATTCGTCCTGCGCCTGTACCGTGATGCGGTGATCAAAATTGCCCCGCGAAATCTCTCGCGTCGCCTCCGCCAAACCCTGAATCGGCACGGTCACTTGCTTCGAGAGAAACAACGCCGACCACATGGTCACGAACATCAAGATCAGCGTCACCACCATCAGCGCCAGCAGGATTTCTCGTTTATACGCGCGCAGGTTCTGTTTTTGCTGCGCGTACGTCGCGGTTTGGGCCTCAACTTCCGAGTAGCGGTCCAGAAAATCGTCCGGCAGCGCACGGCCTACATAAAAGCGCCCTTCGGTCAGCGGAGCGCTTCCCGAAAGATAAAGTTGCTTCCCCACCCTCCAGATTTCCGGCCCTTCGGGCGGTTTTTCCACCAGCACCGGAACGATTGGTTCCAGTCTTACGCTCGCTGGCGCGGCATTCGTCGCTGCGGCTTTCTGATACGCCACTCCGGTCGCCCCTCCATTCGCTGTCAGCATCCAGGATGCATCGGTCGACCACACCAATTGCGTGTCCGCCTGATCCGGCTTGCCGTTTTCCACCGCGTTTGCCGCGATGCCATTCAGCCGCGAGACAATATCGTCCCGCATGTCGTCCACCAGGTCCTGGCTCTCCTGGTTCGCAATCTCTAGCGGACGTGGAAACCAGGAAATCAGCGCGCGATTCACAATGGCGTAGCTAAAAAAGAACAGAAATATCACCGGCAGCGACGAAATCGCCAGCGTGACCAGCACCATTTTTACTTTGAAGCGCGACCCGATCTGCCCGCTGCGCCGCTCCGCCCACAGCCGCAAAAGCGAGCGCGCCAGGATCAGTGTAAGCACCAGCAGTGCAGCTGCAAAAATTGTGGAAAGGGCGAAGAAAATAACGAAGGTATTGCCTTCTTCCGGGCGCAGGGGGAAATTCAGCGAGCCCAGCGTGAACACCGCAGCCGACAACAGCGCCACGATAATTCCGCCGATGGTCAGCCATAGCTGCCGGCTGCGTTTTGAACGCTGAGCGCTCATGCAGCCGGCCTGCCTAGGTTCAGCCGCGACACACATGCGAATGCGCGGACAGTGCCCAAAACGCTCAATAGTCGAGAGTTTCCCATCGAATTTCGACGTTAACGGGGCTAAATCGCGATGTCAAGGGAAGTGTTGCGCAGTTGCCACACCAGTGTGGCAATCGATATTGCTCTAGAGCGAAACGAGGAATGCTTGGCCAATCTAGTCCGAGCGGAGGGCGCGAAAATCTCCGCGCCCTCCGCCTTTCTCTGTGTCTTCTGTGTCAAATCTTTATAACGACCCGGCGGATCGGGCCGCAAAATCGCCTATCCATTCTTCCGTTGGAATTCCTTCATAAATGAAACCAATGTCTCCACCGCAGCCTTCGGCACCGCATTGTAAAGCGAAGCCCGCATCCCGCCCACCGACCGGTGCCCCGCCAAACCAATCAGCTTCGCCTCCGACGATTCCGCGCCAAACTTCTTCTCCACCGCCTCATGTCCGCCCGCAATCCGAAATGTCACATTCATCTTCGAACGCGAATCCTTCTCGATCGGCCCGGTGTAATAACCATTGCTCGAATCGATCGCGTCATATAGCACCTTAGCCTTGGCCGTATTCGCCTTCTCGATCGCCGCCGCCCCACCCTCAGTTTCGATCCAATCCAGCACCAGTCCCACGATGTAAACCGCGAACGTCGGCGGCGTGTGATACAGCGACTTCTCCTTAATATGCGTCCGGTACTGCAAGACGGTCGGCAGATTCTTGTCGGCCCGCTCCGCCAAATCCTTCCGCACGATCACCACGGTAGCTCCCGAAGGGCCCAAATTCTTCTGCGCTCCCGCGAAGATGCATCCAAACTTATTCACGTCCGTCGGCCGCGAAAGAATATCCGACGACATATCCGCCACCAGCGGCACGCCCCCGGTCTCCGGAATCGTGCTCCACTGCGAACCTTCGATCGTGTTGTTTGTGCACATGTGCACATAAGACGCGTCCGCCGAGAGCTGAATCTCACTCTCCCGCGGCACTCGCACGAATTTCTCCGCTTCCGTCGAAACCGCCAGCCGGTAGGGAATCCCTTTCTTCAGTTCTGAAATCGCCTTGCCCGTCCACATCCCGGTATGCAGCACATCAATCGGCTTGCCCGCCACGCACAAATTCATCGGCGCCATGGTGAATTGTGCGCTGCCGCCTCCCTGCACGAAAATCACGCCGTAGTCGTCCGAAATCCCCATCAGTTGCCGCAGTTTCGCTTCCGCCCGCGCGATGATGTCCTCGAATTCCTTCGACCGGTGGCTCATCTCCATCACCGACATACCCGTCCCTCGGTAATCGGTCAGTTCCTCGCGAATGCGTTCCAGCACGGGCAAGGGTAGCGCCCCCGGCCCCGCGTTAAAATTAGCTGCGCGCTTGGTATCACGCGCTGAAACAGTAGTTTGCGTCAATTTCGCAGTCCTCTCTAAGTGGGTTTTCACTTCCGCTGCCGCTTGGTGCAATTACGCGCGGGCCTTCAAGGATAGCAGAACCCGCCGAACCCTGCGAATCCGTACATTTACGCGCCCAGTACCGCATCTCCGCCGTTATTCGAATGGGCACGAAGCGTGGAAGTTCATCTGTTCAGAAAACTTCACCGTGGCATCATCGCTCCAACGCGGTCACCGCTTGGGGGAAACTGTGAGACAGGTAAAACTTTTTGCCCGGTACAGTGTGCCGTTGGTTTGGGGAATTCTGGGCCTCGTCGTCGGATGCGTCGCCACCTATTTTGGCCTCGCTTTCACTTTGACGCGTCTCATCATGCGTCCTGACGCGGTGACGCCCGAAGACGCCCTGACCGTCATTCTCGTCTCCTTGATTTCAGGTGTTTTCATTGGCTCCGCTTCGTTGTACGCTTCCGCGCAAACACATTGGCAGGGAGCCAAGCAACGGAGCTAAGCAGCAACTAGAAATCGCGTCGGACGAGCGGACTCAAGTCGTACAGTGCCGGGGTTTCATCTTTGAAAATCCTGATCTGTGGCGAATGTCCCGATCCTCTTACCAGCGTGGCGCAATCGTTGAACCGTCTGCGCCTGGAACAAATGCGTTCCGAACTTGCGTTGCGAACCGCTTCTGTACCATTAGCCGAAACAGCCTCACCATCGCCCCAGCGTAACGATCCACCAGCGCCTCCCTCCTGATTTTCCTATTTTTCGATTCATCCGCCCAGCCTTGACACTCCGCGCAGCCTGCCATTAAACTCAAAAGCTCGTTTTCATCGCGGAGCTCAACTGAATGCTTCTGTCCCGGGACTACGTCGGTTATATGGCCAAGGAAGTCGTCAAACGCCTGGTGGCCGGCAAGATGATTGAAGTCAAGCACCTGGAGAACGTCACCACCCAAGTCCGCCAGGTGATGGCCGAGGAAGTCACCATCGAAGACCGCATCAACGAAGAAGTCCGCGAAATTCTGGCTAAATACGCCGACGAGATGCGAACCTCCGGCGCTTCCTATCAGGAAATGTACAAAAAAGTGAAGGGCCAGCTCGCTCGCGAAAGGAAGCTCATCCTCCGCTAATGCGACTCAGCCGCGAAAAAACCGTCCGCCTTTCTCACCGGGTTCTCGACTTTTTGGTCGCCAGCCCCGACGTCGATTTCATCGAAGATCGCGATACCATCCGCCACGAAATCGTCAACATCTTCACCTCACTCTTGAAGCTCGAAGAGCAGGTCGACACCGAAGTCCGCACCAAGATCGCCTCCCAAAAGAAAGAAATTCTGGAAGGCTCCGAAGAGTGGGACATCACCTACCGCAAGTATTACGACGAAGGCCTCAAGCGCATGGGCGTCGAACAAGCCCCCCGCCGCTAGTTTTCCGGAGCAAACACATCCTGAAATAAAAAACGCCCGGCAAAAGCCGGGCGTTTTTCGTGTTGTGTAGCCGATATTATTTTGGTTACGGATTATTCGGATCCGTTCGCTTCTGCAGCGTTGGCCGG
>DASWVE010000002.1:0-8161 GCA_036401315.1 Candidatus Acidiferrales bacterium
TCCACACACCCGCCGCGGTGGTGGGTGAGTTTGAAGCTAAGGACTGAAGATCGCGTGCAGCAGAAAAGAACCGAGGCCGTAGCGGTAGATGCAGTCCACGATCCCATTGACCGCGAGGATCACAGGATCATCTGGGCCCAAAATTGAAGTCGATCTACGACCCGTGAAACCCATTTTTCCGGCAGCATAATTTCTTAGACCGAAAGCTGTTCATCGCTAACCCCGACGTATGGCGCGTAAATTAACGATAATGATATAAAGACTTATTATAGTTTTGATTACGGCTTGCAGTTAAGTTAGAGTTCGCGAATAGGTATGTTTCTTTTAATACTATCCTCCGTTGTCGTCCCCGTCTTGGCTCTCGTTGTGTTCATTTTGTTCCGCGCAGCCGGTGGCGAGGAAGGCGTATGGGCCATTTTAGCTGCAGCCAGCCTTGACCTTTGCAGTTTAAGTCTAGGAATTGCTGGGGCGACCTTCCCGAACATTAAGCTCGAAAGTCCCTATCTCGCGATCTTATTGCTTATCGAAGTTATTATTGGAATTTCTGTCACCCTGATAAACAAGCGAGGACCACAGTTAGGTTTGATTTCAGATTGGAAGCGAGGGACGCTAGCGTTGACACTAGGAGTCGTCGCCGTGACGTTTCCTGCATGCATTCTAGCGATGTTCGGGAGGGTCGGATAATGTCCGTTTTTTTTCTCTGTGTACTGGCTTCCTTGGGCGGGAGCGCCGTGGTCGTCGCAAGCACCCTAATCGCCGTGCGCATATTTATGCCGCAGTCTTTCCAAACCCAAACTTTACCAAAGGAAAGGAAGGTACTTGCTGATCCGGTTTTTGTTGAGCCGCTTCTATTTGCCCGACTTTTAGGGTCTGACTCTTACAACGTGACGATTTTACCTTCCGGTGCGAGCCGTTCGGTAACCATCGTTGACTCGATCCCGCAGTTGGGCTCGTACCAGAATCCCGGGAGACTCAAAGTGCCGGAAGGGTTTGGGAGTGCGGAATCCAGCGTAGAGTCAAGAGCAGGCTTGAATTGAAAGTTTTATATATTGGGTTGGCCCGTGCAATTCGCTTATTCGATTTCGTCACGATGAACCCGCAAGGGAAGAACTTGGATGATGCGCTCGCCGGCGTCGCAAAAAGATACCAGTTCGTACAGTTTCCCAAGAATATTCTCGATGTCGACGGGCAGAAAGGGCTCCCGTTCAAGGCGGGTCGGTTTTTAAACTCCAAAGGAACACTTGTTCTGGTCAGTGTAACGATTTACTCGGACGGTTTCGTAGCCGAGACGATGTCGTCGACTGACGATTCGACAGCGTTCCTCGACGATCTTATCAACTGGCTTACGACTGAGGGCGGCCTAAGTAAGCCGCATCGAGTCCGAAATGGATTTGTAAGTCAGATTGATTTTGAAATGAATGCGTCACTGGTTGCAATCAACCCGCGCCTATCTCAATTTCTCGCATCTTTTAATTCTATCGCCAGGGCGGCAGACGGCCAGGTTCGAACATTTGAATTGGCGGCAATGAATTTCTGGACAGAAGACACGGGCAAACTGGGCGCGCCATCCCAACTTAGAATTGAGAGGAAAATCCCCTCGCCGTTCTCTTATGATCATTATTTTTCACAGGCACCCATTCAAACCAGCGCTCATTTACATCTACTCACGGAGTTTGAAAACTTACTGAAGGCTTAGTGGAGGAGCGCAATGATCGACGGTCTCTGGGTAGTACAGTTCCAAGGTCCATCAGGCACCGGGGGAGGAGTTGCTGTATTCCGCAATAGCCAGATATTGGGTGGAGATAGTGCATATCTATATGTCGGGACTTTTCGGGTGAGCGGCGATGCCGTGACCGCCGAGGTTTTTGTAAAGAACTTCAACCCAGACATCTCGAACGTTCTTGGAATTCCAGGGAACTTTCACTTGATCATCGAAGGCAAAATCACCGGCGATGAAATAAAGGGAACTGGAGCGCTTCGTGAAATGCCAGATTCCAAAATGGTCGTCCGACTGAATAGAGAAACGACCGTAATTCTAAAATAGCAGCGGCACCTCTTGTAAAGGGCCCACGCGATATTCAGATCTCGCTGACACATTCTCTCAAACAACCCCGTACTTCGGTCCCCGACGGAATTTCTCATTATTCGCGATCATTCGCTTCGGTAGGTCAAAATTTGGTCGAGACGAAACTATCCATCGGGTTGCGTACATAATCTGCAATGCATTAGCGCGCGTGACAACTCGGTCGTCGTACTCACAGCTAGTTCCAGTTCTGATTGCATTGACTAACCCAAAGACTGTTTCGCGCGACTCTTGCATCTCTCGGATTGCCGCAGCTCCTCGCTCCGTCCAAGCGTGGCGATACATTCGTTTTTCGGTCTTTCGGCTCTTCTTGCGAAATCTCTTTTCATCTCGTAAGAGACCAGCGAAGACCGTGGAATCGAGCATGACTAAACAGAGGGTAGGGCAGAGTGGCAGGTAAACGGAAGCACCGGGCGAAGCGAGCCCGAGCTCAGGGTTGAAATCATTGTCGACAGCTATTGGTTGGTCGCCTAAGTGGAATGGGTCGTCGATTGTGGCGTCGATTAGATACCAATGTTTGTTCATGAAATGTGGCCCGTACGTTTCAGGTGCCTCAACCAACATTTGTAGGGAAAGTGCCTTGACCTCTTCGTCTGTCAACGATTTAAGATTCGATGCGCCCGGCTGAACTAGGCCCCGTTTTGCTAGCGCATCAGCAATCCCTTGATCTAGGCTCTTTATCTGCTGTCGCAGGCTCTCCGTGCGAACGAATTGCACAGCGCAGAATCGCGATATTAAAGCACGCTCCGCGATCGTTATTTCGCGAAGTTTGCGCGACCGAATGAGACGAGTTAAGACAGGCGCCACTTGGGCTTCAAGGTGGGTTAGCGGCTCTTCGAGACTGATAGTTTGTCCTCCGAGTTCGATTTCGTAAAAACGTGAGCCAGCGAATACGCATTTGATATTCGGCGAAAATAATTTGTCAGTGAGTTTGTCAAAGCACCAGACTTGCTCGGCCCCTTTTTTCGCGTCCGTTGTATTTACGTGCAAGCGTAGCAGTAGCTTCGGAACATAATGCTGAACTTCGGCCTTGGCATCATTCCTCATCGTGGTTCGTCCATGCGTTGCTCCATGGAATCTAAATTCAGGATCGCCGCAGGTGGCGCCCGTTTTGAGGTTTGGCTCCTGATTTATATGTACTAACACGTTACCATGCCTCGGGCGATCATTTGCGCCCCAAAAATACGAGCATGACGCAGGGGGGCAAATTTAGACCGTCACACTCCGCTGCGTCCCGCTTATCCCGACGCACGGTCTCGAGGAATCGCTCCACCGCACAAGACCCCTCATCTACTTCGAAATTCTAGCGGCGATCGACTTCGCTAGGCGGGCCGCTCCCAAAACCAGGCAAACCAGAGCCGTTGACGCTGCGAAAAGAGAAACTAGTGACCCCACGAAGGTTCGGTGACCCTGTTGCTCAGCAGCCGGGCCGAACAAAATTGCCAGAAGGAAAAATCCAATTCCAGCAAGCAAGAGCTGCCACCACTTAGCGTTTTCCAAATTCATCGCCAGTCCTCAATGAAAAAAAGGGGCCGCGCCGCGGATTGCAGCAACAGGCCCCACCTGGGTAATTCGGTCTGGGCCGCAGTCACCCAAGCCCGTCCATGCTAACCCATCGCTGCCAACGACAGTGAAGGCGAAAATCATTTGTGACGGTGCCGGGATCTCGTTGGGAGGGTCGGGAGGGGTGAGACGTGCGGCGGGTGCGCGGCGGATCCTCAAACCCCTATGTGGAAGACCTGCGCCGCCGTACAAAGCGAAAAAGCTTCACCGCGGTGAAGCTCAATAAGAAATACCAAATATAGCTGGCGCCGATAATGATGGGAAAGAGCGTGAGGTCGAGTACCGGATGTGGCCGATTCCCGTTGACGAATTGAGACAGCCAAGACGCCACGAGAAAGCCGGGCATCAGTCCACTGAAGTTTGCAAACTTATCTTCGAGGCCACCGGGACTGACGACGAAAACCACAAACGACGCCACCACCACCGACACCGCCGACCACATCAACGCGTACTTAACATCAGCAGACATTCCGGCCCTCACGCCTTCAGCGCCAACGCCTACGAGCGCAGTAAGAAGTTGCCGTCATCTATACTGCCTCCCGAAAATAAAAAAGGGGCCGCACCGCTAATCGCAGCGACAGGCCCCACCTGAGTAATTCGGTCTGGGCCGCAGTCACCCAAGCCCGTCCATGCTAACCCATCGCTGCCACCGACATTGAGGCGAAAATCACTTTCTGACTGGGCTGTGATGCCCGCCGGGGAGGGTGGGGAGGGTTAAAACGCACGGCGGGCGGGTCTTAGACCCGCCCCTACAGGGAGAACGGCGCGTCCTTCCTGCGCCGGAATTGCCGGCCCAAAACCCGCCGTCGGTACGTCTAAACTGCTGAAAATAGGCTAGTTATTCCGTGTATACTACGCAACTTTTCCCCATTTTAGGGGTTCTACCCATTGCAAGACGCAATTCTCGGCGCGATCATTTATGGGTCGTACGGTGGGTCGCCCGCGCTCTAAAAACCGCAGTTTGTAGCAGGACTTTGTACACGAGACATCGCACCGAGACTTCGCACCAGGCAACACTGCACCACGAAAGACCGCGCTTTACGGAGGCTTCACTTGTTGGGAGAACTGCTGACGAACCGCATCCTTGTGCCGGTGGGGGGGCGCGCCTGGCGGCGGCGAGATTCTGGGTCGGTGGGGATTTTTGCGGCGGTGGTGGCTTTGCTGCTGGGGTCGATATTCGCGCGTCCGGCGGCGGCGGATGCTGGGGTGGTTTTGAACGAATCGCTGGACACCAGCGTGGCGCGGATTACGGGGTCGGGACACAGCGCGATTTATCTTTCGCGGGTGTGCCCGGATAATTCGCCGGTGAAGATGCGTTTGTGCCGGGCGGGCGAGCAGGGGTCGGTGGTGAGCAACTACACGACGTTGGGCGAAGATCAGCCGTATGAATGGAACATCGTGCCGCTGAACATTTACCTGTACGGCGTGGAGGATCCGCGCAACCGGCCGCTGGTGAGTTCGAAACAGATTAAGGCGGCGCTGGAAGAGCGCTACCGCGAACAATATCTGACCGGGATGTGCGCAGGCCAAGAATGCCGCACCAGCAATGGCGCGGAATGGCGGGAGATGGTGGGCGCGACGCTGGAGCGCAGCCTATACATTTTTGTGGTGAAGACTTCGGTGGAGCAGGACCGGGCGCTGATCGCGGAATTTAATGCGCGGGAGAATCACAATCATTTTAATGGCGTGACCCGGAACTGCGCGGATTTTACGCGTTTGGTGCTGAATGCTTATTTTCCCGGCGCGGTGAAACCGGATTACATTAATGATTTTTTTATTACCAGCCCGAAGGCGGCGGCGCATTCGTTTACGAAGTATGGCGACGAGCATCCGGAGCTGGATTTGCGGGTGCTGCATTTTGCTCAGGTGCCGGGGACGATCAAGCGTTCGTATGAGTGCCGCAGCGGGACGGAGGAAATTTATCATTCGAAGAAATTTCTGATTCCGCTGGGAGTGTTTGCGTGGCAGGGAATACCGGCGGCGTTTACGACGTATGTGGTGACGGGGAGATTTAACCCGGAGCATCAGTATGAGGCGCACGCGTCGGTGGATGCGGTGGGCGTCGATGATGCGTTTTACGATGATGCGCCGGATGGCGATGATGATGCGGCGCCGGGGACTGGTGCGGGGACGGGGACCGTCGCCGCGGCCGCTAGCGCGAAGACGATTTCGATGGCGGGGAGTGCGGCGGCGCAAAAGTCCGACGCGCCGGCTCCGGTCGACGCTTCGAAGTACGTGGTTAGCGTGGAGGAGCTGCGCGCGGAAGAGGCGCGGGAGAAGTACGCGATTCTGGGCAGCAAGGACGAGTGGGCGGAGTATCAGCGGCAGTTCAATAATTTGGTGGCGGACGCGATCAGCAACGAGACCATCGCGGATCAGGCGGAGTTGAAGGGCACGTTCAAGAAGCTGGGGCGGGTGGCGACGCTGAGCGTCGACGCGGATGGCGCGCTGTGGATGACGCTGCCGAACGCCGAGGCGAGCGAGAAGGTGGGCATCAGCGCGAGTAATATTTTTGCGGCGGGGTCGAATGAGCGCGTCGCGGCGCAGATTCTGCTGGCGCGCATGGATTATGAATTGAAGAGTCCGAAGCATAGCCGGGAGACTATGCTGGAATTCCAGTATGACTGGAATTTGCTGCAGAACGCGCGGGCCAAAGACCCGCGCAACTTCGCGGCGATTACGCCGCGCGTTGCTGCTGCGCCGCAACCGCCGCCGGCGGACTAAGGAGCGCGTTTGCGCGTAACACGCGCGACGGCTGCCCGGGCTGCAATCGAAGAGAGATCCTTCGCTGCGCTCTGGATGACAGCCAAAAACAAATAGCGCCAAGGCGGAGCGTTCGGCGGCAGAGCCGGATGGACCGTAGGCGCAGCGCAAAACAAAAAGCGCAAAACCGCACCGTGCGACCCGCGCACAGCCGCACCGCACGACTCGCCGCATTTCCTCCCGCCGCGTTGTACACTTAAACTACAAAATAATTCGCGCGACGTTGCGGCTTGACGATGCCGCGAAATAATTCCATCGAGGATTTAGCATGGGTATCGCAGTCTGGATTGGCTCGCTTGCGGCGCTGTGCACTACGCTTTCGTTTGTCCCGCAGATTTTCAAGATCAAGAAGCAGGGCGGCGCGGACCTTTCGTTCGGGATGCTGTTCATTTACCTTTCGGGCTGCCTGCTGTGGCTGGCTTATGGGCTGATGATTGGGGCGCCGGCGATCATTTGGGCCAACGCGGTCACCAGCGTGCTGGTGATCGTCGGTACGTTCATGAAGGTGACGCATCCGAATCGGCGCGCGGCGCTCGCCGCGGCGGACTCGAGCGCGTCGAATGAAGTCAACGCGGCTGCGGCAGCAGCGGCGTCTGCGCCGGTGTCTTCGCCGGCCGCGCCGCGCGAGTTGCGCGTCGCCGCGACGAACGTCGCGCCGCAAAGTGCCATCGCGCCGACGCCGCGCAAGCTGCGCATCGCGGTCGACATGGACGAAGTCATCGCGGACGCCTTCGGCAAAACGCTGCGCGCTTACAATGCGCGCACGGGGAGCAACATCACCAAGGAGCAGATTGCGCGGGAGGGGCTCGACACGGTGTTCGGCGCGGACGGGTGGACGCCGGAGATGAAGGCGGTGTTTCAGGATATGCACCACGACCGGACTTTTTTCGCGGACTTGGAATTGATGGAAGGCGGGCAGGAGGCGTTGCGCGAACTTTCGGCGGATTTTGAGATTTTTATCGCCAGCGCGGCGATGGATGTGCCGTCGTCGTTCGACGCGAAATATCAGTGGCTGAAGCAGTATTTTCCGTTTATTCCGTCGAGTCATTACGTGTTTTGCGGGGATAAGAGCATCTTGAACGCGGATTTTCTGGTAGATGATCGACCGCGGCATTTCGAGCATTTTATTGGCGCCGGCATTCTTTTTACCGCGCCGCATAACGTGGGTCGTCCGGCTGCGCTGCGGGCGGACAATTGGGGTGACGTTACGCGGATTCTGCGCGAGGCGCAGGCTGCGCATCTGGCGGCGGCGTCCGCGCGGTAGACTCGCGGTTACGTGGAGGGATCGGCGCTGACATCTTGGCTGCGCTGCAATCGAAGAGAGATCCTTCGTCGCGAAGTGCGCTCCTCTGGATGACGGCCAAAGGCGGGTTTGCGGTGGCGTGAATTCTGGCGGCGGAGCCGGATCGTGCATTGGCATTCAAGGGACCTATCCTTCGCGAGAGGATACACCGCCGCAAATCCTGCGACGAGCGCGATGCCTACATCATCGTCATTCTGAGCGCAGCGAAGAATCTCATCCAGTATTGCGTCGTGCGGGTCATTACGTCGAGTGCGGCTTCGTCGTAATGATGCTAGTGCGGGAGCATGGATGAGATTCTTCGTCGCGAGAGGCGCTCCTCAGATGGTATGAAAACAGGCGTGCCTCCCGGGGGTACGATCGTGCTCGAAGCACAGACCCATAGGAGGCACGCGATGATCCACGTAGGAGTGGACCTTCACCAGAAATCTTGCTACATGACGGCGCTGGAT
>DASWVE010000003.1:0-1863 GCA_036401315.1 Candidatus Acidiferrales bacterium
GGGAGAACGCTCGCACAATCATTCGGTGCCACCTTCCCAACCTAGGGCCAATTTGAGGAAGTCGGCAGTACGCAACTTAGGCTAGTTTTCGGTATCGAGAACATCTCACTGGCGCCTTAAACTGGCGTCTGCCACGAGCGAGCCGGATTTCGCTCAGCAAATGGACCCGGCTTTGCTCGCTCATTTTTAAGTGGGTCTTTTTGAATCTTTTTGATTGAAGTATATCGGGAAAAAATGGCAATTTGGAATACCAGCCGCGAAGGGGAGACGTCGGATGTCTACCAGGACGGCTCGTGCTGCCGCGGACCGCGCCTGGGAAACCTATTTGATGATAAATCGTGGGGCGGACGTGTCCGATGCGCGCCGGGCAGCACTCGAACTGTTCCTCGACGAACGCTATGCTGCTGGTAATCTGGACGGTGAAGGCTTGGCAGTCGAAGGATTGCAATTTCTTAGAGTCTGTCCGGAGAGATCATGCGGGATTGCATAGTTTTCTCAGCATGAGCCGGATTGAAGCGAGGCGCAAGAATGCGAGCGCCTTGCGATTGAGATTCTCCCAATCTTTGGCGAGACGTCTGCACCGCCCGAGCCATGCGAACGTTCGTTCGACGACCCACCGCTTCGGGAGAACGACAAATCCTTTTGCGTGATCGGAACGCCTGACGATTTCCACATTCACCCGCGCCAATATTTTTGCGACGGCGCGACGAAACAGCGGGCCTTGATAGCCGCCATCGGCGTAGAGTTTCATCAGGAACGGATACTTGCCGAACATGGTCGCCATGACGAATGCGCCGCCGTCGCGATCCTGAATGTCAGCAGCGTGAACAATGGCATGCATCAACAGGCCTTCCGTATCGACGAGAATGTGCCGCTTCTTGCCCTTGATTTTTTTGCCCGCATCGTAGCCCGGCGGATCGATCGAAGCCCCCCTTTTTCAGCGCTTTTGACGCTTTGGCTGTCGATGACGGCGGCGGTGGAACTGGCTTCCCGGCCAATCGCTTCGCGGCATCTTACATAGAGCTCATGATGGATGAGATCGAGCGTGCCATCCCAACTCCACAGGTCGAAATAATCGTACAACGTCGAGCGCGGCGGCAGGTCTTTCGGGATCGCCCGCCACTGACAACCGGTGGAGAGAATATACATGAGGCCGTTCACAATCTCGCGCATGATTACGGTGCGTTTGTCGCCACCGCGCTTGCCTGGTGGGATCAACGGTTCGACCAGTTTCCATTCGTCGTCGGTCAGGTCGCTCGGATAGCGCAAACGGCTGCGGTCATACTGCGCACGATTTTCATTCGTCCACATCGGCGATCCCTCCGAATCAGGCCGCCTCCATTGAATCACAAATGATTCATAGGATTCAATTTCTCCCCGGACAGACACTAAGAGAAAGCTAAGCCAAATGTAAGGGCAACTTAAGGACGCAACGTCGCACCGGAAACTAGCGTCTTGCTGTCCATGACGATCGGCCTGCAGACCGAGCCAAATCAGCGGATGACCGCACACCAGACCGGATTCATCAGAGGAGACGCCCGTGCCCCTGTCAAAAGCCGTATACCAGGCGCAGACGCCCGACTTTCGCCAGAAACTCACGCCCGAGACCGTTCGGGCTTTCGTCAAGATGATCCAAGCCGACAAAAACCTCCAGGCGAAGGTCCTCGCGGCGCTGGACACCGACGGCTTCGCCGCGATGGTCGAAGAATTTTTCGCGCCGACCGCGCGTCAGAAGAAGCTTCTGGAGGCACACAGCAACTCGCCAAAGCAGATGCAGCAGATCACCAAGGACGCGATCCGAAGTGCCCTCACGACAGGTGGCACCATTGACGTCGTCCATAGCCACTCTCCGATCGAGAAAAC
>DASWVE010000004.1:0-16876 GCA_036401315.1 Candidatus Acidiferrales bacterium
CGGGGGCGTGTACGGGACGCGGATTGTTCACGTAGTCTTTCAGTTCCTTGCTGGGTTTGAAGTAGGGAATTTTTTTCGGCGGGACTTCGACTTTGGCGCCGGTCTTCGGGTTGCGTCCGGTGCGGCCGCGGCGCTGGCGCGTGCGGAAGCTGCCGAACCCGCGAATTTCAATTTTATCGTCGGACTGCAAGGCGGCGATGATGCTTTCGAAGATGGTTTCGACCACCGCTTCGGATTCCTTGCGCGGCAGTTCCGTGACGCGAGTGACCTCTTCGACCAGTTCCGCCTTGGTCATGGTGTGTTCTTTGATGGCGTGCTCTCCGGCAGGGTCTGCCATGGATGAGAGTCTCCTATGAAAAATATAGCCGCTGAAATCTGTAGCGCGCTGGGGCGGGGCGACGCATGTCCTTGGATATCATCAATCTAGCGCAAGGTAAATGAATTTCGTGGGAAATACGGTATGCCAGGACGCCCCCGCACTGGCCAAACCGCTCGATTCCTTGTGCTGATTCTTTGCGCTACGCGAGGCGGCCCGTTTAGGCCGACTGCAATTTGGCCTTGATCGCGTCGCCAATGGTCGCGTTTGGCGACGATTTGGGCGAACGCGTTACGGCGGATTTAAATGTTTCGATTTCCTGGCGCTCGACCTGCTTTTGCGCCGCGCGATAGCTCAGGCTGATTTTGTGCTGCTCGGGTTCGAGGCGCAAAATTTTGAAATCGTATTCGTTGCCGGCGACGAGAACAGCTGTGACGCGCGCGCCGCGAGCAGCCTTGGCTTGTTGCGGAGCAGCATCGCGGCCACCCTTGTCGCGGTCGCCCTTCGGGCGGCGTTCTTCGATTTCAGAAACGTGGCAAAGTCCTTCAATGCCTTCGGCGAGTTCAACGAAAGCGCCGAAGTCGGTCGTGCGGGCAACTTTGCCTTTAATGATTTCGCCGATTTTATGCTCGGTGAACCAATTGGCCCAGATGTCCTTGACCTGCTTGACGCCGAGGGAGAGACGCCGATTCTCCGAATCAACTTTGAGGACTTTAGCTTCGACCGTATCGCCCTTCTTGAATTTCTCGCTGGGATGCTTGATGCGCTCGGTCCAGCTAACGTCGCTGATGTGGATCAAGCCTTCCATGCCCTCTTCGATTTCGACGAAAGCGCCGAAGTCGGCGAGGTTGCGAATGCGTCCGGTGACGATGGTGCCGACCGGATATTTTTCCGCGGCGGCGCTCCAGGGATCGGCCAGCGTCTGCTTCAGGCCGAGTGAGATGCGGCGCTGATCGGTTTTGACTTCGAGCACGACCACTTCTACATCGTCGCCGGCTTTCACGACCTTCGAAGGATGCTTGGTCCGCTTGGACCAGCTCATTTCGCTGACGTGCACCAAGCCTTCGACGCCGGGCTCAATCTGAATGAAGGCGCCGTAATCGGTGACGCCGACGACTTTGCCCGTAACTCGCGTGCCGACGGGAAAACGTTCCGGAACGGTGGCCCATGGGTCGGGCAGGAGCTGCTTGCGGCCCAGCGAAATGCGCTGCTTGTCTTTATCGAATTTCAGGATCTGGACTTCGAGGTCGTCGCCGGCTTTGACGATCGACGACGGGTGCGGAACGCGGCCCCAAACCAGATCGCTGACGTGGAGCAGACCGTCCATACCGCCAAGGTCGACGAACACGCCGTAATCCGTGACGTTTTTCACTTTGCCGGTGACGATAGAGCCTTCGGCCAGCGAACCCATCAGCGTGTCGCGCTTGGACTTTTGCTCTTCTTCCAGAATGGCGCGGCGGCTGACGACGACGTTGCCGCGTTTACGATTCAGCTTGAGGACGCGAACCTCGAGGTCTTTCCCTTTCCAGGCGTCGAGGTCGTGAACGGGACGCAATTCAATCTGCGACGCGGGAAGGAACGAGCGCACCCCGATTTCGACGACCAGCCCGCCCTTGATGCGTTCGGTAACTTTGCCGGTGATGGTGGTGTGTTCTTTGTAGGCCTTTTCGATGCGTTCCCAGACGCGGCGACGATGTGCGCGCGTGTGGGACAGCAGAACGTAGCCATCTTTCTGCGCGTGGAGCCGTTCGACTTCGATGGTCTGACCCTTGCCGAATTCGATGGGGCTGCCCGAATCAAGAAACTCCTGCGCGGGGACCAAGCCTTCGAATTTGCCGCCGACGTCGACGATCACGCCGGCGTCCGTTACGGCGATCACGTGGCCGTCAAAAATTTCGCCTTCAGGAACGACCGGCTCGGGAACAGCGAACTGCTCCATGAGCTGGTCCATGGTTTCGTTCGATTCGACGGCTTCGCCTTCGGCATGAATTTCGGCGTGAGGGTCAGAAGGTACTTCGGCGGGCGCGTTGGCAACCACCTCAGCAGGCACCGCGGCATGCACTTCCGTTGCGGCGGCGCTCGGCGCTTCAGCGTGAGCCTCTTCGACGAAGGGCTTCAACGCTTCGGTCGGCGCATCCTGAGAAACCGGGAAAACGATCTCTTCAGGAGCGGCGGCGACGGGAGCCGGAGCTTCGACCGAAACGTCGGGATGGACTTCCGCTGGCGGTTCGGGCGCGCGCGCTACAGCTGTAGCGGCACCTGCGCCAACAGCCCCGGATTCGGAGCTGGCGACCGCGCGACTGGCTGTCGGATTTGGCGGCGCGGAATTTTCAGATGATGAATCGGTTGCTGCGTTCTCGGATACGGCGGTTGACTGATTTAGGTCGTGTTCGGGTGACATTGGGAGCGGCCTCCGTGCGGATTCGTGCCCTGTTTGCCGATAGTTCGGTTATCGGTTACTCCACCCGCTGGGTTTGGAGCAATGAAGGGGATAGAACGCCCACGCTCGAGCGGTTCTAACCTGAGGATGATACCCGCCCGGTTTGCGCGTTGTCAACAAAACCATGGCGCGAAACGCGGCCGTGAAAAATCCAGATTCGCTCAGGATTTTCAACGGGAATACATCAAGAATTGATACGAGGATTAGGAGCGAACCCGGCCAGCGTGGCGAATTTCCTTCCGGTAATCGGGTGCATAAATCTCGAGGGTGCGGCACATTTCATACAGGCGTGAACGGATGCGTTTGCCGACTCGTTCGGTCAGTGAATCTTCGATGGTCGGGCTGCGCATCCCGGCGACCCGCGGCGGCTGCAGCGAAGGATTGGCGCTGGCCGCATCCGAATCGAGAAAATTTGTAGTGAGCAGGGTGACGCGTTTTTCGTTGTAGCGCGTGTTAAGCACATGGCCAACCGTTTCGAGCGCCCAGGGCGACGGCTTGCTGGAACCGACATCATCAAGCACCAGAATTTCGGTTTTCAGCACCGGCTCGAGCACGCTCATTTCCGTGGCTTGATTTTCGGGATTGTAGCTGTCCTGGATGGCTTTGAGCAATTCACGATAATCGTAAAAGAGGCCGCTATGGCCGCGCAGGACGATCGTCTTCAGCGCGGAAACAGCGAGGTGAGTTTTGCCGACGCCGCACGGGCCCATCAGCAGGATGCCGTGTTCGCTCTGCATGCCGGGCACCGGAGAATATTCCTGGGCGAAGCGCTGCACGAACATTTTCGCCTGGTTCAGGCTGCGATTGTAGGCGGCGAGTTGCTCGCGGGTGACGTTTTCGATTTCGTTGTCGGTCTCGTAATTGTCGAAATCACAATGCCGGTAGCGTTCGGGGACGCGGGCGCGCTGCAAGGCGCGCTCAGTGCGATCGCCAGTAGTGCAGTCGCAGGGCACGGCCCAGACTAAATTCGGTGCGCCTTGCGCAACCGAGCCTGGTTTGTCGGCGGAGAGCCGCTGCGCGCCTTGTTCGGTGCGCTCGACAACTTTCCATCCGCTGCCTTGGCAGTGAGGGCAATCGGGCTGAGCCATAGAGGAAGAATAAGCGCGGTATCGGGAGAGCGCAAGCACGCACGCTTGTGCAAAATTCTTCGGCGATGTGGAAATTCGAAGACCGATTATTTCTGGACGCGGATGGCTTGGCGCGGGGTCGTGCGGATGATGGCGTTGCGGGATTTGAGCTGATCCGTGGCGTTGAAATTGCGCGCCATTTCGTTGCGTACGAAATGCGTAAACGCTTCCATCTGCGACTGCATCTGGGACATTTTGTCGCGCATGTTCAGAATAATTTCGATGCCCGCGAGATTTACGCCGAGTTCCCGCGTGAGATTCAAAATCACTTCGAGCCGTTCGAGGTCCTCGTCCGTGTACAACCGCGTGTTCCCCTGCGAGCGCGATGGTTTCAGCAGGCCAACGCGCTCGTAGAGCCGCAGCGTTTGCGGGTGCAGTTTGTAAATCTCCGCCACCGCGCTGATCATGTAACCGGCTTTCGCTTTCTTGCGTGTTTTGGCGACCATGCTGCGATTTCCTCGGCCTTACATTTCGCAATTCAAAAACCAATTCAAAATCTGCCCGGCTGAAGCCGGCCGCTACAGGTGCCGCTCGCTAGACCGTTGCCTTCTCGAAAATTTCGCGGCGCGGATCTTCCGGATCCAGCTTGCTTAATTCCTTCAAAAGATTCCGCACGCGCTCGTCTTCCGGCTTCGGAACAATAATCTGAACTTCGATAATCTGATCGCCGCGCTTCCCCGCCTGACGAATTGACGGCGCGCCTTTTTCGCGCAAGCGCAATTTCTTGCCGCTGTTGGTCCCGGGCGGAATGCGCACCTGTGACCGTCCATCGATCGTCGGAACTTCCACCTTCGCGCCGAGTGAAGCCTCGGTGACGGTAATGGGCACCACCGAATAAAGGTCGTCACCGCGGCGATCGAAGAACGGATGCGGTTCCACTTTCATGACGATGTAGAGATCGCCCGGAGGTCCGCCATGCAGCCCGGCGTTGCCGCGTCCGGCGACCCGCACGCGCGAGCCAGTCTGCGCGCCCGGAGGGATACGCACGTCGAGCGACTCGACGCGCGGCACGCGGCCATCGCCGTTGCAATTCTTGCAAACCGTGTGCAGCTTTCCGGTGCCGCCGCAGCGCTGGCACGCAACCTGGAATTTCATTTTGCCGCTAACCTGCGTAACGCGCCCGGAGCCCCCGCAACTCGGACAGTTTTTTTCATCGCCCGGCTGCACGCCCGAGCCGTGGCAAGCGGTGCAGGTATCCAGCCGCGTGAAACTGATTTTCTTCACCGCGCCTTTCATGGCTTCGGCAAAAGTGATATCGATCTGAAATTCGAGATCGGTCCCCTCTTCGCGTTCGTGGCCGGGCTGCGCGCCGCCACCCTGGCCGCGAAAAACCTGACTAAACAAATCCCGGAAACTGGTGCCTCCGCCGGAAGCGGCCCCGCCAAAATCAAATCCGCCAAAATCGAAGGGAACGTCCTCGGGTGCAGCCCCACCGTAGCCATAACCGCCCGAGCCCGGAGACGGAGATCCACCTTGGCCGGGAGTGTTGAAACCGAACTGGTCAAAGAGCTGGCGTTTTTTGGTATCGGAAAGAACTTCGTAGGCTTCCTGAATCTGTTTGAATTTTTCCTCGGCCGATTTATCGCCGGGATTCAGGTCGGGATGATATTTGCGCGCGAGTTTACGGTAGGCCGCGCGGATGTCCTTCACTGGCGCCTTGCGCGGAACTCCCAGAAGCTCGTAATAATCTTGTTTGGTGGTAGTAGCCATTTGGTCAGTGCGCCGCTTAGTGCCGGCGTCATCAAAAACGATACTTCAATTTGCCGCCGTTCAAAAAAAACGAGGGGCGGATCGCAGACCCGCCCCTGTTCGAAACCGCTGCGCGGTTTTAGTTAGGCTTCTTGGAATCGTCAACATCCACGAACTCGGCGTCGACTACGTCGCCTTGTGGCGGAGTGTTGTTGGCGCCCGCGCCGCCGGCTTGACCGCCGCCGTCCGCACTGGCACCCGCTGCCGCGCCTGACGCTTGCTGCGCCTTGTACATCGTCTCGGCGATGTGGTGCGAGGCTTTGGTCAAGCTATCGACTGCGGCGTTCATCTTCTCCACGTCGCTGCCGCTCAGAGCAGTGCGCGCTTCGGCAATCGCGTCCTCGGCGGACTTCACGTCCGATTCGGCGAGTTTGTCGCGGTTATCCTTCACGACTTTCTCGGTCTGGTAGACCAGATTGTCGAGCCGGTTGCGCGCTTCCACTTCGGCCAGCTTGGCCTTGTCTTCGGCCGCATGGGAATCGGCTTCCTTCTTCATGCGATCCGCTTCTTCCTTGCTCAGGCCGCTGGAGGCCGTGATGGTGATCTTCTGTTCCTTTTGAGTGGCGTTGTCCTTGGCCGCGACATTCAAGATGCCGTTGGCATCGATGTCAAACGTCACTTCAATCTGCGGCACGCCGCGCGGCGCAGGAGGAATTCCAACCAGTTGGAATTTTCCCAGCGTTCGATTTCCGCTGGCTACCGGGCGTTCGCCCTGCAGCACGTGGATTTCGACCGACGGCTGATTATCCGCGGCAGTCGAGAACGTTTCCGATTTGCGCGTCGGAATGGTCGTGTTGCGCTGAATCAAGACGGTCATTACGCCGCCCTGGGTTTCGACGCCCAACGACAACGGAGTCACGTCGAGCAGCAGGATGTCTTTCACCTCGCCGCCCAATACGCCGCCCTGAATGGCCGCGCCGACCGCCACCACTTCGTCCGGGTTAACGCCCTTGTGCGGTTCTTTGCCGTTGAAGAGGCCCTTGACGATTTCCACGACCCGCGGAATGCGGGTCGAGCCACCGACCAGAACGACTTCATCGATTTTGTCCGCCGAAATGCCGGCGTCGCTCAAGGCCTGCTTCACCGGACCAACGGTCCGCTGCAGCAAGTCTTCCATCAACTGTTCGAGCTTGGCGCGGGTTAACTTCAGCGCCAAGTGCTTCGGGCCAGACGCGTCGGCCGTGACGAAAGGAAGATTGATCTCCGTCTCCATCAATTGCGACAGCTCAACTTTCGCTTTTTCCGCCGCTTCCTTCAGCCGCTGAATAGCCATGCGATCTTTGCTGAGATCGATGCCCTGCTCTTTCTTGAATTCCGCAACGATCCACTCCATCACGCGCTGGTCGATGTCGTCACCGCCCAAATGCGTATCGCCGTTGGTGGACTTCACTTCGACCACGCCTTCGCCGACTTCAAGGATCGAAATGTCGAAAGTACCGCCGCCCAAGTCGTACACCGCGATGGTTTCTTCCTTCTTCTTGTCGAGTCCGTAGGCCAGAGCCGCGGCCGTAGGCTCGTTAATGATGCGCAGAACTTCCAGGCCCGCGATTTCGCCGGCCTGTTTGGTGGCCTGGCGTTGGCTGTCGTTGAAGTAGGCCGGAACAGTGATAACGGCCTTGGAGACCTTTTCGCCGAGGAAATCTTCCGCGGCGGTCTTCAATTTCTGCAGAATCATGGCCGAAACTTCCGGCGGGCTGTAGCTCTTGCCGGAGATCTCGACGCGCGCGTCATCGTGCGGTCCTTTGACCACCTTATAAGGTACGCGCTTGGCTTCTTCCTGCACTTCATCAAAGCGGCGTCCCATAAACCGCTTGATCGAATACACCGTGTTCTCTGGGTTGGTGATCGACTGGCGCTTAGCGACCTGGCCTACCAGGCGCTCGCCGCCCTTGGTAATCGCGACCACGGAAGGGGTAGTGCGCGCTCCTTCTTGGTTGGGGATTACCGTCGGCTCGCCTCCCTGCATCACGGCCACGACCGAATTGGTCGTACCGAGGTCAATACCGATGATCTTACTCATGAATGTAGCTCCTATAACGTCTAACGGGTGATGCCGGGAGACGTCAGCTTTGAACGAGCGTCATAATACACCTTGAGTGGGCTCTTGTCAACATTCTTATGCGTGTCTATGTTATTTATTTACTTTGAGTTACAGAGGTATTCGAAGAATTATACCGCTTCGGGCCAAGCTGGAGGCTAGTGGCCGGCCGCCGCCAAGTGGCGGGCGAGCCGCGTCGGGAAAACCAAAACTCGTTGGAGACCGTCCTAGACAGAGTGATTCTTCCGCAATTCTGGAACGTGTGTCCGCGCATCTCGAGATTTGAGCGGCGAAAGTCAGGTTACAATAGCGAGTCTTTTTGCGTCGGGAGTGGCCAGGAGGCTGGTTTGAATTCTCTTACATTGTCGAAATTAGTTGCTGCGAAAAACTGGCGCATGGGCGCTTTGCTGATCGTGTTCGCGGGTGCGGCTTTGAACGCTCCCGCTGCGTTTTCGCAGACCACGCCGACCGCGACGAAGACCTCAGCCAAGCCGGCGAAAAAAGCAGCCAGCGCGACCGATCCAGCGGCTTCGGCCACGCCGGTAAAGACTTTTGGGAATAAGACTGCGCCGATCACCATGGAAGTTTTCAGCGATTACCAGTGCCCTTCCTGCGGCTCGTTCTTCGAGCAGACACTGAAGCCTTTGCTGGGACCGGACGGTTACGTGGCGGCGGGAAAAGTTTATTTGGTGCATCGCGACTTCCCGCTGCCAATGCACGCGTATTCGCATCAGGCGGCGCGCTGGGCCAATGCGGCGGCGAAGATCGGAAAATTTCAGGATATCGACGCGGCGCTGTTCGACAATCAGGCGGGGTGGTCGGCCGACGGCAATATCGAGAAATACGTGGCCGCTGCGTTGAGCCCCACGGAATTCAAGCGGGTGCAGAAGCTGATGGTCGGATGTGAGCCGACTTCGACGACCTGCCCCCTGGATGCTTACATCGTTTCGGACCAGGAATTGGGAAAATCGGTTCCGGTGCAGGCCACGCCAACGTTTGTGATCTTTTATAAAGGTCAGAAGTACCCGGCGTCTTCCGGGATCGTGACCTATCCGATTTTGAAGCAATTTTTCGATTCGCTTTTGAGCCAGTAGGCTAAGGGTTTTCGATGACGAGCGAAGCGCGCGGATCGTTGGGACGAATTCTGCTGATCATCGGCCGGCTGGCGCTGGCTGGGATTTTTCTGTTTGCGGCCTACGCCAAACTGAAACCGCAGGCGGCGATGGGCTGGTCCGGCACGTCGATCAAGGTTTCGCTTTCGATGTTCGCCATGCAGGTGGATTCGTACCAGCTGCTGCCGCCACAGTTGGTGAGCCCCGCCGCGCATTTTCTTCCGCTTTTTGAGTTGTTCCTGGGGCTGTGGCTGCTGAGTGGGATTCTGTTGCGCTATGCCGCTTTGACCACCACGCTGCTGCTGGGCGCTTTTTTCGCGATGATGGTGCGGACCTATCGCATGGGCCTGGAGATCAATTGCGGTTGCTTCGGGCCGGGCGAGCGGCTGGGCGTGGGCACGCTGTTGCGTGACGGATCTTTGCTCGCCTTTGCGATTGCGGTGACGATTGGCGCGTTCGTGATCCGGCGGCGCATGCAGCGGAATAAGGCCGAGCCCGCGACCGCATCTTCTGCCGTATCTTCCTCTCCTCAGCACGCTGGATAGGTCCTATTTCGCGTTTCTTCCTTTTCGTTGACCATTTTACCCTGCTGGGATACCGAAATTGTGCTGCGCGATATAGAATGGCGCGTTTGCTTTCCGGAGGACGTTCATGATGCGCATGCTGCGAAAGACGATGTTAGTCGCTCTGGCCCTGGGAGTCGGATATTCGGCCGGCCTCGGTGTGTCGCCGGCGGCGGCGCAGAATGGAACGCAGGAATTGACGGTCGACCGCGTGTTCAGTGCGCCGTATCTGGGCGGGCGCACGACCCAGGGGATCGAGTGGGCGCCGGATGGCAAGCGCTTTTCGTTCATCGAGCGCAAGGGAGCGGATGCGGCGCTGGAATTGTGGACGATGGACGCGGCGACCGGCGAACGCAAAGTGCTGGTGAACGCGGAGACGCTGAAATCGGTGACGCAGCCGGAAAAAGCAAAAGCGATCCAGGGGACGGGCCTCGCGCGGGTGCAGGCGGACAATTACCAATGGGCGCCGGATGGGAATTCGCTGCTGTTCCTCGGAACCAACAGCATGGCGCTGCTGGACTTGAAAACGATGCAGGTAAAGCCGGTAGCCTCGAGCGACGACGAGATCGAAGATCCGAAATTTTCGCCGGATGGAAAGTGGATCAGTTTTTCGCGCAGCGCGAATCTGTTTGTGATCAACCTGGCCACCGGCGAGACCAAAACTTTGACGACGGGCGGTAGCGAAGAAGTATTGAAGGGCAAGCTGGACTGGGTCTATCCGGAAGAGCTGGATACGCGGACGGCTTACTGGTGGTCGCCGGATTCTTCGAAGATTGCGTATTACGAAATGGATGAGCGGCCGGTGACGCGCTATCCAATCATGGACATGAGCACGCCGACGGGCTCTTCGACCTACACGCGTTACCCGCAGGCGGGCGAAGCGAACCCGATCGTGCGGGTCGGCGTAGTGGCGGTGACCGGCGGCGAAACCAAGTGGATGGATACCGGCGCGAACACCGACGTGTATCTGGCGCGGGTGAACTGGCTGCCGGACAGCAAGCGGGTCGCAATTCAACGGCTGAATCGCGCGCAGAACCAATTGGATTTGCTGTTTTGCGACGCAGCCAGCGGAGCTTCGGCGACGATCCTGACCGACACGGACAAGTATTGGATCAACATCAGCGACGATCTGTATTTTTTTTCGGACAACAAGCGGTTTTTGTGGTCCAGCGAGCGGACTGGATTCCGGCACCTCTACCTGTATGACAACTCCGGCAAGCAACTGACCCAATTGACCAGCGGTGACTGGGGGATTTCGGATTTGGGCGGGTTCGGCCCGGGCGCAGTCAACCATCCGGGAGTGGACGAGAAGAACGGATACGTCTATTTCGTCTCGAACAAGGACGACGTGCGGGATACAAATCTCTATCGCGTCGCGCTGAGCGACAAAGCGATTACCCGCATCACCAAGGAATCGGGAACGAATTCGCCGAAAATTTCGCCGGATACCAGCGCGTTCGTGAATTCGTATTCGAACGCGGCGACGCCGACGCGCCAGGATTTGTACCGGATGGACGGCACGCGAGTCGCGGTCCTGAACGACGGCAAGGTCCCGGAACTGGCGCAGTACAAGCTGTCGCCCATCGAGTTCGTGCAGGTGACGGCGGATGATGGCACCAAGCTGAACGCTTCGATCATCAAGCCCGCGAATTTTGATGCGGCCAAAAAGTATCCGGTGCTGATCGAGGTGTACGGCGGCCCGCACGTGCAAATGGTGCAGAACGATTGGGCTGGGCTCAGCTATTTGTGGCACGACGCGATGGCGCAGAAGGGCTACATCATTTTCACGTTGGATAACCGCGGTTCGTGGGGACGTGGTCACGCGTTCGAGACGCCGATCTACCATCAGATGGGAAGAATCGAATTGCAGGACCAGGTGGCCGGCGTGAAATACCTGAAGTCGTTGGGGTACGTGGACCCGGCGCGGATCGGAATTACCGGGGGCAGCTACGGCGGGTACATGACGCTGGAGGCGCTGTTCAACGCGGCCGACGATTTCAAGCTGGGGATCTCCGACGCGCCGGTGACGGACTGGAAACTGTATGACACGATCTACACCGAGCGGTACATGGGTAAGCCGCAGGATAATCCCGATGGTTACAAGAACTCCTCGCCGGTGAATCAGGCGGAGAAGCTGAAGGGCAAGCTGATGCTGATTCACGGGACGGGAGACGACAACGTTCATTTTGCGAACTCGATCGAGTTGCTGAATGCGCTGATCGATTCGGGGGATTACCCGGATAGTTTGATGGTGTTCCCGGGGCGGGGTCACGGGATTGGGGACGCTGGGGCGCGAGTATTGATGATCCGGCGAATTACGGAATACATCCTGAATAATCTTTAATGCACAGGGCGAAAAGCGCCGATAGTAGTAAGGTAGTTTCTACTATAATCAGGCCTTCTGGAGCATAGTTCGAGGCTGGGCCGGCCGCCAGGACTCGACACACCAACATGCATAAATCGCTTCGCGAATATTCTTCGGCATTGATTCTGACGGCAGGGCTGACAGCGGTCAGCGTAGCGGGACCGTTGCTGGCTCCGGCACGAGCGCAAGCTCCAGCGAAGCCCACCGCGCCGGTGATGGAGCCGGACGCTTCGGCGGCATTGCTGGAAAGCGGCTACCGGCACCTGTACGAATTGAACTTCGCGGCGGGGCGGAAGGACTTTCAGGCTTACCAGAAGTTGCGGCCGGACGATCCGATGGGCAAAGCATCGGAAGCGGCGAGCTACCTGTTCGAACAGTTCAACCAGAAGGGCGTGCTGACTTCGGAATTTTTTCTGAGCGACGAAAAGTTTTTGGGCGGAGTGGAAGGTTCGGCGGCGACGAACAAGAACGCGGCGTTTCTGGAAGCCAACAACGCGGCGCGGGAACAAGCCAAGGCGCGGATCAAAGCGAATTCGAAGGACGTGCAGGGTTTGCTGGTGCTGACGATCGCCGATGGCATGGAATCGGATTACGACGCGATCATTATCAAGAAGCAATTGGACGGCTTGTCGATGATGCGCCACGCCGAGGCGGAAGCGAATGCGGTGCTGGCGATCGATCCGAGCGAGCAGGACGCGAACGTGGCGCTGGGCATGAGCAATTACGTGATCGGGTCTTTGCCCAGCTACAAGAGAGTTTTTGTCTGGTTTGGCGGTTTGCACGGCGACCGCACGCGCGGAATGGAGCAGATGCAGTCGGCGGCGGAACACGGACATTATCTGCAGCCCTTTGCCAAAGTGATGCTGGCACTGGCTTACGAGCGCGAGCATAAGCCGGAACTTGCCAAAGCGCTGTTCGCTGAACTCGCGAGTGAATATCCCAACAATCCGGTTTTCGCCCGAGAGCTGGCGCTGGTCAACAATCCCTCCTGCTGTAAAAATTAACGAAAAATTAGCGTTCTCTCTTGCTTGCGTCGTCAAAGAATGGCTCCAGCGGCTGAAGCCGCTCTGCGGTCGAGCCTGTTGACGGGGCTGAAGCCCCGCCCTTCCGGGTTATTTTTGCGCTGCGCCGGATCACATTCCCTTCGTTCGCACCTTGCACTTACCATTTCACGCGGACGCGATAGGTGAGTTTTGACGTTCCGTCTTTGGCTACCGGGACGTCGAAGCCTACGGTTCGCGCGTCGAGCTTGGTGGAGGGGAAAGTGGAATTCAGAATTTCCCAGTCGCCGCCGAGGGGTTCGCGAACTTCTACCGTGACTGGCACGTCTTTGTGGTTGCGCAGTGTGATTTCGTATTCCAGCTCATACAGGTTGCTGGCTAATTTTTTGTAGTCGGTTTCTTTGCGCTCGCAGACCACGTCGAAGGCATCGCCGACGTAAATTTTCAGGGTTTCGTCTTTGGGCGTGTGCTGGATGCTGTCTTCGCCGATGAATTGAATGCCGCCTTTGGAATCGGCGAGATAGACGCGGACGGTGCCGGCGGGCAGCGGCGTGCCGAGACCGCCTTTTTCTTCGTTCTTGAATTGGTAAGTGACTTTTACGGGCTGGGGCGTGGCGTTGCCGATGCCTTGGGCATTCCGGTAGTAATACGCCTGGCCTTCGGTGACGAGATGCTTTTCGACCGGGACCCCGGTGCCATTGAGCAGGCTGATTTGTTTGGATTCGTTGTTCTGGATGGAAGTGCGGCGGCCGAGGGAATAGAGATGATATTCGGAGATTCCTTCCTGGGTGAATTGGGGCGCGGCTTTGGCCATGACCATTTCGGAGCGGGCCATCGCTTCCATTCGTATTGCGGTTGGCGCTGAGACCTGGTGAATTTCTCCGGCGACGAGTTGGAGTTTTGCGTTCTCGTAGGAAGCGCCGCTGTTGTTGTTCAGCGTGACCCAGCCATCGAGGTCGGCAGATTTTTCGTCACGGCTTACGGTGAGGACGTAGTCGGCGCTCCAGCTCATATTGCCGGTGAGGTAGGAGGCTTCGACTTTTTGCGAAACGGCGCCACGATTATCGAGAGTCCAGATGAGAGTGGGGCGGCTGTAGAAATTTCCGGGAAGTTCCGGAAAGCGGTAGGAATCGGTATTCAGGCCGGTAACGATTTCGTTTCCAATTTTCCAGACCGGGCCGTTGTTATTGGCGAGCAGCGTGGCTTTGGTTTCGACCCACTTGGTTGAGCCGGCATCGGTTTCGGCGCGCACTAGCGTGACTTCCTTGCCGACATATTTCTGCAGGAGTTTTTGGGGGTCGAGCAAATCGTATTCGTAATTCTGCTCGACCACGCTCAGTTTGGAGTCGTCGGTGAGCGAACGGAAATGAACGGTGGCGGGATTGATGGAGGCGGCCACGTCTTCGAAGCGCAGCGGGAAAATTCCCGGCGCGAGGCGAATCTGGCGAACGTCGCGAACCAGGGCGATATTCGAGTTGTAGACAGTGACGGCAATTTCGGTTTGATCTTTCTCGGTGGTGGTGAGCGCTTGCGCGGTTGCTTCCTGCGGGGCGGCCGCCGCGAATCCGGCGCAGACGAGTAAAAGCGCGATTGGCGCCAGAACGAATTTTAGTTTGGAAAGTTTGAACAGGCTGGAAGTCATGGGCTGCTCCTTCTGAAGTTCGAGAGATGGGTGGCGGCGATTGTACTGCGCTTTCGCATCTGTGATGTCGGGTTGGCCGCAGGGGTTCGCTCGATGCCGAGCGTTACGCGGCATTCGCTGAGCAGCGAGGGCGAGATTCGCAATATTGGCCGCGCAATCGTTGATGCTATACTTCTGGGCGCAGGCCGCGCAGTCACAGCCATTTGAAATTCCCGCGGAGAGGTGCTGGAGTGGCCGAACAGGGCTGCCTGCTAAGCAGTTATCCCGACAAAATCGGGATCGGGGGTTCGAATCCCCCCCTCTCCGCCACCTACCGACGCCGCAGAGGAAGCCATCTCCCCTCACGTATGGACGTTGTAAGCCGCGTACATGAAGTTCAAGCGCCGCACCCTACGGGTGTGATCAACGATGAAGCCGAACGTCGTCGTATGGTAAGCCTTGAAAATGTCGAAGTAGCTGACCTCGCCGTAGATCAATCCTACACGCCCCGGATCGAGAATCCCTTCTGCCTTAACATCACCGCTCTGCTCAAAAGTTTTATTAGCTCCGACCATTTGCGGCCCGATCACACTCGGTTCGCCGGGCGTAGGCGATACCACGGGAGCTTCGGTCTCACTCTTAAGCATCATCATAGAAATCTGCGTGAGATTAATCCAAGCGGGAGTTCTCCCTACGTTCATCCAATTTATCGTCAGGCTCACGACGGTATTGGTAGGCGATTGTCCCTGAGTGAGTTCGGTAATCGCGTGCAATGTGTCTAGTTCTATTTCAACTTCCATCCACGCGCGTTCGCTGTTCACCTGAGCTTCGACTTGTCGCTCAAGAGACCGAAGCGTGCGGAGCGCGGCCCAAGTTGCGCCTATGCCGATAAAGACCAACATGATTGTGGGAAAGTTCGGAGCATCGAACACGCGATACCAATAATGGGGAGGCTGATAAGCCTGAACGACATAGCCAAACACGAACGCCGCTGCAATCAGCAGCCCGAGCCACTTATACGACTCCACTCGGTCAATCCGCTTCCACCACTTTATTCGGCGTTCAACGGGCCAATGCTCAGGAGGCCAATGCTTAGCAAGAGTCCACACGAGGTAAATGTACCATTCTATGTCTCGGCTGCGGAGCAGCTGTCGTTCTAAGAGGGATAGTTAAAAGTCTCGGTGGGGCGCGAATGAACCGCGTAACCCACCGTCGAATGCGCACATTCTGGCAACACGAATCCCCAGTAGCCATCGGGTCTTCTCCCTTGTTTTCCGGCGGGAGAAGCCCGACAATCGCGATTGCGGGTCTGACTGCGGGCTTCTGTCCGCTGTTAGATTCAGCCTCGCTCGTAGCTCAAACTACGGGCGAGGCATTTTTTATTTCAGGTCACTCAACTTCCCCGTCGACGTTCGCGGGTATCGTGTGACCTTACGCCTGTACACTGCAACGCCTTCGACAGCATCGGACAGCAATTCGCCTTTATCCTTCAAACGCCCCAGCGTTGCCGATACCGAAGCCAGCGGGTTGGAGAGGTAAGCGGTAAAGTCATAACCCGATGCGATCAACCGATCGCGCACTTGCGCGACGGTAAGCCGCTCGCGAAAGTTTGTGCTGGCAAAAACCTTGCGCACCGCGTCACTCAGGCTCCCTTCCCGGGTTAGTTGGGTTTGAAACATCGCTGTCCACTTGTCGACGACTTCGTTGCGCTCTTTCGCAGGCAGCATGTTCGCCGTCGCGTGCATTAACTGTGTGAGTCGGGAAGCCTCTGCATCCAGATCGGATTTTTCGCGGATAATCTCGGCCACTCGCTCAAATATGGCGTCGAGCTGCGCTTTATAGTCGGGCATATAGGCATACTATAGACCGCAGATAAGACAAGTCAAGCCGAATTCGACGCGTCACTTCTTTGTCCTGTGATAACCAGACAGCGGCGCTTTTTCGTTGTCGCTCGGAATGCCCAAGGATCGAAAAAAGGCCTCGCTTGCCTGCTCAATAATAGGAGACGGGGCTGGAACGGGATCCATTTCGCGAACTGCACGCAACAGGCTGCTGACCCATTTATGAGCCTTGACGCCACCAGGCCGCTGGAATGTTTCTAATTTCCCTGCCTTTTCAAGCCTGGCGATTGTGTTATGAATCGGCGGCAATTCGCTCGCGTACTTATCGAGGTTGAACCCCTGCGCTTTGAGATGATCCCGCACCTCCAACGCGGTAAGTCCGAACGCCCCGCCGGACTTGAATGCGAGCTGAATCGCGTCGGTCAGTCCAATGTCCAACGAACCGGGCATGTTCAAATCTGGAGGCGGCATTGGGTTGCAAATACGCGAGAGCTGATCGACGAGCGGAGCTAATGCAATCAATCGCTTATCGATCGCCTTGCGCCTTTCCAGCAACTCGGCCATTTCGTGCTGAGCAGTTTCCAGGGCTTGTTTGTAGGTGTCCATGCCCGCCAAGAATAGCGCAATTTTCACAAATCACAACAGGAATCTTCACTTATTTTGTGAAAGTATTATAGTGCTTATAATGAGTAGCTTGGGAGGA
>DASWVE010000005.1:0-1526 GCA_036401315.1 Candidatus Acidiferrales bacterium
GGGATCTCCGCGAACGGAGCACGCCAACGTCTAAGAAACCCGGAAACATATTCAAGGCGACGCAAGACTTTGAGGAGTGGCTTCGCCAACGGATCGACCTGGTGCAACGGGACCTGACGCTGAAACACAAGCTGATGGCCACGGAGCCGTTTGCATTTTTTCGCGCGACATTTTACCGCTGGCTACAACACTGGCCTCAGGAATGCGGCGATGTTGCCAAAGCGCCTTCGGCGCTGGCGGTCGGCGACCTGCACATCGAGAATTTCGGTACGTGGCGCGACGAGGAAGGCCGGCTGATCTGGGGCGTGAACGATCTGGATGAGGTGTGGCCCGCACCTTATACCGTCGATCTGGTTCGATTAGCCACCAGCGCGTACCTAGCAATTTCCGCGGAACATCTCAGCTTAACGCGACGGGAGGCCGCCGACGCGATTGAAGAGGGTTATCGCGATTCCATTGCCGCCGGCGGAAGCACCTTCGTGCTGGCCGAAGAGCACCAGTGGCTGCGGCTTATCGCGACCAGCGACCTTCGCGATCCGGTGCGATTCTGGGCGCGCATGATGCAGAATCCGCCTTATGCCCACAAGCCGCCCAAGGAAGTTCGCGAGTTGCTGGAGGCTTCTTTCCCAGAGCCGCCGCGAGCCTACAAATTGAAGCGGCGGGTGGCGGGCCTGGGGAGCCTCGGGCATCCGCGAATCCTGGCGCTGTCTTCCTGGAAGGGTGCATTCATCGCGCGGGAAGCTAAAGCGATCCGCACATCGGCCTGGGCGTGGTTCAAGGGCGACTCTTCCGAGCAGTTGTATGGAGCGAAACTGATCGGGCGGGCGCGACGAGTTCAGGATCCGTGCGTGAGCTTCGAGGGCCATTGGATGGTGCGGCGGCTGGCGCCAGACTGCTCACGAATCGAATTGGCTTCGCTTCCCAAGGGCCGCGACGAATCGAGACTGCTGTATTGCATGGGGTGGGAAACCGCCAACATTCATTTCGGCAGTCCGCGGGCGATACCAAAAATCCAGCGAGACTTGCGGAATCGGAATGGGAAATGGCTGCACAAGGCGGCCAAATCCATGTTCAAGGCGACCGTCGAAGACTGGCAGGAGTGGCGCAAGCATTGGAAGAAACGGATGAGCGTGACGGCGCACAAGACAGTGCAGTAAATCCCTCGAGTCGCAAGGCTCCTAGCCTCCAAAGTAATTTCCCCTACTACCCAAGTTCCGCTGTCCCAAGACTGTCCTACCGGTCAGTAGCAATGGACCAACGGGCCGTGTAAATTCACGATCATTGGGACGGCACTCGTTACCGCGATGCTGCTCGACGCTCCTGCGTCGAACCCGTTGGCCCCTCGGCAACGGCGGATTCTCACAAATCGATGAAGAACCCAGGACGCAATCGTTTTTTTCGAGCTGCACCGCGTGGCGAACCTTCTTTCGGTCGAAAATCCATTGACCGTAACCGCAGAACGGTCCGAGAGGTGAATTAAATGCTGGACACGGAAGCCTTCCGCGAATTCAAGCAAGGGCTGACGC
>DASWVE010000006.1:0-8113 GCA_036401315.1 Candidatus Acidiferrales bacterium
CGAAATATTCCGTAAACCGCTCCAGCGCTCGTAACCTTTCAGCTTTATCCATGGGCTTGCTCACAGCTTCTTCATCCAATCCGGAGTCATGACTGGAGTCTCTCGTCCGTCATCGAGTCTGACCCACGGCACTGACGCGCCATTCTCATAGTTCTCGCGATCGCCGATATATTTGCCCGTGTAGCCGGCGTATCTGTGGTGGCCCAAAAGTTTCACGCGATCGCCTTGTTTCGGTTTCTCGTCGTCGTACCCCGCCGCTACTTCAGGTGTCATGACTTCCCCTCTCTTTTTCAGTCAATAAAAAGCCAATCAGACGCCTTAGCCTTGCCGGGTTCCGGGTAATCAATCATCCCAGCCGATCGGAGAGCTCCCAGATTGTTGGTATATGCGCTCGAATTAGCGCTCGCGCCCGATCGCTCGGCGAGCTCATTTCTGTCCATTGGGGAAGGGTGAGCTTCGTATAGAGCTTTCAGGATGGCTTGCTGTTTTGGCGACAGTAAGGTCAGGCAGCTCGCCAGCAATTCGTCCGAACTGCGCGGTGTATCGATTCTCTCGGAAGCGATGGCTTCTCGGCCATGGTCGGTCAGACTAACCTGGTCCGGAGCTGGATACGTAATGAGTCCGGTACTCCGAAGAAAACCCAAATTATTTGTGTAGGCACTCGACGTATAGCTTGATCCTGATCGGGCTGCTACCCAGGATTTCGATATCTGGTCGCGCCCGATCGCTTCGAACTGCGCGATTGCTTTGAGAATGCCTCGCTGTTTTGGAGTAAGCGCGTTATCGCCGTTTTGTTCTTCCGGGCGCGGATAGGAGCGTGGCGGATGCGTTGATTCCCTGCCAGGGTTCAACGGATTCGAGTGCACACCTTTCGTTTGGATTTCCGCGCCCGAACTCTTTGGAACCGCAAAAGGTTTTATTTCGATATTCTGCTTCGCCGCATTCGCAGACGTGGTGGCAATCCCAGCCAAGACACGAGTGAGAGACTTCAGCCTCGTCTCCAGCTGACCGATATACGCCCGGAATCCGTGCTCGACTTCGCGCACAGCACGTCCGACCGCTTTTGGATCGGCGAGTCGCACAACCTCCGTTTCCATCGGAGTACTGCGGAGCTTACCCTTCAGTTCTCGAATCTGCTTTTTGAATTCCGCGACCGTGTGCGCTTCCTCTTCCGCCTGCTTTGGCAAGTCGCCCAGCTTGGTCAGCCACTCGCGAACTTTCTCGGTCGGTGGCGGGGGTTTGAGTTCGTACTTCAGGGCCTCGTGACCGTGCGGCGTTTCGATGGGACCGATGTGGACAAGCTCCAAGTCTTTCGTGATGGCGCGTCCCAGCGCGTAGAAGTAGCCGGGCTCCAGCATTTTGACTTTGGCAAAGAATTCGTTAAGGTCCGAACCCTTCGGTATGCCGAGCTCCATCGCCGCGCGCTGCTGGTTGATGCTCTCGAATGTGGGACCGACCAGGCGATTGAGGCACATGCCGGTCAAGTCTTTCGAGAGCGTGGCCAGGCGCTGCGTCGCATAGATCCCGCACAGCATCCGCTTACGGCCGCGCGTAGCGAGCCCACGCATTGCGTCGGAGGCCTCGGATTCACCTTTGCCGTGTTCGGGGCAGAACATGTGGGCTTCATCGACGATGACGAAATACGGGTGTCGTAGCTCTTTGGGAGCGTCCAGGAGCGCGTCGAGAAACCGTTTGACCCAGATGTGCCGTTCGCTAGCCGCGACCTCATAGATGTCGCAAATCGCGGAAGCACGGCCCTGTAGCAGCGTGCGCGCGACCTTCTCTGCCGTTCGGATATCCGCCGGCGTGTCGCCACCCTTCCCAACGAGGAAGAAATCGAACTTGGTGCGAAGAGGTGCGAATTCACCTTCGGGGTCGATCACGATGATGCCGACGTTGCCGAAGGCTTGTTCGATCAGGCGTTTCAGTAGCCAAGTTTTACCGCCGCCACTGTCGGAGGTGATCAGCAAGCGCGTGCTCATCAGCAGCTTGCTGTCGATCGAGACATTGTGGTTGCCGGACTTACCGAGGACGATTTGGCTCATTTCGCGCCTTTCCTGAACTTGTCCGCGTACGGGCACGTGGCGAAGTGCGAAATGAATCGACCGTCTAGCTGAAGTTCGAGAGGCGCAGGTTTTGCGTTGCGCGTTAGCCAGAATTCAATCTGTTTCCCGCATAGGCGACAAGGTCGTGGCGTAGCTGTGGGATCGCGCTCATATCCCTCGGTAGTGAGCTGCTCAATCGTAGCCGGCCACGTAAAGGGTTCTTTACTAGATCCTTCGCCTGGCATCGCATGTGTAGGACAGTGGTCACGATTAGGGCTCAGCATCGTTCGGTGGTGGTCACACATCGGGGCGTCGCACGTGATCGCCTTGCCTGCTAGGGTGCGGCCGACCTGAAAGTCACAAAGAGCCGTCGATCCACCGGCACACCATCGGCACCGCGGCGCTCGCTTCTTGGGCCCACAGACGATCATTGTGGCGCCTCCGATTTTGACGTGCTCACAAGCCATTTAGCCGAACTCTGGCAGCCAATTGCCGGGCTGTGTCATGAAACTGCCTCCATTTTTGCGATGATTTCAGATAGCGCGTCACGCTTCCTCCGTAACGATTCGAGCTCGGCCGACAAAAGGCCATTGAAGCCGCCCCCGTGATTCGCGCGCCCTTTGATCGAGAGCTTCGTTCGTTCGTTCGTTCGTTCGTTCGTTCGTTCCGCCACGCGCGGTTTCCTTCCATTTTTTCCGGTCGTATGGGTATAGATGGTTGGATTCGAAACCCCATATTTCTTCTCCAACTCGGCAACCGACACGCCAGCGTCCCGCTGGCGCTGAACCTCATCCCAATCCACATTCTTCTTTTCTGGCACTGAACCTTCCTCCGTTCTTGTATTCCGCCCTCTATGGCACTGCTCACATATCCCTATGCCGTTTGAGAAACGACGTGTTGCCCTCCGGTCTCGTCCAATTCCGGAACAGGGCATGCATTTAAGTTCACCGATCACGCCGACTTCCTTTCGTTCACTGCTCGTCGACCCGCACGTTGAAGTTCCTTTCGTCGAAAGGCTCCCGGAGATTCACGCCTGGCGCGGTCCTCACAAAAAATGCATAGCGACAAGCTTTCCCTATCGGGACCCACTGTCACGGAAATCTCCTTGGTACATTCACGACAAATCACTCGTATCGCCATTCCCTTTACCTCTGAAACAACGTCAGCCGTCGTCCCGTAAAAAAAACTTCGTTAGAGCCAGGTTGCCAAAGTAGTAGGTCTCCGAAAGGATCGATCAGATATTCCCGTCGGCAGCTGTCGCATGTGAAATGGCCGACATGGCCACAAACTAGACCTGGACATGGCGCTTCCCATATCCCCCCCCCACATTTCAGATTGGGACAATCGATAACTGAAGGAGCGCGCCATATCTGGCCTCGATTCAGTTTCTCGACCGCTCTTCGGACACTCGCGCGCATCTACTTGATCGCCTTTCGTTTCGCCAACTCACGTACAGCTCTAACCAGCGCGCTCATCCTGCCAGCCACATCGTCCGAGCTCAGCTCGGAGTAGTTCGATCCGATACTCCACTCGCGCAACATCTCCTCGATCGGACGGGCCGGCGCCAACGACGATGGCTTTAAGCCGCTCGATCTCGCCGACGATCCGGATAGCCTTTGCATTTCGGTTCCACACTCTCTTTTCCACAGGAGAACTCGCGCGTTGTGCGCGCGCGCCGTTGCTTGTTTCAAAAGGTATTTCTCTACTACTTCTTTGCGCCGCCACTTCTGGCGGTAGAGATCCGCCACTTTTGGCGGTACGTAAAAGTGGATTCACACTGTTTTCCAACACGTTTTGCACAGGCGCCGCGTAGACCTCGACCGTGGCTGGAAAAAGCTTCATTTGTCGCGCCCACTTTCGAGAGTTGACGAGGCGAATTTTCATTCCGTACGCAGTCCGACTCACGACTACCTCGCCGCATTCCTTCAGCCGTTCCATCCAGCGCTGAAGAGTTCGCTCTGGAGGCGCGTTCGGAATCTTTGAGCGGATCCATGCGTAACCTAACTCCTTGTGGTAATGGACCTCTCCTCGAGGTCCTGTCTGGCGACTCTTCAGAAAATCCAGGAGCTTTTCAGCCGGGCCTAGTTTTTTCCAGCGCTTCCCGTCAAGTTCGTCACGCGTCTTACCGATGAACGGATGGTCTCTCTTCAAACGGGAATCAAGCCTCCAACGAAATATTCCGTCCTCCGGGACCAGCACGTCCGCGGAGAGGCGATCCCGAGCTCCCGATGTTGGCATCCAGCGGCAGACAGAGGACGGAGGGACGACTCTTCAGAAATTCTTATAAACGGAAAGCGTCTTCGCGATCGCGCCGGCAACAATCGCCCCGGCAAATAAAGCGAACGTCCAGGCATGAGCGCTCACCGTGAGATAGAGAGCTCCTGCCATCCAGCCAATACACGTGCCGCCGGCGATGAGAGCTTTAGCCTGGCGCTTGCGTTCGGGCCGAATCCACACCTCACGAATTTCGTCCTGGCAGATATGCGCGTGAACGAGCCTCACGACTGGCTCCTGCGGCGTTCGCCTCGAGCGGGCCATCTATTCGCGTTACGCGTACTGATTTCTGAAAGGAGGTTCACGTAGAGGTGATTAACCGTGCGGAACGCGGCCGCGAAGTCCGAGTCTTGTCCTCTCACGCCAGACTGGAAACAGTAATGCCGCACCGATGCCAGCTTAACCAGGCCTTCTAACTCAAGCTTGCGCCGGTGCGCAGAATCGTCGTGGGCCGGAATCTGTAGCAGCTGCAGTGCGCGAGAGGTCACGAGCGCACCCACTCACTCGGAACGGTTAGCAATTCGCGAACGGTTTTGCTTAGCGAGCGCAGAGTATCTGCGCGAGCGGCGGCGGCGTAGGCGGCGGCGGCGTAGGCGGCGGCGGCGTAGGCGGCGTAGGCGGCGGCGTCGGCGGCGGCGTAGGCGGCGGCGTAGGCGGCCCTTCGGGCCTTATAGAGAGACTCGGTATCAAGATTGCCACTGGTCCAGGCGCGGGCAGCTTCGATGGCCTTTCTCGGCCGGTCGTCTTGCGGATACTTTTTTTCGAAGTGGTGTAGCACTGTCTCAGCGCAGGAGCACGCGGCCAGGACGACCTCTTGGCGTGTTGGCCATCCATCCGTACCAACCATTCGGCCGCACAGCCAAAGCATCCAATCAGCGCGCTCGCATGTACTCCATACTTCGCCGAGAGACTTCCCCTTCGCCCAGGTGACCGCCTCGGAACAAGCTCCCAGACGCCTCAACAGCTGAAGGAAATCCTGAGCGTTCATGTGAGCCTCAACTGTTCTGAATGCGCCGTTGGGGCGATCGTCCTTCGAATGGGCTGTGGATTGTCCTTCTTGGCCCAGCGTTCAAGTTCCGTGCGCGGGATCAATAAGCGCCTTCCCTTGCGAACCGCCCGCAGTTCCCCGCGAGCGAGAAGGTAGTCAACTGAACGCACTGAAATTGACAACATGCCGGCAGCTTCATCGCGCGAAAAAAGAATCTTGTCCGACCGTTCCATTTAGGATCTCGTCTTCTTTCTAGCCGCAAGGTATTGGCGGATAGCGCGCCGCATGAGCTGCGTTACCGTCAGATCTTCCTCGTGGGCTGCCGTCTCGATCTCGCCGGCTAGCAGTACCGGGACTCGAAAACCGAGGTACTTTTCAGGCTGTGCTATTTGCTCCATTGGTTTAATCGTCATGGGGGAGCCAAAGTATCCTAAGAATTCTTTGGCTGTCAACTGAGATTTTGCGACATTTAGCACTGGATATTCACACCCCAATGCCAAGCGACAAAATTCGCCAGAAGTCGAACAGTGACCGGCAGATAACTGTAAAAGTCTCGACCGAATTGCACGACCGATTAGTCCTCGCCTGTGGATATCAAGAGCATCGGGAAGGACAACTCGCGAGGATACTTATCGAGTGGGCGCTTCCTTTCTACGAGAAGGCCCGTTCTGTCGAACGTTTGCCAGCGTCCGATGATCTGCTCGACCGCCAGGTGGCGATGGAGAATTCGGTACTCGCTAAAGCTCGGAATCGTAAGCAGCGATCACCCGATAAGTCGTAAGGCACGTTACTTGTCTATAATCCGCCCGTCCTCGCTCAATTTGGGAGGACTGTGCTCATGCGGACCTGTGGAAAGAAATCGGGGAAAGTTGTGGTAATGTACCGCGCCTCGCAGTCAGATAAAAAACGTTTCACGATCACGCAGCGAGATTTGGCAGAGGAAAGAATGCTAAGTCAGCAGGCCCACGAAATTTTGAGCTCTCTCCGTTACAAACGCTGGCTAATACGTCAAGCCCTGGAAGCAGGTGCGGCCATCGAACCTGGCCTAAGAACCGTGGAAATAAAGCAGCGTCGCGATTTGGTGATCAGATGAAGCCGCCTCGCGGAGTTTTTGAAAAGCCGAAGGGCTCAGGCATCTGGTGGATCAACTACTACGATTCCGACGGGAAGCGCCATCGAGAAAAGATCGGCCGCCAGTCGGTGGCCATCGACGCCTTCCTTCATCGCCGCACGGAAGTCCGGGAAGGTAAGTTCGCCGCGCCGCGGGGTTCGAAACTTAAGTTTCGTGAGCTCGCTGACCTATCACTCGATGACAAGAAACTGCGTCTTTCCCCGCGATCCTGGTACACCGACAAAGCACGCCTGGTTACTCTCAAAGAGGCTTTCGGGGAGCTGCCGGCGGCGAACATTACGAGCGCCCGGATCGAAGAATTCCTGGCGCGGCTCCGCACCAAAGAACACCACGGCAACAAACGTACCGGTGCGACCGCAAACCGCTACCGAACCCTGATCAGCAGTATTTTCTCTTTTGGAATTCGAGCCGGCAAAGTGCGCCTGAACCCCGTCGCCCGGGTACGAAGGTTCCGGGAGAGCGAGCATCGCATCCGGTTTCTCGAAGTAGAGGAAGAAAAATCAGTGAGGGAGGTTGTGCGGGTCTCTGAAGCTCACGAAGCCGAGATGGATCTGGCGCTCAACACCGGGATCCGCCGCGGCGAGCAGTATGGCCTCAAGTGGGAAAATGTCGATCTCGAACGAGGAATTCTGACGGTGACCGGAAAAACGGGTCGCCGCTTTGTGCCGATTAATTCGGCGGCGCGCGCCGCGATCGAGAAGCTCTACCTGATCTCGAATGGATCGCCCTATGTTTGTCCGGACAAATTGCGCGACGACCAGGTCGACTGGCGCACCTGGTTTGCCGAGGCATGCGAGACCGCGAAGATCGATAATTTCAGGTGGCACGATCTGCGTCACACCTTCGCATCGCGCCTCGTGATGGTGGGCGTTGATCTCAGTACCGTTCAAAAGCTTCTCGGCCACCGGTCGATTGTGACGACCCAGCGGTACGCCCACCTGTCCCCTAGCCACGAGCGAGCGGCCGTCGATCGATTGGTTCCGGCTGCACCGGCTGGCACCGAAGCACAGAATGATGGGCACTCAAATGGCACCAACGGGAGAACGGGCACCAAGACGTTAATGCAAGTATCCCGTCCTCAGCCAATTGCACGAAAATCCTCCGGATAACCATCGGTTCGGTAAACCGCAAGTCCGCTCCAAGACCACGCAATGCTGGATGTGGTGGATGCGTAGGTAAACGACCCGGACCAGGTGGGCGGCACCGAACCCTTCATCAACACGCCCGCTTTGGTGGGGTCAATCTGGCCGCTGGTGAGCGCTCCGGTGACCACCCGCGCGTAGTCGGCGCCGTCGGTGATCTGGTTGTCGATGCTCCAGCCCTGGTTGGGGCCGAGAGAGGCGGAGGCGAGCCGGTTCAGAGCTTCGTAGAGCTGCGGGTTCGTCTGGCGCAGCGCCTCAATTTGCGGAATATTCTGCATGTGGATCGGCCGCCTTGCGAATCAAAAGTGAAGGGATTGATTGCTGTCACAGCGTCGTGTGATATTTGTCCTACGAATGTATGCCGAGTGTCCTACAGCGCAATTCTTGTGATACCATAAGTTGATTCTCACTCTTGGAGTTACGGATGCAGAGACGCAAGAAAATATCGACGACAATTTCACCGCGCGGGTACACATTATTGCGCGGTTTGATTCGTTCGCGACGCGCGGAAACGGTGGCGGAAGCCGTCGAT
>DASWVE010000007.1:0-11886 GCA_036401315.1 Candidatus Acidiferrales bacterium
GTGGCCGCGAGCTAAATCCTAACAATAGGCGCTAACGCACAAAAACTTATGACACCTAATCGAAAACCTGTACGGAAGGCTGTGCTGCCGGTGGCTGGACTGGGCACGCGATTTTTGCCTGCTACCAAGGCGATGCCGAAAGAGATGTTGCCGGTGGTGGACAAGCCGCTGATTCAGTATGCGGTGGAGGAATGCATCGCGTCGGGGATCGAGCACGTGATTTTCGTGACGGGGCGGCGGAAGAACGCGATTGAAGATCATTTCGATTTCGCGCCGGAGCTGGAAGCTTTTCTGGAGTCGAAAGGCAAGTCGGAACAGGCGCAGATGGTGCGAGAGATCAGCGGCGGAATGCATTTCAGTTACACGCGACAAAATGAGGCGTTGGGATTGGGGCACGCGGTGCTGACCGCGCGCGAACTGGTGGGCGACGAGCCTTTTGCGGTGCTGCTGGGCGACGTGATCATGGATGGGCCGGTTCCGGCGACAAAATCACTCATCGACATTTATAACGAGACGGGGCACGGGGCGATTACCGTGCAGGAAGTCATGGAGCCCGAGGAATTGCAATTTTACGGCGTGATCGATGGGGTGCCTGGGAAACAGGCGAAGTGGGGCGAGCGGCTATTGAAGGTGAACAATCTGGTAGAGAAGCCGAAGACGGGGACGGCGCCGTCGAATTTGGGAGTTTCGGGGCGGTATGTGCTGCCGCCGGCGATTTTTGAATATCTGGAGACGACCAAGCCTGGAGCGGGCGGAGAAATTCAGTTGACGGATGGGTTGTGCACTTTGGCGAAGAACGGAGCGCTGTGGGCGCACGTGCATGAGGGAAAAACGCATGACGCGGGGGACAAGTTGGGATTTTTGAAGGCTACGGTGGAATACGCGCTGCGGAACCCGAGTTTCGGGTCGAAATTTAGGAAGTATTTGAGGGAATTGGAACTCTGATTTCTAGTTAAGGCTGCGGCGTTTCCGTTATTTCTTTTTCTTGCTGCTGCCCTTCTCGGTGGTCGATTTTGATGCGGTGGATTTGGAATCGCTCGATTTTGAGTCAGACGATTTCGAGTCTGAAGATTTTGAGTCGCTAGATTTGGAATCGCTCGATTTTGAGTCGGACGAATCGCTGGAATTTGAAGACGATTTCTCGTCGGGCTTGGCGACGGACGTCTGGTCAGAGTTCTTGCCCTTGTAATCCGTTACATACCAGCCGGAACCCTTGAATTGAATGCCCGCCGCGGAGATTTGGCGTTCGGCTTTGCCTTTGCACTTGGGGCACTTTTGAGTTTCGGGCGCCGAAAAACCTTCGATCTTCTCGTATTTATTTCCGCATTTGACGCACTTGTATTCGTATAACGGCAATGCTGGAACCTCCGAATCGTTTAGGACAATAGAAAATCATATCACGGCTCGGTGTGGAGCGGCGACGCGGGTGTGGTGCGTGGCTTTCGAAATCGAAGAGAGGTCCTTCGTCGCAGAAGGCGCTCCTCTGGATGACGGCCAAGTACGGGTGGGTGCTGAACTTCGGGACGATGGCAGAGCGGGATGCATCGTGAGGTGGACGGCGCGCACAGCTGGGGACACGAGGCGGATCGCGGCGCGGGCGGGGCGGCGGTGCGTCACTCAGCGGCTGAGGGTGGTTCGCATCGAGCGTGTGCTAGACTTTCGACGTGAAAGAAAAAACTGTGGTGCCTGCGAAACTTGCTGAGCCGGCTGTGGGATGTTTGTATGTGGTGGCGACTCCGATTGGAAATTTGGAGGATATTTCGCTGCGGGCGCTGCGGGTGCTGAAGGAATGCGACGCGGTTGCTTGCGAGGATACGCGGCAGACTTTGAAGCTGTTGTCGCATTTCGACATGCAGAAGCGGCTGGTGAGTTATCACGAGCACAATGAGATCACGCGCGCGGCGGAGATGATTATCGAGCTGGAGCAGGGCGCGAAGGTGGCGTTGGTTACGGATGCGGGGACGCCTTCGATTTCGGATCCGGGGCAGCGTTTGGTGAGTTTGTGTTTGCGGCATGGGATCGAGGTGGTGCCGATTCCGGGGGCGTGCGCGTTTGTGACGGCGCTGGCGGCGTCGGGAATGTTGATTGAAGAGTTTACGTTTGTGGGATTTTTGCCTTCGCGGCCGACGGAGCGGCGGAAGCGGTTGCGGGCTTTGGCGGCCGAGCCGCGGACTTTGGCTTTATATGAGGCGCCGCACCGGTTGCTGGATACTTTGGAAGATGCGATTGAGATTTTGGGGAACCGGCCGGGAGTGATCGCGCGCGAATTGACGAAAGTGTATGAGGAATTTGTGCGCGGGCATCTGGAGGATTTGCTGGCGGCGGTGCAAAAGAAGGCTCCGCGCGGGGAGATCACTTTGCTGATTGGGGCGGCGGATGGCGCGCCGCAGCACCATGCGGATGACGCGAAGGCGAAGATTCCCTTGGCGCGTCGGGTGGAAGAGGTGATGAAGGAACGGAAGGTGGATAACAAGGCGGCTTTGAAGGAAGTGGCGAAGGAGCGGGGGCTGACTCGGCGGGAGGCTTATAAGCAGCTTTTGATTACGCGGGATGAGTAGGGCGGTTTATGTTTTGCGCGGTGGAGTAAGAATTCCTCGTTGTTTGGATTTTCTTCGCGATTGACCTCGGTGTAACGACGTAAACAGCAGATCCCTCGCTTCGCTCGGGATGACAACACTCATTCATGGTCGATAAGGACGAAAGCGCGGCGCGCGTTGACGCGCGTGGAGATCTGTCGGCAGCGATTAGTCGGCGGAAGTGGGGGAAGTGGAGAAGAAGGCGTCGACTTGGTTGAGGATTTCGGGGCCGGTGGTGGAGTGGTGGACGGCGTGGCGGAGTTCGGAGCCGTTGCGGACGCCGTGGGTGAAGAGGCTGGCGAACTGTTTCATTTTGCCGACGGCGTCGGGCATTTCGGCGGCGAGCAGGCTGCGGAAATAGCCGTTGAGCAGATGATAGCGGTCGATATCGGTGGGTTCGGTGTAATGGCCGGTGGCTAGATAATCGGCAATCTGGCGGAAGATCCAGGGATTAGAGGAGGCGGCGCGGCCGATCATGACGGCGTCGCAATTGGTTTCCGCGATCATGCGCACCGCGTCCTGCGGAGTGCGAACGTCTCCATTGCCGATGACCGGAATTTTTACGGCGGCCTTCACGTCGCGGATGATGTTCCAATTCGCGGAGCCGGCGTAGCCCTGCATGCGGGTGCGGGGGTGGACTGCGATGGCTTCGATGCCGATGCGTTCGGCCATCTGGGCGACTTGGACGGCGACGATGTTGTTTTCGTCCCAGCCGGAACGGATTTTGATGGTGAGCGGAATTTTTACAGCGGCGCGGATGGCGCCGAAAAGCTTTTCGAGATGCACCAGATCGCGGAGCAGGCCGGAGCCGCCGCATTTGACGACTTTTTTCACCGGGCAGCCGAGGTTGATATCGACCTGATCGAAGCCGAGATCTTCGGTGAGCGCGGCGGCGGAAGCCATGACTTGCGGATCGGAGCCGAAAATTTGGGCAGCGATGGGGTGCTCGTCGTTGTCGAAGTAGAGGTAGTGCAAGGTTCGCGCGGAATTGCGGGTGAGGCCTTCGGCGCTGGTGAATTCGGTCATGATCAGGCCGCAGGCGCCGAGGGAGCGGATGACGCGGCGGAAAACGGTGTCGGTGACGCCGGCCATGGGCGCGAGGATGGTGGCAGGTTTGATTACGGTGTTCCGGATTTTGAGTTCGGGCGGAAACATTTTATTTCTGGGCGTTGCGGGAGATTCCCTCAGCGGCTAAAGCCGCTTGCATTTGGTGATTTGATGGCACGGCTGAAACCGTGCCCTGACGAGAGGCGTCATGTTGCTTCAGTTTTCTTCGCGATTGATCCTGGTGTAACGGCGTAAAAAGCAGATCCCTCGCTGCGCTCGGGATGACACCCGCTCCATTTTTGGAAATTATCCTAATCATCGTTGTCGTGCCCGTTGGGTGAGGACGATCTAGAGCTGGCGGCGGTCGTGGCGAAAGTGCGCCCGGAAAAGCCGGGGCGGGCGAGTTGGGCGATTAGAGCTTCTTTGGAGCCGCCGAAATAATTATCGACGACTTGGCCCAGGGCCTGGAGGCGGGCATCTTCGGCGCTGAGATTCGCGCTATAGATGTAGGCGCGGCCGACTTTGCGGCGCTCGACGATACCTTTGCGCGCGAGGCGATCCATGATGGTCATGATGGTGGTGTAGGCGCGGGGGCGGCGGGGCGCAAGTAGGTCGCGAATTTCGCGGACGGTGGCCTGGCCTACGGGCCAAAGGGTGTTCATGCAATCGAGCTCGAGCGGAGCTAGGTCGAGGACCGAGCGGCGCGGAGGCGGGATGCGGGTGATGGTGGTCTCAGCCATTCGACTGGCTCGCTAACCGCGGCGTCATGACTTTCGCGCACCGAAGTCGAGTTGCGCGGTGGAGTGGGTTTGAGGGTCGACAGATTTGGCCGGCGTTGAAGCTGGCGACGAAGGCTTCGCTGAATTTTTCGTTTCAGGATGCAAGTAAGCGTCAGTGCGCAGAAGGTTGCGGCGCAGGGCGGGGTTGCGGTCGGTCCAATCTTCGGAGCCGGCGGCGGATTCGAGAGTGGTGCGCATGGCGGCCATTTTGGAATCCATGTCGTCTAGAAAATGGAGGGCGACGGCTTCGCGGGTCTGCGGCAGCGTGGGCGAGCCGAATTCGAGCGTGCCGTGATGGCTGAGAATCAGATGCTCGACGAGGATGGCCAGCTCGGCGGGAAAATCCGGAACGGTTTTAATTTTTTCGCGGACGATGCGGGCGCCGATGGAAATATGGCCAAGCAGGCGGCCCGGAGTGGTGTACTGCACGCCGCGTTCGTAGCTGAGTTCTTCGATCTTGCCGATGTCGTGGAGGACGATGCCGGAGAGGAGCAAGTCGGCGTCGAGTTCCGGATAATTGGCGATGACGCCGCGGTAGAGGCCGATGAGGCTGACGACGTGTTCGAGCAAGCCGCCGACGAAGGCGTGGTGCATCATCATGGCGGCGGGAGCGCGTTTTAGTTTCGGCGCGATGGCAGGATCGTCGACGATGCTTTGCAGCAGGCGTTTGAGGTGCGGATTCGACATTCCCGCGATTGCAGCGCGAAGGTCGGCGTAGAGTTTTTCGACGTCGAATTTGGTGTGGGCGAGAAAATCGCCGAGGTCGTAGTCGCGTTCTTCGGCGGGAATGATTTGCTCGAGGGTGACTTCTTTCTGGCCGTTGTAGAGTTTGACGCGGCCGCGAATCAAGATCACGTCGTCACATTCGAAAGTCTTGGTGATGGCTTCGAAGTTGTCCCACATTTTAGCGGGGATCGAGCCGGTGCGATCGCGCAGAGACAACTCCAGCCAGGATTTGCCTTTGGCGGAGGTGCGAATGCCCTTCTCGCAGACAAGGAACAACGTGGAGACGGCCTGGCCGTCCTGCAAATCCGAAACGAAATGCGATTTCATTAGCCGTTGACCTTAGGCAGTGGCACCTTTTTCTTGGCCTTGCTCTTGGTAGCAACGTCCGGAGTGGGCTGAACTTCCTGAATGACGCTGGCGCCGGCGACAGCGGCGGTGTCGGTGTAGCCGGGCTTGACCATGACGTAGCTTTCTTCGCGGAGCTCGGCGAGGTAGGTACGCATCTGGGGCTGCATTTTGCTCATGTAGAGCTTGTTCATGATTTCGTTTTCGACTTTATCGATGGGCTGCAATCCGGCGTCGAAGTGCGATTCGACTTTCAGAACTTCGAAGCCGGTCTTAGTCTGAATAACGTCGGTAATTTTGCCGTGGTCCATCTTAAAGACGACGGCTTCGAGCTGGGGCGAAAGCTGGCCGCGCTGGAAAGTGCCGAGGTCGCCGCCGTCTTTGGCGGTGCTGCCTTCGGAATAGCGTTTGGCAATTTCGTTGAAATCGTCGCCCTTGAGAACGCGGCTGCGCAGATCTTCGGCTTTTTTCTGAACTGATTCCATTTCTTCGGGGCTCTTGCCTTCGGTGCTCAGGAAAATTTCGGAGAGAACGACCTGTTCGGGACGAGTGAATTCCTGCGGATGAGCCGCGTAATAGACCTTCACGTCGTCGCTAGGAATGTTGATGTGCGAGCCGACTTCGCGACGGATGACTTCCTGGGTCAACATGCCGTTGCGGATCTGGGTTTTGTAATCTTCCCAGGCGAGGCCAGAGCCTTCGACGGCTTTTTCGAGATCTTCGATGCTGTTGAGGTTGTTTTGCTTGCGGACGTCGTCGAGGCGCTTGACCAAGTCGGTTTCGACGCTGACGCCCATATCCTTGGCGCGCTGAACCATGAGCGATTGATCGATCAAGCTGCGCAGCAGGTCTTTCTGTTGATCCTTGTAATCGGCTTCGAGCTTTTCTTTGGAGCAACCCTGACAATCGTGGGAAATTTCGTCGCGAAGCTGGGCGTCGGCCCGGGCGTAGTCCGACTGGGTAATGATGTCGTTGTTAACGCGCGCGATGATTTCTTCGACCACGGCGGCTTTGGCCTGGGCGTGGGCCGTGGGCGGCAGGGCGATGGTGAATGCCACGGCGGCTAGGGTGGCCAGGGCGGCGGCGCGACGCGATTGATTCAGGATGTTTTTATTCATGGGTTTCTCTCAAAGTAAATTTTATCGCTACGACTGTAGTTGTAGCAATACGTTTCTGGTGGCGCCCATCGGGCCGCCCTGGAAGCCTTTCCATTCGAGCCACAGGACGCCGGTGGGATCGAGCTTCAGGCCGCGGCGCTTGCGGATCAATTTGACCAGTTGGTCGGGGCCCAGGGGCGTGTCGTCATAGAACTTGATGGCGACCTGGTCGCCTTTGCGGTCGATGGTATTGACCAGCAGCTTCTCGGCGGTGGCTTTCAGGACCGCGTATTCGAGCAGGTTTTCGACAGAGGGAGGCGGAGGGCCGAAGCGGTCTTCGAGTTCGCGGCGGACTTCGACGCGCATTTCCTCGGAAGTCACGGCGGAGATGCGTTTGTAGATGCGGAGGCGGAGATTTTCGCTGTCGATGTATTCGGGCGGGATGCGGATGTCCTGGCCGAGGTTGAGGGTGGCGCGGCGCTCGGGGGCGACGGATTCGCCTTTACGTTCGGCGACGGCGCGTTCCATCATCTGGCAATACATGTCGAAGCCGACGGCTTCGATGTGGCCGTGTTGTTCGCGGCCGAGCAAGTTCCCGGCCCCTCTTAATTCCAAATCTAATGCAGCGATGCGGAAACCCGCGCCGAGATCGCTGAATTCTTTCAGGGCGGCGAGGCGTTGGCGCGCGATGGAAGTGAGCGTGGTGTCGGGAGGAACGAGGAGATAGGCGTAAGCGCGCTGGTTGGAACGACCGACGCGGCCGCGAAGCTGGTACAGCTCGGAAAGCCCCATGCGGTCGGCGCGATTAATGATGATGGTGTTGGCGCGCGGAATATCGAGACCGTTTTCGATGATGGTGGTGGAGACCAGGACGTCGGCTTCGTCGCGAATAAATTTCAGCATCACTTTTTCGAGTTCGGTTTCGCGCATCTGGCCGTGGCCGACGACGACGCGGGCGTCGGGGACGAGGCGATTGATCATGGCTGCGAGCGAGGCGATGGATTCGACGCGGTTGTGGACGAAGAAAACCTGACCGTCGCGAGCCATTTCTTCCTGGATGACGCGCTGGACGAGAGTTTCGCTGAAGGGCGCGACGGTGGTTTGAATGGCGAGGCGATCCTTGGGCGGAGTTTCGATGACGCTCATATCGCGCAGACCGACGAGGGACATATGCAGGGTGCGCGGGATGGGCGTGGCGGACATGGTCAAGACGTCGACATTCTTGCGCATTTCCTTCAGACGTTCTTTGTGGGCGACGCCGAAGCGTTGTTCTTCATCGACGACCAGCAAGCCGAGATCCTGAAATTTGACGTCCTTGGAAAGGATGCGGTGGGTGCCGATGAGGATGTCCACTTTGCCGGCTTCGACTTCTTCGAGGACTTTTTTTTGTTCTTTTTCGGTGCGGAAGCGGCTGATCATTTCGACGCGCACCGGAAAAGCGGCGAAGCGGCGTTTGAAAGTTTGGAAATGCTGGAAAGCGAGGACGGTGGTGGGCGCGAGAATGGCGACCTGTTTGGAATCGGCGATGGCTTTGAAGGAAGCGCGCATGGCGACTTCGGTCTTGCCGTAGCCGACGTCGCCGCAGAGCAGGCGATCCATGGGCAAATTGGATTCCATGTCGCGTTTTACGTCGTCGATGGCGCGCTGCTGGTCGGCGGTTTCTTCGAATTCGAAGGCATCGTCGAATTCGCGGGTGAAATTGGTGTCGGGCGGAAAGGTGTGGCCGACGGCTAGTTTTCTTTCGGCATAAAGTTCGAGAAGCTGGTCGGCCATGTCGCTGACGGATTTTTTGACGCGCGATTTGCGAGCTTCCCAGACGGTGGTCCCGAGGCGGTCGAGCTGCGGTTCGACGCCGCCGAGGGAGGTGTATTTCTGGATGAGGTCGATGCGGGCGAGGGGGACGTAGAGTTTGGCGTCGCCGGCAAATTTGAGGAGCATGAATTCGCCGTTGGCGCCTTCGATGGCGACCTGGCGGAGGCCTTCGAACTGGCCGATGCCGTGGTCGACGTGGACGACGTAATCGCCGGGTTTTAGATCGCTGAAGTCGCTGAAGAAGCTGGAAGTTTTTGGGCGCGATCTGGCTCGTTGCGACGGGGCCGGAAGCGTTTCGAAAAGATCGGCGTTGCCGTAGAGAACGATTTTGGCGTCGACGAAAACGACGCCTTCGGCTAGTGGCGCTTTGGTCAGGACGATTCCGGCGCCGGGGGCGCTGCTTTCTTCCTGGGCGAGGCGAGTGACCGTGGCGTTCTGCTCGAGTTCGCCCATGCGGTAGGGCAATTCGAATTCGTGGCAAATGTCGGCGAGGCGTTCGAGTTCGCCGGTGCTAGCGGCGGAGACCATGACTTGATCGCCGGCGGCGATGCGGGTGCGGGCTTCGGCGATGAAGGCGGGGACGTTGCCGTGGTAGCGGGTCGTTGGCTGGGTTTGCATCACGCGGATTTCTGCCGGTGCGGCGGAGGCCGGCTCCGATTGTTCGGCGGGCGCGTTTTCGAGTGCCAGATGCTCGATGGCGAAGCGCGGGACCATTTGCTGAGCTAGCGACCACTCTTCGGCGTCGAAAATGAATTTTTCGGGAGGCTCGGCGAGGGGGTCTTCGAATTCGGCGAAGGCTTCGGCGAGTTGAGCGCGATATTTTTCGATGGCGCCTGCGATTAAGGACGGCTCGTCTTCGACGACGACGGTGTCGTTGGCCAGGTCGAATAGTGTGGAGCGGCGATCTTCGCGCAGGGCTTCGCGAAACTCCCAGCCAGCATAAAAGGCGGCGGGGGCGGAATCGTCTTCCCGGCCGGAGGCGGACTGGACGCGCATTTTTTCGAGAATTTCGGCGCGGCGCGGAAATTCGGTGAGCGGCAGGAGGGTGGCGCGTTCGACCGGGCTGGTGGAGCGTTGGGTGACCGGATCGTAAGCGCGGATGGATTCGATGGTGTCACCGAGGAGTTCGACACGGACCGGCTGGAGAGATTCGGGAGAATAGATGTCGATGATGCCGCCGCGAACGGCGAACTGGCCGGGCATGTCGCAGGTGACTTGCTTGTCATAGCCAGCGCTGGAAAGGAAGGTGATGAGATCGTCGTGCTCGATGGTTTCGTCGCGGGAAATGGTGCGGGCGAGTTGGGAATAAAAATCGCGATCGCGCATGCGCCAGAGAGCGGCCTGGATGGGAGCGATTAAAATATCGGCTTCGCCGGTGACGAAGCTCCAGAGGGCGACGGCGCGATCTTCGGAAATTTCGGCGTGCGGGGAGCGGCCTTCGTAGGGCAAGACTTCATGCGCGGGAAGATGAACGACGCGGCGGTCGGGCTTGCCGGTGACGGCGCGATAGAAATAGCGAACAGGTTCGAGGAGCATTTCGGCGCGCTGATTGGTTTCAACGAGGACTACGAGGGGGCGGCCGAGTTCGTTGAACGCCAGCGGGATCAGCAAAGCTTTGGCGGGGTCGGTGAGACCGGCGAGGCGGACTTCGGCGGTTCGGCGCCGCAGCGCGTCAAAGGCCGCTTCGACCACGGGGCGGCGGGCCACCCGCGCGAGAAGCTCGCTGACGATGGGCAGGATCATGCTGGAGTTTGTTTGATGCGTTCCAAAAGGCGCGCGGTGGAATAGCCGGGCTCGAGCGGGATGCGGACGATTTTGCCGCCGCCGGCGCGGACGGCTTCGTCATCAAGAAAATCGATTTCGTTGGAAGTGATTTCGCCGCCGCGAGCGAGAACGTCAGGCGCGAGGCGGGCGATGAATTCGCGCGGCGTGGGCTCGTCGTATTGGGTGACGAAATCGACGGACGCGAGGCCGTCGAGGATTTCAGCGCGTTCAGCGGCCGGATTCACCGCGGGAGTTTCTTTGGCGGCCGCGATGCTGGCGTCACTTTGCACGCCGACGACGAGAATTTGGCCGAGGTCGCGGGCGTGTTCGAGCAGGCGGACGTGGCCGGGATGAAGGAGATCGAAAGCGCCGACGGCGCAAACGACGCGCTTTCCGTTGCGTTTCCATTCGCGACGTTGGAGAATCAAATCGGTTTGGGACACGATTGCCAATTCAGGTTTCTCCGCAGCAGCTGCCGCATCCTGCGGCAGACAAGTCCAACACGATCGCAATTCTTGATTCTATCATGTGCGCGCGAAACGCACTGGGACGCGCGATGAGCCCGGCAAGGATGCTGCGCTGGTGGCCGGTGGCGTTGGCTGCGGTAGGGATTTTTTTGCTTATGTTAGGTGCGCACTGGATTTTGGCGGCGGCGTTGCCTAAACAGGAAATCGTATTGTCGGCGGGCGGATGCAACACGCCGGTTACGGTTTTGCAGCCGCCGACGGAAGTGCAGCCGGTGGGTAGCGTGGTTTTGATCCACGGGCTTTCGGCGAACCGGCGGTTGATGATGTACCTGGCGGAGGATTTTGCGGGACACGGTTTTGAGTCCTACGCGATGGATTTGCCGGGACACGGAGACAGCCGGGACGCATTTTCGTTTGCTCGAGCGGAAGGGTGCGCGACGGCGGCGGTCGAGGCTTTGACTGTTGCACATGCGATCGATCCCAAGACCACGATTCTGGTGGGACATTCGATGGGCGGAACGATCGCGATTCGAATGGCGGATCGCGATCCGGTGGCGGCGACGATTGCGATTTCTCCGGGGCCGACGGTGCCGCCGAAGCGGATGCCGACGAATTTACTGGTGTTCAGCGCGAGTGCGGACCTGAATATTTTGCGGGATGCGGCACAAGGCCTTTCGGATTTGGCGGGAGGCAAGCGCACGAAGCCTGCCGATTTTGCGGAGCAGCGCGCGTTCGATCTGGAATTGCTGCCACATTCGACGCATACGAGCCTGCTTTCCGACCGGCGGGTGGCGCACAATTCAGAACAGTGGACGATGCAGACTTTGTTTCCGGATATTTCTCCGGAGACAATTGCGTTGAATCTGGATTTGGCGACCTACGAGACATTTGGAAATGGAAGGCGGCGCCTGGCGGGGGGCACGCTGGGATTTGTGGGGATACTACTCATATTTCCGCTGGCGGTTGCGGTATTCGCGAAAATCGGAGGAGCGACTTCGCCGGAGGTGCCGGGGTTGCGACCGCGGGTGGCGATGCTGCTGGCGGAAACCGCCTTGAGTGCGCTAGTTGGCGTGTTGATTTTGAATCTCGGCGTGCCCTTGGGATTTTTGCGATTGTTCAGCGGTGCTTATTTGGTTTCGTTGTTGCTGATCGTGGGTCTGGTTTTGCTGATTTTGAATTTTGGATTTGCGCTGGAGTATATGTCACTGCGGCCGGCGCGATTATTTGGCGCGGCGGTTTTGGGTTTTGCGACTTCTTTGGCGATTGCGGCGTG
>DASWVE010000008.1:0-5485 GCA_036401315.1 Candidatus Acidiferrales bacterium
CAAGATTTCTGGTGAAGGTCCACTCCTACGTGGATCATCGCGTGCCTCCTATGGGTCTGTGCTTCGAGCACGATCGTACCCCCGGGAGGCACGCCTGTTTTCATACCATCTGAGGAGCGTCTTCCGCGACGAAGAATCTCATCCATGCTCCAGCATCGAGATCCCCACGACGAAGCCGCCCTCCCCGCACCGTCGCCAATCGATCCGGCTCTGCCGCCAACTCTAACGCCCAGCACCACCCGCCCTTGGCCGTCATCCAGAGGAGCGCCTTGCGCGACGAAGAATCTCATCCATGCTCCAGCATCGAGATCACCACGACGAAGCCGCCCTCCTCGCAGCATCGCCAACCGATCCGGCTCTGCCGCCAACTCTAACGCCCAGCACCACCCGCCCTTGGCCGTCATCCAGAGGAGCGCATTTCGCGACGAAGGACCTCTCTTCGATGTCAGCACTCACCGCAATCTCCGCGATGCAGCGCCGCCACCAATCGCCGTGCCTCCGCCTAAAACGTAAACCCCGCCTGCAAATAAATCTGCCGGTTCGCCGCATTCGTTCCAAACGGCCCACCCGCCAATCCATTCGATACGCCAAAAAATCTCGAAAACGACGCATCGCCTCCCGCCACCGCCGGCGGAGTCAACACCGCGCTCGGCGTCGCCAGATTCACCACATTGAAAACGTTCCGCGCATTCACACTCAACGTAATCCCAAATCGCTTCGTCGAATTCGTCCCACCGCCGCCGGGGCCGCCTCCCGGTCCGCCACCGCCGCCAAACGGATTCCTCCCCCCTCCGCCGCCACGCCCACCACCTCCACCGCCGCCAGGACCACCCGCCCCGCCCGAATTTCCGCCTTTCGTCTCCGGCCCGAAATTAAACGTCTTCGCCAACCGCACATTCAAAGTGAAGTGCGCCGGCCCCGTCAAATAATTGTTCGGCACCAGTTTTTCCCCCGGCTGCGGAATCGTGTCGAACGTCCCGAAACCCGGAACCGCAATGATCGAGCCGCCCACCGTTGCTCCCGCCGGAGCAAACGCTGGCCGCTGATTGAACTGCGAACTTCCAATCAAATCCTGACTCAAAGTAATGTTGTACGGCGTCCCCGAACTCGCCACCATGAACGGACTGAACCGCAATCCCCACGGCAGCCCCACCGACCCGCCCAGGAAAAATCGGTTGCGAATGTCGAACGACGACCGTCCATAGTCCTGCGTGATGTTGAAAGGATTCGAAGGAAAGCTTCCGCCGGAAGCATCCGACTTCGCGTAATTTAAAACGTAATACGCGAACATCGTCACCTTCGCGCCCGCCCGCACCGAACTCTGCACGAACAGCTGGTTCTGCCGGTAAATTCCCTCCGACTGGTATTCATAAATGTTGTTGGTCCCGAACGGCCGCGAACCCGGGTTGCTCGGATTCAGATAATACGGATAGGTAATCGTCCCCGGCAGCGGCGTATTGATGTTGTTCGTCAACAGCTGATCCCACCCGCGCGAATTCAAATACGAAACCGAAAGATTAGCTGTCTTGGTCAGTTGCCGTTCCAGACTGATCGCCGTCTGCATCACATAAGGCGCTCGAAAATTCCCTGCAGTCTGGTATTTCGTTATGAAACTCGTCGGCCCCTGCATTACCTGCATCGGGGTACTCGAAAAGAAAGTCGGATTCGTCACCGTAAACTGCGCCACGTTCTGCAAGTTGAACCGGTCGACCTGCAGCACGTCCGGCAGCCCAAATCGATCGTAGAAAATTCCGTACCCCGCGCGCAGCACCGTCTTCGGCGCCGCTTTTCCCCCGCCGCCAATGCCCCACGCAAATCCCAGCCGCGGCGCCCAGTTCGCATGATTATTAATGTCGTCCTGCGATTCGAACCGCAGCCCGTAGCTCAGCGTAATGTTCGACCGGATCCGCCAGTCGTCCTCCACGTACAATCCCACGTCAACTTGCGAAGCCGCCGCGAACGGGTTCGGCACCCCGCCAAACGTCGGCGAACTCGTGATCGTGTACTGCGCCACCGAAGGCGCCGCCGGATTCAGCAGCGTCTGCTGGTACGCCTGGATCGACGCAAACGAATACCCGCTGTTAAATCCCGCCGTCGACGTGTTGTCGTCCGTCGCGCCTCGCAACCGCACGCCAAATTTCAGAAAATGTTTTGAAAATTGTATCGACGTGTAATTTTGCAGCTCGTAATGATTCGTCGTGTCCCGGCTCGTCCCGCCGCTGTATCCGCCGCCCGTAAACGAAAGCGGCACGTCGATCGATGGCGCCGTGCTCAGCGGATTCTCGTTGTTTTGCTCGTGCAAAAATTGAAAGCGCGTCTCATTCACCGCCTTCGTCCCGTAAATCTGGGTGTCCCCGATCTGCACCGTCTGTTCCGTGCCCAACGAGTTGTATCCCGCGTCCGGCAGCGTGAATTCGCTGATCCCGTCGTTCGTTTCCGAGTTCCGGTAATACTGGTAACGCACCGTCAGCGTGTTCGTGCTCGAAATCGCGTAATCCAGCCGCGGCCCGATGTTGTCTCGCGTCCGCGGATTCGGCACCGCCGCGCTGAATGGCACAATCGCATTGCTCGAATTCACGATCTGCGCGTTCACGATTCCCAAATCGTGAATATCCCGAATATCCGTGCTCAAGAAAAACGAAGCCTTCTTGCTTAGCGGCCCGCCAATGTTCCCACTGTATTGCACCGAGTAATAACTCGGATACGCCGACCCGGCATCCTGCTCGTCGAAAAATTCGTTCTTCGTATTCAATCCCGAAGCGTTCCCGTTAACCGAAAATCCCCCGTGCCACTTGTCCGTCCCCGGCTTGGTGAAAATTTCCACCCGCCCGTAGCCCACCTTGTCGTACTGCGCCGAAAACGGATTCGAATTGATCCGGATCTCCCGAATCGAAGATTTCGGCGGCAACTGCCCCGCCGTAAATCCATCAATATAGAATTGTCCGCCGTTCGGCCCCGCCGAAGGCCCCGCCAACGCCGTCAAATCGGTCTGTAATTCATCCGGATCGTCCGGCAATGCATCCAGCGCCGCGCCATTAATCACAATGGCCCCCGCATTATTCGTCGGGCTCACGTCCACCGCGCCCGGCTGGTCCGTCACCGTCACCTGTTGCTGTTGCACTTCGATTTCGAGCGCCGCCGTTACCGCCGCCACTTGCCCCGCGGTCACCGCCACCGCATCCTGCGTGAACGGACTAAAACCCTTCGCGAAAATTTCCACCTTATATGCACCCGGCGCCAGGCCTTTAATATCGAACCCGCCCTGTTGGTCCGTCGTCGTGCTCTGCACCGTCCCGTCCGCCGCCGTTACGATCGCCGTAGCCCTGGCCACCACCGCCTTCGACGGATCCGTCACCTGCCCGTGAATCGCCCCAAGGCCCGTCTGCGCCCAAGCACCCAGCGTCGTCGCCAGAACCAGTACCAACACCATTGCCATCGATTTCAAATACACGAATAACCTGGAATTCATTCCCTCTCCGAAGATTGCCTTGTCGCTTTGAATTAATTCGCGCAGTGAAAAACACTGTCGCGGGATAAGAAACTTTGCCAGCCAGAAAAATCGTGACTAACCAAAATCTCGGTTTACTGCGTTCCGCCACCCTCGCCGCCCGGCGCCCCGCCGCCCAAATTCCACGGCGAAAGCAAAGCTGCCTGCGCCCCGCTCGTCGGAGCCGCCGCCAGAATTGCCTCCACGCCTCCCACCAAAGTAATCGCCGTCACTCCGCTCGCATCCGTGCCTTCGGTCGAAACCACCAGCACCGCGTCACCCTTCTGAAAATCCGTCAGCGCCGAAGCTGGCAAGCGACTCATCAGCTGCTGAAAATCAGGACGCCCGCCGCCACCGCCGGCTCCGCGTTGAAATCCGCCGGCGCCACCGCCGTTCCCGCCGCCCGCTGCCGCACCCGAACCTCCTCCCGACCCTCCACCACTCGCTGCGCCACTTCCCGGCAATCCCGCAATTCCGCTGCCGCCCCGCAACCGCATCGCGATCCGCATCGCCATTTCCGGCGGCAATTTTTTCAGCTGCGTCTCCTCGCTGACCTTCACCACCACCGGCTTCTTCGTAATCAAATCCGTCATGCTGATCGTTTTCGCCGCCGCATCCACTGAATTAATAGTTCCGGCGATATTCCGAAAAGTTCCCGAAACAATTTCCGTCGCCGCAAACTCATTCCCGTCCGCGCTCTTCTCCCCGCGCGCCCGCAACTGATCTCCCACCTGAATTTGCGTAATCGGCGCAGCCTTCGCCTCATCAAACTTCACGCTGTCCGGCGCATACCGCCGCAAAATCGTATCCTTCGTAGTGTGAATCACGATCAATTTCGAAGCCGAACCCGCCGCCGGAGTCGCCGTTGACGAAGTTGACGGTGACGAAGTTGACGGTGATGAACTTGACGAAGACGGCGGAGCCGACGACGCTAATGCCGTTGAACCAGCCGCCGCACCCGCCGACCCCGCCGACCCCGACGAAATCGTAATCGTTCCCGCCGCCGCATCCACTTCCTTCACCAACCCGCCCACCCCGCTTTTTTGCCAATCGCTCAGGTCCTGCTTTTTCTTGGCCGCCACGTCGGTAGCTTTCATCGCGATGATGCGCACCGCCGTCATCGCTTTCACGTCGTCCGCGGCCAGGTGCCGCACCAATATCCGGTCGCCCACCGCCAAATCCGTAACCTGAATCGGCACCGCCGACTTCAAATCTTTCGACCCCGGCGCCACCTGCACAATCTTCGTCGTGTCCGACACGGTGACCAGCACGTCCGTCCCCGAATCCAACGTTAAAGTTAATAGTTTTCCCCCAATCGCCTTCACTGTCCCCACACTCTGCGCCATCGCCGGCGCCTGAGCCGCCGACTGTCCGAGAGCAGCAGCAGGCGCAACCCGCGGCGTCACCACCATCGCATTCAACGCCGTCGCGCCAGTCGCCGCGCAAATTGTCGCCGCACCCAGAATTAAAATCCGAATGATTCCCGTCATCCGCATCCCACGCTCCTCGCCAAAACCAACCACAACACTACCCCCACAATACGCGCCACGCGAAAGTGGAATTACCAAAGGTATCCCGAATCCAACCACCACATCGCCGCCACCACTTAGACGCGCCACCACCAACTCCAGGTTACCCGAAATCCCCGGAAATCATCCTCGAGTCATGCTGCACCGCCACGCAAAAATCCCGCAAAAATGGTGTAAACTATCCCCTCACTCGGCGGTGAGCGTAGCTCAGCTGGTAGAGCATCGGTCTGTGGCACCGAGGGTCGCGGGTTCAAACCCCGTCGCTCACCCCAATTCCTTCCCTAACTTAGCTCCCGCGCAGACCTTCCGTATTGCACACGGATTGCACCATAAGTTTGCTCATGCCTCGGCTCGGTTTAAAACGGGGGCAATCTCATCGCCTTAATCGGGCAACACTAGATTCGCAAAATCAGGCGGTGAAATTACAGTCTGTGAAAATTATTAATACTCACAATGTTTTCAGGAACTC
>DASWVE010000009.1:0-2074 GCA_036401315.1 Candidatus Acidiferrales bacterium
CATCTCGAATTCCTTTTCCGCCATCTCTAAAAAAATCGGCCCCGCCGTAGTCAACATCTCCACCACCCAAATCATGGAAAAGCCCAAAGGCGGCAAGAAACCCAAAAGCGGCCTGGGCGATCCCCTCGAAGATTTTTTCGATCGTTTCCTCCAGCAACCTGATGAAGGCCCCGACGCCGAACGCAGCCTAGGCTCCGGCGTTATCGTCGACAAAAAAGGTTTCATCCTCACCAACGATCACGTCATCGACCAGGCCACCAAAATCCAAGTCACTCTCGACGGCGACTCTGCCAAATACACCGGCCGCGTAGTTGGCTTCGACAAAGACACCGACCTCGCCGTAGTTAAAATTGACGCCGACCACGACCTGCCCGTCGCCAAGCTCGGAAATTCCGATGGCGTGCAGGTCGGCGATTGGGTCCTCGCCTTCGGCAGTCCCTTCGGACTGAACTCCACCGTCACTGCCGGCATCATCAGCGCCAAAGATCGCTCCAACGTCGGCCACCAGTTCCAGCGTTTTCTTCAAACCGATGCCGCCATCAATCCCGGAAATTCCGGCGGCCCGCTCGTAAATATGGCCGGCGAAATTATCGGCATCAATACCGCCATCTATACCGGCAGCCGCGGCTTCGAAGGCGTCGGCTTCGCCCTTCCTTCCACCACCATCGTCGGCGTCTACAATCAGCTCATTACCAATGGAAAAGTCACCCGCGGCTCCATCGGCATCACCTTCCAGGAAGAGCGCAGCAATAATCCCGTCCTCCTCAAAGAGCTCGGCGCGCCCTACGGCATCGTGGTCGAAGCCGTCGAACCCGGCAGCCCCGCCGATAAATCCGGCCTGCAAGCTGGCGACATCATCACCGAAGTGAACGGCCAACCCATTCACACCGGCGCCGACCTGGTCAATCCCATCGCCCAGACCAACATCGGCGATTCCGTAAAAGTCCGTTACCTCCGCAACAAGCAATCCCACGACGCCTCACTCGTCGTCATGGATCGCTCCAAGCTCTTCCCGCAGACCGCGCAGAGCGCCGAAGAGCAACCGGAAGATTCCGAAGTCCAAAGCCAGTTCGGCCTCCACGTCGAAGAATTAACGCCCGAACTCGCCCGCAAGATCGGCATGAGCAAAATCACCGGCGTAGTCGTCCTCGAAGTCGACCCCGCCAGCTTCGCCGAAGACCTCGAATTCGAGCGCGGCGAAGTCATCACCGAAATCAACCACGCCCCCATCACCAACTTGCAGGACTACAAAACCGAAATGGCCAAACTAAAACCCGGCCAGGACGTCCTCTTCAAAGTAGCCCGCCGCGGCGACAACGACCGCGTCCTAACGCTATTCCTAGCCGGCGCCGTCCCGGCCGCCCAATAGGGCAGCGCTTGAAGTTGTCTTTCCGGGTGGCCCATCCTTCGCGTCTTCCGCGAAGGGTGGGAGCCTTTGACTTTCCCTTCAGCGTGTCGATCCCACCGAATGGAAGCCCCGCTAGCATCAACGCCGCACCCACCATCGCCCGCGCAGCTGCGCAAATCGCCCCCAGCCACCTGTAGCGGCCGGCTTCAGCCGGGCCATTTGCCTTTGAACTTGCCTTTCCGGGTGCCGCACTCTTTGCGCTTCCCAGCAAAGGGTGCGGGTTTAGATTCCAATTCCCCAAAAATCGCGCAATCCCACACGCCCAATCGGCCGAGAACTTTTGGAGAGCGGTGGCTCTGCCACCGCTCTTGACCCGCCCGCCGCACCACCCAAACAATCCAGCGCGAAGCGCCGCTCACCTCCAAATGTAGGGGCGGGTCTCAGACCCGCCCGCCTTTCTCCGATCAACCCGCAATAATCATCCGGCTCTGCCGCCAAACCCCGTGTCAGCAAAGCCGCCTTTGGCCGTCATCCAGAGGAGCGCCTTCCGCGACGAAGGACCTCTGTTCGATGCGCACTTCTTGCCCGGCCCAACCCTCCGTCACCAACCCAGCGCCGTAGGTGCGACACCCCCCAACCAAACCAAGGCCAGTTACCCGATAAGCCTCCAAAACGTCAGCACCACTTGAGCCTAACCGGAATTCATCCATAATAAGGATCAACCAA
>DASWVE010000010.1:0-2611 GCA_036401315.1 Candidatus Acidiferrales bacterium
GGTGTTCGAGACGGGCAGCGTGGCGTTGGCCGTTGCCGCGGCGGCTTCGCTCGATGCTGTCGAATTTTGTGGCGCGGCTGCGATCGTGGTGCCGCCTGGCGCGAGAATTGTCGTTGAGGTTCGCGCCGCGAGGCTCTGCTCGGTCACGTACGCGGAAGCCGGTAAGCCGCCGAGCGTTTCCGCATCGGCGGCCTTCAGTGCGTAAGGAACGCTCGCGAGCAACACTCGCGGCATTTCCTCGTGACGCGCAACCGTCACGCCCAGCCAGCGTGACGATCCGGTTCCAACCCCAATATTGAATAGTTCTGCGGGCACGCCGGCGGAAGTCGCGGCTCCCAGCAGAACTGCATAATGTCCATTGGCATCCGCCAAAACATTCTGCGTTTCACTCCACAACGCCGCGCCGCCATCCTGCTCGGCGTAAATCGCAAAGGTAACGCTGGCCACGCCAGCGACGGGCCGCGCCGCCGCGTCCTTCAAGGTCGAACTGAACTGCACCAGGCGCGGAACGCTGATTTGCTGTTGCACCGGCTGCGCTTGCGCGAAAACGTTCCAGGGCATCGCCCCACACAACGCCATCAGCAGCGTAAAATTCCGCGTCATTCTGAGTAAATTGCTCATTTTTTTCTCCTTCGAGACATCTGTCGGAAAATGCCCCACCCTTCCAGCAGCCGGAAGGATGGGCCACCCTCAAAAACTTTGCGTCGGCGTGCGCGGCGACTCACTCCGCACGGCGGCGCGAGCGGACTTGGGATTACCAGCCGCCGGCGGTGCGGCGTGGCTGGACGCGGAAATCGCCTGCTCCGGACCGGCCCCGAAAAGTTCGGGGTGCATGTAGCGGCCTTGCTCGTTCGCCGGTTTTTCTTCCTCGGTGGGAACGCGGTGGGCGTTGGCGTAGGCATCGTGGCGAATGCCGGTAACCTGCCAGGAAATTTTCACGCGCGGCTTGCTGGTGCGAATCGTGAATTTGCCGTCTTTGATTTCGCTGGCGATCATGCTCTGCGCGAATTGGCCGACCGGAGTCAACTGATAGCGGAAGGTGCGGTTGAGCGCTTCGAACCACACCGGCATGGTCACCACCGCGTAGCCTTTGGCGTTGGTGATCACCTCGCCGTTGTAGATGTTCATCATGTCCGGCGATTCGACGAAGGAATGCGACAAATATTTTCCGGCGGGATCGAGGGGGTCGTCAATCTTGAACGAGCCGGCCGCTTTACTCAGCATGCCGGTGACGACGACGTTTCCTTCGAGATAGGCGGCGTAGCCGGTGCTGGTGTCGTTGCGCGCAACCAAGCCGGAGCCATTCGGGCTCGACGAGTAAAAATCTCCGCCGTTCGAAAGTCCGGTGGTCGCGCTGCTGTAGCCGACCACGGCTTGAGCGCCGGGCACGGATGAGGTCGCATAGAGCGTGACGCCCAGGCCGTCGTCGTCGACTTCGAGCGGGTACTGCGGCACGGTGGTGCCGATGCCGACGTGCACGTTGGAGGTGGCGTGATTGATGCCGTTGACGCTGCCGAGGACCAGCGCATTGTTTTCGCCCACCCGGCTGTTGGCGCCGATGGCGGTGGCGTTGGTCAGGCCGTCGACCCCGACATCGGCGGAAGCGCCCAGGAACGTGAGCGAGGAGCCGGTCGCGTTCGAGGCGGCGGACAAATAGCCGACGGCCGTATTCTGCGCGCCGGTGGTGTCGGCCGACATGGCCAACGCACCGACCGCCACATTCTTCGTGGCGTTGGTGATCGCGGTTGAAGCCTCTTCACCCACCGCGACATTCAGCTGGCCGCTCGTTGCTTTGAGCAGCGCCGAGGTGCCGACGGCCACGTTGCCGAAGCCGGTCGTATTCGAATATAGCGATTGGCCGCCCAAAGCGACGTTATTAGAGCCGCCGGTGTTGTGATACAGGGAGGTGGTTCCCAGCGCAGTGTTGTAACTGCCTTCGTCGGTGGTAAACCCGCCGCCCGAGGCATGTCCGACGAACAGGTTGGTCGGACCGCCGAAATCGTTCAGTACTGTCGAGCCGCCCAGGGTGATAACGCCAGAGTTGCTGCTGGTGGTGTCGGGGAGATTCAGCGAGCCAGTGAGAGTTTCCGATGCGCCGGAAAACGTTTGTCCCGGCGCGAAGGTCATGATGCCGGTGCTGCTCCAGGAAACGCCGGTGTTGACGAAATCCGAGCCGCCGTTGGGAATGAAAAATAGATCGAGGACCGCGGAAGGATTGGTCGTGTTGTTGTTGAGCGGCTCGGCGCGGAAGCCGAAGCTCTGCGTGGTCGATTTCGCGGTGCCGCTGTTGTAGGAAGACGCCTGGAATTGGAACGAGTGCGATTCGTAGCCGGACGTGGCGATGGCATCGTGGCCCGGAGGCAATTGGAACGAGCCGCGGAAGATCGAGTTGCCGTTGACGTCCAGCGTCTGCGTCGGCGTGGTGGTGCCCACGCCGATTTTTCCGCCGGTCTGGTACAGCAGCGAATTGCCGAGGGCGGTGGCGGAGGTCCACAGCGGGATGAAATCAGCGGTGCCGCTACCGCTGGGCGTGGTGTTCGAGACGGGCAGCGTGGCGTTGGCCGTTGCCGCGGCGGCTTCGCTCGATGCTGTCGAATTTTGTGGCGCGGCT
>DASWVE010000011.1:0-31892 GCA_036401315.1 Candidatus Acidiferrales bacterium
AGACTCGGGGATATGAAAATGTGGAAAATTTTGGCGGCGGGACTGGGCTTGGCAAGTTTGATGACTATGCCGGGCGTGAGAGTGGCGACGGACGCGTCGCCTGCGCCGGCCAGCGGATCGTCCAGCGTCTCCATTAGCGATCCAGTCCTGAACATGACGGCTTACACGCTGACCATTCCGGCGCGTTGGAATTTCGAAGGCGCGGTGGTGCAGGGTTCGAGCTGCATGTCGAATCCGTTTCCGGTTTTTTTTCCGGGTGGTGAGCCCCGACGGGCTTTCGGGCGTGAAGCAGCTGTCGCGGATGGATTGGTCGTGGTCGGATAACGCCGGAGTGGGCAAAGGTTCAGACTGCCTGAAATACCGCCAGGAAATTTCCGCCGAGAATTTTCTGAAATATATGGTGAATATCCTGAAGGTGGATTTCGTCACGGACGATCCGAATCCGGATCGCGAGGGTTTTCAACGAAAGATCGCGGCGAACAGCAACCAGGGAATGACCAGCAAGGGCGACCTGGCGGTGGCCACGGTGCGCTATCGCGTAAACAAAATCGAGATCGAGGATCATTTGCGGGTGACGGTGACTTGTTCGGCCTATTCGCGGCTGGGTTCGGGACATGTGGAGAATTGCAGCGCGTTTGTGATCCGCAAATTCGCGCCCAAGGGAAAATATTTGGCGGACACTTTCTCGGGGATCGACCATTCGCTGGAAGTGAATCAGCAATGGCTGCGGCAATGGATGTCGGTGGTGGCGAACAATATGCGCGCGGCGGATGAAGCGGTCGGCCGGCAAGTGACCGGAGCCATGGACTCGGCGGCGCGGGCCCGCAACGCGCAGAACTCGTCGTTCCAGCAGGCGCAGGCCATGCGCCAGAAACAGCACGACGATTTCGACGCGGTCCTGCAGCGCGGCACGGATATGTCGATGGCGCGCACCAGCGACGCCATGAATGCGCGCAGTCGCGCGGCGGACGACTGGTGCGATTATTCGCTCGACCAGCAGAAGCGGCTCGACCCCAACACCGGGCTGATCACCAAGGATTCCAGCGCGTACAACTACACCTGGGTGAACGAGCAGGGGGATCGAACGCAGACCAACAACATCAACGCGAACCCCAACGGCAACGGAACTGGAAATTGGACGCTGCAGGAAAATGTGCGCTGAAATAGAGCTGAAAAGGCCGAGAGGATTTATGAATGCAATACGCGCGAAGAAATTTGTTTCTGTGACATGTGCAGCGATGGCGAGCTTGGTGGCGATGGCGGGTCTGGGGCTGGCGGCGGGGGCGTTGCCGGTTCCGAATCCGACCAATCACGCTGGGGGCGCGGCTTCGGCCGCGCCTGTTCTTTCGAAGGCGCAGCCCGCGCAGAACGGCGCGACGCGAAACGTCTCGGTGACCGATCCGATTTTCAATACCACGGCGTACCGCTATACCGTGCCGGCCAATTGGATCTTTGACGGCGCCGCGGTGCAAGGTTCCACCTGCGGCGGCGGAGTGATGGCGGTGTTTCGCGCCGTCAGCCCGGACGGGCTGACCGGGATCAAATCGCTGCCGCGCGTCGATTGGGCCTGGTCGGACAATCCCGTCGCTGAAAAGCACGACGAAGCTCCCGACTGCCTGCCCTACAAGCAGACCATGACCGCACAGGAATTTTTGCAGCACATGATCACCATGTTTCACGTGCAATTCGTGCGGCTGGAGCCGGTGCCGTGGCTGGCCGAGCGCCAACGCCAAACGGCGGCACAGAACACGGCGAATTCGCAATCGACGATCGACATCGCGATCGCCACGGTGAATTACAAAATCAACAAAATCACGATCGAAGAGCGGATTCAGGTAAACGTGGCCTGCCACAGCAACCTGCTGATGGGCACGCGCACGCACCAGAACAGTTGCAACGCCAACGTGCTGCGCGAATGGGCGCCGCAAGGAAAGTTTTCGCCGGAAATCTTCAAGCCGATTCTGCAATCGTTCAACATTGACCAGCAATGGCAAGAGCAGTTCACCGCGATGATGGTCCAGCAGATCAAGGACCGCGCAGCCGGCGCGCGCGCGATGCTCGACGGGCAAGAAGCCTCGGCCAACCGGCAGATGCAGGCGCAGTACAACGCGTTCAACCAAGCCCAGCAGATGCGCCAGCAGCAACACGACGATTTTCTGGCGACGATGCAGCGCGGCACGGATATGTCCATGCAGCGCACCGGCGACGCGATGAACGCGCGCGGCCGCGCCGCGGATGACTGGTGCGATTACTCGCTCGACCAGCAGAAGCGGCTGGACCCGAACACGGGACAGATCACCAAGGATTCCGCCGCGTACAACTACAGCTGGGTGAACGAGCAGGGTGACCGGGTGCAAACCAACAACATCAACGCGAATCCGAATGGCAACGGAACTGGAAACTGGACGCTGCAGGAGAACGTGCGCTAGATGGAAAACTCTGGAGAGCCGCTGATTTTCCGCAACAGCCGCGCATTTACCGCGCTGGTCCGATTCATCGGCTTTGCCATGCTGGCCGCGGCGCTGCTGTTCCCCTTCGCCGCCGCGTGGAAGATTTTTCACGAGCAAGAATCCGCCGGGCAACGCACCAAGGAAGCTGTGGTCATTCTGGGGGGCTGCGTGCTGACCGCGCTGCTCGGACTGGGCCTGTGGTCGCAGAGCGACAGCATGAATTTCTACGAGGCTAGCTTCGAACCAGAAGGCGTGCGCTTTCAGCTGGGCTTCGCGAACAAGCCGAAGGTGACGCTGATTCCGTGGAGCTCGATTGTGGCGGTCAATTACAAAATGCCGTTTAACACCGCTTACGCTTCGGTGGTGACCGACGACGGGACCACGCTGCAATGGTCGTCGTTCGAATTCGTCCGGACCAAGAAACTGGCGCGGGCCATTGCGGCGCGCGTCGGACAATCGCTCCAGCAAATGCCGTAAGGAGTTTTTCTTTAATCATAAAAATGGCCAATCCTCCGATCCAGCCGCGCACGTTTCATAACAACCGCTTCGTCATTTTTTGCCTGTTTGCGTTTGCGGCGATCGTGGAGGCGATGGCGATCTGCATGGCGCTGATGGCTATTTACGAAGTTTTCGTCAGCAAGGGGTCCCCTTTCATGCGCGGCCTCTCGGCGATTCAGTGGGCGGGCGGGGGCTACTGCTTCGTGCTGATGGGCTGGGCGGTCTGGCGCGTGGCGCGCCGGGCGGATGTCGTCCACGTCAAATTCGATGCGAACGGCGTGGATTTCCGCCTGGGCAGCCCGAAGGCACCCGAAGAAGTTTCGATGGCCTGGGATCAGGTGACGGCGATCAGCAAGCAGACGGTGGGTAACAACTGGCTGATCACGATCACCGCCAAGGACGGCAGCTGGGCCAGCTACTCTCCGTACAATTTTTTCCGGTACATGAAATTGGCGCGGCTGATTTCCGCGTGCGCCGCGGTGCCGATCACGGTGTTGCCCGCGCAGAAGGCGCCGGTGAAAGTCGCAAAGGAAAGTCCCGTGAAGGCGTAAGGATTTTTTCCGTACGATTCGCGCGAATGAGATGAACCAACGCGAAGCGCGCCGGCCGCGACACCCAAACCATCCGACGAACGCGATTCCCACAGCATCGTCATTCTGAGCGTAGCGAAGAAGCTCATCCAGTATTGAGCCGCGCAAAACATAACGTCGAAGGCGTCTTCGTCGTATGGATGCCGAGGCGGGAGCATGGATGAGATTCTTCGTCGCGAAAAGCGCTCCTCAGAATGACCGGGGGGTTTGGAGTGGCGTGGAGAGTTGTTGCGGCGCTTCGCGCTCGATCATTTGAGCGGCGACGCGACATTCCGCAAAGCGGCGGCAAGCCGCCGCACTCCAAAATGGGCTGGGCGGCGCCTGCTGTTGCGAACGCTCCCCGACGACAAAAGCTGCGGGCAACGCGCCTGACGGCGTTGATTTTGAATTTGTGGGTGGCCCATCCTTCGCGCCGTTGGCGAAGGGTGGGACTTTTTGCTTGTCGAGCAGGGGAAGCGGGAAGCGGAAGCAAAACCACGGCAAAGTGAAAAGCCCCACCCTTCCAGAGGCGGGAAAGATGGGCCACCCTCAAAAGCAATCGTTGCGGACCACGCGAACCTACTCGCTGAATTCGATGCGGTTGCGGCCCAGACGTTTGGCTTCGAAGAGGGCGGCGTCGGCTTTGCGCATCAGCTCGGCGAAATCCATGCCGTCTTCTTTCTTGAATTGGGCCACGCCAAAGCTGGCGGTGACGCAGGCGATTTCCCCGCGAAAGTCGAAGCGAGTCTCGGCGAGATGGACGCGGATTTTGTCGATCACCGTGCGGGCGCTTTCCGCGGTGTTATGAGTCAGCACGAAGAGAAACTCCTCCCCGCCGATGCGCGCGCAGATATCGCTGCGGCGCGAATACTGACGCAGCAGTTCGGCGAATTGCTTCAGCACCTGATCGCCGGCGTGATGCCCGAAGCGGTCGTTGACCGTCTTGAAATTATCCAGATCCGCGAATACTACCCAGAAACTGAATTTATGCCGCGCGGCGGCGCTCAGCTGGTGTCCCGCCCAATCTTCCACGGCACGGCGATTCGGCAGGCCGGTGAGCGAATCGGTGAGAGCTAATTCCTCGAGCATGCGATTTTTTTCGGCGAGTTCCTGATGCAGGCGGGCGATGCGCGCGCCCACCCCGAGGCGCGCCAGAAGTTCTTCGCGGTCGAAAGGCTTGGTGAGGTAATCGTCAGCGCCCGCGGCGAGACCGGCGATGCGCGTTTCCTTATCGGTGCTGGCGGTGACGAACATGACGTACGTGTAAGAAGATTTTTTCGAGACGCGGATGTGCCGGCAGATTTCTCCCCCGGTCATGTCCGGCAGCGTCCAATCCAAAATGACGATCTGCGGGTCATGCTCAGCGAACAAATCGATAGTTTCCTGCCCGGTTTTGGCGAAGACGAGCCGGTAACTTTTCCCCGAAAGCGACTGCTCAATTAATTTCCGGAAAACGCTCGAATCATCCGCAACCAGGACGGTCAGCGCGGCTTCATTCACACCCATTGCATTCAGTGTAAGGGTGGCTGGGCCGCGCGTGCAGCGCAGAATTACGGGACTTTGCTTAAACCAGCATCGGGGCGGCGCGGATTAAGAGTGCGGCAACGGCGGTGAGGCATTTTCGATACCAGGACTCGAAATTGATGCCGCCGGAGCGCGGGTTGGGCGGGCGCCCCGGCGCATCGCGCAGCGCCGGATTCGAGGCGCTACATCTGGTAGTGAGACGAACGAAGGGAATATCACGTTACTGAAGAAGAATTCTTGGCGATGCACCGGAGGAGGATCGGTCGGGGCTCAATAGAAGTGGGCATTGCCTGGGGGCGCGCTCTTTGGGAACTACGGTTTCGGAGTTTCGCTCTTCGGGCAGTTCGTTTTGAATTCGATCGACGCCTGGACGGTCTGGCCAGCGGCACTTTTGGGGAATTGCCATTTCTCAGACAATTTTTGTGCGCCGCCGGCGAGCAAGGGCGCTCCCGCGGTCCGCCGGAAGTTGATCGCAGCTCCGTTCGGAGCGACGTCGATCTCGAACGAAACGACGCCTTCTACGTGCGCCACTCGCGCGATCGGAGGATATTTCGGCTCGCCAAAATTGTCCGGCGCAAATGGCGTGCTGCTTAATAGCTTTACACTCGGTGCATGCGGCGCGATTAGGGATTGGCGGTAAAGTTCCGACGGTTTGTCGGGAGCACGGGGGAAGAGGTCGTCGAATTGCCCGGCGCCTAATTCCGGCGGCGGCTCGAGGTGCTCGGCGGACGGCGAGGTGGGCTGAGTGACGGTTGCAAACATCGGCTTATCCATAACGCCGGAGCCCACTGCGCTTTCCACTTTTTCGAGAAGTGACATCGTCCAAGATGTGTTGGCCGGAGTGTTCGCGGCCGGATCGAACATGTCGCGGTCGAGAATGTCCATGCGAATCAGCCGATGCGTCTCCCCGCACGGGACATCCATGACTACGTTTTGCCCGCTGAAGGTCAGACATTTCTTGCAACGTCTTTGCTCTCTCAGCAATTCCTTCGAGGGGATGCTGCAGGGATTTATTTTGCCGAGAAGCGCAGCGACGGATTGCTGCAGCTTTCCCGAGGACACTTCGACCTTCGCCGGAACGAAGCATTTATCAACGACGGGAGTCAGCGAGATGCGCTCGACAATCGAGCCATCTGAAGTCGCGGTCACCTGGAAAATATCGTAGTAATCGTTGGGAGGGCCAAAATCGAAAAACGTATGGCGGCCGATGACAATTTGGCTGGGAAGAGGCGCCGCTGTTCCTTTCTTCTGGGCGAACGCGGCTAACGCGAAAAACAAAAAGATTATCGACGCCGCGGTTAGCTTCATGCGGCACATCATACTACGCGGGCGTTAGCGTTTTACGGGCGTGCGGAATTTCGCGGCGGACTTGGCGAAGGCTGCGCTGGCGGCGTCTTTCGCGGCTTTGGCTTCCGCGGCGGCTGCCGCTTCAGGAGTTTCGAGACTGTTGGGATCGTAATGGGCGCCCCAAAGTTCCGGGCACGCGGACTCGAACTCGATGCCGAGCTTGTGCAGGCCGTTGGGCGCCACGTCTCCGGACCAGACCACGCGGCCGCGGGCCATGATGCCGTTATCGGGATTCCGGAATTTGAGTTCGCTGCCCTGCGGAAACTTCACGGAGCAAAGGATCAGCGCTCCATGCAGGTTGATCACGGCGGTAGACGCCGGAATCACTTCGCCCGTGGCAACGATTTCGATCGGCAACGTGGCCAGCACGCGCCGGCTGCGTCTCATTTCATTCATGCAAGTTCCTCAAGGCTGGGAAGCCCATTTTACCAAGTGCATAAGAGGCATCGCGTAACTTATGCCATGGAATTTCGTAATCCGCATCGGTACGGCGGGCCAGTTTCGCTTGGTGTTCACTCCCAGATAATCCGCGGCTTTTGATGTGACAGATCATTCGCCCGGACCGGGCTAGCTTCGCCGCCAAACTCCACACCGCTCGGCGTCATCCTGAGGAGCATTTTTCACTTTTGCGACGAAGGATCTCATCCATGCTCCCGCGCTGGGATGGGGACGACGAAGGCTTGCTCGACGTAATGGCGTGCGTGGAACATTACTGGATGAGATTCTTCGCTACGCTCAGAATGACGCGGTGGGGCGGGCACACGATGCGCTAAGCCACAAGCGACCGTGGTCTGCCGACATCGCCCGACGCCGTGGTGATTCCGAGGCACAGCGCGGATCCACTGTTGCGACGCCCGACGCGGTGATGCGGGCGACTGTGATGCGAAGCCACAATTCGCCCGTGCAATAACGGCCGCATCCAAAACTGTACTTTTGCTGTTCTCGCGTACCATTGACCGTTTTTCCCGCCGCTTTTAGCTTGGAGTGATCCGAAATTCCCCGCGAAACGTTCGCGCATCTGGGAGCGCTCCATGCACCGTAATTTCAGCCGACTTTTGCGCCGCACAGCGCTGTATTTTGCCGCGCTGCTGATGTGGGTGGGCTTCCCCACGCGCTATGCGTTCGCGCAGAGCGCGACTCCGGTGCTGACCGTCGACGCCACCGGCAATCCGCATCCGATCAATCCCGATATTTATGGCCTGGCGAATTATGGGCTCGACGCGAATTTCGCCAAGGAAATTCAGGTCCCGAATATCCGCTGGGGCGGCGACGGCACGACCCGCTACAACTGGATGGTCGATTCGAGCAACGCCGGCTTCGACTGGTATTTCACCGGCGGCAATGGGCAGGCCACTCCGGTGCCGAGCGCCTCGGCGGATTTGATGATCAATACCTACAAGGCCGCTTCGAACGCGCACACTCTGCTGACCATTCCAATCATTCCCTGGGTGAATAAATCCGCGGCGTGGAATTGCAGTTTCCCGGTTTCGGTATACGGCGCGCAGCAATCGTTCAATCCTTATATTCATCCGAATGGCGACAATTGCGGGAACAGCATCGCCACCAACGGCACGCAGTTGATGGACACGAACGTTTACGCGAATCACATCGACAACACCGTCGCGCTGCAGCAGGGCTGGGTGCAGCATCTGGTCGCGACTTTTGGCACCGCCGCGAATGGCGGAGTTCCCTACTATCAACTCGACAACGAGCCCGGCGGCTGGAGCAACACGCACCGCGACGTGGAACCGGTACAGCCGGACTACGACACGATTATTTCGCTGGGCCAGCAGTACGCAGCGGTGATCAAGGTGACGGATCCTTCGGCGAAAGTTTTCGGCCCCGTGGATTTTACTTTGGGCGGCTGGATCGGCACGCCCTCGAAGCAAAATAATTTATACGCGGGACAATATTATCTGCAGCAGATGGCCGCTTACGATGCGGCGAATCACCAGCGCATCCTGGATTACTTCGACGAACATTATTATGGCGGCGGTTCGACCGACGCGCTGGAGCTCGCCGACACGCGTTCACTGTGGGATCCGACCTACAATTCCGGAACGTGGGTCGAACAATATTATTTCGACGGGCCGATGAACTTGCTTCCGCGTTTTCGCAACTGGATCGCCACGTATTATCCCGGCACCAAGCTTTCGATTTCGGAATACAGCTTCGCCATGGGCACCAATCCGCTGGTTGACATGCTCACCGAAACGGATGTGCTGGGAATTTACGGCGTGCAGGGTTTGGATTTCGCGAATATGTGGAACGTGCCGAAACCCACCGACCCGCTGGCTTACAGTTTCCGCGTGTATCGCAATCTTGATGGCGCGGGCGGACAGTTCGGCGATACCGCGGTGAATTCGGTTAGCACCGATCAAGGGCAACTTTCGGTGTATGGCGCGCTGCGTTCGAGCGACGGGGCTTTGACGGTCGTCGCGATAAATAAGACGACTGGCGCGATTCAGACTTCTTTGGCGTTAACGAATTTCAATGCCATATCGACGGCGGCGGTCTACACCTATTCGAACGCGAATTTGGCGGCGATTGTGGCGGGCTCGCCCGTATCCGTGGCGTCGAATTCGGTTTCGTACAATTTTCCGGCGTATTCGGTGACCGTGTTTGTGTTCACGCCGGCGTCGGCGACGCTGGCGGCTTCGACCACTTCGTTGGGCGCTTCGGCCACGCAGGTTACTGCGGGGCAGTCGGTGATATTTACGGCGACGGTCGCAGCGTCGGGCGGCGGAAGCGGCACGCCTTCCGGCACCGTTACGTTCAGCGATGGCGCGACGCAGATCGGTACCGGCACTTTATCTTCGGGCATCGCGACGTTTTCTACCTCGACACTGGCTTCGGGCTCGCACTCAATCACCGCGGCGTATGCTGGCGATTCAAGTTTTTCAGCATCAACTTCCGCGGCGGTGGGCGTGAGCGTTTCGGCGGCTACGCCGCCGACGAAAACCGCAACGACTACGACTGTGTCGCCTTCGGCGACCCAGCTCACGACCGGGCAGACGCTCACGCTGACGATTCACGTCGCGCCGAATTCCGGCAGCGGCACGCCAACCGGCACTTTGACCCTTTTCGATGGCGCGACGCAGATTTCGTCGCCCGCGCTGGTCGCGGGCGCGGCTTCCTACAACAGCAGTACGCTCGCGGCGGGAAATCACAGCTTCACGGTGAATTACAGCGGCGACGCGAATTTCGCGGCGTCGGTGTCGGCGGCAGTTGCGGTAACGGTTTCGGCGGCGGCGAAAATCGCCACCACTACTTCGGTTTCCGCTTCGGCCACGCAGATTACTGCGGGGCAGTCGGTAACGTTCACCGCCACGGTTGCTCCAGCGTCGGGTTCGACGACGCCGACCGGCACCGTCACGTTCTACGACAACGCCTCGCTGGCCGGGACGCAGACGCTCAGCGGCGGCGTTGCGCAATTTTCCACCGCAAGCCTGACGACCGGAGCGCACGCGATCACCGCGAGCTATTCCGGCGACGCGAATAATTCCGCGTCGACTTCGGTGGCGGTGAATGTGACGGTCGGCGCGGCTGCCGCCGCGGACTTCACCATGTCGATGAGCAGTGGCACGCTCAGCGTCGCCGCCGGCAGCTCCGGCAATTTGACGGTCACCGTGACGCCCGAAAATGGATTCAAGCAGCCGGTAACATTCACCTGCGCCGGACTCCCGTCGGGCGCAACTTGCATGTTCAGCCCCACGAGCGTGACACCGTCAGGTGCCCCAGCGTCTTCGACGCTGACGGTGCAAGCGCCCGCAGCAGCGGGCGCGATCAGCCCGGGCGCGGTTTCAGCAAACGGCGTGGCACAAATCGGCGGCGCCGGATTTTCGGGCGGCGCGAACGCGCTTGCCGCAGCAAGCGCGGCGGCCAATTCCCTGCCCGCGCCGCGAGTTGCGACGCTTTCCACCTTCGCGCTGGCCTTCTTCGGCATGTTCGGAATTTTCGCCATCGCGCAGAAGCAGAAACAGCAGCAGGGGCCGCAGGGCCAGCGTCATGCGCACGCATTCGCGCGCTGCGCGAACGTCGCGCCAACGCTCCTCGCCTCCGCAGCGATCGCAGCGATGCTCGTCACCGCCAGCTGCGCCGGCTACATCACGCAAAAAACGCCGACGCCCACGTCGACGAACTACACGGTGACCGTCATCGCCGCATCCGGCAGCCTCAGCCATTCAAGCCAATTCACGCTGACCGTAACGCAGTAACGGCGTCGCTGAACAGGAATTAAGCTTCATCGATACGCAAGAGCCCCACCCTTCGCCGACTGCGCGAAGGATGGGCCACCCTCAAATTCTGATTCAAATTCAAACGCAACGTCGATAACGCTTTTGATGCTGCCGCGTCGCCGCCACTTTTCCGGCTTCGCCGCCATACATCTCAACAACTGCGCGTCATCCTGAGGAGCGCTCTCCGCGACGAAGGATCTCATCCATACTTCCGCGCCGCGATCGATACGACGAAGAGGCAGTCGACGTAGTGGCCCGCGCGAAACAATACTGGATGAGATTCTTCGCTGCGCTCAGAATGACGGCCAATGCGCCGCTTTTGACTTTGATGTTTTGCCTTTGCGGGTGGCCCATCCTTCCTGCTTTTAGAAGGGTGGGGCTTTTGACTCACCGTCGCGGCGGATTTATTTCTGGTTGCTGCTCGCGGGCTCGCCTGTGAACCGAGCCTTCCATTCTTCTGGCGTGTGCGCAAAAGTGTGCGAAACCTGGGAGTTGGCGATGCCCAAATCGTAGCCGCGCCACAAAACAATCTGAATCCGTTCGTAATCCTGCGCTGTCGGGTCATTTTCAAGAAGAAACCTGGCGACCTCGTCCGCGAACTTCTGCTCATCCTCGACTTTTCCAGTCCAAGCCACGCTCACGCCCAGCACATGCTGGGTTTCGCCGTTATTCAAATTACGCATGTCCGATAGGCCCACGGTGCGGACCTGCGGCATTTTTTCAATCGCGGCTTGATCGAGCAAGAGCTGAGCAAACGGAACGCGTCCTTCCAGAGAGTGTTCGAAGTACATCGTCGTCCCAACCAAAATGAGGACCAGGGTTGCCATGATCGTACGGTGCGTCGGCCAAATCGGCCGAGCTGCGACCGGCCCGTAGTCATGCGCGTCAACCACATAACTCCCGACCGCCAGATCGTGCAGACCCTGCCGGCTGTGGCGATTGAACAGCATCAGGTAAAAAGTCGAACCGCCAACTCCAAAAATGATGAGAGAGGTTGCCCACAGCACGATCGCCGGAGTTCCCGACTGCGACAACTCAAGTCTGTTCAGAAAGTATGGGACCGCAAAAATGAAATAACGCAGCAAGGACTTACCAAACGAAATGTTTTGCCCGCTGGCATCGACGACCTCGACGGCGAGCAGTCTCTGCCCCAACGTTTGTCCGCCGCCAATCCGGCTATCCAAAATCGCAAAATATGGAAGCGCAATACAGAAACCGATGAGCTTGGCCCAAGGTGCCAGGCGGGATAAGAAATCGAAAAAAGGAACGGCGAGGACCGCGGCCGGAAGGCCAAGAATGCAAGCGTCAATGATAAAGGCCAAAGTGCGACGCCACACCCCAGCCAGCGCGCGCGACGCAGGCAACAGTGCGGTGGACGCGGGCGCTTCCGACGGCGTCAGTGGAATCGATGTTCCCACAGTTAGCCTCTGCGCTACGTAATTGAAATCTACCGGCGGGGATTCTTACAGAATGTCGCGGCGCGCGCAATGGCAGTCCGAGGCGAAAATCCCCCCCTTCGCCAAGGGCGCGAAGGATGGCCCACCCTCAAATTCAGATTCAAATTCAAACGCAACGTCGATGCCGCTTTTGATGCTGCCGCGTCGCCGCCACTCTTCCAGCTTCGCCTCCAAACATCTCAACAACTGCGCGTCATCCTGAGGAGCGCTTTTCGCGACGAAGGATCTCATCCATGCTTTCGCGCCGCGATCGATACGACGAAGAGGCAGTCGACGTAGTGGCCCGCGCGAAACAATACTGGATGAGATTCTTCGCTGCGCTCAGAATGACGGCAAGTGCGGCGATTCGACTTTGGTATTCTGACTTTGCGGGTGGCCCATCCTTCCCGCTTTTGGAAGGGTGGGGCTTTTGATTTTGATCGTCGCGGCGACTCCAAAACTCGCGCAACGAAATGTGAATCGTTGCGCTTCGTGGTTTGAATCGAAACATGGCGGGGCGTCGTGAGAGAATTGATGCGTGACATCTGCCGACTCTTCTGCGTCACCTGCTAAGTCATCTGCGCCGGACGCCTCTGCGGCCGCGCATCTTGCATCATCTGCAACGCCGCGCACTTCTGCGCCAGAACCCACGGAACCTGCCGAGCCTTCCGAACTTTCCAGCACTTTGCGCATCATCGCCACCGCGATTCTGAGTTTCGCGTGCTACTTGAGCATTGGGATGCAGCTGGCGGTGGTGCCGGGGTTCGTGCACCTCACCTTGCATTACGGAGCCGTGGTCGCGGGGCTCGCGATCAGCGTGCAATATGTCGCGACGCTCGCCAGCCGGCCGTTTGCCGGGCACACCAGCGACACCAAAGGCGCGAAGCGCGCGACGGCTTCGGGGCTGGGCGCAATCATCGGCAGCGGCGCGCTTTTTGTTCTCGCGGTTTTTCTGAAGCATGACGCGGCGGCCAGCTTGATCGCGTTGTGCGTCAGCCGGCTGATCCTCGGCTTCGGCGAAAGCTGGGTGGCCACCGGCGGCGCGCTGTGGGGCATCGCGCGCATGGGCGATAGCTACCAGGCGAAAGTAATTTCGTGGAATGGCGTCGGCTCCTACGGCGGCATGGCGGTAGGCGCGCCGGTCGGCGTGCTGATCGAAAATCATTTCGGCCTTGAGGCGATGGGATTCGCCAGCGTGGCAATCAGCATCGCCGCGGTATTGTGGGCCCTGGCGCTGCCGCGCGTCGCGACGTATCGCAAGCCGCCGCTGGCTTTCGCCAAAGTTTTGAAAAAAGTAAGCGCCGAAGGTTTGGGTCTGGCGCTGGGCGGCATCGGCTTCGGCACCATCGCCGCGTTCATCACTTTGTATTACGCCAGCCGCGGCTGGGCCGACGCGAGTTTGTCGCTGACGCTTTTCGGCGCCGCCTTCGTGGCCGCGCGCGTGTTTTTTGCCTGGACCATTACGCGCTGGGGCGGCTATCCAGTCACCATCGTTTCGTTGCTGATCGAAGTGGCGGGACTGGCGACGTTGTGGCTGGCTCCGGTGCCGGTGGCCGCGAAACTTGGCTCGGCAATTTCGGGATTTGGATTTTCGCTGGTGTTTCCCGCGCTGGGCGTCGAAGCGGTAAAAAAAGTGCCGGTGGAAAGCCGCGGCTCAGCGCTGGCGATTTACACCGCGTTCATCGATTTATCCATGGGCCTGGCCGGGCCAATCGCGGGAGCGATCGCCAGCGCCGAAGGCTTCCCGCCTATTTTTCTTTTTGCCGCAGTGGCGTCGGCGCTAGGGATTGTGCTGGTCTTGAAGTTGCAGTTTGCGGCAACCGCCGCAGACATTCGCGCCATCCACTAAAAAATAAAACGTCATCGTCATTCTGAACCCGCTTCGCGGGTGAAGAATCTCATCCAGTACAGTGCCGCGCGGACCGTCACGACGAAGGCGGCTTCGCCGTATTGATCCCGGCGCGGGAGCATGAGGGAGTCTGCGGTTGCTTCGCATTCGCCGTTGATTTTGACTTCGATTTTGACTTTGCAGTTGAGGGTGGCCCATCCTTCGCGTCGTTGGCGAAGGGTGGGGCTTTTCGATTCAACGAAAATGCGGATTGCACAGCTCAGAGCAAATCAACCGCAAAAGCCCCACCCTTCCAAAGGCGGGAAGGATGGGCCACCCGCAAAGTCGCGCGAGGATCGCTAGTGCCGGTGCGGCACATTTCGGACGAGCGGCGCGCTATAATCTGGCGTTTGTCGGCTATTCTTATTCCATTCACATCGCTGGCGCACGGTGTCGATTAGATTTAAACACGCAGTTTTAGGCACGCAGCTGTAACGAAGCGGAAGCGGCGCGCGCGCTTGACGCAACGCCCCGGCCGCGCACCAGCCGCGGGCCCTGATGGGAGCAGCAATGCAAAACGACGAACGCCCGAAGCTGACCACCGGCCAAAAAGCGCTGAAAATTAATCTGGACCCGATGTTCTACGGGACGTTCGCGGAAATTGGCGCGGGCCAGGAAGTGGCGCGCTGGTTTTTCAAAGTGGGCGCGGCGGCCGGCACCATTTCGAAATCGATTTCCGCCTACGACATGGCGGTGAGCGACGCGATCTACGGCCACAGCAAACGCTACGTTTCGCGCGAACGCCTGCAGGGCATGTTGGACCACGAGCACGCGCTGAATCTGGAGCGCCTGCAATCGACGCGGCGCGACAGCACCGCATTTTTCGCGTTTGCCAATACCGTCGCGGCGCGCAATTACCAGGGCACCAACGAATGCCACGGCTGGATGGGCGTGAAATATCAGGCGCATCCGCGCGATGAAGACAGCCAGATTATTATTCACGTGCGCATGCTCGATAGCGAGAACGACCTGCAGGCCGATACGCTGGGCATCGTCGGCGTGAATCTGCTGTACGGCGCATTTTTCCTGCACCACAAACCGGAAGAGCTGCTCGAATCGCTGCTCGATAATCTGACCACCAAGCGCATCGAAATCGACATGATCGAATTTTCCGGGATCGAATATCGTTACGTCGATAACCGGGTGATGAGTTTGAAGCTGGTGCAGCTCGGACTGAGCGGCGCCGCGATGTTCGGGCCTTCGGGTGAAGTCTTGCAGCCCTCCGAAGTTTTGCGCAAGAAACCCATTCTGGTCGAGCGCGGCAGTTTCCGTCCGGTGACCAAAGTAAACATCGACATGATCAATTGCGCGAAAGAACGCTTCGTGGTCGAGCCGGAAGTGGAAGCCGGGCAAGTCGTCGAGCTGATGGAAATCACCATGAAGAACCTGCTGGCCGCCGGGAAAATCGATCTCACCGATTTTCTGGCGCGCGCGGATCTGCTGGCGGCGGTCGGGAAAATTGTGCTGATCTCCGATTATTTCGAATATTACCGGCTGGCAGCGTATCTGGGACGCTACACTTCCGCGCCGATCGCGCTGACCATGGGCGTGGCCAGCCTGCAGGATTTATTTTCGGAAGATTATTACAAGGGGCTCGAAGGCGGGATTCTCGAAGCCTTCGGCCGGCTCTTCACCCGGGATCTGCGGATTTACGCCTACCCGCTGCGCGACGCGGCGAATCCGGAACTGGTTACCGTGCAGAATCTCCGCCTGCGCGCGGATTTGCAGAATCTGTACTGCTACCTGGTCGATCGCGGCCGCATCAAGCAGCTCGACAATTTCGACGAAAGCTTCCTGCACATTTTTTCGCGCGACGTGCTGCGCCGAATCAAAGACAACGACGCTTCATGGGAAACCATGGTCCCCGCCGAAATCGCCGGGGTCATCAAGCAGCGCAAATACTTCGGCTACCGCGAAGCGGAAGTCTCCGACGCGTCTGCGGGACGGTAGCGCACTGCGAATTTGCGCTCAAGTTCATCACCGCAAGTCATGTCTGAGAAATGGGTACGACGTTCTTAGTCGCTCTGCCCACTCGGGTGGAACCCACAAGTGCCCGCCACCGTCGCCCTCATCCCTAAGTGCATGAACAAACCATTTGAGCGAGTGGGGCGCAATCACCCACGCCCAGCAGTTCGTACCCACGGCATCCGCGGGACTATTGCCGGGATCTTCGTTTAGAAATTTCAAATAAGCATCGGACGAATCTCCGCGAGCGATCTCGATCGCGGGATATTTTCCGAAGTGACGGTGGAAGTAATGAACAGGGTCGGGATCGAGGACGATGTAGTAACAACCGGCATCGCTAGCCCAGCCCATCAGCGATTGCAGCATTTCAGCGAACACCGCCGTGCATGTCTGGGCGTCGTCGAATATCAAGCGGTGCAGCTGCGTGGCCCGGCGACCGCTGTCGATGTACACGCAAGTTCGCGCTTCTAGAAAGATGGTCTTGAATTCCGCTTCTCGATCAATCCAACGCACGCGCTTTCTCCGTTCACGAATCGAGTCTAGCGTTTGATCCGGCTCCGGGGATAGCTTTCCGACCCGCATGGAGTTCGGAATAGGCCAGCTTCTTCGTCTCGACCTCGTTTAGGTCCGCTCGCACCGGGGCGTAGAGTTCGATCACGCGTGCGTAGTCTTTCGCGTGCCAGGCGGCGTCAGCGCGCGTCTGAATCTGAATCAGATTTTGCTCTTTCCAATATTCGAGAGATTCACGCTTGCTGCGTTCGGCCATTTCGTCGTAAAAAACGGCGTCGCCGCGCAGGAAGGGGCTACCGTATTTCTTCACCAGCGCTGCGACCTTGGGAACGAATCTCTGCACGCCTTCGCGGGTGCCTACTTGAAACATCACGTGCTGGCCGAATTCTTCCGCGTCCAATGCCGCCGGGCCAGCCAACGAGACCATTTGATACAAGCCATATTGCTCGGCGGTGCGATCAAGGCGCCCGGCTTCGACTCCAATTTCGTACGATGCCCGGCCGTGATACACATTGACGAAAACAGTTCCAGACTCGTAGCGAACGAAAGTCACCTCCTCCTTCACCGGACGCAGCCCGTAGGAACGCAGGAAATCAAAAGCGGCCAGCACCGCTTCCTTGAAGGCCAACTGCGCACGATTCGGGCCGGGTTGAACTGGATCTAACATACTATTGCGTGTGCCTAACGAATTTCGACAGTAACCCTGCCAACCGTAAGCTCAACGAAGATCCCATCCCACCGGTAACGAGGCTCTTGAAATTCTCTCCCATGGATTTCCAGGCCAACTCACGTTCGGCTTTGCTTCGACTGAGCGGCATGACAATCTCGATGCGAAGTACGTCCAAGACGATCTGGCTCGGTGACGCCGCCATTTCCTCCAACAGCGAAAATATTGCCTGAAGCTCTCGTTCGTTGCCCGGAGAGTGCAGAAGCTGGAAATTGTGCGGTCGAAGGAATTCGCTGAAAAACGTGTAGGAGTATTCTTCCGGGATGTCGCTCGCAATCGTGTCGCTTACACGCCGGACTGAACGTGAGGATTTGATTTGCGTCTGCAGCGCGTGGCGAAAATCATGGATCGTAGTAACCATTGGCGAATGGTCCGAACCTGTTCGTGAGTTGGTCACACCAGCAACCAAGGCAAATGATAACACCTCGAACTACTCGCCTTGTCTATTTCGCCGGCCGCACGCTAAAACCGAAGTCGCGCTCCAGCGTGGTGTACCAGGTTTCGTCGTCGGCGGCGTTCAGGGCGATCCATTGTTCGTCACTCATACTTTTGCGCCAAGCCAGCAAGGGTTCGGCGTCGGGGCCTACAGGATGACGCAGGGTCCAGGTGCCGTTCGTCGCTACCTCCAGAATTTTCTGCGCGACCAGCGCGGGCGGCGCGGGATTTTTCAGCGACGCGGCGAACATCGACGCGAAGCGGTCGGTCTGGCGATACAGCGACGCCGGCGGCGCTTCGCCGATGCGCTGGGCCATGGCGGTATCGATGATGCCGGGCTCGACCAGCAGCACGCGCACGCCAAAAGTTTTCATTTCGCCGGCCAGCGCCTCGCTGAGCGCTTCGAGCGCCCACTTCGAGGCGTTGTAAGCCGTCAGCGGCGCGCTGGTCAAACGGCCGCCCACCGAGCTGACGCTCACGATCACGCCGCTGCGCCGCGCGCGCATCTGCGGCAGCACCTGCTTGACGCAACGGATCACTCCGAAATAATTCGTTTCCATCGCGGTGCGGAATCCCGCCAGCGGCATTTCCTCGATCGAGCCGCGCACTTCGATCCCCGCGTTATTCACCAGCACGTCGATGGGGCCGTAGTCTTTGACGACGGCAGCGAACACCCGCGCGACGGATTCGTCGGAGTCGACGTCCAGCGTGTGGATGTGAATCGGCAATTTTTCGCGGGCAGCGGTCTGCGCCAGCTCCGGCGATTTCGCCGGCGTGCGCATCCCGGCGTGCACAGTGTAGCCCGTGCGCGCAAAGGCCAACGCCGCCTCCAAGCCAATTCCCTTGCTGGTTCCGGTGATCAGTGCCGATGGCATTCGCGCTCCTTACGGATTCTGTCGCGGATGATATCACCGCGACTCGCAGCCGCGGCACTCGATTCGGCGTCGCGGCGGTGCATTGGCCGTCATTCTGAGCGCAGCGAAGAATCTCATCCAGTACAGTGTTGGTCCGACCATCACGTCGAGCGCGTCTTCGTCGTAGCGATTCGAGGGCGGGAGCATGGATGAGATCCTTCGTCGCCAAAAACGCTCCTCAGGATGACGCGGAGGTGGGGTGGTGTCCGGCGGCGAAGCTTGGCGACTCGGTGGATGCGTCGCGGCATCCAATTGAAATTCCTGCCCTTAGTGTATTGGGAGCTTTTTCTTGAATTTATTTTCGAGGGCTTGCAGTTCGTCGTTGGTCAGTTGCGCGTCGCCGTCGAGCGTCAGCACCAAGCGCCCTTCGCCGGCGTCGTGAAACGCGACATCCTGGATGGTGACGTGGTCCTGGACTTCAGCGGGGAGCGTCGCGCCCAGATCAGTTCCCTTCTGCACCGCGGCTAAAACCGTCTCCTGAATTTTATCGCGCACCAGGTCGCCGACATTTCCCAGGCGCAGCACTTCGCCCAACGAGCCATCGGCTTCGATCGGGCCCAGCTCCGGCTTCAGGCGCAGCTCGGTGTGATTGGGGCCGACCGACGGCGTCAGCTTCAATTGCAGCGTGGCGTTACCGCCGATCAGGCGCTTCACTTCTTCGTTGCCGAAAAGTTTGGCGCAGACCCAGCGTTCGTAGTGCAGATGCACGATGGCCAGCGTGGCGTTCGGCGGGGCCGGCACCAGCGTCGCGTCCTGAATCTGGATGCGGTCGGCGCAGCGCGAATTTTTATCGAGCACCGCGCCCAGCACCGGGCCGATGTCCTGCTGCAAGCCGGCCAGATCGGCGTTCAGGTGCAATTGCATTTCGTTCAAGTCGTGCTCTTTGCGCGCCATGCTGATCGTGCCCGACGCGACGATGTTCATCTCCTGCCCTTTGATGTGCAGCGGAATATTCACCGGCGGAATCTTGAAGGACATCTTGGAATCGTTCGCGCGCAACGCCGAGGCGCCGAGCGCGAGAACAAAAATAAGAGCCGTAGCGATGACTTTTGACGATAGGAGAAATTTTTTCATCCGCTAAGGTGGATGGCTCGGTCGGCGCGATGGGTTGCCCACGATTCGCGGCGGCTGGCGCGAATCGCGCATCGCCCTTGGCAATCGCCGCGCCCTCTTGGCCGTCCTTCTGAGCGTAGCGAAGAATCTCATCCAGTCCAGTGGAACGCAGGCCGCCGCGTCGAGCGCATGGTCGTCGCATTGATTCTGGCGCGGAAGCATGGATGAGATCCTTCGTCGCGGAAGGCGCTCCTCAGGATGACGCGGAGGTGAGGTAGTATTTTGCGGCGAAGCTCGATGATTCGGTAGTGAGCCCCACCCTTCCAGGAGCGGGAAGGATGGGCCACCCGCAAGTCAACGGCACACTGAAATCCAGCTACGCGTTGAGACCACCGTTGCGGGTATAATCCGCACGCCCATGGCTCTTGAATCCGGCACAATTTTAGGCCCCTACCAGATACTGGCGCCGCTGGGCGCCGGGGGCATGGGCGAAGTGTACAAGGCGCGCGATACGCGCCTGCAGCGCGACGTGGCCATCAAGGTTTTACCCCAATCGTTCGCGCAGGACGCCGAACGCCTGCGGCGTTTCGAGCAGGAAGCGCGCGCGGTGGCCGCGCTGAATCATCCCAACATCCTCGCGGTCCACGACATCGGCGAGCAGGATGGCATCCACTACATCGTCACCGAATTGCTCGATGGGCGTTCGCTGCGCGAGCAACTGGATGAACTTCACGGCGGCGCGCTGCCGGTGCGCAAGACCATCGACTACACGCGCCAGATTTGCGACGGCCTGGCCGCCGCGCACAATCGCGGCATCGTCCATCGCGACCTGAAGCCCGACAATATTTTCTGCACCCGCGAAGGCCGCATCAAGATTCTCGATTTTGGATTGGCCAAGCAGACTCCTGCGGCTTCCGAAGCCGCGACGCTGACCGGCGACGCCCCGATTTCCGCGCACACCCAGCCCGGCATGGTGATGGGCACCGTCGGCTACATGTCGCCGGAGCAGGTACGCGGCACGCCGACCGATCACCGCTCAGACATTTTTTCGCTGGGCGCGATTCTGTACGAAATGCTTTCTGGCCAGCGCGCGTTCAAACGCGACACCACGGCGGAGACCATGACCGCCATCCTGCGTGAAGAGCCGCCGGAGCTGAGCGGAACGAATGTGTCGATGTCGCCAGGCTTGCAGCGCATCGTGCATCGCTGCCTGGAAAAAGAGCCGGCGCAGCGTTTTCAATCCGCCGCGGATTTAGGTTTTGCGCTCGAAGCATTGTCCGGTAGCGCCGGTACAGCGACCGGCTCAGGCGCAACGCCCGGCACCGCGATCGGTTCGGCAACTGCTGCGTCCGCCGCTCTGCCACCCGCGACGTCCACCACAAAAAAATGGTACGCCGCCATCACGGCCGCGCTGGTCCTGGCCGCTCTCGCTGCCGGATGGTTCGCGCGCAGTTCAACCACCCCACCCAAATCCGACACCAATTTCACGCCAGTGACCTTCCGGCGCGGCACCGTTTATTCGGCGCGTCTCACTTCCGACGGCGATACGGTCGTCTACACCGCGGCATGGGACGGCGGGCCTCCCGAACTCTACGTCGCGAGCAAAGAGGCGCCCGAATCGCAGCTGCTCGACAGCAAAAATGGCATCCTGCTCGCGGTGAGCCCTTCCCGCGAACTGGCCATCCTGACTGCCGCACATCCCCTGCACCATTACGAGTTTCAGGGAACGCTTTCCACGATGCCGCTGGGTGGCGGCGCGCCCCGCGACATTTTGAAAGACGTGGGGGGCGCGGATTGGGCGACGGACGGCCAGAGCATGGCCGTCGTGCACATGGTCGACGGGAAAGTGCGCCTCGAATACCCCATTGGCAAGGTGCTGTTCGAAACGTCCGGCGAAATAACCGAACCGCACATCTCCCACGACGGAAAAATGGTGGCGTTTCTGAACCATCCCTACGTGGGCGACGACCGCGGCAGCGTGATGGTCGTCGACCAGTCCGGAAAATCTAAGATTCTTTCCGATGGTTGGGAGTCCGAACAGGGGCTGGATTGGTCGAAGTCAGGAAATGAGGTTTGGTTTTCGGCCACGAAGCGCGGCTCGGACTTCTCGATACAAGCTGTCACGCTCGCCGGAAAAATTCGGCAGGTGCTGGCCGGGCCGGGCGGGATGCGTTTATTTGATGTGGCTCCGGACGGGCGCTTGTTAATGGCCGATTCGAAAATTAGGTATTCGGTGTTCGCTTCAATTAACGGCGCTCCGGCACGCGACCTTTCCTACCTCGACGCTTCCTACGCGCCGGCGCTCTCCGACGATGGCAAACAGATCCTCTTCAGTTCCGGAAGTCTGACCAGCGGGAATCTTTACGCCGTGCTGCTGCGCGGCACGGCCGGTTCTCCCGTGGTCCACATGGGCCAAGGGAACGCGGTGGCAATCTCTCCCGATGGCGCCTGGGCCGCGACTTTGCTGCAGAAGGACCGGCCGGAAATCGTGATGCTGCCCATCGGTGCGGGAGAAGCGCTCCATCCGCCGATCCCCGATCTGGAAAACGCTTACGAGGCCATCGGCTGGATGCCCGATTCTCACCGGTTTCTCTTTGCCGCAAACGAGCCCGGGCATGGCGAGCGGATTTATGTTCAGGACATGCGCGGCGGCCCGACGCGGGCGATCACCGCGGAAGGTTATACCTCCAACGTGCGAATCCCGGTTTCGCCTGACGGCAAGCGTTTTGTGGCGTTGAACCAGCATACGTCGCGATGGAACGTGTGCCAGTTCGACGATGGCCAGTGCGCGCCATTGCCCGGCACGCTGGAGGCGCGCGAGCGCACGCTGCAGTGGAGCGCGGACGGAAAATATATCTACGCCACCGCGGACCTGCCCGGTACCGGATACTGCCGCACGGACGTCGCCACCGGCCAGCGCTCGGACTGCAAACATGTGGTCGCCGCCGACCCGGTGGGCGCCGCGACCGTGGTGGCGAACTCGGTAACGCCTGACGGAAAATCGGTGGCCAGCACCGTCACGCGCCTGCTGGATCAGATTTACATCGCCGACGGCGTGAATTGAAAACGCGTGCAAACGTGGCGTGAACCAGCCTGGCCGCCGGACATCACCCAGCTCCGCGTCATTCTGAGCGCAGCGAAGAATCTCATCCAGTATTGTGGTGCGCAGGCCGCTGCGTCGAGCGTGTCTTCGTCGTTTCGATTCGGGCGCGGGAGCATGGATGAGATCCTTCGTCGCAGAAAGCGCTCCTCAGGATGACGCGGAGCTGATGCGGTATTCGGCGGCGAAGCTCGCTGGCTTTACTCGCCTCGCCACGAGCATTTCGCCATCCTCGCGGTATAATCCGCACCGCGCATGACCCTTAACTCCGGAACAAATTTAGGGCCTTACCAAATCCAGGCGCCGCTGGGCGCTGGAGGTATGGGCGAAGTGTACAAAGCGCGCGATCTGAAACTGGATCGCTCCGTCGCGATCAAAGTTCTGCCCGATGCTCTCGCGCGCGATCCGGAACGCCTGGCGCGTTTCGAACGCGAAGCCAAAGTTTTGGCTTCGCTGAACCATCCCAACATCGCGCAAATTTACGGCATCGAGGAATCGACCAGCGGCAGCACCGCCGGCGTTCGCGCGCTGGTGATGGAACTGGTCCCCGGCGCGCCAATCAAAGGCCCGCTGCCGCTCGAAACCGCGCTGAATTACGCGAAGCAAATCGCCGAAGCGTTGGAAGCCGCCCACGAAAAAGGAATCGTCCATCGCGACCTGAAGCCCGCGAACATCCTGGTCACTTCGAATGATGTGGTGAAGGTTCTCGACTTCGGCCTGGCCTCGGTGGAAAACCGCGAGCAGCAGGAAGTCGACCCCAGCAATTCGCCGACGGTCAGCGTCTCGCCCACGCGCGCCGGAATGATCATGGGCACGGCCGCGTACATGAGCCCGGAGCAGGCCCGCGGCAAAGTGGTCGACAAGCGCACCGACATTTGGGCCTTCGGCGCGGTGTTGTACGAAATTATCGTAGGCAAGCCGCTCTTCAGCGGCGAAACTGTTTCCGATATTTTCGTCGAGGTGCTGAGCAAAGAACCGGACCTGAGCGCGCTGCCGCAGCCGGCGCGGTTCATCGTCGAGCGCTGCCTGCGCAAGGACGCGCGCAAACGCTGGCAAGCCATTGGCGATGTGCGCATCGCGCTGGAAGAAGGCGCGCACGCGTCTTCTTCACTGAACTCCGCGTCCGGCACGCTAGCAACCGCACCGGCAGAAGAAATGCGCTGGCTCCCGTGGGCCATCGCCGCCGTGCTCTTCCTCGCCGCACTCGGCGCATCCATCGCCGCCTGGCGCACTTCGCGCGCCGCGGAAGACGCCAGCGCGAATCTTCCGTTGATGCGTTTCGAAAGCGACTTAGGTCCCAACGTGATCGGCAGCGTCTACGCCTCCACCTTTGCCGCGATTTCTCCCGACGGCAGACGATTGATCTTCACCGTGCGCAGCCCGAGCGGCGAACAAATCCTGGCCACGCGCCTAATCGACCAGGCCAAGAGCGTCGCGATTTCCGGCACCGAAGGCGGCCGCGATCCCTTTTTCTCTCCCGACGGCCAGTGGCTGGGATTTTTCGCCGACACCAAAATGAAGAAAATTTCAGTGAACGGCGGCGCATCGATTCCGCTGGCCGAAGCGGCGAATGCGCGCGGAGCCAGTTGGGCCGAAGACGGTACGATCGTCGCTTCGCTGATCAATACCAACGGACTTTACCGCGTGGCCTCCGACGGACTTTCGCCGCCCCAGCCGCTGACCACGCTGACCGCCGGAGAATCCACGCATCGCTGGCCGCAAGTGCTGCCCGGCGGCAAGGTGGCCATTTTCACGGTCAGCGACAACCTCAGCGATTACGAAAGCGCGAACGTCGAGGCCGTCGACATTAAGACCGGCAAACGAAAGGTGCTGCAGTCCGGCGGATATTACGGGCGCATCACTTCCAGCGGACATCTGTTGTACGTTCACGGCGGTGTGGTTTTTGCCAAAGCGATCGCCGGGGCCACCGGCCCCGTTCGCGCTATCGAATCGCTGGTGCCGCAGGGCTCACCGGTTCAGGTTCTCGATGACGTCGCCAGCCTCTCAAGTTCCGGCGCGGGACAATTCGATTTTTCCGACACTGGCGTGTTTTTGTACGAGAGCGGCAAAGCTGCGCCGGATATGTGGTCGATGGTTGGTTTTGATGGAGCGACGGGCGCGCCTTTGTTTGGCGCGGGTTCGGGAAAAACCGGGACGCAGATTGTCAAGAACAGTCCGTATTTCACGCCGCGTTTTTCGCCAGACGGCAAACGCCTCGCGCTGGGCATCGAATCGCGCGGCCTGGATGTGTACGTTTACGATTTCGCCAGCGACGCGCTCACCCGCCTGACTTTTACCGGCCAGCTCAGCTACAACCCGGTGTGGGCGCCCGACGGCAAGCATATTTTGTTCCAGCAAATCGCCGGCGATACCCAGGCGCTGATGTGGATTCGCAGCGACGGCGCCGGCGGAGCGCAAAAATTGCTGGAAGCCAAAAAGCAGATGACGCCGCGCTCGTTTTCGCCCGACGGCAAATACATCGCCTACCACAGCGGCTCGCAGACCAATTCCGATATTTACCTTTTGCCGCTGGACCTGACCGATCCCGATCATCCCAAGCCGGGCCCGCCGGAATTGTTCATCGGCACGCCCGCCAACGAAAAACAGCCCGCGATTTCGCCCGACGGCCGCTGGCTGGCCTACTCCTCCGACGAATCCGGAACTTTCGAGGTTTTCGTGCGACCCTTTCCCAGCGCGAACGGCGGCAAGTGGCAGGTTTCCGCCGGCGGCGGCACCAGCCCGGACTGGTCGCGCGACGGCAAGAATTTATATTTCGAGGCGCTCGACGAACGCATCATGATCACGCCGTACACCGCGACCGGCGATTCGTTCGTGGCCAGCAAGCCCCGCGTCTGGTCCGAACGCAAGCTGGTCTCCCCCACCAACGATCCAGGCTACGACATCGCGCCCGACGGCAAGACCGTCGTCGCGCTGGTCCACTCCACCCTACCCGGCGGCGAGCCCGAAACCGTCAAAGCCACCTTCCTCCTGAATTTCTTCGACGAGCTGCGCCGCCGCACAGCCAGCGCGAATCGCTAGCGTGGGTCGCAGTCGCTTTTGCCTTTGAGGGTGGCCCATTCTTCGCGCAGTTCGCGAAGGGTGGGGACTCTGCGCATGATGAGCGACAATGTTGAAACCCATTCATTCTGCGAGTCCCGGAAAAATAGTCGAATGGATCGAGCGCGATACTATGCGCCGTTAACGCGAATATGAAATTCCTTTGGCTCATTGCGTTCGCGCCCGCTGCCTTTATCCTTGGCTTCCGATCGTACCTAAGAACCCACCCTCCAGACTCGACCGAGGTTGGTGTCCGCGGCTTGCAACGAGGACTCGCGATTGGCGCCGTGTCGGCGGTCTTCGTGGCGTTACTGTACATCCTCGCTGTTCTGCATCCGATTCCGTTGCGAGGTAACCTCCCTTACTGTTTGTGCGCACTGGTCGGCAACATTTTGAACCTTGTCGCTCTTACGGACTGCCTGGCTGAGCTAAGTGGCCAGAGCCTGTTTGCGGCCATCCTGCTGTCGTGCGTTCAATTGGCATGGGTGTGGTATGGGTTCGCCGCTCTGATGTCGGCAAACTAAGCGGCCCACGCGGAAAAAGCCCCACCCTTCCAAAAGCGGGAAGGATGGGCCACCCGCAAAAGACTGGCGGCGCCGCGTTTCGTTTGTACGGCGCGGCCTCTGCCGCACCGTGCCTCGGAGGCGCCGGGGCGTAGCCTGTTGCGCTTGGGTTCGCAAAGGCGCAACGAAAGCCGCGTGGAGCTTCCGAAGGGCGGGGCTTCAGCCCCGCCGTAAAAAATGCCGTTCGCGACGTTTTCCTTTTGCGCGTTTTCTGCGCAAGCCTTCGTCAGCACCATCGCGCATCGTGCAGCGAAGCTTGGTTTGTCTAGCGCGGTACCTGCCGCGCTTGCCTTTGGTTCGGAAGGGCGGGGCTTCAGCCCCGCCGTAAAAATGCCGTTCGTGATCTTTTCCTTTTGCGCGTTTTCTGCGCAAGCCTTCGTCAGCGCCATCGAGGATCGCGCCACGTGCAAGAACCCGCCCGGCGTCATTTCAGTTGCAGAGCGGCTTCTACTACAGTAATTTGCGTCGCTGAGGTGCGACATTGCCGCCACGTTCCGCGTCGGATTGCATCACGCCCGCCTTCGAGCACACCAAGCAGCAGCTTTTTCAGCCATTCCGTTTCGCGCAGTGGTGGCGCCTCGCCTTCGTCGGCCTCTTCGCCGGAGAAATGAGTTCCGGCGGCTGCAACGGAAACTTCAATGTGCCATCGATTCCGAGCAATCACGATCACGGATCGCAGCAAACCTTTTTAGCCGCCGCGCTCCCGCCGGAATTAACCGCGCATCCGTTTCTTTTCGCCGCGATCATCGCCGGCTTGGTCGTGCTTTTTCTCGCGATCGCGGTCGTATTTATGTACGTCAGCAGCGTGCTGCGTTTCGTCCTCTTCGATAGCGTTATCGCCAGGGAATGCCACATCCGCGAGGGCTGGCGCCGCCGCAAAGCGATCGGCCTGCATTTTTTCTGGTGGCAGTTGGCGCTGTCCGCCATCGCCTCCGCAGTTCTGATAATCCTCATGGGAATCCCGGCGCTGGTCACCTGGAGGCTCGGCTGGTTCGACGCTCCGCGCGAACACATTTTTGGCTGGGTGGTCGGCGGCCTAACGCTCTTGCTGCTGGTCCTGGTCTACCTGGCGGTCCTGGGTTTCGTTCGCGTGATGACCAAAGATTTTGTGATTCCGCAGATGGCCTGCGAAGGAATTGGCGCGGTGGAAGGCTGGCGCAGATTACTGGCGCGGATGAAAGCGGAGAAAGCCGGCTACGCCGGATACGTCGGCCTGAAAGTTCTGCTGGATATCGCGGCGGTTCTGCTGTTCGCCATGATCACCCTGATTGTCTTGTTGCTGGTTTTGATTCCGGTGATCGTGCTGGTATTCGCCGCGGCCACCAACACCCACGCCGCCGGCCTGACCTGGAATCCGGGCACCATCACTCTGGCCGTACTGGCTGGCGTCATCGCGTTCGCCTTCATCGTGTCGCTCGTGGCTTTGATCTACGTCCCGGCCGTCGTATTTTTTCCGACGTACGCGATTTATTTTTTCGCGCCGCGCTACCCGCCGCTAGCGGATCTCCTGTGGCCACGCCCGCCGGCGCCACCCGCGCCGCCACTGGCCGAATTGCCCTCGTCGCCACCTTTGCCGCCGGTGCTGCCGCCGGATCCAACGCCATTGCCAAGTTGATTTACGGACGTAGCGACGAAGTGTAGGCGGCGAGGTCGATGATGTCGTCGAGGGTGAGATTCGCGACAGCGGAGCGCATGACCTGCACGCCGGCGCCGTTGCGCGCGCCGTGCTGCACGTCCCAAATCTGGCGCACGATGTAACTCGGTGAGCGGCCGGCGATCGACGGGACACTTCCCTTACCGCGCAGGCCTGCGCCGTGGCACGCGGCGCACGGAACCGTCAGCCCATCGCCGCCGGTGGTGGCGAGCGCCTTCCCTTTCGCGATGCTATCCGGCGGCACATACGCGACGAATCCCGAAGTATCGTCGCGCAACTCGGTGCGTTCCAGATTTTCCGGCATTTCGATGATGCGGCTCCCGATGGCTTCGGTCGCGGCGGGATCGGAAGCGACCAGCATCCATCCGGCCACGTGCGTCGCCGGAACCGTCGCGGCTTCGACCACGCGAATCCACGGCAGCGGTTTTAGTTTCGCAAAATATTCCGCGGCGGCTTGAATTTCGGCGTCGGTAGCTTTCGTTTCATGCGAAACCATCAGTGCGACCGGCAGCGCATCCGGCACGGAACTTTTCCGTGCGCCCGATTTGAAATCCGCCATTTGCTGCACGATGTACGCGGCCGGCAAGCCGGCCAGGCTCGAATTTTCCGGACGGCCCTGGCCATCCGGCAAAGGGCAGTACCCGCAAGCATAAATTTCCGGCTTGCGTCCGCGCGCGACAATTTCCGGCATCGGCGGATGCGCATCCGGATGCCAATCCGGCGCGGCGAAAAGGTCGTCGACCTGCGCGCGCGTGAACGTCACGCTGCTGCCGGGAACGTGCTGCGGCGCCGGCGAAGTTTCTTGCACCGCTGTGGCTTTGGCTGCAGCGCTCGAATCCGCCGCCGGCAGATTCACGGCGAACGCCCAATACGGCGGCGTGTCTGGCGTCGGCTGCTGCGCCTGCGGCGCAGCACTTCCGTTTTGCAGCGACGGCACCGCTACAGCAGCTGGCACCTTCGCATTTTCGTTTCGTTCCGGCGGAGCAACCGCCGTAACGGCCAGAACAGCAGCCAATATCAACTTTTCAAATCGCATGGCGTGGGAGTATAGCGCGAGAAGGTTTTGCGGGTGGCCCATCCTTCGCGCCCTTGGCGAAGGGTGGGGCTTTGCGTGTTGCCTCGGTTTACGTTGTCATCCCGACAGAGGGGCCGCCGTTGCCCCGACGAGGGATCTCTCTTCGATCGCGCCGCGGGCTAGAACTTCTCAACTCCGCACCGCGCGAAGTTAAATGCCCCCCCTTCCAAAACCGGGAAGGATGGGCCACCCGCAAATTCAAAAACGGATTCGTCGCCGCCTTGGACGTCGTGCGGCCTGGCCACTCAACCGATCCCGCTTCGCCGCCAAACCCCACCCCAGCTTCGCGTCATCCTGAGGAGCGCCTTCCGCGACGAAGGATCTCATCCATGCTCCCGCAGCAAAATCAATACGACGAATCCGCGCTCGACGTAGCGGCCTGCGCAACCCAGTACTGGATGAGATTCTTCGCTGCGCTCAGAATGACGGCCGAAAACCGAGCGACGCGGCTCAAGATTTCGCGAATACTTCCTTCGCGACCGTGACTGCGCTCATTGCATTCGGCCAGCCCGCATAAAACGCGAGATGCGTGATGACCTCGATCAATTCGTCCTTGGTCACGCCATTGTTCAGCGCGTTCTGCAGATGAAACCTCAACTGCTCGGGACGATGCAGCGCCACCAGGGCCGCGACCGTAGCCAAGCTGCGGTCGTGCTTCGAAATTTGCGTGCGTTCCCACATGTCGCTGAACAGCACGCCGTCAGTCAACTCCGCCAGCTTCGGCGCGATATCGCCAATCATTTTCTTCGCTGCGTCCGGATCTCTGCTCATGATTGCTCCTTCCCTCTGGGTGTTACGCCTTATTCCCGCGCGGCATGATCTTCACCGTCGCCGCCCGCGCGCCCGTACCAATCATCGGTTTCAAGTACGAACTAGTTTTGTATTTACCACGGTAGGCGTCATCGATTTTCTCCTGTAGCGCAGCGTCATCGACCGCTTCGAACGTGACTTCTTTAGTCAGGCCCGCAGCGATGATGCGGCCCGCCCGCTGCCGCAACGCCGCCTGATACCACCGCGAATTCGTGCCGTTGTATCCGCGCACGTAGAGCGCATCACCCACCGCGACCGACCAAATCCAGGTCGGCGTGCCGTAGGTCACTCCATCCTCGCGGAACGGCGCGATATGCAAATCATCGGCCGCAGCGATTTTCTGCAATTCGCTCTGGAGCCATGGAACAGATTTGATTTCACCGGTTGTTGCGCTACTCATCGACTTCTCCCTTATCGTCGTCCAGACGCGCGAATCGTTTAGTAGTGTTCCCACGCCACCGACCAGTGCTCGTCGGTGCGCGTGGAGCGAATAATTAATTTTCCGTCGTTAGAAAATGAAAACGCGCGCGGCAGATCTTTGCCCACCAGCCCGCGCGTCACCGAACCTTGCACGTGATGCGTCACGGTGTGCGCCGCCTCGTCCACGTCGTAGCTGCCGAAGGAAGCCTCGTACCCTTCCTTGACATAATCGTTGCTCACGTCCGAATCCGCCGCGGGTAGCATCAACTGCACGGACATATGCCCGTCAGCGGTGTAAATCAACATGCCCTGACGGTCGGTCAGATGATTGATTTTTCCGTCCGCGCCCGGCTCGTCCAAAGCGACCAGGCGCCACGCGCCAATCAGCTTCGCGCGTGCCGAAGAATCCGCGCTAACGGTTTCAGTTTCCACCGCGCGCGCCAACAACAATCCGCCGAGCATCACCACGCCGGCCACTGTCCAAAACAGCAGCGACTTCATTGTCGATTCCCTCCGGGCGAAACGCCTGCCATGGATGGCGATTGCCAGCTTACCTTGGAGTGCGGCGGCTTGCCGCCGCCTTGGCGAAACGCCGTGACGGCAAGTATCGGTTGGGGTTTAAAACTTGGCGCGTGGAAAAGCTGCGGACCCGGCTTGCGTCTCGGCACGCGGCCCCTTCTTCGATTAACGAGGCGGCCTACAGCCCCGTCATTTTCTCCAGCGCTTCGGGATACCGTTCGCCTTCCACTTTGATTTTCGCCGAAGCGGTTTCGATCTCGCGCAAATCATCGGCGGTTAGCTGCACGTCCGCAGCGCCGTCGTTCTCATCGAGCCTCGAAAGCTTCGTCGTCCCGGGAATCGGCACCATCCACGGCTTCTGCGCCAGAATCCAGGCCAGCGCGATTTGCGCCGGCGTGGCTTTTTTGCGCGTCGCGATGCTCGTCAACAAATCGACCATCGCCTGATTGGCCTTCATCGCGTCTGCCGCGAAGCGCGGAAGCCTGCTACGGAAATCCGTGCTCTCGAATTTGGCTTCCTCGTTCATTTTTCCGGTAAGGAAGCCTTTACCCAGCGGACTGTACGGCACGAAGCCAATGCCGAGTTCTTCGAGCGTCTCCAGCACGCCGTTGGTTTCCGGCCGCCGGAACCACAGCGAATATTCACTCTGCACCGCGGCCACCGGCTGCACCGCATGAGCGCGACGAATGGTTTGCGCGCCAGCTTCAGACATGCCGAAATGCTTTACCTTCCCCGCCTGGATCAAATCTTTCACCGCGCCCGCCGTTTCTTCGATGGGCACTTCGGGATCCACCCGGTGCTGGTACAACAAATCGATGGCGTCGACCCGCAGCCGCTTCAGCGATTCTTCCGCGACTCGTTTGATGTTGGCGGGCTTGCTGTTCGTCGGAAACGCGCCCGGTTTGGCGCCGGGCTGAATGTCGAACCCGAACTTCGTGGCGATCACCACTTTGCCTTTGTAAGGCTCCAGCGCTTCGCCTACCAATTCTTCGTTGATATAAGGCCCGTACACTTCCGCGGTATCAAAAAAAGTCACGCCGCGTTCGACCGCGGTGTGCAGCAGCGAAATCATTTCCTTTTTATCTTTGGGCGGCCCGTAGGAAAAACTCATACCCATGCAACCCAGTCCGATGGCCGAAA
>DASWVE010000012.1:0-11940 GCA_036401315.1 Candidatus Acidiferrales bacterium
TGAAGGAATTGAAAAACGACAAAAAAGTCCTGCTACTCCCCGGCGAACACGCCATCTCCATCCGCCAGGCCGGCTACCTCAACGAAGATCAAAAAGTGGTAATCGAACCCGGCAAAACGATCCTCGTAACCGTCCGCCTCGAAAAAGATCCCAACGCCACCTATTCGAAGGTGACGGCCCAGGTCAAAATTGACGTCACGCCCGACCGCGCCGCCGTCTTCCTCGACGGCGCCTTCGCCGGCAGCGTCAGCGACTTCAAAGGCGTCGGCAAAGCCATGCTCATCGAACCCGGCAAACACAAAATCAAAATCGACCTCGCCGGCTACCGCCCCTTCGAGACCGACATCGACCTGCTCCCCAACCAGAAAATGACCATCAAAACCGATCTGGTCGAAGGCAGCATTCTCCAAGCCGACCCGGCAATTAAAAGCAACTAGTCCGCCAAAACTCTAAAAACAAAAACGCGCGACAAATTCGTCGCGCGTCGACAATTCACGCAGAATTTCACCCGCAATCGAACGGTCCGGCGCCTTAACGCGACACTTGAATTCGCTCCGCGAAGATCCAACGCTTCCCAATCAAATCATCAGCGCCGTAGGCGCGGCATAAGTTAGCCCGGCCCGTAAGGGCCGGGTAACGAAGAAAAAAGACCCGGGCGCCGTAGGTGCGACACTCCCCCACGGCACCGCTACCGCCGTGCCACCGCCGTCACGACCGCCACCGCTACGCCTTCGCCGCCGCTCCGCTCGCCTCAAACGCCGCAATCGCGCTGGCCTCGTCCGGATGCACTTCCAGCACTTTGTGCAGCATGGTCATCTGCAGCATCTCGTGCACCTTCGCGCTCGGCTTCACAATTTTCAGCCGCCCGCTGGCTCGCCGGATCAACGTATGCGCCCGCACCAATTCCCCGATTCCCGAACTGTCGATGTGCTCCACTTCTTCCATCACCAGCAGGACGCGCCGATTGCCTCCCTCCACCAGTTTCTGGATCGTCTCGCGCAGCACCATATTCCCGTCGCCGATCACCACGCGTCCTTTCACGTCCACTGCCGTCACGTCCGCCGATACCCGCCGCACTCCGGCGTGCATCTTCCGATCCGGAGCATGCGCCGGCGCCGCCACTCCGCCCGCATCCAGCACCGCCGCGGCCGCTTTCGCTCGTTCCGCCGAATCGGTTCGCACCACCACCAGCGAACGTCCTTCCCGCAATACTTCGAGAAATGTTTCAGCATCTTCTTGGGCCAGCGCATCGGAACTGACCGCATGAATGCCTTCCGACTTCTTTCCGATTTCATGCCCGAGCTTTTCTCCGCCGCGCTTCCCCAAGTATCCCAGCACCGCCGCGGCTCCGACGCCCACCGCAAACACCTGGCCCAGCCCCGGAATCAGCGCCAGCGAAGCCACCACCATCCCGGTGCCCAGCCCTACCGCGCCTCCGGCCAATCCTCCGGCCGTCGCGCCAATATCTTTTCCTACCGCTACCGCTTCACTTTCCGAGCGGCTTAGAAACACAATCTCCCGCTCCGGAATCCCCTTCTCCGCCAAATGCTTCAATGCTTGTTCCGCTTGATCGCGCGAAGTGAATACTCCCATTACTGTTTCCACCGTTGGAACCTCCCTGCGAGGACGAGTGTGACTGCGGAGCTTAAAACCAGGGCGCTGTAACCGGAGTTGAAGCTCTAGCGGGGAAAGTTGGACCTTATGTAAAGTTTTGTCAAGAACATCTTTTTGCGGACCGCTCTAGCCCTTGGCCACCGCATTTGCCACCCAATCCCCAACTTCGCGCGTCCCCAGCGTCCCGCCCAATTCCGCCGGGACCTTCCCTTCGCGCAATGCCGCCCGCACCGCCATATCGATGCGTGCCGCCTCCGCCTTCCATCCCAAATACTCAAACATCATCGCCACGGTCAAAATCGAACCCATCGGATTCGCGATTCCCTTGCCCGCGATATTCGGCGCCGAACCATGCACCGGCTCAAACAACGAAACCTGCCCGGGATGAATATTGCCCGAAGGCGCCAGTCCCAACCCACCCGCCAACTGCGCTCCCAAGTCGCTGGCAATATCGCCAAACAAATTAGAAGTCACAATCACCTGGAACTGCGCCGGGTCCCGCACCATCTGCATCAGTAAATTATCAATGTACTGGTGCGACGCCTCGATCCCCGGATACTCCGCGCGCACGATCTTAAACACGCGCTGCCACAAATCGTGCGCAAACGTCAGCGCGTTCGATTTGTCGCTCATGCACACCCGCGTCAACCCGTGCTCCTCCGCGTATTCAAACGCGTAGCGGATAATCCGCTCCACGCCTTTGCGCGTATTCAAATCCTCCTGAATCGCAACTTCGTCCGCGGTTCCCTTCTTGAAATTTCCGCCCATGCCCACGTATAAGCCTTCCGTATTTTCGCGGAAGACCATGAACTGCACGTCCTTCTCCGTGCGGTCTTTCAAGGGCGTGAATTTCTTGTCGAACATCACGCACGGCCGCGCGTTCACATACAAATCCAGATTGAACCGCAGACCCAGCAGAATATCCGCCGCATGCACGTTGGTCGGCACCCGCGGGTCGCCCATCGCGCCCAGCAGAATCGCGTCAAAATCGCGGTGAAACATTTCCACCGCGTCCGCCGGCAAAGTCACCCCGTCGCGCAAATACCGGTCCGCGCCCCAGTCAAACTCGGTCAGCTTCACTTCGTGCGAACCCGCCTCCGCCGCGGCCTTCAAAACTTTCACCGCCTCCGGAATCACTTCCTTGCCAATCCCGTCGCCCGGTATCACCGCAATCCGCTTCGGCTTGCCATGCCCATTCGTACTCAACGCCCGCGGCCGCACCTCCGCCAGCCCGCCCACAATCTCCGGCTCCGCCGCCACTTCCGAAGCCGCACTCCTACCCGGCCGCTGCTTCGTCTTCCCTGGCGCTTCAATCGTCGGTGTCTTCGTCTTCATCCGCTCGTCCATTCGCGCATCACGCCGGGCAGCCGCACGCTTCGCGCGCTGCCTGCAAAATTTCACTCCGCCGCGACCGTAACACGCTCGCACCAAAAAGTGAAATTCGAATCGCCCTCATCTCGCGACAAATGTTTGCCGCGCTCGCTTTTCGCCTTTACCGCCGATCGGTGCGCACCACCATCCCTGCTCGATAATCCCCACCCGACGGTCATTCTGAGCGCAGCGAAGAATCTCATCCACACCCCGTCGCCTCCGAACATCCCGTCGAGCGCGCCCTCCCCCAAATCGCCGCCACGTTCTCTGCCAGCCACTGTGCGCAACACGAACGCACCCAGCCAAATGAGCAGAATGACAAACATGCGCCCACGGTTCGATCAACGTCGGTGCCATCCGTATTTCTACGAATAGAAGTGTCCCCAAAAATCTGTTAGCGTCAGTCGGGGCACTCTTAAGTGGCCTCGACGAAGACAATGGCGCGGCCATCGACCAAACAAAAACGCAACCCGCGGATCAACGCGGACCTAAGGACGCCCACGCGAAAACGCAAATCCCATTTTTCATCACCACCTATGAAATTTTTAATCGACATATGTGCGATTAGATTTCGCCGCAACTCCAGCACAACAAACCACTTCACTTTTTCTAATCGACAATTTTTACGGGACTTTCCGGTGCCAGGCCAAAATCTGCCCAGCTTAGCCTCACCAGTAGCCCCCGCCCGATCCGACGCACCCAGCCAAATCGTCGAACCACCTGTAGCGGCCGGCTTCAGCCGGGCCAGTTGCCTTATTGTTTCGCCTTTGCCCGCCTGCCCCGCCTCGTTTTCCATTTTCAATTTTGCATTTTCCGAATTTCTAATCGCAAAATGGATTATTAGAAACGCACCTAACCCTCGCCGAATCAACACAACCTATCGTTCTAATCGCAACTTAACTTCAGGTCTCCGCAAAAGATCACTCGAACGAGGGTGCGAATTCTCCATCCCCACGCCGCAGTTTTTCCAGACTCCGGCCGGAGTTAACGGTAGACTCGTGGCGTTTTGGGCGCGGGTTTATCGCGCGCCGCGCGACCAAGGAGCCTTGCATGCCGAATGACACGTCACGACGGAATTTTTTGGGGATCTCGGCGCTGGGAGTCGCCGCTGGTGTGGTCGCGAACGAAACTGGCGCACTGGCCGACGGGAATTTATCTTCGGGAGACAAGACCGACGCAAGCCCTCGCAACGGCTCGGAAATTTCGCTGCACGTGACCTCCGCCGACCAGCGTTACGCTTCGGCACCCGCCGTGGCTTGGACCAAATCTTCGGCACCGCGTTCGGCCACGCCGATTCAGCTGCATCCCGCGACGAAATTTCAGGCCATCCAGGGATTCGGCGGCGCGTTCACCGACGCGACGTGCTACATGTTCAACCAGCTTTCCGCTTCCGCGCGTGCCGCGCTGTTTCACGAAATGTTCGATCCCTCGGAAATGAATCTGAATCTGTCCCGCGTCTGCATGGGAGCCAGCGATTACTCCACCAAACTTTACAGCTACGACGATGGCGACCCCGATCCCGATCTCGCCCGCTTCTCTATCGAGCACGACCGCGCCTGGATTCTGCCCATGGTTCGCGAAGCGCGAAAAGTAAATCCGGATATGTTTTTGTTTTCCACGCCGTGGAGTCCTCCGGGCTGGATGAAATTCAACAACTCCATGCTGGGCGGCTCGATGCGCTGGTCGAACCTGAAGGTCTATTCGCAATATTTTCTGAAATTCCTGCAGGCCTACGCCGCCGAAGGCGTGCCCATCCAGGCGGTCACTTCGCAGAATGAACTCGACACCGATCAGGACGGCCGCATGCCCGCCTGCATCTGGCCCCAGGAATACGAAATCCGTTTTATTCGCGACCACCTGGGCCCGCTGCTCGAATCCACCAACACCCCGGTGAAAATCTGGCTGCTCGACCATAATTACAATTTGTGGGGCCGCGTGGTCGATTGCCTGCAGGACGAAAAACTGCGCAAGTATTCGAACTCCGTGGCCTGGCACGGCTACTACGGCACGCCAGACATGATGACCAAGGCTCACGAGTATTTTCCCGACGCGGAAATGCACTGGACCGAAGGCGGACCCGATTACACCGACGCCGATTACCTGAACGGCTGGTGCAAGTGGGGACGCATTTTCACCGACGTGCTGCGCAACTGGTGCGGCTCGATCACCACCTGGAATCTGGCGCTCGACGAAGTGGGCAAGCCGAACATCGGTCCCTTCCCCTGCGGCGGCGTGGTCAGCATTCATTCCGGCACGCAGGAAATCACGCGCAGCGCGCAGTTCTGGGTCTTGGCGCATTTTTCCCGGACGATTCGCCGCGGCGCGCGCCGTTTCGATTCGCAAAGCGCATCGACCGAGGTGTTGCACGTCGGCTGCGAAAATCCCGACGGCGGGAAGGTTTTAATCCTGACCAACAAAGGAGCCGCGACCACTGTCGCGCTGCGTCAGGGAAAAATGAACGCGGCGATACCGCTAAAGGAAAATTCCGTGACCACGTTGACTTGGACCTAAATTGGACGCGCTCAAATCCATTTCCGGCGCGCCCACAAAAATCAAGAACCCTGGGTTGTTAGCGCCGCATCGAAATGCGGTGGGTCACAATTCCCTCTTACTTTTCTATTCCTTGGAGGCTTCATGGCAGCGAACGCAAAAAAGATGAGAGCGGTGGTGGTTAATAAAGCGCATGGACCGTTCGAAATTGTCGAGCGCGACATTCCGAACCCGGGACCCGGCGATGTGCGTGTCAAAGTGCAGGCCTGCGGCGTGTGCCACAGTGACGTTTTGACCAAGGAAGGACTGTGGCTCGGCATCAACTATCCTGTCGTCCCCGGCCACGAAGCCGCCGGCGTGATCGACGAACTGGGCGCAAACGTAAAAGGTTGGAAAGTCGGCGAACGGGTCGGCGTCGGCTGGTTTGGCGGCAGTTGCGGTTATTGCGATTCCTGCCGGCGCGGCGATTTCGCCATGTGCCTGATCGATCGCGAAGTTACCGGCGTCACGCGCGATGGCGGCCACGCCGAATACATGATCGCGCATTCCGATGCGCTGGCACGCATCCCGGACGAAGTAACAGCCGTCGATGCCGGCCCGCTGGTCTGCGCCGGAGTCACCACCTTCAATGCGCTGCGCAACGTCGGCGCCAGGCCCGGCAGCCTGGTCGCCATTCTCGGCATTGGCGGCCTGGGCCATCTGGGCGTGCAATACGCCGCGAAGATGGGCTTCAAAACCGTGGCCATTGCCCGCGGTTCCGACAAAGAAGCGCTGGCTAAAAAACTCGGCGCCCACGTGTATCTGGACAACAGCACGCAGGACATCGCCAAAGAGCTGCAAAAAATGGGCGGAGCCCGAATCATTCTAGCGACCGTGACCGCCGCGGATGCGATGACGCAAGCCGCCGATGGCCTCGGAATCGACGGCCAGTTGCTGATCGTGGGCGCCGCGGAAAAACCGATTCAATTCAACTCGACCCAGGCCATCAGTTTCCGTAGCGGAGTCCGGGCCTGGTATTCCGGCACCTCGATGGATTCGCAAGAGACGCTGGCGTTCAGCGCGCTCAGCGGGGTGCGGCCGATGACGGAAATTTATCCGCTGGAAAAATACCCGGAAGCGTTCGACGCGATGATGAAATCCACCGTGCGCTTTCGCGCGGTCATCACCATGGGCGCGTAGTCCGCCGGAAAACGAAAGTAAAACCCGGCTCGAAGACGCAGGGCGCTGGAATCGACATTCCGGCACCTGTCCTTCGGGCCAGTTTCTTCGCAGGAACCTCTTCCCGATTTGCAATTGCCTGCCTCCCTCTCGACCGCCTACATTGGATCTGCATCGGATGCGGCGCGCGAACCAGCACTGGCGCGGCGCCATCCGCAGCAAAAATTTCTCAAGACAATTTTCCAGCACCACCAAATTTCCGGCAACCATTTCGGAGGGACCATGTGGAACAGCAACAAGCAGAACCAGAATGATTATCCGGCTCCTGCGCCGGCCCAGCCGTCGACGTTTCCGGCCGCGCCCGCGGCTTCGACTTTCAATTCCTCGCCTTCGGCGGCTCCGGTTCGCTCGAGCGTACCCGCGGCCAAGAGCCTCGCGACGCTCGGTTCCGGCCTGACGGTGAAGGGCCAGATTTCCGGCGACGAAGATCTGCAAATCGAAGGAAAAGTGGAAGGCCCAATCACGCTGAAGGGCCAGCGCCTCACGATCGGCAGCACTGGCGAGATTGTCTCCGACGTGCATGCCCGTGAAGTCATCGTCTACGGCAAAGTGCGCGGCAACCTCTTCGCGGAAGATCGCGTGGAAGTAAAGAAGGACGGCTCGGTGATCGGCAACATCACCGGCGGCCGCGTGCTGATCGAAGACGGCGCGTACCTGAAGGGCCAGATCGAAATTCAACGCAGCAACAGCGGTTCGAAGTCGCACAGCCATCACGAGAAAGAACTCGAGACGGTTGGCGCTTCTTCGAATTAACCCAGGTTTAATTCACTATCCTGACTGCAGACGGGACGTTTAACGTGCCATGGCGGGGCGGGGTTGGAGAATTAGTGCGGCGCCGGAACTGAAAGGTTCCGGCGCCGTTTTGTTTTTTGGCGCAAGAAATAATTCGGGGCAAAAAAAGAGCCTCGCAGGTTTTCCTGCGAGGCTCTTGGTTTGTGTCGAGATGTTCTACTTCGTTAGGTCTGTGATTGCGACGTCGTTTGCACCTGCGGATCCGATTGCGGCGCAGGAGCGATCGCCGGCGTCTGATTCCGATTCGGCACGTTCGGCCGCGTATTTACGCTGGAAGGATTCGGCTTCAGTGAGAAGTTAATCCCCCGGCGCGCGTTTTCGTTCACCGTACGCTGCAAATCGACTTCGTCCATGTTCAGCGAGCTTTCGCCGCCGTAGTTTACGCGGTAGTGGAGCTGGCCATTCTGCAGCCAGTAGTCGCTGGCCGCATACGTGGTGCCGTCTTTCAGGTAAATCAACGCGGTCGGCATCGAAGCCGCTACGTTGCCGGTGTTCGGGTTGTTGTCTTCCGAACCTTCGAGCGGCGGTTCGATGTTGTCGTTGTTCACCGCGGCGTTGTCATTGGTGATGGTTCCGGGAGCCGCTACGCCCAGGTTATTGTTCGCCGAGAACGAGTAGTCGCCGTTCGTGTTCGAGTTGTTGGCGTTGTAATTGTTGTTATCGTAGCTCTGATTCGAGCTCGAATCATTGTTGTCGCTGTAGCCGATGGAATAGCCCGGGTATCCGTAGTACGGGTAACCGTATCCGTAGCCCACGCCATAGCCCAGCCAGTACGGGTTATACCAATACGGGTTGTAGCCGTAGTATCCCGGCCAGCCCCATCCGCCCCAGCCAAAGCCGCCCCACCCGAAACCGAGGCCCCATCCGAAACCCCAACCGCCGCCCCAGCCCCAACCGCCATAGCCTCCGCGCCAGCCGTAACCACCCCAGCCGCCGCGCCATCCGCCGTAACCGTATCCACCGCGGTAGCCGCCGTAGCCGCCGCGACCGCCGATGTAGTTGCTGTGGTAGCCAGCGCCGCCGAAGCCGTTATGGAAACCGGCCGAGGTGTTGCCGAAGGAACGGCTGCCACCGAGCGAGGTGTTGCCGAAACGCGTATTCGAGACCGAGGTGCCGCGGCTGCCGGAGAAGCTATTGAATCCGCGGGACGAAGAAGAGTTGGAGAAATGGGAATTGTCGATGTGCGAGAGCGCGCGATTGGTCGAGACTGCCGAAGAGCCGCGTGAGCTGGCGGAGAGCGAGTTCGATCCGCGCGAGTTCCCCGCGAATGAGTTGGTACCGCCGCGAGCCGCGCTGTTGTTCGAGTTGACTCCGGGAGTCAGGCTGGAACCGCGGGAATTACCCGCAGCGCCTGCCGATCGATTGGCACCGGCATAGGAATTCCCGCCGTTCACGCCGCCGCGAACTGAATTATTTGCGTTGGTGGTATTTCCGCTGCGTCCCATATACGGGGCAGACGAACGGGCATTCGATGAAGGCGAGGCTGCGCCGCGATTGCCGGCGTTGTAAGAGCCCGCTGAACGGGAATTATTTGCGTAGGAATTGCCGCGTGCGGCGTTCGAATAAGAGTTAGAGCGTCCCGCATTGGCGTAGGAATTGGAGCCGCCGCGATTAGGCGAGGACGAGTAATGATTTCCGCCGCCGTAATTTCCACCGCGAGCCGCGGAATACGAACGGCCACCGCCGCCACCACTGTAGTGCGATCCGCCGCCGCCACCACCGTGGAACCCGCCACCACCACCGCCGTGCGAGCCACCGCCGCCACCGCCACCGTGGCCGCCTCCGCCGCGTTGAGCGAAGGCCGAACCAGGCGCGCCGATGAACGCAACCGCCAGCAGCGCTCCGAAAACAATCTTCAAAAAGGTGGAACTCTTCATGTTGTTATCCTCCACCCAACTCAAGCCGAAATCCGTGCTCGAAGTTTGTGGGACCGGCGCCCGTTCCCGATTAAGTACGTCGCGCCAGGGTCTCACAGATTGGACTCTCCGGTGGTGCAGTTGGTTGCAAACCGGTTAACTGCGTTCCAATCAACAAACAAGCGAGCCATGGGGCAGCAATAGAACATTTGCCCGCATCATTTAACACGGGTGGTTCGATTAAGTTTCGTTTGTACCCCGGTACAGGTAAGGCATTGATTTTCGGTAGGTTACGGCGGGCAAAACTAGGGTTAAAACGGGGTTTGGATTAGCCCCGGCCGCGTTCGGCGAGGTAAACGCCGACGAGAACCAGGGCGGTGCCGATCAGCAGGTTGCGGGTGGGATGCTCGCTGAGGAACATGACCGAGAGCACGATGACGACTACGGGCTGGAAGTAGCTGAGGACGGCTACGCGGGAAGCGGACATGAAACGCAGGAGCCAGTAGAAAATCGTGTAGGCGGCGATGGAACTGCCGAGGGCCATGTAGATCATCCCGAGCCAGCCCGCGAGGCTGACGCCTTTCCAGTCCAGGTGGATCATCTGGCGAATCGTGAGGGGCGCGAGGATTATGGCCGAGGCGACGAGGTTGAAGGTGTTCATGGCGACCGCGTCGTATTTGGAGACGATTCTCTTCCCCAGGACCGCGTAGGCGGCGAAGCCGATCACGCCGAAGAAGGTGATGGTGTCTCCGAGCAGGAACGGCGAATTGGCGGGAGAGCCGTTTTCGGTTTCGAGCAAGAATACGCCGACGAAGGAAATCGCCATGCCGAGAATTTTTCCGGCAGTGAAGACTTCGAGGCCGAGGGCGCGCGCGAGAAGCAGGACGATGACCGGGCCGATGGCGATGATGACCGCGGAGTGGTCGGAGGTGGTGTAGTTCAGGCCAACGGTGAAAAGGCCTTGGTTCAGAATCACGCCGAGGAATCCGAGATAGGTGAAGGGCCAGATGTCGGCGGCTTTCAGCGGCGTGCGGCGCGGCTGCGCGAAATAAATCGGGAGCATGACCAGCGCGGCGAGGACCAGCCGGAAGCAGGCCAAGGTCACGGGGTCCATGGTGCGGAGTGCGATTTTTCCGGCGACGTAATTCAGCGACCACAGCAAAAGCATCAAGACCAGCGCGGAGATCAGAATGAAATTACTGGGCCGGGCGGTTTCCGGTGCAGGCGGCGAATTGGCGGGAGAATTCAGGATTGTGCTCGAGGCGCGGAGCTACTCGAGGACCTCGCGGCGTTTCGTGAGTGATTCGATACGATCGAGGCGCGGCGCGTAGCCGATGCCGGAGGCGGTTGGAACTTTGATGGTTCCGCGCGGAGTGACTTCGACCTCGGGCTCGATGATGTCTTCAGTCCAGTAGCGGCGGCTGGCGGAGACGTCGCCCGGCAGCGTGAAATTCGGCAGCGTGGACATGGCGATATTGTGGGCGCGGCCGACTCCGGATTCGAGCATGCCACCGCACCAGACCGGAATGGATTTTTCCTGGCACAGGTCGTGAATTTTTTTCGCTGCGGTGTGGCCGCCGACGCGGCCGAGTTTGATATTGATGATCTTGCAGGCGCCGAGTTCGATGGCGGCGCGGGCGTGTTCGTAATCGTGGATACATTCGTCGAGACAGATCGGCGTTTGAATCTGGCGCTGCAGGGCGGCGTGGGAGTAGATGTCGTCGTGGCCGAGGGGCTGTTCGATCATGATCAGGAAAAAATCGTCGAGCTTTTTTAGGAGCGGCGCGTCGGCGAGCGTGTAGGCCGAATTGGCGTCGACCATGAGGCGGACGCGCGGAAAGCGCGCACGGAGCGCGCGGGCCTGCTCGATGTCCGAGCCGGGCATGATTTTAATCTTGATGCGTTGGTAGCCGGCCGCGAGTTCCTTTTCGACTTTGGCGATGAGTTCCGGAATGGACGGCTGAATGCCGATGGAAACGCCGGAGCTGATTTCTTCGCGGGTTCCACCAAGCAGTTTCGCTAGGGGGACGTTCTTTTGTTTGGCTTCGGCGTCCCAGACGGCGGTTTCGACGCCGGCTTTGGCCATGTTATGACCGCGGACATGAGCGAAGATGTCGTTGATTCCGGACGCGGACGAGAATTCCCTGCCCTTCAGCATGGGCCACAGGAAATCGCGAATGATGTGCCAGGCAGTGTCGACGGTTTCGTAGGAGTAGTAAGGATCTTCGCCCGCCGTCGATTCGCCCCAGCCGGTGACGCCATCGACGTCGGCTTCGATTAGCGGGATGCGGCGCAGCGTGGCGGTGCCAAAGCTGGTTTGAAAAGGCGCGATGAGGGGCAGGTGAATTTCGCGCAGAGTGATTTTGCGAACACGCATCGGGCGGGTGAGCCTTCAATCCTCGAATTCTTCCGGGCGATATTCTGGCAGACGCAACCCCGCGATGGAAGCGGCGGGCTGCAAAATATATTCGGTGGAATCACCTCGCGTACGGATTCCGGTGGCGACGTAGCCTTCCGCGAAATATTTTTGAAACTGTTCGCGGGCGGCTGATTGAATTCTGACGGCGGCCTGGCGGTCGGTAACCTTGAGTGCAGTCAA
>DASWVE010000013.1:0-5141 GCA_036401315.1 Candidatus Acidiferrales bacterium
ATTTTTTCGTGGCGATGAGTTGCTGGGCCCAGTCGTCGTTGGAATCGGCGAGATATTTGTGGACGTTCGCGGGGCCGCCCCAGAGTTCATTGCCGTAGGCCATGTAGACGGGATAGGTGCGCAGCGCGGAGAAGGCTTGCCAGGCTAGCAGGAGCGCGGCGGCGTAAATCCAGAATTTGCTGCTGGGAAACAGGCTGACGAGGGCTCCGGCGGCGAGCACGTATAGAAAAGGATAGATCGGCAAAATGTGGCGCGCGCCGATGTTCATTTGCGAGGACATGGCGACGATGAGATAGATCGCGGGCGGGATGAGGAGGAACCAGATTTCGCGCGTGGCGCGGAAGCGTTTGGTGGCGATGGCGAAGATCGCGATGAGCATCAGGATTAAAAATGGCAGCGTGGATTTGATGGCGATGACGCCGGCGAAATACCGGTGGATCCCGTGCGGGTAAGTTTTGCCGAAGTAGTAGGCGGTGTAGGAATCGTCGACGGCCTGGATGTCGGCCATGCCGTATAGGTAGGATTCAGGGAGCGCTTTCGCGCGGGCGATCGAGCCGAGCAACTTCCCTTCCCAGGGTTTCGAAATTGTTTCGAGCGAAACGCTGAGCGGCGGATTTAGCGCGAGGGGCGCGGGGCGGGCGTTGTAACGGAAACCGTAGAAAGCCCACAGGACTGCGAGCGAAACTACGGCGGCGATGCTGAGCGCGCCGAGGAGTTGGCCGGTTAGAGTTTTGCGGCAGTCTTGGGTTTCTCCGGCGGCGCGGCGTGGGTGGCGGATGATTTCGCAGATGGCGAGCGCGATCAGCATGGGCACGATCAGCACGCCGGTGTGTTTGGAGGCGAAGGCTAGACCGGTGGCCAGGCCGAGTAGCGCGGCGCGGGGGATGCTTGGCGATTTTAAGTAACGGTAGAAGGCGTAGATCGACGCGAAGATGAAGCAGGTCGCGGCAGTGTCGGTGGTGACCAGCGCGCCGTGCGCTAGAAAGTTTGGATCGAAGGCGATTAGCGCGAGGGCGATGAATCCGGCGGTGGTGCCGAACATTTCGCGGGCGGCGAGGAAAACCAGGAGCGCGAGAAGCATCGGGAAAATTGTTACGGCCAGGCGCGCGCGGTAGAGATGGCCCTTCTGCCAATTCCAGGCGTTGAATTCGCGGCCGTCGAGGAAGGCTTCGACTTTGAAATTGCGATTTTGCAGCGGGGGGACGCGGAGATCGTGCATGGCGAGGAGCGGGAGTGCAGCGACCATTTTGACTAGCGGCGGATGCTCGGGGTTGAGGCCGAGGTCGCCGGTTTTTAGCGACATGTAGGCGGCGAAGAGGTGATCGCCTTCGTCCCAGCTGATCGATTCGCCGTGGACGGAGAGGGCGAGTTGGATCCACATGGCGAAGAGGAGGGCGAAGACGCCGGCGCATATATAAAGGTTGCGATTTCGGTTTTGTGGGTCGGTCATTCGTTTGGGTGCTGTCCGCTGCGCGCGGCGCGCGTGCGGATTTTACACGGACCAGCGGCTTTGCAGCCGGCAATTATCTTGACCTACGACTTCGCAATATGCGAAGATACCTAAGTGCGGATCTTGAGCCGGAAGAAGATTCGAGAAGCTTCGGCGGAACACTCGGAGTGGACAGCTTCTGTGAATGCGTGGTGGAAAATCACGCGGGGAGCGGAGTGGTCGAGCTTTCAGGAGTTGCGGCAGACGTTTGGGAGCGCAGACCGTGTTGGCTCGTGCGTGGTCTTCGACATCAGCCATAACAAGTGTCGGCTCATTTCCTACATCAATTTTCGAACTAAAATGGTTTTTATTCTCTGGATTTTGAGTCACGCGGAATATTCAAAAGGCGGGTGGAAACGTGATTGCGACTGCGATTGAAAAAGATCTACTTGCTCTCGATGGAATTTCGGCGCCCAAGGTGATTACTTCCGATGCGCAGAACGGACGCTATATTCACGCGCTGCTAGAGTTGGAGCGAAAAGACCACGTGTCGGCGGCGGAGAAACAATTTGCCGCACTACTCACCCTGCTCGTCGAGGCTTACGAGGAGAAACATTACCCGGTGCGAGATGCTTCGCCGATCGCCGTGCTTACGGAATTGATGAACGCCAACGAAATGCGTCAGAAGGATCTCGCGGCGGTGTTCGGCACCGAAAGCATTGTGTCTGAAGTTTTGAGCGGCAAGCGCGAGTTGAACAAAACCCACATCGAGCGCCTCAGTAAGAAATTCAACGTGTCACCTGCCGTGTTTTTCTAGTCTTCGGTTCGTGGGAACTTCGGCTTGAAGCCTGGGCAAGAAGTTCACAGCGAAGAGAGGTCCTTCGTCGCGGAAGGCGCTCCTCTGGATGACGGCCAAGGGCGGTTTGGGCGCTGACGCGGGCGGCCTGCGGCAGAGCCGGGGACTTGGTCGGTGTGGTTTCGATCTCAAAAGCGGCGGCAAGCCGCCGCACTCCAAGGTGGGCTGGGCGATGATTCGGTTTGCGGATGCTCCGCGATGCGGGGAGTGGCGGGCAGCCCGCGTCGCGTCTTGTGGCACGAGTTATTTTTTTTTACGGGCTGCGCTGTTGAAAACTTTGTGCCGCCGCAATTCTCAGTTCAGCAGAAATTGGTTGATGAAAAGGATGGTGGCGTAGAACTGGTAGTCGACGTTTTTCTTTTTGCTGAAGCCGTGGCCTTCGTCGTTGGCCATCAGGAACCAGACCGGGGTGCCGTTTTTGCGGACGACGGCGACCATTTGTTGGGCTTCGGTCCAGGGGACGCGCGGATCGTTTTTGCCCTGAATTACGAAGAGCGGCTTGGTGATATTGGTTGCGTTGTTGGCGGGCGCGATTTTTTCGAGGAAGGCGCGCATCTTCGGGTCGCGTTCGTCGCCGTATTCGGCGCGGCGCAGATCCTGACGGTAGCCCGAAGTATTTTCGAGGAACGTGACCAGATTTGATGGGCCAACGATATCGACGGAGCAGCGGATGCGATCGTTGTAATTGGTGGCGACGGCGAGAGTCATGAAGCCGCCGTAGCTGCCGCCGGTGATCATCACGCGGGTGGCGTCGAGATCGGGTTGCTGAGCGATCCAATCGAGCAGCGAATTGATGTCCCGGTAGGAGTCTTCGCGCAGGAAACCGTTGTCGAGTTCCAAGAAAGTTTTTCCGTAGCCCGTGGAGCCGCGCACGTTGGGAAAAATCATGGCGATGCCCATTTCGGCGGGGTAGTAATTGTAGCGGCCGAGAAAATAGGGGCGGAACTGGCCTTCGGGGCCGCCGTGAATATCAATGATGACCGGGCGCTTGCCGGTGAAAGTGGAAGGCGGCTTGAAATAAAATCCGCTGATGGATTTTTGGTCGAAGCTGGGCCAGTGGATCAGGCGCGCTTCGGGAAAAGTGGCGGGATTCAGGCCGCCAGTTTCGCTGTTGGTCCAGCGGTCGATTTTTCCGGTGGTCACGTCGAGCGAATACACATCGGTGACGTCGCGGGAGCCGGTGAAGCCGAAACCGAGGTCGCGGCCGTTGGGATGCCACTTCACGGCGAAGACCAAGCCGGCGGGAAATTGCGGGGCGGGTTTTTCTTCTGCGGTTTTAAGATCGAGGAGGTGCAGGACGCCGAGGCCATCTTCGTTGCTGCTGAGGGCGATGGTCGCGCCGTCGGGCGAAAGGTCGAAACTTTCGACGTCCCAGTGGATGTGGTCGGTGAGGTAAGTATATTTTCCGCTGGCGAGATCGAGGTAGGCCAGGCGCTGAAATTGCGAGTCTTTATCGGTGGTGAGGTAAATTCCCTTCCCGTCTCTCGAGAACTCCGCGCTGCCGTAGGCGATTTTTTCCGTGCCGCTATTGTTTGGCGTCAGCGCGGTTTTTTCGCCGGTCGTGGCGTTCATCAGCCAGAGGTACGATTCGTTGGCGGAAACATATTCCTGAACGATCAGCTGCGAATCGTCGGGAGACCAATCTGCTACGGCCCAGCCGCCGCCTTTGACTTGCGCCAGCAGGCGATTGGTCTGGGGATTATCGGGATGCGCGGGCTCGCTGAGCCAGATGTCTGTGTCATTTCCGGTGCGGCGGGTGGAGGAATACGCGAGAAGTTTTCCGCTGGTGGACCAGTGTTCGTCGGTGTTGCGCGATTTTCCGTCGGTGAGGAGCGTGATGGCGCCGCTTTTCGTGTCGTAGCGGTAGAGCTGGTAAAATTCGCCGCCGCCGACGTCTTTGCTGAAAATGAAATGGGAGCCGTCGCCTTTAGGCGGGTAGAAAGCGGAGCGGACGTCGTCTTTGTAAAACGTAAGTTGCGTGCGGGCGGCGCCGGGGGATTTCACTTCGTGGATTTGAAAAGTATCGGCGAATCGGGTGGCGATCAGCATCTCGCGGCGTTGCGGATGCCAGGACGCGAAGGTGGCGGAACGGAAATTGGTGTAGCGGTCGGCTTTTTCGGTGAGCGGCGCGGGGATCGGCGGGATGCCTTCGACGACGAGATTTTCGTTGGGCGCCACTACGGCCTCCTGGGAATTTTTGGGTGGTGCGGGTTGCTGGGCGTTAGCGAATGTCGCGGCGAATAGGAGCGCGGCCACGATGAGCGTGGCATATGGCGCCAGCGTGCGCAGGAATTTTACCGGAGATTGGCGCATAGAACCTCCTGAACAATTGCGGGGATTTCGTTTACGATCGCTGCGGAAAAGTCCGGCGAGCACGGGGAGGAAGATACGCTAGGGGCGGCGATGGCGTCAACGCGGTGAGGGCGCGAGGGTTGTGGGCATCCCGCGCTGTTTGCCTGGGAGGCGCGGGCGGCATCTTCTTTGCTAACGCCATGTTTGAACCCCCGACCGGGGCGAGGCACGCGCTTCGTCCGTAAGGCGGCGGCAAGCCGCCGCACTCCAAGGTGGGCTGACCTCGGCATTCGTTGAGGAGGCTCCGCGAAGATTTTTGCGGCCGGTTGGAGTTGCACTGACAGGCTAGAACAAGCGGATCGGTGGGGTTGGGGAAAAAGTGCAGGCTAGAGCTGCGCTCCGGAATGACGCGTCGATGAATATAGAAAATGGAGGAATGACATGAAAATATTTTCGGATCCGCGGTTTTTGGTCGTTTATTCGGCGGTGGTTACGGTGGCGTTTGCGGTGACTTTGCTTGGTGGGTTTGCGGCGGCGCGGTCGCAGAGTTTTGATGTGTTGCGG
>DASWVE010000014.1:0-5114 GCA_036401315.1 Candidatus Acidiferrales bacterium
TATTCCCGTTGAGTTCGAAGCCGAAGAATATTCATTTCCGAGGGGGAAATTTGTGGAAGTCGTCTGACCCACCACGTACGAATTGCCACCTGCATCGACGGCAACCCCAAAGCCATCGTCAATGCCGTTGCCCCCGAGATAGGTCGAGTAAGCCAAGGCCGGATCGACGACTAGATCGCGTCGATGATCGTACGGCCCTATTTGCAGTCCTACCAGAGTATAGCCTCGTCTCACAAACCTACCGGATACGTGCCGTTTCGCGCCGTGATCTAGCTGATAGAGTTCAGGGCGTCGAAGTTCAAACGAGCCTCCGTCTGCTTTTATGAGCAGATTTCCACTCTTCGCGATGGACACCCGCCCAGCCGTCCGAAGATCGAGGCTAATTGCGTGAGGGTCACCTCCGGGCGCTACTATGAAATCGAACTCCAATTGCTTTTGCTTCCCGTAGTAGATCAGGTCGATGCCCGGGTATACCGCGGAATATTTCACGCGCTGGAATGTCGGAATACCTGTGTGCCATTTCTGTGGATCGTCTCCAATGAAATAATTGGTCGTTCCTGGCAATTGATCAAGAGCCTCAATCGTCGAAGCGGGGTTGGCGCCCTTCATCGCCACTCCTATCGTGATACTTTTCGTCGACTTCCGAGACCGAGAGGAACCGCGATAGAACTTTCCTGACTCAAAAAGCTTCCGTTTCGCTGGTTTCATCTTTCGCAGTGCCGGATCATCCGCCGAGTTTTGCTGTTGCAATGACAGCACCGCTTCGTTCGCCGTCAAGAAAAGTGTGTAATCAGAACCGTGGGAGACGAAACGGACCGATGGGTCTGTTTGACCTTGATTCGCCTCAAAGCTGAGTGGGATATCGCCATATTTTTGGCGCGCGTGAGGTTGGGCTTTTAGTTTTGTCGGTACTGCCGGCATCGAGTGCGCTTCCCGTCCTCGCCCGGGAGCCACTCTCTTTGCACCAAGCGCTAAGATCGCAGGAATCATTAGAACGGCCAGAACAACTATCGCTACTTTCATCTTCCCAATCCAACTCGCAGCTCTCCGCATGTTCATTCGCTCCCGTGCGTTCGGAAAAATCAACCGAGAATTCTCGTCTTCAAATCGAATTCGTTGGATAAGGCTTTCGAGTTATGGTCAGACGGTTACGATGCGGCCACACCTCGGCTCAGAGAGCGAAACACGGATACTCGGGAGCCGCACAGGGGTGAGCGGTTACGAAGATGCAGAATACTTGCGGCAAGAGGTTTTTTACTCTATGCAAGAAGTGTTGTCAAGAGTAGTTATTTACACAAGCTTAACTCTTTTAAGGCTAGTAGTCGGCCCTCATGTTGCGTGCTCGCTCCCAAGAAAACTGACCAGCGTTAGTGAAATTGGCCGAATTCGACCTTCCCGGGCCGTCCGGCAAGCGATTCGATTATCTGAGCTAGGCTAACTCGCGCAAGTTCGAGTTGATCTCGAAGACGAAGTCCTGACCCATCACGCTCTTCTTTTTTCAAACGAGGCGAGCTTCGTAGACGGGATGGAGTTGCCTCTCGACCGCGTTTCTTGGCAATCTGATCGGAGGTCTCGGTGAGTGCACTGTCGCCTCTGCTCGGCAGGGTGATAAGTCTGACATCGTGCGAATCAACTAAGCCCCGTGATGTAGACTCTGTCGGTGAATACATTTTGAAGCGCGCGAGTCCTTGCAAGGGCATGATCGAAACGCTTTTCGAAGGAAAGATCTGAGTCAGCGAACAACGGCGTTCATGCCTAATTTCCGCGGGCCGCTACTCAGTACGGGATCCGAGTCCTGCCTCAGCGCACGGCACTGGCTTGAGTCTGATTGTTTGTCGCTCTTTCATCCGCATTATGCAGCTCTCGCAGCTGCTCCCACCGTTTATATTGGTCCGTATCCGCCGGATTCGAGCGCTCATAACCCTCAAGCCAGAAACGATACCAATCTACGTTCCGCTGCATCGTTGCCAGCCGCGCTTGAGGATGTTCGGGCGTATGCCCTTCGTTGGGATAGTAGTAGAGCTCTACTGGTCTATTCAGGCGATTCAGACCGGCAAACACCTCATAACTTGTTATTAGGTCGATCGGAGGCTCCTGCGAATTTAGAATCGGCGAAATGCCTTTTCCCATTTCTTCGATTAACAGAGGCGTATGAATTTTGTCTATATTGAAGGAAATGGAATAATCCAGCCAATTTCTCAGCGTTGCCCCGTAAGGTGGGCCACCATACGCAGTATCGTATGACTTCATGGTGCCAGCGTCGTGCGCAATCCAGTACTCACCGAGGGTGTACTGCACGTTATCCGCAAGCCGTGGGAGTGAGTCTGCCAACGGCGACAACCCCATCGTCTTGACCGCTCGCATAATTTCTCGCTCTCCGCAAGTTCGCAGGGTTTAAAGGCGACGAGAAGCTGGAGCTGGACTTCTGGCTGAAGGGCGACGCGACAGCGGGTGACCGGGCCGAGCGTTCTTCGCCGACACACAAAGGTTACAAGAGTGCTTCCGCGGAATCCCCAGCGCTAGACGGGTTTAAGTACAACTCGGAATACGTACCTATGGTTAGTATTCCTGCCTACTCTCAAACGTTGCCCTTGGTTTGGGTTTATGCTATTGTGCCAACCATGGGTACGCAAAGAGGATCTAAGCTAAACCGGCTGCAGTATGATCTCCCGGAAGGGCTACTGATCGATGCCGCCTGGCTGGAGCGCCACGGCTATTCAAGCGCCCTCCGCAGCAAGTATGCCGCCCATGGCTGGCTTGAGCAGGTCGCGCGCGGCGTCTATCGACGACCGGCCGCGAAGCTCTTCGACCCTCACAATAAGGATGCGAGCCTTCGCTGGCAGCATGTCGTGATCTCGCTGCAGACGGTGCTGGAGCGGCCTCTGTTTGTTGGCGGCCGCACCGCGCTAGAACTCCAGGGCTTCGCGCATTATCTTGGCGCCGGAGACTTTAGGGAAGTCCATCTGTATGGGACCGAGGCGCCGCCCGCGTGGGTCGGCAAGCTGCCTCTCAAAACGAAATTCGTCTTTCACAGCGTGCGCACGCTCTTCAAACATGCGCCCGCGTTCCCTGCCGCCAGCGGAGTCGACGATGCCGGCCGGCCGCTCCCTGGCGGTCTCGTCCGGCAAAAATGGGGACAGTGGGAATGGCCGCTCGTGATGTCTTCGCCGGAGCGGGCGATTCTCGAATTGCTCAATGAAGTTCCGCAGCGCGAGACATTCCATCAGGCCGATATGCTGATGGAAGGCCTGCGGACGCTCAGCCCAAAGCGGCTGCAGAAACTCATGGTCGAATGCCGCAGCGTCAAAGTGAAGCGGCTTTTCCTCTGGTTCGCAGAACGCCGCAATTATCCCTGGCTCAAACAGCTTGACCGCGCAGAAATAGATCTCGGCATCGGCAAGCGCATGCTGCATCGCGGCGGCAAGCTCGACCCGAAGTTCAAGATCACCGTGCCGGAGAACCTCGATGCCGGTGGCTGAACGATACCGAGCGCAGGCCAGGCTCCTGGTCAGAGTACTGCCGTTCGTCGCGGCGGAGCAATGCTTCGCGCTCAAGGGCGGCACGGCAATCAATCTCTTCATCCGCGACATGCCCCGGCTTTCGGTGGACCTCGATCTCACCTATCTGCCAGTCGTCGATCGCGACGCCTCGCTGAAAGCGATTGATGCGGCGATGCGCCGGATTTCAGCCGCCATCGGCGGCGGTCTCAACGGCGCGCGCGTGGACCAAACGAGTCTGAAAGACGAGAAGTGCGTCACGCGGCTTGATGTTCGCGTCGACGGGGCGCGGGTGAAAATCGAAGTGACGCCCGTCTTGCGCGGCTGCGTTTACGATCCGACACTCCGCGGCGTGTCGGCGCGCGTCGAGGAAGAATTCGGCTTCGGTGAAATCCAGGTCGTCTCCTTCGCCGACCTATATGCCGGCAAGATTGTCGCGGCCCTGGACCGCCAGCACCCGCGCGACCTCTTCGATGTCCGCGATCTTTTGGCAAACGAAGGCATCAGTGATGAGCTGCGCCGCGCCTTCATCGTCTATCTCGTCAGCTCGAATCGTCCGTTCGCCGAACTCCTTGCGCCCACGCGCATAGATATCGCGCAGGAATTTGCGCGCGGCTTCGACGGCATGACCGATACGCGTGTGACCGTCGACGATCTTGTCGGCGCGCGCGAGCATCTGATCGCAGAAGTCGTCGGCAAAATGCCGGAGGACGACAAAAAATTCCTGTTGTCGCTGAAGAAAGGCACGCCCGAATGGAAGTTGCTCGGCGTCGACGGCGCGGAGGCGCTGCCGGCCGTGCGCTGGCGCCTAGAAAATCTGGCGAAGATGGACCAGAAAAAGAAAGACGCGCTCATCGAGCGCCTGCGCGAGGTCTTGCAGGTGTAAGGAAGAGCCGGCATTCAAGCTGAAACAGCGATTGATGATTGGAGCGCGATGCTTTTCAGCTGAATCTCAAAGTGTTCGCAATTTCCTACGGAAACATCGCTGTCTCGCCGATTATTTGGCCAACCACCGACCATACGCCCGGACGTCAATCATCGGAACTGTGGCAAGTCCCTGAAGGCGAGCGATTAGTTCGAACAGGAACGCGGTGGCCGCCTTCTTTTGAGGAAGGAGAGTGTAACACGAGTTGTCGTCGCATGAGAACATTCCGTGGGCTGCGATACAGCCGAGTTCCAGTCTCCGGGTGGCATCGGTCGACGCCAAAACATCGGCCAACGGGTCACCAAGCGCGGGATTCCAGTCGCTCTGGAACGTCAAGAGGCCTCCCAAGATCGGATTTAGGGATTTGGGAGGATATGTGCCGCCGGCGTACGGGATGGGCAACGTCGTACGGTGTAGATTTCTAACACTCGCGATCTTCTCCTGCGCGTAGCGGACCACGGCCGCGTTGATTGATTGCTTGGCTTCGAAAACCGCATAGACGCTTTCCGCGGGAATGACAGTCTGCCCGGCGTGCTCGAAAATGAACGGCGAATATTGCCGGTCAAAGAGTACGACATCGATCTGCTCGCTGAAATTGTCCCGGCTGTCGACGACATGCGCTTTTGACGCCTGGTAGCGTTTGGGTAGATATGTCTGAAAGAGTTCAAGCCAGACGTTCTCGCTTCCGTCGC
>DASWVE010000015.1:0-34980 GCA_036401315.1 Candidatus Acidiferrales bacterium
AAACGTCGGCAATGTTGTCGGAGAATCCGTAGCCGAACGCCAGACCCCGCAAGCGGGTCCACCATTTGCCGATAGCCGTAAGTGCGTTGCGCGCGCCCATCGTGCCGACGCCGGGGTGATAGTAGCCGGAGAGCTTGTCGCTCGGAGTTAGCGTCCAGTAGAGCTTTACGACGTTGGAGTTTTTGTCGCCGTACTCGTTTCCGGTACCGTCGCAGCAGATCACGATATTTTTCGGCATCTTCCATCCACGTTCGAAAATCAGGGGCCGAAACGCTCGGTCGACGTGCCCGCGATCGGCGGACGCCGGCCGCCTCAAAAATATTGCCGAGACATTAGAACAGTAGTAATCTCCTGTCCACTTAATACTTAAAACAACGCACTTCGCGCAATCATGGGGCGGGCCCGGGCCAAACTTCGTCAAGAGCAGTAGCGGCTTGAGGAGGCACTATGAATCGTTCTGGAGTATTCCCCTTTCGCTGCGTGCGGCTCGCGCTCGCCGGAGTTCTGGCGCTGTGCGGTGGGTGCGGCTCTTCCTCGCATCACGCATCGTCGAATGACGGCCCCACGTCTGCGAAACCTCCAGCGATCGCTCCGCTCTCGGCCGACGATGTGTCGATTTTATTTCCAGCTCCCACGCAGGCCTCGGACTTTGCGAATCTCATTGCGGTAAGCGACCTGACCACGACTGATCCGGCGGATTCAACGAAACGCGATCCGGTTTGGTCCGACGCGATCTTTCAGCAGTTCATCGGGCTGGCCGCGAGCCAGTTCGCGCAGGTGCCCGAAGCGAACGCTCGAATCCAATTACCCGTCGAGGCGCAGGTCAAAGCCAATTGGTTTGTCGCGGGCATCCGCATCGATGCCGGCGCGCCCGGGCTTTCCGACGCGACCCAACAACAGTTCGGGCGCTCGCCGGAAATCCGGCTGATCGTGCAGCCGGTGACGCGCAACCCGGATGGGTCTCCGAAGGTGGACGACATCGCGGGACATTTGATTTTCGATTTCTCGACGAAGAAACCAACCCAGGACGGTTGCCTGCCCTCGTTTGTGCCCGACCTGGACGCTTACAACGCCATTGTCGCCGACGTCGCGGCCATCCGCACCAAGTTGGCGGCGGGGCAGTTGGGAACGGACCAGGTGTCGACCGCCGGCGTTCCACTCGGCGTACACCCCGGTCTCGTTGACCCGACGACCGCAAGGAATCTTCGTGGTGAGCTCGTAGCGTTTCTCGAGAAGCGCACTTCAGCCCAGCTTTTGCACGGCATGGCCATCGCCGGGCTGCCAGCCAGTGGCGGAAATCCCTGGATATTTCTGTCGATGGCGTTCGTGGAGCCCCCGACGCCGGGTGCGCCGCCGAACGGCGGATTCTTCCCGGTGCCGAGCCCCACCCTCGAGGGACCACAGTTCGCCCTGGCCCTCCTGAAGGGCGGAAGCGTTCCCAGAGTCGTCCCTACGCCGCACACCAACAATCTGAATCCTATTACCTGCAAGAACAACGCGGCGCCCGCGGGGCTACCGGTTGCGCAACGGAAGGGTGTTACGACGACGGACCTGTTCGTCAATCCCGCGCCGACCGCGGCGCAAACCGAGGCGATCGCCGATGTCGTCGCCGATCCGGCCAAAAGCAACTTCTTCAATACCGATTGCGCGAGTTGCCACACCGAGACGCGGCGCACCATGGAAATTCCTGGCACCGCACCGATAACCGGAATCGATCCGCGGGCTCTTCCGAACGGCGTCTGGGATGTGCGGAATTTTGGTTGGGGCGACACCGGAAAACCGGCATTTCAGGCTACGGTCACGCGACGCACGGCGAACGAAACCGCCGCGGTCGTGGCGTTCATCAATTCGGGCCTGCTCGCAAAGCAACCGCAATAGACGCTCGCTACCTCAGCGCTATCGCCACCTCATACGCCGCAGGCGCGGCTGAATCCGATCGCCCGCGCAAACCATTTTGGAGTGCGGCGGCTTGCCGCCGCTTTTGGCCCGCCTCGCACCCCACCCAAACCATCGGGCGCGAAGCGCATTCTCTCTTTTTTGGATTTAGGTTCTCGGGGTACTTCCCGCTTGGGGAGGCTGGTTTTTTCCCTTCGAGGATCTCACCACTGAAGCGACGACCCGCATCGTTCCGATCTTTGCCGTCGCAGCTACTCTAGATCCGGCAAATCAGCAATTCCCGCTCGTAAATCAGTTCCGAAGGCAAATGGCTATGCAAATCAATAAATAATTCCTCATGATCGATCACTTCCCGACGCCAGGCCTGTGGATCAACCGCCTGCAACGCGTCGAATTGCTCTTTCGAAAATTGAATTCCCTTCCACTCGATGTCCTCATACCGCGGCATCCACCCAATCGGCGTCTCATGGCTCAACGCCCGCCCGTGCGCGCGATCCACAATCCACTTCAGCACCCGCATATTTTCGCGGAATCCCGGCCACATGAAATTTCCCGCCGCATCCTTACGGAACCAGTTCACATGAAAAATCCGCGGCGTAGTTTTCAAAGTCCGCTGCATCTTGATCCAGTGCCGGAAATAATCGCCCATGTTGTAGCCGCAAAAAGGCAGCATGGCCATCGGATCCCGCCGTACTTTTCCCACCGTTCCAGCCGCTGCCGCGGTCATTTCCGAACCCATCGTCGCGCCCGCGTACACTCCCGCGCTCCAGTTGAACGTCTGGTACACCAGCGGAATCGTCGACGCCCGTCGCCCTCCAAAAATAATCGCGCTCAACGGCACGCCCTGCGGGTCCTGCCACGCCGGATCGATCGTCGGGCACTGCGCCGCCGGAGCCGTAAATCGCGCGTTCGGATGCGCCGCTTTCGCGCCCGTCTCTTTCGCGATCGCGGGCGTCCACGGCTTGCCTTGCCAATCCGTACACTCCGCCGGAGGCTCGTCCGTCATCCCCTCCCACCACACCCCGCCTTCCGGAGTCAGCGCCACATTCGTAAAAATCGTGTTCTTCGCCAGCGTCGCCATCGCGTTCGGGTTGGTCTTCACCGAAGTTCCCGGCGCCACGCCAAAAAATCCTGCTTCCGGATTCATCGCCCGCAGCTTGCCTTCCGCGTCCGGCCGGATCCACGCGATGTCGTCGCCCACCGTCCAAACTTTCCACCCCTCAAATCCCGCCGGCGGAATCAACATCGCAAAATTCGTTTTGCCGCACGCGCTCGGAAACGCCGCCGCCACGTAAGTCTTCTCGCCCTTCGGATCTTCCACGCCGATAATCAGCATGTGCTCGGCCATCCAACCTTCATCCCGAGCGATGTTCGAAGCAATCCGCAGCGCGAAGCACTTCTTCCCCAGCAGCGCGTTCCCTCCATACCCCGATCCGTACGACCAAATCTCGCGCGCTTCCGGAAAATGCACGATGTATTTTTCTTTGTTGCACGGCCACGGCACATCCTTTTGTCCCGGTGCCAGCGGCGCTCCCACCGAATGCACGCACGGCACCACCCGCACGTCCGGCCCTTTATCGATCTCCTGAAAAACCGGCAACCCGATCCGCGCCATGATCCGCATGCTCACCACCACATACGGCGAATCCGTCAGTTGCACTCCCACGCGCGACATCGGCCCGCCCACCGGACCCATGCTGAACGGCAAAACGTACATCGTCCGCCCGCGCATCGATCCGTGGAATAATCCGCGCAGCTTCCGCCGCATTTCCAGCGGATTCATCCAGTTGTTCGTCGGCCCCGCACTGTCCTTCGACAGCGAACATATAAATGTCCGGTCTTCCACCCGCGCCACGTCCGTAGCATCCGAACGCGCGTAAAAACACCCCGGCCACAGCTGCTGATTCAATTTTATAAACGTGCCGGACTCCACCATCTCCGCGCACAAAGCGTCATTCTCCGCCTGCGACCCGTCCACCCAATGAATCGCATCCGGCGTAGTCAATTCCGCAATCTTCGCCACCCACCGCAGCAAATGTTCGTTCTTGCTCAGCGGCTCCGCACTCCTCCGCCTCTCCAAAACCGCACCCTTCGCCGCCTTCGTATGTGTATTCATGGTCGCCATAAGTATAGATTATAACGCCAATGCCGCGACCCGCGCTCGCCGTCCCCAGGCTCGCGGGCACACTGATCTTCGCTTCCGGATCCTAAGGCCGCGCGTATTTCATCTCCCACACGCCTCGATCCCCCGGAGCATATTCATTCCCATCCAAAGGCGATCCACAGATATGCAAATGCGCGTAAGGCGTCCCCGCAAACATGATCATCGTCCCCGCGTCACGCATCACCGTCGGCAATCCCGAAGCCGCCGCATCGAACGGCCACAGCACCATCCAGTGCGGCCCAATCGGAATCGCCGGGCTGGTGGAGTCGCGCGGATCCGTATAACTCCGCTGCGTGGCTCCGCACAACATATAAATCAACCCCGGCGCAGCATTCGTCGGCTTCGGCTTTCCGGTGCGCGCGTCCTTGTACCATTGCATTCCCATCGGATCGAGCGCCATCGGAACGTCGCCGATAATATTTTCATCGCCCGGCATGCACACCCACTCGTTCGTTCCCTGCTCCAGCACGGTCAAATTTCCGTGAGCATCCATCTCCGCCACCGTGGCCGCGCGCGTAACCGCCGCAGGACCCGACAACCGCGCTCGCCGAATTTTTTCCTTCAAGATTTCGTCCTTAGCGTCGAGCCCAGCACCCTCTGCCGAATTCTCCACCGCGCCCTCCACTCCTCCCGCAGTTGCACGTGCGAGCGCAGGCATCGTCCCCGAGCCCCGCACCTCGCGCCCCGGCAAACGCAGCCCACTCAGACCAAACCCAGCCACAGCCGTCGCCCCCAAAAATCCCCGCCGCGACATCGGCCGCCCTGAATCCTCCGGCGCCAGCGCCGGACCCACCAAGCAGTCTTCAACCATTTCATTTTTCACTCTCATAATTTTCTCCCCGGCGCCTTCCGCCCAAACGGAATCATCCCCAAAAGTGTAATCCATTTGAAGGTGGCGGCAGTTGCCGCGGTAATCGCACTGGTGCTTGCAGTTGCAGTTGAGGGTGCCTCATCCTTCCTGCCTCGGGAAGGGTGGGGGCTTTGCTTCTAGGCTTGGCTCGCACTCACGCATGCATTTCGCACCACCGTTCGCGATGCCACGAATCCTGGCGTTTTACTTGATCACCTGCGCGCTAGGCTGCAGCCACGAAACAATAAAATCCATAATCGAAGGAAACAATGTCGTCAGCAATCCAATCAACGGCCCGACGCCAAACGTAAACACCTGCTTCCAAAACTCCCCGCCCAACTCCCCCGGACTCGTGTCCGTCACATAACTCAAAGTCGCATCCCGATGCATCCCCGCGTAAATCAAAACAACGGTAGTCCCCGTAATCACAAAAACTGCCAGAAAAATCGCCCCCAGCACCGGCAACGGATCGAACGGATAACTCGAAACAGCGAACGTCGTAGCCACAAACAAACAAAGACTCCCCAAAATGATCGTCCGTATCCGCCCCATGATGTTGCGAATAAAGCCCAGGTAAGGCAGCACGAAAAATTCCTCGGCGGCCAGAATATAACCGGGCATGTTGTCGTAGATACTCGGTGGCCGCGTGCCCTCGTCATCCTTCTTTGGTTTCGGCGCCCGGTTCACAATCAACGACTCTTTTTCGTTGTGCCACGCCGGCAATAAAATCATCCTCACCACCATCCCCGCAATCGACGCCAATTCCGCCTGCACCACTCTCAACGGCTCAACGGTTTCGACCGGGAAATTTTTCAGCAGGCCCTCGTACCACTCGACGAACCTTCCGAGATCTGTTTTGATCTTTCCGGCCGGGTTCGCTGGATCGCTCGTTTCTAGCTTCAGGAATTCATCGAACCTCACCCCCAACTCCTGCTGGGTCTTCTTCTCGTTCGTATCCACAGGAGTCCACTCCGCAACCTGATTTTGCAAATGCCGCAAGGCCTCCAGTTGCCGCGCAATCAGGCAATATCGTTCCGCCAGCACGTCGCCGCTCATGGCCCACACCGAACTCCAGCTCATCCCCTGCAGCGCATTCAACGTCCGCCGCAGCGCCAGCAGGTCGATATGATTCAGCAAAATCAGCAGCTTCCTCCACGTCGCCCAACACTGCGCCGTGTCCGCCAAAATCAGGCTGACGTGCAGGATGATCCAAAAAAATATGAATGTTCCGAAAGCTCGCTCCCCTAGCGTGTTCAACCAGCCCGCCTGGCTCAGCAGCAGCGCGCAAACCGCGAAAACGATCGGCGTAATCAACGCCACGAACCAGCAATAGGATTTTCCCAGCGGCATTGCCAGGTTCTCCGTCGGGTCTCCCGCTTCTTCGCAGCTGAACATCGGCATCGTTGGCTTTCCCTCCGCCGTGGTCAAATCGTTCGGTGTCGGCAGCACCGCCCGATCGTCGCCAAAAAGCGATAGTCCTCGTAAACCAAACCAGAACCAGCTGTACAGCCCGGCCAGCAAAAATAATTGCGGCAGCAGCGGCGATACGCCGCTCAACACGTGCACGCTCCGCCAAAATGTGGGAAATAGATTGGCGCTCGTCAGTCGATGCAGCCACGCCAGCTCCATCGCGATCACCGCAATCACCACCGTAATCCCGCCGGCCGCTGAGATCCGCCGCCACTTTCCCGCCTTCGCGGCGCTGAATCTCGGGTCGGTCATTGGCGGTAACCTAAAATTCTTCCAGCAGGCCAGAACGGCGCTCGCCAGTGCTCCCAACAGAAATGCCCCGATGATTGCGTTCCAATTCCCCAGCGCCCAGCGCAGCAAGCCCGAATTACTCGCCGTAATCACCGCCGTCGCCGCCACCACCGTGCATCCCAGGCTGATCAGCAAAGCATGCTGCCGGCGCGGCACCGGAGCGAAATAAGCCAGCCGGAAGGCCGATGGCACCGGCGAAATGGACCCGCACGCGCACCACAGCAAATGCAATACGCTGCCGACCAGCATCAAAACCACGAAGATCAAAAACTCAATAGGTAAATGGCGCAGTGGTTGCCCGTCACCGTCACGAGTGTCGAGCTTCAAATTTTTAAATTCCGCGGCGCCCGGCAGCAGCGAAACATCGGTGTTCGCCTGCGCTGCGCAGCCTCCCAGCGTGTACGGATTCAGCACCGCCATCGGCCAGAATTGCCGGTGGCCAATCACCGTCAGCCACGTCCCCGGCCGTTGGTCGGCATCGGCTCCGCAATCTGATCGAGCCCACGCCGGTGGCGCGTAGTCCGCTACTGGAATAGCTTCAAACCCCTTCGCCAGCCCTTGATCCGGAATCAACTCGCGCGCCGCGATGTACACGCCCTGTGCGCTGCTCTCCCCGAAAATTCGATAGCTTCCGCCCGTCTCATTCTCCGGCGTCGGAATCAGCTTTCGCCACGAACTCGCCTCTGGAAACGCGGTCGAAGTCCAGTCCTGCTGCCACGTCAGCAACGGATACGTCGATAGCAGCATCACTCCCCGCAGTGACGCCCCTTCCTGCCCTCTGCGGAACAATAAATCCGCTCCGTCCATCACGATTCGAATTTCCGGCACCGTTCGTCGCAAAAATTGCCCCAGGAAAATCTGGTCCAACGAGTTCGTGCTGCGCACCACCACGAATTGAATTTTTCTTTCGGTCAGCACATCGGTGATGTCCAGCAGCACCGACTCCTGCGCCAGCGGTGTCAGTTGCCCGCCGTAACTGCGCACCGTATCGTGTTTGCTATTGGCCGGCTCGCTCAGATCTCCTCGTAACGTCGTAGTCGCCGTATTCGCGTTCGATCCTTGTTTCCCGGAATTGAAAATCGATTGCTCCTCGTACGCCGATCGCAACGTCGCAATATCCCGGGGATAATAAAGATTCGTCGCTGCCTCCACGCAGCCGGTCGCCTTGGCCGGGTCCCCTCCGCCATACGCCGTTTCGTCTTCCGAAAGAAATGCGATCCGGTCCGCCGGATATCCTTGCGATGCGATGTAACGGCAGAATCGTTCGGACTGATTCGAGTCCCCCTCCATCGCGGTCCGAAAAGTCCCCAGCTTCTCGTCTCCCACCTTCGCCTTGAACCAGTTGTAATTCGCGTTCGACGTGACGCTTCCGCTGAAAATCGTGAAGGTCAGGTTGCCCGGCAGGGTGTTCGGTTTTTCAAAATGCACTGACCGGTACATCGAGATCAGCGATCCCGAAAAATTCGGCCCCAGTATTTTGATTTCCGGCTTGTCGCCCAGGCCGCCGAGTTGTTGGATCCATTCCACGGCATTATCGAATTCTTCTTGATTGATGCCGCCGGTCGGCAGTTCCGACACCACGAACACCACCAGGCCGCCCTCGCCTTCTTTCGCCGGAATCTTGCCGTACGGATTCCGGAAGATCAGCACTCCCGGCTGTTTTTCCTGGTTGTCCTGCTCGTCTTCCGCGGCTTGCTCGTCCGGTAAATGCGAATATTCCTTTGCTTCGCCCCACGGCAGCCACGACGATTCGTACTGATAATGGTTGTCCTGCGCGGCTTGCTGAATGATTTCTAGCGTGCGGTCAAACGAAAGCGGCAAGTGCGTCGAAATCGGATTCGCGGCCATGGCAATCAGGAAACTCAGGTTTGCATCGTTTTTGCGTTCGACCCGCGCGGGCGCCGGCGCGGCATAGCAGGATTCGGGCAGCGTCCACGCCGCAGCTGGCGCAGCGCTGCTCGCCAGCGTGTTGCCCGCTACCAGCGGCAGCACTCGGCTTCTGATTCCGCCGCAGCTGGCCAACACTTGTGCCGCAACGCCGCCTCCGCCGACTTTTTTTGGATGCTGGCTTGCCTTGGGCTCAGTTCCGTTCGGAGCCGGTCCTGCGGGATTGCTCTTCGGAATATTCGAAATTCCGAAGAACGCCAAAACCACCGCCACTACCGTGAACAGGCCCGCGTTTTTCCTCATGGCATCCTCGCGTCCCCAGCACCCGCCCTAAAAATCGGCGCCGGAGGCGATCTGTAAATTCGGGGCCTGTGCTTCCTTACTGAAGAAAATTCCGCAGTGAAGTCGTGCCCGAACGATAGCAGCCGCGAGTCCGCGAACCGAATACCTTCGGGAGTTACTCTATATATTAATTGTGCTGGAGATTACTACCGCCGGGACATCGACACAAGGCGAACAGGAGGGATAACCTCACCGTCGATCGGCTACCGCATTTGAGGTGGCCCATCCTTCCCGCCTCTGGAAGGGTCTTAGTTAAGCCCAATCACCACGCGTCAGTGAAGCTCGCCACCAGCGCCGTAGGCGCGACAGAAGTTAGCCCAGCCCGTAAGGGCTGGGAAAAAATCCGCGCGCAGCGCGTTCCTCTAAGTCCCGCGAATCGCGTCGCCTTCCAGACGCCGTTCGCGCACCCACTCCGTCGACCGAGCCTGCTCACTCACGCCACTTCTGCCCGGTCACTTCCGCCCAATCCACGGCTTCACACTCATGAACCACACATTCGAATTGCTGTTATCCCACAGCTCCAACCTCTTCAAATCCTCCACCGCCTGCGCATGCGTCCGCGGAAAACTCACCGGCACCGCCCGATCGCTGCTGAAATACACGGTCACCCGGTCCGGCCCCAAACTCGGCCCCAGATGCGGCTCGTCGTCCGTACTCCCGCCGTCTCCCGCATAACGCATCGCCGCAACCGCACCCCACTCCGCACCCTCCCGCCGCACCACATATAAATGATCGCGCGGGTCATCCTTCACCCGCCCCGAACTACAAAACAACAAAAACGATCCATCCGGCGCAATTTCCGGGTCCACATCCGCCGTAGTCCCGTCGCTGAACGAAAGCGGCTCCGCCTGCTGATATTCCCCATCCTTAAATAACGAACGATACAAACGCTTCCCGCCCTTCGTATCAATCGACACAAAATAAATACTCCCGTCCGCCGCCACGCTCGGCTTCCAAATAGCATCCCCAATATTCACCGTATCCGGCAAACGCTCCGCCTCGCTCCATCCCGCGCCCACGCGCTTCACTCGATACAAATTCGCCCGCACCGATGTAATTTTCTCTCCCGGCGCCGGCATCACCTTCGGCCGCAGCGAAACAAAAACCAAAAACGATCCGTCCGGCGCCATCCCCGGCGATGAATCTCTCCACTCCCCCGAAAACGAAGCCACCTCCGGCTCCGACCATTTCCCGCCGCTCAACCGCGATTCCAGAATCACTCCCCACGCCGCCGTGCTCCGCGTGAAATACAAACTCTTCCCGTCCGGCGTAAAAGTAGGCGACCCATCGTTCGCCGGCCCCGAAATCACGCCCGGCGAAAACAATTCCGGCGCCACCCCCACCGTCACCCCCGCAGCATCGCGCCCAGCCTGCGCCGCATCAGAAGTCTGCGCGCCCGTCGACGTCGCCATCGCCATCGCGCCCATCCAAACCAAACACCCGCACACCACCGCCCCAAAATTCCTCATCGCTCGCATAAACTCTCCTGAATGTTTTAGAAAACAGCAGGGCCCACAACTCGCCCCCTTGGACTCCGCCGCCAAGCAAACGTAAGCCGAAGATTTCCCGTTCAACTCGCCGCCGCGCTTTTGCAATAATCCCGCCAGTCCGCCACGCGTTCGCGATGACCTTGCCCCGCCGCCGCATCTTGAATTTGACGTTTAGGGGGTCGGAGCTTTAGCTCCGACATAAAAATTGCCGTCCGTAAGAATTACCTTTCGCGCGGCTCTTTCGCGCGAGCTTTCCGTAAGGTTCAAGCACCGCCCGTCCACTCGCACAAAATCAGCCCCGTAGGGGCGACAGAAGTTAGCCCAGCCCGCCAGGGCTGGGGAAAAATGCCGTTAGAACATTTCCTTTCGCGCGGTTTTTTCGCGCGAGCCTTCGTACAGTCCATGCAACCAACGATCCTCCCGGCGACGCCTGCCGCATATTTTTTTCCCTTCGCTCCTTTACATTTTCTTCTTCCCAACATAAAGCATCGCGCGGCCATCATTTGTTCGCTGTACCAAAACTGTACCCTTGTCAGCTTGCGTGACTTTCCCCTCCGCAGTATTGTCGCGCTCGCCGGTCATTCTGAATGACTCCGGCTCACTCGCAGAAAAACATAACGTCGCCGTATCGACGAGTTAATTCCCCCGCCATTTAACTCACCGGTCTCACGCAGGGAGTGCGCTCCAAGCCCGCCAAATAGTCCACCGTCCGAGGTGTGTCCGTAGGAGGTTTCACATGCATCGAAAGTATCGCATCAGCACGTTACTAGGCCCCGCGCTCCTCCTGCTCCTCCTCGCCCCGGCGACAAACGCCCAACAACAGCGCGGCCGCGACGACAACTCGACCCCTCCGCCCAAAAATTCCACCGCCAAAGATCCCGGCGTCCGCGTCGGCTCAGTAAATTCCGGACAACCCCTCGCGACTCTCTCGCCCTCCCAACTCCAATTCTTCCAGGACGGCCTCGCCCGCTTCCTCCAAATCGACTCCGTCAGCGGCACCATCTCCGGCGAACCCGGCAAAGGACTCGGCCCCGGCTACAACTCCACCAGTTGCGGCAGTTGTCACGCCCAACCCTCGGTCGGCGGCACCAGCCCCAGCGCCACCATTTATCCTTTCCTCGGCCAGAATCCCCAACTCACCGTCGCCTACGATGCCGGCGGCACCAACCAGATCCCCAGCTTCATCACCGCCGATGGTCCCGTCCGCGAAGCCCGTTTCCCTTACGCCGTAAATTCGAGCGGCCAGGTCAACATCCAAATCGCCGACGGCGGCGTTCACGACCTCTTCACCATCGCCGGACGCTCCGACGCTTCCGGTTGCGTCATGTCCCAACCCAACTACGAATCCATGGCCCGCCAAAATAATTTGATCTTCCGTATCCCCACGCCCACCTTCGGCGCCGGACTCATCGAAAATATCGCCGACGGCACCATCCTCGCCAACATGGCCGCGAATCCCGCCGCGAAATCCGCCTTCGGAATTTCCGGCCATCCCAATTACAGCGGCAACGACGGTTCCATCACCCGCTTCGGCTGGAAAGCCCAAAATAAATCTCTCGAAATTTTCGCCGGCGAAGCCTACAACGTCGAAATCGGCGTCACCAACGAACTTTTCCAGACCAAACGCGGCAATCCTCCCGCCGCCTGCCTCTACAACGCCACGCCGGAAGACCAAACGAATTTCGATTTCTCCGGCTCCGCCATCACCAGCGATGTAGTCGCCTTCGCCATGTTCTCTCGCTTCCTCGCGCCTCCCACTCCCTCCGCCACCGGCATCCCCAACAATCCGTCAGCGCAATCGATCGCCAATGGCCAACTGATGTTCTCCGCCGTCGGCTGCACCATGTGCCACACACCCGCGTTGCAAACCGCGAACTCCTCCTTTACCGCCGCGCTAAGCAATCAACCCGCGGCCCTTTACTCCGATCTCCTAGTCCATCACCTGGGCCAGGGCCTCGCCGACAACATCTCCCAAGGCTCCGCCGCCGGCGACGAATTCCGCACCGCCCCACTCTGGGGCGTAGGCCAACGCATCTTCTTCCTCCACGATGGCCGCTCCAATCCAGGCAATGGCGGCCTGGTCCACGCCATCCAACAACACCAAAGCCAGGGCTCCGAAGCCAACCGGGTAATCAGCCTCTACAACCGCCTCCCCGAGCAAGCCCAACAAGACCTGCTCAACTTCCTCCGCTCGTTGTAAACATTCAGGTGCGCGGAAGTCGGAGCGAAAAAAAAACGGCGCTGCATAACTCGCAGCGCCGTTTCAGTTTTTGCTCTTAGCTTCGGTTCTAGTTGTCATCCCGACAGAGGCGTGGCCGCCTTTGCCGCGCCGACGAGGGACCTCTCTTCGATGCAAAACTTTCCGACCAATCCATCCGGCTCCGCCGCCAAACCCCAACTCACCACCCAAACCGAACTTGGCCGTCATCCAGAGGAGCGCCTTCCGCGACGAAGGACCTCTCTTCGATTTCCACCTCCCCGCTCCCGCCGCGATGCACGCAAAACCAGCCCCGTAGGGGCGGCATAAGTTAGCCCGGCCCGTAAGGGCCGGGAAATAAAAATGCCGTTCGTAAAATTTCCTTTCGCGCGTTTTCTGCGCGAGCCTTGCGTCAACTACAAGCACCCACGACCCGCCGCGCAACCAACCAGCCGCTAGTCCGCCGCCCCCCGCACCGGCGCTTCCCGCCGCCGCTCATGCAAAATCATCCGTATCCCATTCTTCGGCCTCAACGTCACCGACGGCAACAACTTCACCTTCCTCCCCGCCACCAAACTCATCCCAAACCTCTGCGCCATCGTAGCCAAAAGCAGAATCGCCTCCATCATCGCAAATCCCGCTCCCACACAAACTCTCGGCCCCCCGCCAAAAGGAAAATAAGCAAACCGCGGCAACGGGTTTTTCCGCATCCCCTCCGCACTCCACCGCGAAGGATCAAACACTTCCGGCTCCGGAAAAAATCGCGCGTCCCGCTGCGTGCTCCACTGTAAAATCGCAATATTCGTTCCCGCTGGAAACGAATACCCGCCCAATTCGAATTTCGCCACCGCCTGCCGCCCCACCGCCCACGCCGGCGGATACAACCGCATCGCTTCCTTCACCACCATTTCGGTGTAACACAATTTCCCCACATCCCGCGCCGTAGGCAAGCGTCCCTGCAAAACCCCAGACAACTCCGCAAACAGCCGCGCTTCCACCTCCGGATGCTGCGCCAGCAAATACCAGGTCCACGACAAAGCATTCGCCGTAGTCTCATGCCCCGCCAAAAACAACGTCATCACTTCGTCGCGCAACTGCTCGTCGCTCATCGTCGAGCCTTCCGAGTCCTGCGACAGCAGCAGCATCTCCAGCAGATCGTGCGCCGGCCTCCGCGCTTTCCGCCGTTCATGAATAATCGAATAAATAATCTTGTCCAGCTGCGCCACGCACTTTTTGAATTTCAAAGTGCTCGGCAGCGGAAATTTCTCCGGCAACAAAAACGCCAGCCCCGCCATGCCTTCGAACTGATTCATCAAAACCGCCAGCGCCTGCTCCACGCCGCTCGAATGCCCCGAAACATCTGAACCAAACAACGCCTCCGCCACAATATCCAGCGTCACCGCCATCATCTGCTGATGCAAATCCCGCGTCTCGCCGTCCTCCCACGTATCCAACATTTTCGTTGTCGCCAAAACCATCACGTCCGCGTAACGCTCCGTATTCTCATGACGAAAAGCCGGCTGCACCAATTTCCGCTGCTTCTGCCATGAAGCGCCCTCGTTCGTCAGCAATCCATTTCCCAACACCGATTTCAAAGCGCGATAATCCCTCGACTTCACGAAATTCGCCTGGTTTTTCACCAATACATATTCAATATCGTTCGGATGGGTCAGCAGGCAAATCGGAGTATTGAAAAATCGCAGATAAACGATGTCGCCGTATTCCCGCGCGCACTGCGTCAAAAATTTCATCGAGCTGCGGCCCAGATCGATCGCACTTCCCAGCAGCACATTCCCCCGCGGCCCCGGAGGCAAATTCCCCTGCGCGTCCCGCGGTCCTTTTTTGATCACGCCCGCGACCTGACCAGCAGCACTAAGCCCTGCGTCGCCGCATCCGGCTCCGCCGTCACGTCCGCCAAATTATCGACCATCCAGTCCGCCCCCGCCGCCATCAACTCCGCGTCCGGAACCGTCGGCGTCCGCACTCCAATCACTCGCGCCCCCGCGGCCTTTCCCGCGATAATCCCCGGGTCGGCATCTTCCATCACCACACATTCGCTCGCCGGAATTCCCAGCAGCGCCGCGCCCTTCAGATAAGGTTCCGGATCCGGCTTCCCTCTTTTAATATCGCTCGAAGTCACCATTTTTTTTGGCGTCGGCAGCCCCGCCGCCCGAATCCTCGTCGTCGCCAGCTCGTACGTCCCCGAAGTCACGATCGCCCACCGCTCCAGCGGCAGCGAACGCAACAGTTCCATCGCTCCCGGCAGCGGCACGATCCCATCCACATCCGCGATTTCCTGGCTCACCAGTTTTTGATGCTCCGCTTCCAGGAACGCTTCCGCCGCTTCCGGAAAATATTCCCGCACCGTAGTCCGGCTCGGCCGTCCGTGCGCCCGCCGGATCACCTCGCCAGCCTCCAACCCGTGCTCCAGCGCCCAGCGCTTCCACACCCGGTCCACCGCCGGGTTCGAATCGATCAAAACTCCATCCAAATCAAACAACAATCCCCGGCATTCCACTCGAATCATGCCCGATGATAACAGCCTTCGTTTCCACCTCGCATTTGATGTACCAATCCCCCCGCAAAGCCCCACCAATCGAAACGCCCAAACCAGATTTACGTAGCGGCCGCCTTCAGGCGGGCTCGGCCTTTGCCTTCGCCGTTGATTTTGCCTTTGCCTTCGCCGTGGCAGTTGTCGTTGCCGTAGCAGTGGCAGTTGATTTTGTCTAGCCTTAGTTTTTAGCTGTCATCCCGAACCCGTTTACGGGTGAGGGACCTGCTTCGATCGCCGTTGCCGTTGATCTTGCGTCTGCCCAGGTTTTCCGGGTGGCCCATCCTTCGCGCTTTCCGCGAAGGGTGGGAGCCTTTGCCTTCAGCAGTTCGGACCTGCTTCCCTCTAGCTTCACGCACGCCACAAAAAAAAACGCCGGACGGAAAATCGCAATTTCCGTCCGGCGTTCAGTTGTGACCGACCTGCGTGCTCTCTACTGATCGTTCTTCGCGCCGTGAAACCCTGCCTTCTGCGCATCCGCTTCCGACATATATTTCCCAGCCTTAGTCTTCCCGTAGTACCGCGTCCCTTCCTTGTGGTAAACGCCCGAATCAGTGTTCACCCAAACCATTCCGCTGCCCGCAGGCGGCGGAGTCGTAGTCCCAGCCGTAGTCTTTGCCGCCTTCGCCGGAGCCGGAGTGCTTGCCGCCGGTGCCGCCGCAGGAGCCGCAGCCGGCGCACTCTTCGCCGCTGCCGGAGCAGGTGCAGGAGCCGCCGCTGGTGCCGGTTTCGCCGCCGGAGCCGCCGCGCTCGAACTTGCCGCGGGCGCTGTCGAAGCATCTGCCGCAGCCTTCTTCGACCGAGTCTTCTTCGTCGTCGAAGCCGTCGACGCATCCGCTGCCGGTGCCGCCGCAGTCGAACCCGCCGCTGGCGTTGCCGAAGCATCCGCCGCTGCCTTCTTCGATCGCGTCTTCTTGGTGGTCGAAGCCGTATCCGCCGATGCATGTGCCGCCGGCGCTGCCGTAGAATCTGCCACCGCTTTCTTCGACCGTGATTTCTTGGTCGTCGTCCCCGAATCCGCAGCTGCTGGCGCCGCCGAAGCGTCCGCCGTCGAATCCGCCGCCGCTTTCTTCTTCGTCTTCTTCGTCGTCCCCGTCGTCGAAGAATCCGCCGCCGTCGTTGAATCGCTCGCGTCCGCCGCCGCCTTCTTCTTCGTCTTCTTCTTGGCCGTCGTCGTGCTGCTATCGGTCGTCGCCGTGCCGCTCGACGTATCCTGCGCCTTCACCTGCGGCGTATAAACCATCAATCCGATCAGCACCGCCACCAACGCGAAAAACAAACTCTTGCCCCCAACTTTCTTCATGAACATCCTCCGTGTGCGATTTCCTGCTTCATCCCTTTTCCTTCCAATATGGCCCATGGATCTCTGGAGCCCGTGCGGAGTCCGTTGCGTATCGCCGGGCGGAAGTGCGCGTCAGGTGAACTCTCGGGATTGTCGCTGGGGTAGAAAATACCGTAATTGTGCGGCGATTGTACGTCGGTATCTCTACGGTTTCAACGTATTTGCATCCGTATTCTTACGCGCGTCCCGCTGGCCACGCCGCTCTCTGCCGTTCGCCGCGGCCCTCCCCGAATCCCATTTCCTCGTTTGACTCCAACCCATCCCCGATATAACTTTCCGAAGTCCCCCGGGAGGATCCACCGCTATGCCTGCCAAGCCGTCCGCCGCGAAGACCCCAAAGAATGACGCCAAAACGGACCCGAAAATCCTCGCCATCGATGTCGGCGGCACTCACGTCAAGCTGCTCCTGTCCGGCCAAAAAACGCCCACCAAATTCCCCTCCGGCCCCCGCATGTCCGCCAAAACCATGGTCGCCGACGTCAAACGCGCCATCCGCGGCTGGAAATTCGACTGCATCTCCATCGGCTATCCCGGCCCTATCATTAATAATCACCCGCTGCGCGAACCCCACAACCTCGGCGGCGGCTGGATGGGCATCAATTTCCAAAAAGCCTTCGGCTATCCCGTGAAAATCGTAAATGACGCCGCCATGCAGGCCATCGGCAGCTACAAAGGCGGCAAGATGCTTTTTCTCGGCCTCGGCACCGGACTCGGCTCCGCCATGATCTCCAATGGCGACCTCGAACCCATGGAACTCGCGCATCTTCTATATAAGAAAGGAAAAACCTACGAGGATTACCTAGGCCTCCGCGGCCTGGAAAAGTACGGCAAGAAAAAATGGCGCCGCGAAGTATTCAAAGTCACCGCCCTGCTCAAAGCCGCGCTCGAAGCCGACTACGTAGTCCTCGGCGGCGGCAACGCCAAAAAACTAAAAACCCTCCCCCCCGGCGCCCGCCTAGGCAACAACGACAACGCCTTCATCGGCGGCTTCCGCCTCTGGCAAAAAAACAGCCCCTTCAGCCGCTGACCAGCCGGTGCAGTTGCCGTTGCACTTGAGGGTGGCCCATCCTTCCCGCCTCTGGAAGGGTGGGGCTTTTCGCTTCCGCTCAACGCCGTCGCCTCCGCCGTCACGTTCGCAGTTAATGTCACGCCCCGATGTCCCGGCTCCCCGATCCCAAAAACGTGTCATCCCGAATCCCGTTTACGGGTGAGGGACCTGCTTCTTACGTCGTAGAATTCGCCGTTGCTTCAGCCGTTGCTTTCGCCTTCAAGGGTGGCCCATCCTTCCCGCCTCTTGAAGGGTGGGGCTTTTCGCTTCTTCCGTTTCAGTTGCCGTTGTCGTCGCTTTTTCCCGTGAGCCTAACCACGATTCATCCGCTCGCCAAAATTGCCAAGGAAGGGCGGGGCTTCAGCCCCGTCGTAAAGGCCTCAGCAACAAACGGGCTTTAGCCCCTGAAGCCACGCCGTTGCTCTCGCCTTTGTCCGCTCCACGCCGTCGCTCACGCGCCAGAAACTAAAACAACCTCCCAATCCTAAAATAAAACCGATGATGATCCGCATCCCCCACGCTCCCCGCGATCAAAACCGGACCAAATATCGTATTCGCCACAAATCCCGCCGCCCCATCCCGCGGCAATCGCGATGACAACGGCAAATCCTCCGAGGACAAAACCTGGAACGGCTTCGAAATCTCAAAATCCGTGATGAAATACAATTTATCCCCCAGCAGCGGCGGCAACGGAAATAACTCCCGCAAATATCCCGCCCGGAAATAATAATATTGGTTGGTCAGCAGCTCGTTCGTCCCGTAAGCCGCCATGCGCTGCGATCCACCCAGCGAAAATACCGGAATCCCCACCTGCTGGTATCCGAGCGTCGTTCCCGCTTCCGCCGAAAAAAACAACGACGATGGCGCATTCAGCCGCTTGTAATAATTGAATTTCGCCTCCAGCGACGGAAACGGCTTCATCGCCCCCGGCTGCGCATCGTGCCAGTCTCCGTCGAACTGGAAATCGTAGCCGTTGCGCGGAATCACCGCGTCATCGTCGCGGTCCAGCACGTACTGCACTCGTGTGATCCCGCTGCGCCCGTGAATCGACGGCACCAGATTCGGATCCCCGATCCGCGGCGTGAATCTCTGGTCTTCCAATTGATACCCGAACCGCAATTCCGCATCGCGTCCGAACTCGTATCCAAAATCCAGCCCGCCGCCCACTTGCCGGTCCCGGTACTCCGCTACTAGCTTATCTTCCTGATACGCATCGAACGGCGCGTTATCCGCAAATAGCCGCGGCGCCACAAACCACTTGCTCGCTTTCTTGAAAGGTACGAAATATTCCGAACTCACTCCGTATTCCGATCCCAGAATCACGTCGTTGCGCAATTCCCGCCCGAACGCGCCCACATCGAAAAACGTGATCCGCGCCCCGATGCTGAATCGCGGATTTTCATAATCCGATCCATCCAGCAAAATCAGCGGACGCACCACCGGCGGCGCATACGTTTTCTCCACCGCCGTAATCGAAATTCCGGTCTGCCCGTTCTTATCCACAATCTGGTAGCCCAGATTGCTGAATCGCCCCGTTCCCGTCAAAATATCGATCTGCTTGTCCAGCGTCGCCGCGTCCAGTGGCTGACCGATCACTCCCGCCAAACTATTCTGGATTAGCGCCGCAATATCCGGCGAAGCGCCCGGCACCTGCACGAATTGCGGAGCCGGCAGTTTCGTCCGCTTCCGCGAATTCCGCTGCTCTACATAATTTCGCCAGTCCTCGTCATTCAAGCTAAACGCCGATAGCACGCCGCTCTTCTTTTCCGCCGCCGCGTACCCCACCTTGATCATCTCGTCCGCCCGCGGGTAATCGAACGAACTAAAATCCTCGAGCGGCACCGAAATCAAAACGTCCGCCTGTTCCATGCTGCGCAGCTCGTTCGCCGCGATCACCACGCTCAGCGAGCGCCCCAGCACCGAAAAAGTCGTCAGCGGATCCTTCGGGTCCAGCGGCTTCACCTGCAAATGCACCGCAATCGTCAAATCCGCGCCCATGTCCTGCGCCACATCCACCGGCAAATTATCCAGCAGCGCCCCATCCGCGAATATCCGGTCGCCATCTCGCACCGGAACAAAAATTCCCGGCAGAGACATCGTCGACCGCAGCGCCAACGCCAATGACCCCGTCCGAAAAACTTCTTCCTTCCCCGAAACCAAATCCGTACTCACGCACCCAAACGAAATCGGAAAATCGTTGAAATTTTTCACATCCGAATACGGCAACGCAATCTGATCCAGAATCAATCCCACCTGTTGCCCCGAATTAAATCCCTCCGGAAACTGAATCCCATGCTTCAATCCGAATTCCAAAGAATTCGGATAATCCTGCGCGTCCTCCTTCCTCCGAAAACTCAAATCCTTATAAGGAGTAGCCCCCCGAATCACCGCCTCCCACTGAATCTTCGCAATCAAAGCCTCAATCTCATCCGCCGAATGCCCGGTAGCGTAAACGCTCCCCACCAAAGCCCCCATGCTAGTCCCCGCCACATACCGCACCGGAATGTGATGCTCTTCCATCCACTGAATAACTCCAATGTGCGCGAGCCCCAGCGCCCCGCCGCCTTCCAACACCAGACCAATCCGCGGCCGCCGCACAGCATGTGATTTATTCTGCGCCACCGCAGGAGTAGTCGCATCCGTCTGCGGCTGTGCCGGACTTGGGTTCTGCGTTGCAGCCGGCGTCTGCGCCGCAACGGCCGACGCGAACACCACGCCCGCGAGCGCTAGCAGGATCGCCACGCACCATGCGCACCAGGCCCTGGACCGCCAACTGTAAAAATATGAATGAAAAATCATTACGACCTCCGCGGGGACTTTTCCGCCGGCACGAACCAAGATGAGAGCGTTGATGATAGACGTGATGCTAATTTTCACAAAGAGGAAGCAACCCAGCTTTAACGCACCGTCCACCTTCAGGCGGCCCATTTGCCGTTGTTTTTTCCGCCGCAGTTGTTCTTGCCGTTGCAGTTGCTTTTGTCGTCGCAGTTGTTTTTGTCGTCGCAGTTGTTCTTGCCGTTGCTGTTGATTTTGCCCTCGCAGTTGATTTCGCCGTTGCAGTTGATTTTGAGGGTGGCCCATCCTTCCCGCCTCTGGAAGGGTGGGGCCTTTCATCACAAAAAAACAAAAAACGACCCGGCTCTGCCGCCGAACCTCACTTCACCTCCAACCCGCCTTTGGCCGTCATCCAGAGGAGCGCCTCCCGCAACGAAGGATCTCTCTTCGACGTCACCCACACCGCGATTTCCCCAATCCTCGCCGCCTCTGAATTTGCATTTCCGGGTGCCGCACTCTTCGCAGCCCTCGCGAAGGGTGCGGGTTTAGACTACCGCGAGCGCATCTGCCACCAGGCGTCCGCAACACGCCTCACCAACGCGAGCTCAGCCCCGTAGGGGCGGCACAAGTTAGCCCGGCCCGTAAGGGTCGGGAAAAAATGCCTTTCGTAAAAATTTCCTTTCGCGCGGCCTTTTCGCGCGAGCCTTCGTTAAGTCCAAGCACGATTCTTCCGTTCGCCGAGGTTCGGATTTGCCACCTGCGCGAGCGACCGACAACCACGAGAATCACGCACAAAAAAAAGGGCCCGGCAAATTGCCGGACCCTCTTTGCTACTCGTTCGTTCGGTTTTCCCTACTGTTGCGCCGCGCCAGCCGCCCCAATCTTCGCCCCAATCACTTCCCCGGAAATAATAATCTCCACTCTCCGGTTCTGCTGTCTTCCCGCCGGCGTGTCATTACTCGCCACCGGATTCGACTTCCCAAATCCCGTCGCCGTAATCGAATTCGGATCGAGCCCCTGCGTCACCAAATAAGCCCGCACCGTATTCGCGCGCTGCTCCGAAAGCGTCTGGTTGAACGCATCCGAGCCCACACTATCCGTGTACCCTTCCACCGCCAGATGCAATCCCGGATGCGCCAACACAATCCCCGAGAATTTCGCCAACGCTTCCCGCGCCGGCGCTTGCAACTCGAACTTGCCGAACGCAAACAAAACGTCCGCCATATTCACCTGCAAACCGCGCGGCGTATCCGTCGTCGGCAAAATCCGGTTGAATTGATCGAGCAACGCCGCGCGCAAAGCCTGCTTGTCCGCTTCCGCCCGAGCCGCCGCATCCCGCGCCGCCTGCGCCTGCTGCTGTGCGTTCATCGCCTGCTGCTGAGCCGCCTTCGCCGCTGCGTCTGACTGCAACGCCGCCGCGTCGGCCTGTGCTCGAGCTGCCGCCTGTTGCGCCGCATCGCGTTCTGCCTGCAGCTTCTGCAGCTCGGCCTGCTGCCGCGCCGCTTCCTGCCGCCGCTGCTCTGCCTGCGCCGCGTCGGTCGCCGCCTGCTGCGCCGCGCGTTCCGCGTCGCGTGCATTTTGCGCCGCGCGCTGCACCGCGATCTGCCGCGCATCCGCCGCGGTTTGCACCGCGTCGCGCGCCGCCGCGATCACATCCTTTTTGTTTGCCTTGCGCGTCATCAAACTTTCCGCATTCGCCAGCGACCCCACTGCCTTCTGGTACGCGTCCGGAGCCAGCGTATCCGCCCCCGCACTCTGCGCGATCGCCACCGCATTCCGCGCCTCATACAATTCCAGCGGCGTCTTCGGATTCATCGTCGTCAACGGCTCGCGCATCTTGGACATGTCGTACGTATATTGTCCGCGCTTCAGCAGCTCGTAATTCGCCGTCACCTGTTCCGACGTCCCCACCGTATCCGCCCGCAGCACATTTTCCAGCACCACCACGTCGCTCGGCACGTTCACCGCGAAATAGGGTTCGGCCGTCACGATCATCCCGAACGATTGCAAATTGGTAGTCGCCGTCAAACTGCTCTTCGTGCCATCAATTACGATTTCCCCCAGGTTGCTCGGCTTCCCCTCTGGAGTGATCGCCCACAAAACGTAAGTCAAATATTCCTTCCCAAATACCTGCGCCGGCTGCAAATTCTTAAAATCCGCGCTCACCACGATCGACCCCTTCTTGCTGTCCACCTTCGCGTCGCCCTTAGCCAGCGGCAAAAGCGGCGTCCCGCGAAAATCGATCATCGTCGATCCACTCCGGTGCTGGTAACTCACCGAAGTAATCGTCTTCCCCACCAAAGTCACATGATAAATCGATGTGGTCTGTTCTCCCGACGCCGACGAATCCTGCGCTCGAGCCCCAAACGAAACCGCCAAAATTGCAATCGCCATCACCATCCACTTCTTATGTCCCACCATCTCCAAAGCTCCTTTGTTCATGCAGCAACAATAAAAATCTCGTCGCTCACGCGACGCCAGGCCCGCCTAGCACCTTGCGCGTTTCGCAAGCCAATCCGCGCCCGCGATTGTATCAAAACGGAACCACGCCCCGCCCATTTTCACTTCCCACCTTCCTCGATCCCACGCGCCACCAAGACGCGAAGCGCCCATTCCCGAATCTGTCGCGAAGCGCGCCGCCCATTCCGAAATCGATCGCGAAGCGTCCACCACCGCCAAACCGCCCAAACCATTTTGGAGTGCGGCGGCTTGCCGCCGCCTTTGACCAACCAGCCCCAACCCGAATCGCTCCAGTCCCGCTAAGCGGGACCTCCGCAAAACCCTGCGTCACCAAAAAACCGTCGTCATTCTGAGCGCAGCGAAGAATCTCATTCATGCTCCCGCGTCTAACTCGCCGCGACGACCCCGCCTGCGCACGCCACACCGCCGTGCCTTTCCGGGTGCCGCACTCTTCGCGCTTCGCAGCGAAGGGTGCGGGTTTAGACTAGCCCACGCATCTGTCAAGAGGCGTGCGCACCAATGCCCCAAACAAAAATCCAGCCCCGTAGGGGCGGCAGAAGTTAGCCCGGCCCGTAAGGCCCGGAAAAAAAACGCCTTTCGTTAAAATTTCCTTTCGCGCGCCTTCTGTGCGAGCCTTCGTAAAGTCCAACCACCCAATCCCCCGTCGTCCCTCAACCGCCTCGAATTTTCTTCTCCTCCACCCTCGATTTCCAATCCACTCACCATGTACCATAATCAAGATGATTCAACGCGCCCTCCTCACTCTCGCTCTCATCCTTTTTCTTCCTTCCATCATTCGTTCCTGCACCTGCTCGAAAGAAGCCCCCGGCACCTGCCCCGGCCTCCAATCCGACGACGTAGTTTTCCTCGGCACCGTCACCGACATTTCCGCCGTAGCCGCTACCGTGAATCCCGACGCCAACACCGACGCCGCCACAAACAACGACGCCCAATCCGCCACCACTCCCATCACCCGCTACCATTTCCACATTGACGAACGCTTCGCCGGCCCCAACTCCCCCGACATCGACGTCTTCTCCGGCGGCGACGATGGCGACTGCGGCTACAATTTTAAAAAAGGCGATCAGTACATCGTCTATACCCAGCAGGAAACCGAAGGCCGCCTCTTCGCCACCATTTGCAATGGCACCCGCCGTGCCGCCGACGGCCGCGCGCTTCTCCCCCAACTCCGCGCCATGCGCAATCACGATCGCGTCGCCTCCGTCTTCGGCCTCCTCCACCGCGCCGATCCACCCCTCCTCGCCCCGACCGACGATCCCGACGACCCATTACCAAATATAAAATTAAAATTGCGCTCCAAAGACGATCGCTTCGCCACCAGCACCGGCCCCGATGGCGTCTACTCTTTCTACGACGTGCACGCCGGTGAATACCAATACACCGCCGACCTCCCCGCGCGTTTTGAATTCACTCAAAAAACTCTGAAAGGCGGCCTCCCTCCTTTCAAGATCCCCAACGGAGCCTGCTACGAGTACAACGTCAGCGCCCTGCCCACCGGAAAAATTCGCGGCGGCGTTCTCGGTCCCGACGGTAAACCGCTGCAACTCGCCAGCGTCGAACTCTACCGCGCCGATCGTTACGACCACCAGAAACCCGGCCTCTGGAGTTTTCAGGGCGACACTGGAAAATTTGAGTTCGACCACATCGGCCCCGGCCAATACATTCTGGTTTTCAATCGCCTCAACCGCGAAGATCCAAATTCCCCCTACCCGCGCACCTTCTATCCCGGCGTCTCCGACCAATCCGAAACCAAAATCATCCACGTCAAAGACGGCGAGCAACTTCTCAACGCCAACATCAAACTCCGCAACGGCTTCCCCACCCGCAAAGTAAGAGTCGCGTTGAAATGGAAAGACGGCCGCCCCCTAGGCGAAGTCACCGTCAGCGCCAAAGCCGAAACCGGCGGCAATCCCGCCGCCCAAAAAATCGCCGAAGGCCTCTACCAATTTACGTTACTCCAATCCGCGCGTTACTCCTTCAGCGCCTGGGAGGATCTCGATCCCCAACACGCCACCCAACGCCACGGCGCCCAAACCTGCTCCCTCCCCGCCCGCATCGATTCCGACACCATCACCGTAGATCCACTAACCGCCGCCACGACTCCACCCGAAGCTAGCTCAAACGAAACGAGCGCAGCCGATGCAAGCGCAGCAAATAACGGAGGCGCCGTCACCGCGCCCGACGCAACTCCCGCGAGCACCGATTCAAACGCGAACAACACGGCAGCAGCAGCCGATGCAAACGCCGCGGAACCGAACGCCGCCACTCCTGGCGAGCCGCCATCCGAAACCGCACCGGCTCCCCCCGTCGCAACCTCAAAATCCCGCAACTCGAAAACTCGCAACACCAAGCACAACGCCAAAAAATCCGACACCGCACCATCCGCCGAACCCACCGTCATCCCCACCCAAGAAATCACCCTAACCTTCGCCACCCCCTCCTGCACCGCCGGCGAATAATCTTCTCTGCAGCTCACCACGTTTCCATTCTCGATCCGTCGAGAACTTTTGGAGTGCGGCGGCTCTGCCGCCGCTTTGCGATCGCCGCATCTCCACCCCATCATCCGGCTCTGCCGCCGCTTTGCGATCGCTGCCTCTAGATCCATCATCCGGCTCTGCCGCAAATTTCCCAATCCCCGATCAACCGCACTTGGCCGTCATCCAGAGGAGCGCACTTCGCGACGAAGGACCTCTCTTCGATCCCCGACCCGCCCAGACTCCGCACCCGCACCCGCCGCCACCCCTCCCTGTTCCCCCGGAGAACAATCTTCTCTGCAGCTCACCACGTTTCCGTTCTCGATCCGTCGAGAACTTTTGGAGTGCGGCGGCTCTGCCGCCGCTTTACGATCGCCGCGTCTCCACCCCATCATCCGGCTCTGCCGCAAAATTCCCAATCCCCGATCAACCGCACTTGGCCGTCATCCAGAGGAGCGCACTTCGCGACGAAGGATCTCTCTTCGATCTCCGCCCCACCCAGACTCCACCCAGGTCGCCCGCCTTTCCGGGTGCCGCACTCTTCGCCGCCTCCGCGAAGGGTGCGGGTTTAGATTCCCGCGAGCGCATGCCACCACCAGGCGTCCGCACCACGCCCCGGCATCACAAAACCGGCCCCGTAGGGGCGGCATAAGTTAGCCCGGCCCGTAAGGGCCGGGAAAAAAAAGCCTCTCGTAAAAATTTCCTTTCGCGCGGCCTTTTCGCGCGAGCCTTGCGTAACGTCCAAACACCCACGATCCGCCGCGCGCAAGGTTTGACTTGCCCCTCCCCCGCTACGTAAAATCCGACGCCGACAATTGGGGCCGGCGCATCACCAAAAAATGGAGACTCGATGACTCAGCTTTTCCGCACCTGTGCCGTGACGCTTCTCGCCTTTGCCTTCACTTCCCATCCCACCTTCGCCCAGGAATCCAAAGAAAAAGTCATGGAAGTCAAAGTCGGCGAAGCCAAACCACCCGCCCCCGACGCCAACCAAAAAGAAGAAACTTGGTCGACCGACCACACCACCCACATCAACAACCAAACCATCGCCTACAAAGCCACCGCCTCCCTCACCATGCTCAAAGACGACAAAGGCGAAGGCACCGCGCTAATCTTTTCCACCGCCTACACCCGCACCGATCTAAAAGACGCAACCGCCCGCCCCATCGCCTTCGTCTACAACGGCGGCCCCGGCTCCGCCTCCATCTGGCTGCACATGGGAGCCTTCGGCCCGCGCCGCGTCGTCAATGCCGACGCCGCCTCCACCGCGCCCGCCCCGTACAAAATTGAAGACAACGCCAACTCGCTCCTCGACAAGACCGATCTCGTCTTCATCGATCCCGTCGGCACCGGCTTCAGCCGCGCCATCGGAAAGTCCCAGAACAAAGATTTTTGGGGTGTCGATCAGGACGTTAAATCGCTAGCGCAGTTCATCAACATTTACACCAATCGCAACAACCGCTGGAACTCGCCGAAATTTCTAATCGGCGAAAGTTACGGCACCTTCCGCTCCGTCGCGCTCGGAAACTATTTGCAAACTCACGACGGCATCTACCTCAACGGCATCGTACTCATCTCCAGCGTCCTCAATCTCGGCACCATCGCCTTCAGCCCGGGCGACGATCTCCCCTACATTCTTTATCTCCCCAGCTACGCCGCCACTGCCTACTACCAAAAAGCCCTGAAAGATCCTCCGTCCGATCTTCAGGCCTTCCTCGCCGAAGCTCGCACCTTCGCTTCGACCGACTACACCGCCGCGTTGATGAAAGGCACCAATCTCACCGCCGACGAACGCGCCGAGACCGCCAAGAAACTTTCACACTTCACCGGACTCAGCGAAGACTATCTGCTCAAAGCCGATCTGCGCGTCAATCTCTCCCAATTTAACGTCGAACTCAAACGCGCGACCGGCCTCACCACCGGCCGTTACGATTCGCGCTACACCATGCCCACCTACGACCTGCTCACCGAAAACGCCGAAGAAGATCCTTCCTTCGTCGCCGTCCTCGGAGCCTTCACCGCCGCCTTCAACAGCTACGAACGCGAAGACCTGAAAGTCGTCCAGGAAATTCCCTACCAGGCGCTCAGCGGCGAAGTCGGCGGCGGCTGGGATTGGAAGCATCGCACCCCCAACGGCGGCGGCTTTTTCCCCGGCTCGCCCAATGTCGAAGGCGATCTAATCCAAGCCCTAATGACCAACCCGCACCTCCACGTGCAGGTAGAAAATGGTTTCTTCGACATGGCCACCCCCTTCTTCGCCACCGAATACACCATGGATCATTTGTTCTTGCCGGCCCACCTCCGCAATAACATCGACCTGAAGTATTACAACGCCGGCCACATGATGTACCTCCACCAGGAAGACCTAACCAAACTAAAATCCAACATCGCCGCCTTCATCGACGCCAACACCAAACCATAGTCACAAAGAAATAACGCGCAGCGTCTCCCGCTCAATCCACCTTTGCGGGTGGCCCCATCCTTCCCGCCTCTGGAAGGGTGGGAGCCGTTGCCGTTGCCCCTGGGTTTGCTCCATGTAGGGGCCGGTCTCAGACCGGCCCGCTTTTCCCACCCGCGCACCTCACCACGCCCCCGCACCATCCCCAAACTCAACCTGCGTTATCCTATCCGCGCGCCCCATGCACAAAATGTCCGCCCCACGACTCCTCGCCGCATTCCTGATGACGGTCCTCGCTTCCCCCACTGCCGCGCCCGGACAAAATTCTCCAAAGAAAAACACCGAACGCCTCGGCACCGTCCACTTCGCCACCTCCTGCAACTCCCCAGCCCAGAAAGAATTCAACCGCTCCGTCGCCCTCCTCCACTCCTTCCAATTCAGCGACGCCATCGACGGCTTCAACGCCACTCTAAAATCCGATCCCACCTGCGCCATCGCCGATTGGGGCATCGCCCTCAGCGATTGGAGCAATCCCTTTGCCGCCGCAACCAAAGACCCAACCCAACTACAGGCGGGACGCGCTGCCTCCCAAACCGGGCTAGCCGCAAACCCAAAAACCGATCGCGAACGCGCCTACCTCACCGCCGTCGCCAACCTCTATACCAATTTCGAAACCACGCCTCAGCAATCCCGCCTCGTTGCCTATCGCGACGCCATGAAAGACCTCGCCGTCAAATATCCCGACGACCACGAAGCCCAAATTTTCTACGCCTTGTCCCTCGCCGCCTCCGCCGATCCCGCCGACCAAACCTACGCCGCCCGCCTCCAGGCCGGCGCCATTCTCGAAAAATTATTCGCCGAAGAACCAACCCATCCCGGGCTCGCGCACTACCTCATTCACACGTACGACGTCCCGTCGCTCGCGCCCCGCGCCCTCGAAGCCGCCCGCCGCTATTCCGAAATCGCACCCGATGCGCCGCACGCTCTGCACATGCCGTCGCACACCTTCACCCGCACCGGCGACTGGTCCGCCTCGATCTCCAGCAACATCGCCGCGGCCGCCGCCGCCAAACGCGAAGGCCAAACCGCCGAAGAACTCCATTGCAGCGATTACTTGGTTTACGCGTATCTGCAAACCGGCCAGGACCAAGCCGCGCGCCAAGTTCTAACTTCGTTGCCCGAAATCGAATCGCGCTTCGATCCAGAGAAAATAATCAGCGGAGCCGGTGGCCCCGCCGCCGCTTATTTCGCGCTAGCCGCGATCCCCGCTCGCTACGCGCTCGAGCGCCAGAAGTGGAACGAAGCCGCGCGCCTCGATCCGCGCGAAACTCCATTTCCCTACGCCGACGCCATCACCTGGTTCGCCCGCGGCGTGGGCGCCGCGCGCTTGGTCCGCACGCGCCCCGCCTACGAAGCAGTAAACGCCCTAACGCAGATCCGCGAGAAATTGTGGCTGGCTGGCGAAACTTATTGGGCCCGCCAGGTCGAAATCCAACAATTCGAAGTTGCCGCCTGGGCCGCCCTCGCGGCCACCAAACCAGACGAAGCTCTCGCGCAGATGAAAACCGCCGCCGAAATGGAAGACGCCACCGATAAAAGCGCCATAACTCCCGGCCCCTTGGCCCCCGCCCGCGAACTTCTCGGCGAAATGTACCTGCAATTAAATCAGCCCGCCGAAGCCCTGCAACAATTCGAAGCCACCCTAACCAAAGAACCCCGCCGCTTCCGCGCTCTCTACGGCGCCGCCTACGCCGCCCAACTCAGCGCCAACCCCGCCGCCTCCCAAAAATATTTTCGCGAACTCCTAAAAGTCTGCGACCACCCCGACACCCCACCCAGGCCCGAACTAACCGCAGCCCAAGCCGCCACCACCCCCCAAAACTAATCCGCCGCGCGCCGCACGCCCGCATCCAGCCGTTCGCCCATCAATTCGAATCCCGCGAACTAAATAATCACGCCTCTCGTCGCGCCTCTCGCGCAGCGCTCCACCGTGTCCTCTGCCGATCGTCCGTCGCGCCTCTCGCACAACGCTCCACCGTGTCCTCTGCCGATCGCCCAAACCGCCTTTGGCCGTCATCCAGAGGAGCGCCGTCCGCGACGAAGGACCTCTCTTCGATCCTAACCCTGCCCAGGCTCGCCCGCGCCGCGCAGCGCAGCGCCGCCCCGCCTTTCCGGGTGCCGCACTCTTCGCCGCCTCCGCGAAGGGTGCGGGTTTAGACTCGCCTCAGCGCACTCGAAAAGGCGTGCGCACTAGCTCCCCATCCAAATATCCGCCGCCCGCGGAGCCGCAAAACGTAGCCACGCCGCAGGGGCTCGACAATCAACGCTACCCTTCACTTCCCTCAGGCGCGCCTTCTGCGCGAGCCTCTCGCAAAGTCCAACCACGATTCCTCCCTCGCCCTCGCGATGTAGGGACCGGTCTCAGACCGGCCCGCCTCAAAAAAAAAGAAAGCGCACACCCCTCGCAAAAAAAAAGGCCTGCACTAATTCAGTGCAGGCCTTTTTCCGCTCATTCACCACTCCGCGCTCACATCAAAAAAACGCGTCATCCCGAATCCCGTTTACGGGCGAGGAATCTGCTTCCTACGCCTGAGCCGCAACAAACAATCGCCAAGCAAATTGCAAAAAAATGCCGTTCCGTCAGGGCAAGGCTTCAGCCGTGCCAAAAAACAATGCCTTCGTGCCGTTTTCCGCTCGCGCGGCCGTCTCGCGCGAGCCTTCCGTAAACTTCAACCCCACTCCATCCCGAAACGCGCCATTGCTTCGGAGGGGCGGGGCTTCAGCCCCGCCAAAAAAACGCCTTTCGTCAAAATTCCCTTTCGCGCGCTTTCCGCGCGAGCCCTGCGTAAAGTCCAGGCACACACGAGCCACCAGCACGAACCACACCCGCGACTCAGCGCGACGTCCGCCGGGCCGCGCTTCGCGCAGCGTCCGCCACTGTCAGATCACCCAGCCCATTTTGGAGTGCGGCGGCTCGCCGCCGCTTTTGACCCGCCGCCAGCGCCACCCAAACGATCCAGCACCTAGCGCCCGCTCAACCTCCGCACGAGCACGCCGTCGTCCCGAAACCCGCCGAGCGGGTAAAGGACCTGCTCTTTACTCGCGAGGCGCAACAACAAGCGGCTTCGTCAGAGCCCGGCTTCAGCCGTGCCAAAAAACAACGCCTTCGTGCCGTTTTCCGCTCGCGCGGCCGTCTCGCGCGAGCCTTCCGTAAACTTCAACCCCATTCCATCCCGAAACGCGCCATTGCTTCGGAGGGGCGGGGCTTCAGCCCCGCCAAAAAAAACGCCTTTCGTCAAAATTTCCTTTCGCGCGCCTTCTGCGCGAGCCTTGCGTAAAGTCCAAGCACAAACGCGCCACAACCACGAACCAGCCCCGTAGGGGCGGCAGAAGTTAGTCCAGCCCGTAAGGGCTGGAAAAAAGTCCGCGCGCAGCGCGCTCCTCTAAGTCGCGCGAATCGCGCCCGCCTTTGGCGCCGTTCGCGCACCACGATGCCGCCCACCGCGCCGCCGTTCACCACGGGCAATAATCTAATCCGCCTCCTTCTCCGCCGGAGGCATCTCCGGCCCCTCCCCCTTCACCCAATGTCCATACCAATACAAATCCCGCTCGTACCTATCCTTTATAAACGTCGGCCGCGTGAACTCATGAAACTCCCCCGGATACACCACCAAAACCGTCGGCACGCCCAACCTCCGCAAACTCTGATACATCTGCTCGCCATTGATCACCGGCACATTCCCGTCCGCATCTCCGCCCATGATCATCGTCGGGGTCTTAATCGCCGTCACTCGATTGAACGGCGACAATTTTTCCCACACCGCCCGGTTCTCCCACGGCAATCCCAATTCATATTCCCAACCCCGCGAATACAAATCGTGCCCCCAGTTCGTCACGTACAAAAATTCTCCCGCTCCCGAAATCGCCGCCTTGAATCGAGTCGTCTGCGCAATAATAAAATTCGTCGAAATCCCGCCGTACGACCATCCTCCTACTCCCAACTTATCCGGGTCCGCAATCCCCTGCGCCACGGCGTAATCCACCATTGCCATGTCGTCTTCGAAATCCTTGTGTCCCCAATCCGCGAAAATCGCCTTTGCATAATCGAGCCCATACCCCGAAGAACCCCGCGGATTCGGCGTCAACACCGCATATCCATTCGCCGCAAATAAATTCGCGTCGAAATGAAATTCCGCATAATACGCCCACACCGGCCCGCCGTGCGGCCGCAAAATCGTTGGGTATTTTTTCCCCGCTTCGTATCCGACCGGCTTGTACAAATACCCTGCAACAAGCGTGCCATCTTTGCTTTTGAAGTGAACGTATTCCACTTCCGGCAAACGCAACTCCGCCATCACCGCATCGTTCGTCGTCGTCAACCTCTTCAATTCGCTGCTGCCCGCCGGCAAATCGTAAACCTCCGCGAGCTGCGTCAAATCCGCCACCGTCGCCGCCACGCTTCCATCTTTCCCCAACGCATACGCCTGCACCATCCGCCTTCCGCCGATCGGACGCTCAATCTCGCCGCCCGCCGCCGGAACCCGCAACAAATTCTGCGTCCCATCGTCATCCGCAATAAAATAGATCCACTTCCCATCCGCCGAGAATTTCGGAATCGTCGAATTCCGGTCCAGTTTCCGCGTCAAAATCTTCGCCTCGCCTCCGCCCGCCGGAGAAACCGCAATCTGTATCGTCGAATAATCAAACAGCTTCGGTTCCAGCTGCGTCGTGTACGCGATCCACTTCCCGTCCGGCGACCACGCTGGACTTTCCTCCGCGCCTTCGTTCGTCGTCACCTGCACCAAAGTTTTCCCGCGATCCGTGTTCCCGGCGTCCGCCACCCAGATGTCCGTATTGAAATTTAAATCGGGATCCGGTGCGCTGCGATTGCTCGCAAACGCGATCTTCGTTCCATCCGGCGACCACGCCGGCCCCTCATCGTCGTAATCCCCCGAAGTAATCTGCGTCACTTTTTTGTCCGCCAGCGTGAACACATACACATGCGACCGCCGCCGGTTCAAATATCCCGCCTCGTCCTCTTTGAAATGTAGACGATCGATCACCCACGGCCGCGGCTTCGCCTTCGCTTTCGAATCGTCCTTGTGCTTCGCCGCCTCGATTTCCTCCGGCGAAGGATCCTGCAGCACCAACGCCAGCCGGTCTCCCGCCGGAGACCACCGAAAATCTTTCACTTCCTGGGTCGTGTCCGTCAGTTGCTGCCCCTCACCACCCAGCAGATTCAAGATCCACACCTGCGACTTGGCTTCGTCCGCGTCTTCGTCCTTCCCCCCGCCCCGCGCCGACAAAAACGCCAGATATTTTCCGTCCGGGCTCCATCGCCCATGCGACGACGAACTTTTCTCCGCGGTCAAAGCCATCGCCGTCCCGCCCGACGCCGGCACCATCCAGATCCGCTCGTTGTTTTTGTCGTCCTTCAAATTCGCGGTCTTCACCGTGTACGAAACCCACTTCCCATCCGGGCTAACCTGCGGATCGTCCACTTCCTTGAACCGAAAATAATCGTCCACGGTCAGCAAGCGTTTCGCCGCAGCATTAGCAGCCGTCGTCGGTGTCGCCGGCGCAGCCGCAGCAGGAGCCGCCTGTGCATCAGCCGCGCCTTGCGCCAAAAATAAACCCGCCACCAAAATACCGCCCGCCACCAACCCCATCATCCGCGAAGCAATCACCGTGATCCCCCAAAAAAATCCGCGATAAGCCGCGGAGTATACCAAAATTTCCGCGCCCCACCGGTTCCACACGCGATTCCGCCGCATTCCCTCCCGCCTCAATCTGACCCTCAGCCACAAATCAAGCCCGTACGGCGGCACCCACCCTACCTCCCACCATTGCGACTTTTGAATTTGCACTTCCGGGTGCCGCACTCTTCGCCGCCCCTGCGAAGGGTGCGGGTTTAGATTCCCCCGAACCCATGCCTCCCGGTCGTGCGCCCAACGTCCCGCATCGCAAAATCAGCCCCGTAGGGGCGAAAGAAGTTAGCCCAGCCCGTAAGGGCTGGGAAAATAAAATGCCTTTCGTAAAAATTTCCTTTCGCGCGGCCTTTTCGCGCGAGCCTTCGTCACGTCCATCGCAACCCGATCGCGCAGCCTCGATGATGTTGCGTTGTGGGTCGCGGCTTCAGCCGCGACATAAAAATGCCGTTCGTAGCCTTACCTCTCGCGCGGCTCTTTCTGCGCGAGTCTTCGTCAAGTCCAAGCACCAACCACCCGCCATCACCCAAACTCTCCATGCCCTCATCTTTTTCTCTGTGTCCTCTGTGTCAAATCTTTAAAAGCCGCCCGCACCACCAAACCCCACCCTGTCCCCGCGTCCCATTGACACTCCATCGCCCCAACATCTAGTCTCAACACGATGTCCATCGCCGGATCCATTTCCTCCAATTTCCATCTCAAACCCCACCCGCACCTCTACGAAATCAATACCTGGTCCTGGCTCGAACGCATGTCCGCGCAACTCAACCGCGCCATCCAACTCGACGACGTTCCCGACTCCACCTGGGACGCCATCTCCGACCAAGGCTTCGACGCCGTCTGGCTCATGGGCGTCTGGCGCCGCAGCCCAGAATCCCGCCGCATCGCGCTCGAAGATCCCGCCAATCCTCCGCAATACGATCTTGCCCTGCCCAATTGGAAACCTTCCGACGTCATCGCCTCGCCCTACGCCGTCGCCGCCTATGTTCCCGACGCCCGCATCGGCACCTGGGATTCTCTCGACCGTGTCAGAAATAAACTTCACGCTCGCGGCATCGCGCTCTTCCTCGATTTCGTCGGCAATCACACCGCGCTCGATCATCCCTGGGTCCGCGAACACTCCGAATATTATGTCCAGGCCGCGCCCGAACAGTACGCAGCGAATCCATCCTTTTATTACCCGCTGCAAACGACGCAAGGTCCGCGCTACATCGCCCTCGCCAAAGATCCCTACTACCCGCCGTGGAAAGATGTCGCCCAGCTCAATCATTTCCACCCCTGGGGACGCGCCGCGCAACTCACCGAACTCCGCACCATCGCCAATCATTGCGACGGTGTCCGCTGCGACATGGCCATGCTCCTCCTCACCGACATTTTCGAAAAAGGCTGGCGCCCGCTGCTCGGCGACACCCCGCAACCGAAAAAAGAATTTTGGACCGAAGCCCGCGCCGAAGCGCCCAACTTAACTCTCCTCGCCGAAGCCTACTGGGGCACCGAACCCCAACTTTTCAATCTCGGTTTCGAATTCGCCTACGACAAACCCCTCTACGACGCCGTCCGCGACGCCAATCCGAATCAAGTCCGCGACCGCCTCAATTCCCTGGCAAATTTCCAAA
>DASWVE010000016.1:0-3657 GCA_036401315.1 Candidatus Acidiferrales bacterium
TCTGGCCTGGTTCGGAGGCGGACATTCAGGGCGTGCGCCCGACGTATTACATGAAGTACGACCAGAAGTATCCCGACGACAAAAGAGTAGAGCAGGTGCTGGCGTGGCTGCGGCTGCCGGCGGAGCAGCGTCCGCATTTTATTACTTTGTATTTCAGCGATGTGGATAGCGCGGGGCATTCGCATGGTCCGGACAGCGAGCAGGTGCGCGCGGCGGTGGCGGAGGTCGATAAGGAAATTGGACGGCTGGCCGCGGGCGTGGCCGAATTGAAATTGCCGGTAGATATTGTGGTGTTGGCGGATCACGGCATGGCGAAGGTCGAAGGCGACTGGATCGACCTCGATCAATATTTTGACAAAGCGCTGGTGGTGACTCCGGTGGAGGATTTTCTGTACCCGAAGGCGGAGGGCGACGCGGAGAAGATTTTTCGCGCGCTGGACGGAAAGAGCGACAAATTCAAAGTGTATCGCGCGGGAAAAGTTCCGCCGGAATTGCATTACGACGGGAATCCGCGGGAAGGCGATCCGGTGGTGGTGCCTACCGGGCCATATTTGTTACGGGTGAGCGCACCGGCGGCTTCGCCGACCAGCGTGGCGATGAAATTTTACGGGCCTCCGGTGGGAATGCACGGGTACGATCCGGCGCGGATGGCGTCGATGAAGGCGATATTTTTTGCGGCGGGGCCGGATATTCGCGCGGGAGTGACGGTGGCGCCGTTTGAAAATGTGGATGTGTATCCGTTGGTGGCGCGGATCTTGGGGCTGAATATTGCGGCGTTGAAGACTGGCGCGATCGATGGATCGATTGGGCCTTTGGAAGGAGTATTGACGGCCAAGTAGCACAATGGAGGAGCTAGGCTTTGTCGTAGCGGTTCCGGCGCGGGAGCATGGATGAGATCCTTCGTCGCGAAAAGCGCTCCTCAGGATGACGCGGAGTAGGAGGGATGATCGGCGGCGAGGCGAGATACCTCGGGCGAGGCGGGTAGCACGGCAAAGCGGCGGCAGAGCCGCCGCACTCCAAAAGTTCTTGGGGGATTGTTGGGTTTTGGCTAGCGGCGTTAGTTTTTTGCCATGCGGGCGCGCATGCCGGCCATGCGGTCGCGCATTATCCCGACGCGTTTGCGGCCGTCGGGGATGGCGTCGATCAGGGTTTCCAGGTTGCGCGCGAAATTCAGGGCGTAGTTGGCGCGGATTTCGGGGAGCAGTTTTTCGACTTTGCAGAAGACGACGACGTGCTCGGCGTTGGTCCTGTCGAACATTTGCACGCCGATGGCGCCTTCGTTGGGTCATGAAGTCTTCGATGGTTTCAGGATTGAAATCGCGTACGAACCAGGCGCGGGCTTTGCGCAGGACTTCTTCGCGGCGGAGTTCGTAGAGATTCAGGATGAGTGCGGCTTCTTCTTGTTTGGACATGGGCTGGAAAACCTCCGTGGGATTATGCCTCAGCAGGGAATTCGGTGTAAATAATTTGCGTCGGGTGGATGCGGGGTTCGGTATGCTTTTGGCATGGACATAAAAATTACGGATGTGGAGGCGCGGGTCTTGGGCGCGCTGATCGAGAAGGAAATTACTACGCCGGAATATTATCCGCTGTCGTTGAATGCGCTGGTGAATGCGTGCAACCAGAAATCGAATCGCGAGCCGGTGATGGAGCTGGCCGAAGGCGCAGTGGTGGCGGCGATGCGTGCGCTGGAGGCCAAGGAATTTGCAGGCGCGGCGAATACGACCGACAGCCGGGTGCGGAAATACGAGCACCGCTTGCAGGAAGTTTTCAATTTTACGCGGCCGGAGACGGCGGTGCTGTGCGTGCTGTTGCTGCGCGGCGCGCAGACTCCGGGAGAGATTCGCGGGCGCGCGGAGCGGCTGCACCATTTTGAGGCGCTTGAGGATGTGCAGCTGGCGCTGGGCAAATTGATGAAGCGCGAGCCGGCGATGGCGGCGGTTTTGCCGCGTCAGCCGGGGACCAAGGAGTCGCGGTACTTGGAATTGATGTCAGGAGACGCGGCGAGGGTGGCGGCTGGTGCGGTCGCTCCGGCGCGCGCGGAGGCTTTCACGCAGCACATCGAGAACCCAGCGGCGGCTGCGGCGCCAGTGTCGGGCGAACGTGACGGAACCAGAGATGGCGGCCGCGTGGCGCGGCTCGAAGCCGAAGTGGCGGAATTGCGCGGCGAAATGGCGGCGCTGAAGGCGCAGTTCGCGGAGTTTCGGAAGCAGTTCGAGTAAGGCGCGCCGTCGGGCGCCGTCGCGCGGTCTGCAGCGAAATAAATTCACAACCTACTTCGAGAACTTACCATGCAGGCCGAGGTGCGTGTGGGCGAAGGCGTCTGGGTATTTGAGGCCGAAGGCGAGGGCGCGGTCGAGGGCGATGTGGGCGGTCCAGATACAAACGTACGGGTAAAGATTCTCGCGGTGGGTGAGTGCGGCGAAGGCGCCTAGGGCGAGAGGCGTGACGTAGGTGTGGACGATGTTGTAGCAGGCGGCGCCGATTTTAGGGCTGAACAAGTAGCCGAGCATCGAAAGATCTGGCACGAGGAACACCGCGGCGAAAATCCACCAGTGCTGGCCGAGCCGAGCGTAGAGCAGCAGGCTGAGCGCGAGGACGGCGAGGGCTTCGGCTTGAAGCCAGAGGCGGATGCTGCCGGTGACTACGCCTTCGATCGGTTGTTGCGATGAATTCATGTGTAAGCCCCTTGGGTGCCTCGGCATTATTGCGTGCCGCGGCGCGTTGCGTGACGGTTTTCTTGGTCCTTTTGCGCATTGCTGGGTAAGGGCAGGCTCGGCTGCCAAAAGGGGAGCGACGACATGGCTGGATACGATGAGCAGAAGATAGGCGATGCGTTAGAAATTTCGACTACGCCGGAGGCGGTGCCGCAGCCGTATTTGCTGGTGGCGATTCCCGGAACTTTGCTGGTCTTGATCGCGTTGTCGATCGGGATTGTGTGGGGCGTGCTGGCCGCTGGATTTGTCTACGGAGCGATGTATTTGCTGACGCATTCGAAGCAGGCGACGCTGTATCGCACACCGGCGCGTTTTAAGGTGACGCCCAACTCGATCGAAGTGGGCGGCAACACCATTCCAAAGGATCAGATTCACCGGATCATCGTGCGCAACCACGTGACCAGCGCGGCGGGCGACGTGATTGTGGTGGCCGACGGGCATCCGAACAGCGGGCAGCAGAATATGGTGGCGGGAATGAATTGGGCGACGGGCAAGCTGGGCCCGATTTCGTATCGCGTCGATGCGGAAGCGCGCGGAGTGGCGCGCACGCTGGCGGGCGGGCTGACCGAGCCGACCGCGTTCGCGATTATGGCGGACGTGAGCAAGACGCTGGGCATGCAGTAAGCGCGGGCGCGAAGGGCGCGCCTCGTTTGGGGTGACAACGGAAACCGAGGCGGGGGAAAAATGCGTGGCCGGGGCCGATACTTTGCTAGCTTGCCTTGGAGTGCGGCGGCTCGCCGCCGCCTTTGCGAATGAACGGTAGTGCTGGTAAGCGATTGGGGTTCGAGACTATGTGTGCCGACAGGCCACCCCGGGCTGCGGGGGGAAGTGGTCTTGGTCATTGGCGGCTGCGGTCTGGCTGGTTCACGACGATCCGTTGCGTTTCTGTGTTCCGCGTTTTGAACCCTATTCCGTGCTCGGCGTAACGTTACTTTGTAAA
>DASWVE010000017.1:0-21439 GCA_036401315.1 Candidatus Acidiferrales bacterium
AACTCGGAAGTTACTTGATCAGCAGCTAGTTACCGAGTATGCCAAATACCGCGCGCTGAAATCGAAGATCGAAAAGTGGCTGAAGGCGGTTCGCGAGGAACTCCTCGCGGAATTCAAATCCGGATCCGCATGCCCGGCCGATGGACCTTATCTTCTCGTCGTGGAGCCAGGCAGTCGATCGAATGTCGACTGGAAACAAGAACTGTTCGATCGTCTCAAGGCCGACTTCGAGGCTTCCGGCAGTGCGTGTGATGTTGCCGAAGAGCTGGCGATCGCCAGGATGGTTGAGCTCGAGCGCGCGGCCGGCAGGAAAAAGTACTTCGAGCTCGCAGTAAAAACAAATCCGAGCTACGCCGGCAAGCTGATGCGCGCGATCGTGAAGCGGCTCGACACCGGGAGCGAACGTGGGTTCTGAAATCGCCGAATACGACGACAGCGATATCCGCTCGGCGGCTCTCTGTGCCTGGAAAGAGGCTCGAGGAGAAGGCGTTGAGGGTATGCGCGCGGTCCTGAGCGTTTTGAAAAACCGAGTCGGCGCGCCCGGTTTTGCACGTTCTTTGCACGATGTAATCTATGGCAAAAACCAGTTCACTTCGATGAGCGTGCCGTCGGATCCGGAATTCAGCCTGCAGCCTGCAGACGACGATTCTTTGTTCGGCGCAGCCTTGGACATGGCGCGAGCTATTCTCTCGCCATCTTGCCAGGAGACCGATCCCACGCGCCGCGCGCACTACTACGCCAACCTGCACGAGATCCCGACCGATGGGTGGTTCTACCGAGAGATTGTCATGGAATCTCACTTCCATCCCCTGACGGCCCAGATCGGACGCCACACCTTTTTCGCCTGATGCCTAAAGGATCGGGACGGCGACCACTGCCGACGGCCGTAAAGAAACTGCGCGGCAATCCGGGCAAGCGAAAGCTGAACGACAAAGAGCCCGCGCCGCCGGCGGGCGATCCGGTTATGCCCGTTGGACTGTCGAAAGTTGCCGCGGCCGAATGGAACTCGATTCTTCCGGAGCTCCGCCAGCTGGGAGTGCTTTCGAGCATTGACGGGAAAGCCCTCGCGGCCTATTGCCACTCATACGCCCGCTGGTTCGAGGCAGAGGAAAAAGTGAAGCAGTTCGGCATCGTAGTCGAAGAGCCCATTTTGCTGATGGGCATCCCCACCGACTATTGCCGGCTGAAAAAGAATCCCGCCGTCACCATCTCAGAAACCTCCATGAAAATCATGAAGTCGTTCCTGGTCGAGTTCGGTATGACGCCGAGCTCGCGATCGCGCGTCCGGATCGAGAAGCCGACCGAAGCGGATCCGATAGACGAATTCCTGAAGGGCGCCGGAGCCGCACCGGGTAAGCATGTCAATTAAAATTGACACAAAACACCCGGCCGAACTCTACGTGAGCGGCGTCCTCGCGGGAGAAATCATAGCTTCGAAGTGGGTCCGTCTCGCTTGCGAGCGCCATCGTCGCGACCTTGTAGAAGGGCATAAACGAGACCTCTCGTTCGACCGTGTGGCGGCGCAGCGCGTAATCGACTTCTTTAAATTTCTGAAACACTCGAAGGGCAAATGGGCTGGCGAGTCTTTCTCACTCGAACCTTGGCAGCAATTCATCGTCTACTGCCTGTTCGGCTGGAAGCAAGCAGACGGCCTCCGAAGGTTCAGGTTTGCCCACGTCGAAGTTGCCCGCAAGAACGGCAAAACGACTCTCTGGGCGGGCGTGGGGCTTTATCTGTTCTTCGCCGACGGCGAGCCAGGCGCCGAGGTCTACTGCGCCGCCACGAAGAAAGATCAGGCAAAGATTTTGTTTTCCGAAGCTGAACGGATGAGGTCAGCTTCGCCCGGGCTGAAAAAGCGAATCACCAGCTTCCGGAACAACATGAACATCGCCGGCACGGCTTCGAAGTTTGAGCCGCTTGGCGCCGACGAAGACACTCTCGACGGACTCAACCCTCACGGTGCTCTCGTCGACGAGCTCCACGCCCATAAAACGCGCGGCATGTGGGATGTGCTCGAAACTGCCATGGGAGCTCGCCGGCAGCCGATGATGGCTGCAATTACAACGGCCGGTTCCGATCGCGAAACGATCTGCTGGAAACAGCACGAATACGGCGAAAAGATTCTGGAGCGTCTGAATAACGACGACAGCTTTTTTGTATACATCGCCTGCCTCGATCCCGGCGATGACTGGGAGGACGAGGCCAACTGGGCGAAGGCGAATCCGAATCTGGGCGTCTCCGTGAATGCTGATGACCTACGCGCTCGAGCGAACAAGGCCAAGCAGATGCCATCGGCGCTCAATTCCTTCCTGCGCCTTCGCCTGAACGTCTGGACGAACAGCGAGACGGCCGCAATTAAGGTGGATGACTGGAAAGCGTGCGTCGGCTTCTCCCTCAAAGGTAAGGACGCCAAGTCGCTCCGCGCTGAAGTCGAAGCGCAGCTCGCCGGCCGCGAATGTATCGCCTCGGTTGACCTCGCGTCGACCGAAGATATCGCCTGCTCTGCAAAACTTTTCCCGCCGATCGAGGACGAAGGGCAGTACGTCTTCATCCCGCATTTTTATATTCCCGAAGAAAAGCTGCAGGAAAAAATGCTCGAGTGGCGTGCGCCCTATGACGTCTGGGCTCGCGAGGGATTTCTCACAGCGACCGACGGCAACGTAATCGACTATGACGTGATCAAGGCTCAGATCCTTTCGGATTTCGAGACCTATGACGTCCGCGAGCTCACCTTCGATCCATGGAACGCCACGCAGTTTTCAAATGATCTCCAGAAGGCCGGTATCGCTGCGGAGAAATTGGTGAAGTTTCCGCAAACCATCGCCATGTTTGCAGAGCCGACAAAGGCACTTCTCGAGAAGCTGATACCTGGTCGAAAGCTCGCGCACCTGGGAAACCCGCCTCTTGCGTGGATGGCTTCGAACCTCCTGGTGAAGGAAGACAATAACGGGAACAAACGGCCGGTGAAGGGTAAGGGCCGAGGAAAGATCGACGGAATTGTGGCTCTCATCATGGCCCTCGGCCGAGCGATCTCAACGCCAGGCTCCGCTACTTCGATTTATGAAACTCGGGGGATTCTCACGCTATGAGCGACGACCCGAAGCCGAACCCGCGGCTGGATCCGGAAGACGCCATCGGGATTTCAGGACTTGTTCTGGTCACGGTGGGCGCGTGGATGGCTTGGCATCCGGCTGCGCCAATGCTTGCAGGAATGATGCTCTTTTTTTATGCCTGGGTGAGATCGCGGCCAAAGCCGCCAGGCACGGTTTGAAATGGGACTAATCAAAGAATTCCGAAGTTCACTCGAAAATCCCTCGACGCCACTCTCCTTTCCGGCCGAGTGGCTTCTCGATTTTTTTAACGGAGGCCGAACCGACTCCGGAATCCGGGTCTCGGAGATGACGGCCCTGCAGGTTTCGACGGTTTTTGCGTGCGTTCAACTGATCTCTGGGGCGACTGGCTTCCTCGACCTGAATGTCTATGAGCGGATCCTTTACCAGGATAAACGCGCCGGTAAGCGCATCGCCTATGAGCACGATCTATTCGATCTGCTCGAGAACGAACCGAATGATGAGATGTCTTCGTTCACTTTCCGCAAGACTCTTCAGGCGCACGCGCTTTTGTGGGGGAACCTATACGCGGAGATCCAGCGCGATGACGGAAACCGGCCAGTAGCGCTCTGGCCTCGCAATCCTGCTCGAATTCGGCCGTATCGGCTCACTGAATCGATGTCGATCCGCGGTGAACTGGTACCGAGAGGCGCCCTGGTCTACAAAACGACGGAGGGAACGGAAACAGCAAGCGTCGATCCAGCGGCTCCTCCCTATAATGACGGGCCCGAACGCACGATCATGAAGGAGGACATTCTCCACGTTCCCGGCCTGTCTCTTGACGGTCGCATCGCGCAATCGACGATCAATCTCGCCCGCCAGGTGGTGGGCCTCGCTCTCGCGACAGAGAAGTTTGGATCCAAGTTCTTCGGCAACGGCGCGCGCGCGGGCGGGGTTTTTGAGCATCCCGCGGCGCTCAAGCCCATTGCCAAAGAAAACCTGAAAAGGTCGATCCAGGAAGCGATCGGCGGCGAAAACGTTTTGCGTCCCTTCATTCTCGAGGAGGGCATGAAGTGGCACGAAACGTCGACCAAGCCGAACGAGGGACAGTTCCTCGAAACCCGGCAATTCCAGAAATCCGAGATCTGTTCGGTATTTCTTGTTCCCCCACACATGGTGGGCGATACCGAGAAAACCAACCGAGCAAACACCGAACAGATCGGAATCGAGTTCGTCACCTTCACCTTGTCGCCCTGGCTCAAGGCCTGGAGGCAGGAGCTCAAGCGGAAGCTCTTCCCGAAGACAGGGCGAACCGCAAACAAATTCTTCGCCATGTTCGACACGAGCCCTCTGGTTATGCCCGATGCCGAGAGCCGGAGGAACTTCTACAACTCCGGCAAGCAGTGGGGATGGCTTTCGACGAACGCGATCCTCGAGCGTGAGCACATGAATCCGATCGATGCTCCTTGGGCTGACGGCTACTGGATGCCGATAAATATGCAGGATGCCGAGACGGCCTTTAAGGAGCCTGCACAAGGGCCTGGTCCGGCGGATCCGGCAGCCAAATCAGGCGACGATCAGCCCGACAAGCTCGGGAAACGGTTCGCCCGGGCTTATTCGAAGCTCTTCCGGGACGCATTCGGACGCATTCTCTCCCGTTCTTCCGTTGATTCGGACGCCTTTAGCAAGGCTTTCCGGCCTGTTCTTGAGAGCCTCGGCGACGAGATTTACCGCTTGGCTGCAGATGAACTTGGCACCGAAGGTGACTCCGGCCTCGCCGAATCCCGTTTCCTAGCCGACTACATCGAAGCTATGCGCGGACGTTTGCCGGAATGGAAATCGGCGAATGGCGAAGCGGACAGACTGGCGGAGCGAGAGCTCAACCGGGCAGTGAAGGCCATCTCGATCGAGGTCTACCGAACTGCCGGCACGCAGAGGGCAAAACAACTCGTGGAGGCGCAACCGTGAAACGCGAATTCCGAATTTTCAAACACGCCGAGCTCCGGGCAAAGAAGGGCGACAAGCCCGGCCTCGAGGGTCATGCGGCCGTCTTCAATCAGCTCTCCGAAGACTTGGGCTATTATCGCGAAAAGATCATGCCGGGCGCCTTCAGCGATCATCTGAAAACCGATCCCGACATTCGCGCGCTCTTCAATCACGATCCGAGCATCGTCCTCGGGAGAACCAAGAGCGGCACCCTACGGGTGAACGAAGACAAGCTTGGCCTCGCCTTCGATTGCGACATGCCCGACACCCAGTCGGCTCGCGATTTGATGACTTCGATTGACCGAGGCGACGTCGATCAGTGCAGTTTCGGCTTTCGGGTGGTCAAACAAAAATGGAGTGAGGAGCCGGATCCGACCGACACATCCGGTCAGCGAACAATGATTGTTCGAGAAGTCCACGCCGCCCAGGTATTTGACGTTTCCCCGGTTACCTATCCCGCCTATCCGCAGACCGACGTAAACGCGCGAGCCGCGGAGCTGCGCTCCATGTTCCCTGACGGCGTTCCCAAGGAAATCCTCGAACACGTTCCCGGGATCGCGGCCGCCGCCGAGCGAAGGGCAGGAGCCGAAAACTGCGCTTGCAATTGCGCGGCTTGCGACGACGGTGAATGCGATGAATGCACGAATAAGGAGTGCGACGACCCGAATTGTGAAGACTGCCCGATGCAGGACGGCGAACGCGCACTCCCTAGCACGCAAACCAAGCGCGTCGACGGCGAAGACCTCCGCAGCAGTGCTTTCGCATTCGTAGGAGATCCCGCCAATCCGTCGACCTGGAAGTTTCCCATCCGATTCTCGACTGCGGAGAAAACCAAACGGCACATCCGAAACGCGCTCACACGGTTTGACCAGGCGAAAGGAGTCCCGGCGGAGGAAAAGTCGAAGGTCTCCAAGCGGATCGCTGCAGCAGCGAAAAAGCATGAAGTGAAGGTACCCGAGGAAAACGCAGAGCGCTCACTGACCGAAGCTGAGCGCGAATATATCGACCTGCAATACCGCTCGCGCCTGGCGCGGGTTTAAACGATTTCGCCCTCGAGCCCGCCGCCGGATGCGGCTCCGCGTGATAGCGGGAAGCGGCCTCAAGAGGGAAGCGAGCAGTCACACGGTGCACGTGTGGCGGGCCGCAATTCAACGATCAAAGGAAAATCACATGAGTCTCAGCAAAGTACGAGAATTGCGCGAACAGCGCGCCAAGCTTGCCGAACAGATGGCAGGGATGGCAAAGATACAAGCGGAATCCGGAAAGCCGATGTCGGCCGAGGACCGCGCGAAGTTCGATCAGATCGACAAGGACCAGGAATCCCTCAAGGGTCAAATTGATGTGCTCGAACGGTCGGCGCAAGCCGAAGCCGAAACCCGCGGAACCGTGAAGCCGCCCGAGTCCCAAGTTGGCGATGGCGCCGATCAACTCTCCCCGGTTTCCGAGTACCGCGAGGCATTGCGGGAGCACGGCACCAAGGCTCTTGATCACATCCGTCCCGAAGCCCGATCGGCCGTGCGCAAGCTCGACCGACGATTCTGGGATGCCATGAAGGACTACCTCGCACGCGGCGAAGGGGGGATGTCCGCAGAGAGCCGAGCGATCATCACCGGCGCGAATAACGAATTCCGCGACATGGGAATCGGCACGAACACCCTGGGCGGATATTTCGTTCCGCAGGGCTTCGTGTACAAAATCGAGGAAGCACTCAAGTATTACGGCGACATGCTGAACGTCGCTGAAATCCTCGATACCGCGACCGGCCAAACCCTGCCCTATCCGACCGATAACGACACCACGATCACGGGCGAAATCGTCGGAGAAGGTAAACAGGTCAGCATCGCGGACGTGACCATCGGCCACATCAACCTTGGCGCGTTCAAGTTCTCGACGAAGATGATCAAGGTTTCGCTCGAATTGCTGCAGGACTCGGCGTTCGACATGCAAGCCTATCTTCAAAACAAAATGGCGACTCGCCTCGGCCGCATTCTGAATACGAAGTTCACCGTCGGGGCCGGCACCACCGAGCCGAACGGAATCGTGACGGCCGTCGTGGCCAACAATGGATCCGCTCAAACGTGGGGCGCAGGATCCGGACCGGGGATTCCCCTGGTCGCTGCCGGATCCTCGGCCAACACCGGCGGATCCGAAACGGGAGGCACCACAATCGGCTATGCCGACTGGGTCAACCTCGAGCACTCCGTCGATCCGCTCTATCGCCGCGGCGCAAAGTGGATGATGCACGATACCACTCTGCGGCAGGCGAAGACGTTACTCGACAAATACGGACGACCCATCTGGGTACCGGGAATGACCGCAGGAGCTCCAGACACGATCCTCACCTACGGTTATTCGGTCAACAATGACATGGCGCAGATCGCCGTCAATGCGAAGACTGTGCTCTTCGGTGCGCTCAACAAATACCTGATCCGCCGAGTGAAGGAGCTCGGGATCATGCGTTTGAACGAACGCTTCGCCGATTACGGCCAGGTGGCGTTCATCGGGTTCGCGCGTTACGACGGGAACCTGATCGACGCCGGCACTCACCCGGTCAACTACCTCGTGCAGGCCGCGAGCTGAAACAGGTTCACCCCACCCGGTCGGAAACTCGGCCGGTTCCTCCAAGGCAGAAGGGCGCGGCCCACCCCCGCGCCCTTTTGTTTTTTAAAGAAAGCGAGTTCCCATGATCAAGATTCCAGAGGATCGCATGACGCTGTTGCGAGTGAAGTCCAGCGGACAGGTTCAGGAATTTATCCCGTCCGTTGCGCGAGCGATGCTTGCCGGCGGCACCGCCGAGCTCGTCGATCGACATACAGGCGAAATATTGCCCGCCGAATCAGCGCGAGTCGAGCCTGCGGTCGAGAAAGCTATCGCGCCGCCGCAAAATCCAAAACCGAAAACGAGGTCCGCGAAGTAAATGGCAGGACATCAGGTCGAAATTCCGGCGGCGCAACTGCCGCTCTCGTTGCGCGCGCTAAAGACTCATCTGCGCGTTGACAATAAAGACGACGACGAGCTGATCAAGATCTACGCTGCCGCGGCGCTCGAGATGGTCGAGGGTTTCACAGGCCGAAGCCTGGTCAATCAGGGTTTTGTGCAGTCACTTGATTCGTTTCCGTACTACACGGACTCGATGATGTCGCAAATGGCTTACCCACCGGCCTACTACTCCCTGCCGAAATATTCGACGACGCTGTGGAACTATTCGCAGATGGTTAAACTTTTGACAAGCCCTCTCGTCGACGTCGACCGGATCGACTATGTCGACTCGGAAACCGGTAATTTGCTAAGCCTCTACCCGGTGCTCGAGAACTGGGTCCCGGAAGTTGAATACGAACTCGGGGATGAGATCGAAGATACGAACGGCAATTTGCAGGTGATCACGGCCGTCGATAACTCGAAAGCGAATAAAGACGGCACGTTTTCTTCTGGATCGACGACGCCGACCTGGAACGCCGCAACAAACGGCACAACTGTCGATGGCCCTTTCACTTGGACGAACAAAAGAGTGGCGCCCGACGGGGGATTCTTCGTCGACCGGATCTCGGAGCCTCCGCGGCTCTTCCCCGCGCCGGCGGGCGGCAACTGGCCGAGCGTTCTCTACGTGCCGAATGCAGTCAGGATCCATTACACGGCCGGGTATGGCGTTTCGGGTTCAGCAGTGCCGGCGTGCGCAAAGGTCGCGATGCTGCAGCTCGTCGCGAGCTGGAATGAGAACCGCGAGGCTGTTAGTGACCTGAAGAAACAGGAGATGCCTTGGCACCTTCAAAATCTTCTCTGGAACATCCGCGTTTTGGACTTCGCGCCGACACGCGGCTAGCAAACTTTCAAATCTGAACGGAGGAAACCGAAATGTCAGTAACGCCAATTGCAGTTCAAATTCCGAAGGGACCAAGCAGCCTGGTCAGCGCCGGCCAGCTCGTCCTCACAATGACGGCCGCGGACGTCTCGAATGGAAACTCGTTTCCGTTCACGGGCCGCGAAATCCTGATTGCGCAGAACACCGACACGGGAGCACACCACATCACCATAACTTCGGTCGCCGATGATAAAGGGCGTACCGGAGACGTTTCGAGCTACGCCCTTGCGGCAGGCGCGGTCGTGGCATTTAACTTCCGTGGTCTACAGGGCGGCTGGCAGCAAACCGATGGAAGCGTTCACATCTCGGCGGACGATGCGACCGTGAAGTTCGCCATCCTTCAGCCTGCAAGCTAAAACCCATCCCGTGATTTCGAGCTCCACAATCCGCGCCGGTGAGCTTAGGCACCGGATCGAGATCATGAAGCCCTCGCTCGCGCAAGACACGGCGGGTGGTTGGCAAATCGACAAGAACAACCTGTTCGCGACGGTGTGGGCAAAGGTTGAAGCCCTCACCGGTCGCGAGCTCGAAGCTGCCCAGCAAAAGGTTTCAGAAGTCACGCATAGGATCACGATCCGGTGGCTCGCGGGCGTGAAGTCCAACATGAATGTCTGGTTCGACAACCGCCAGTTTCAGATACAGGACGTCGAGAATCCGGACGAACGTCACAAACTGCTCATGCTGCTTTGTATCGAGCGGGACGACTCGGCGCAGGAGCAAGGCGGATCCGCAATTTAAATGGCCCGGGTCGTAGAAGTGAAAATCACAGGCCTCGATCAGATCGAGGAAATGCTCGAGCGCGCCCCTCTTCGTGCGGCGAAAGCGATTATGCGGAACGCGCTCCGGGCGGCCGGGCGCATCTGGCAGCAAGAAATTGCCGCGAGAGTCCGCCGCGGTCCTCACCACGGCGACAAGGCGCACCAGGTCGAGTTCGGGATCCTGGCGAATCACGTTTCGCTCTCAACCCACATCAATGGCGAGCTCGAGGGCTCTGTTTCGGTCGGCTTCTCCTCAAAGCTCTATTGGGCAAAGTTCCTCGAATTCGGTACCGGTCCTCGGATTCGTCGCCCGAAGGGCACTTCTCGCAAAGCAGCCACGAGCGGAAATCGAATGCCGGCGTTCCCGTTCATCAGGCAATCGGGTGAAGCAAAAAAGCAGGAAGTCCTCGATAAATTTATCGAGCGCACACGTGAGGCGCTCGAAAAAGAAATGAAAGGCCGTGGATGATCGACGAAGGACTTTACCAGCTCCTCTGCAGCTCGATTTCAATCGCTGCGCTGATCGGAACGCAGTCTTCGCGCCAAGACGGCACGTCCGGGATCTTCGGAGGACAGGCGCCGCCGTCGCCGATCCTCCCGATTGTCATAGTCGAACAGATTGCCGGCGCTCCGGTGATGAGCATGGATGGTCCAGACCTGGCGAGGACCGCGCGCTTCCAGTTCACCGGCCGCTCGAAATCGCGGCTGGGTGCGAAGCAGCTTCAACGAGCGATTCGGAAGGTTCTGGAAAATTTCACCGGTCTGCTTGCGGAGGGGACGGAGATTCAGCACATGCACACCGTTCTCGAGGCGGATTCGTTTGAATACGCGCCCTACGACTATGGGGCTCCGCTCGACGTCGAGATCACCTACGTCGATTCGGGAAGCTAAAGATTTCCCCGCAACCTGGCGGGAAAGGACGCCCGTGCCGCAAGGCCTGGCGGAAAACAACAAGAGGAGTGACACACGATGAGCAATTCCATTGCGGCACGAGGTTCTAAACTTCAACGCAGTCCGGACAATAGCACGTTCACCACGATCGCCGAGGTCCTGAAAATTAACGGAAGTGGCGGCAAATCCGATTTGGCAGATGTCACCAACATGGATTCGCCCTCCAACTTCCGCGAGAAATTGCCCACGCTGCTCGATTCGGGTGACGTGAGTTTCGATTGCAACTGGATCCCGGGAAACAGCACTCAAACCCAGCTCACTACGGACTTCAACAACCAGACGTTGCTCTATTGGAAGATCCTGCTTCCCAACGGCACGAACGGGTTGAGCTTTCAGGGTTACGTGACCGACAAGAACTTCGACCTGCCCATCGACAAGCAGGCCTCGAAGTCGCTGAAGCTCACAATCACCGGGCCGATTACAGAGTTTTAGGAATTACAACCGCAAGAAAAATTCAAGTGAGGGCCTCTTAAAGGCCAGGGAGAAAAGACACCATGGCAGACGTAGCCGTAGTTACTTCAAACATTGGCTCCGAGGTCGCATCAGCTTCCCCGGACGCCTCGACCAATCTGGGAGCCGCGGTCCAAAAGAACGTCGAAGTTCACTCCGGAACCGGTGGCGCCGGCGTGATCGGTATTACCTCGGGACTGGTCGAGATCACCGACAGCGGAGCAGCCCTTCTCACCCTTGCCGCTCCCGTGGCCGGAGCTCCATCGGCAGGCGGAAACGACGGGCAAAGGCTCACGATCATCGCAACCACTGCTCACGCCCACACGGTCACTACACCAGCGAGCGGCGTGCAGCCTTCAAGCCACCACATCATCACGTTCGCGGCCGCCTATGACGTCGTCGAGCTCGAGGCGTGCAATGGCGCCTGGGTCGTCCTCTACAGCACGACGACGCAGAGCTAAGGCAGTCGGCAAAACCAGCATGGACGAACGAAATGGCGCGGAAGCTCTCCGCGCCATTCGTGTTTTTGAGGGAGAGAAAATCCGATGGAAATTTCTCAGCGTATCGATTATTTCGGCGAACTCTCGGCCGTTCTGATCCGCCAGGACGGTTCGCGCCAGGACCTCGGGATGATCTCAAGGTCAAAGATGCACCTCGGTAAGTTTTCGCGGAAGCTCAAGAAGCTGTTCCGAGGACTCTGCAGGCTTGTGGGCACCGCGGCGGCGTTCGCGATGCTGTGGCATTTCTCGCAAACGGGCCAACTGCCGCCCTACGCCTTCGGACTGGTCACCACAACCGGCGTGAACTACATGGCTTCCGACTTCGCCTCAGGCGGATCCTCGCCAACGATTTCGGGGTTCAAGTATCACGACTCCGGGACTGGCACGACGGCCGCGGCGATCGGCGACACCGCGCTGCAGACAGGAACCGGAAATGCGAGAGTTTCGGGAACAGCTTCAAACCCGAGCGCTAACATTTACCAGTCGGTTGCCACTCTTCCTTACAGCGGGTCGGCCGCGATCACGGAGTGGGGGCTATTTTCGGCGTCGACTTCGGGAACGATGTGGGATCACCGCGTTTTCTCGGCGATCAATGTTGGCAACGGCGACTCCATTCAGTTCACCTACAAGCTGACCATCGCATCCGGCGGAAGCTGATCCCTCCTTGAAGGTCAACCGGCAGTTTGAGAGGCGGGGTCCTCTCTACGTCCCGCGGCACGACGTCGACAGTCCTGGACGGCGATATGAACGATATCTCCGCCGATGGACCCGGCCCCGAGCGTCGTTCGTTCAGGCTGTGAGCATGGCTTACAACGGCTCAAGCCCGTACGTGAACACGTTCGGCTCAGCGACGACGTCCGGAAATCTTCTGGTTTCGTATTTCAACGGGCTCGCCGGCGCAACGCCGACGATTTTGTCGGACGCAAGCGAAGTCTGGCATCCGATCTTCGACGACACGGCCACGATGAGTGGCTATCACAACACCACCTGGTGGGCTATTTCGAAGGGCTGCACCGTGGTAACGGCGTCCGAGAGTTCGGTCGGCGGCCTCGCTGGAATCTGTTCAGGCGAATGGTCACTCGTCAATCAGATCGACCAAGGCGGCTCGGGAACGGTAGGGACGGGAACTACAACGCCGGCGATCACGACCACGCATGCGGTTGAAACCATCATTGCCTTCTGGTCGGCGAATACACCATTCGGAAGTGCCGGATCGACCTTCACGTTTCGCTGCGGTGTCAATTTTTCGGGTGATTACTACACGATCCTGGGTGACTACGGCGTGACCAGCATCCAGACGAGTCTCACGGCGACGCCTTCGGGAGGAAGCGGAGGCTCGGCCGGGATCGCGAGCTTCTGCCAGGGCGGAACGGTTTTCACAAAAGAACTCGACGCAGCTATGGCCACCTGGTCCTGACATGCCCTCTCTTATCAAACAAACACGCAAGTCTTCAGGCTTAGCAGCCGCTATGAGCTCATTCGCCGGCGCCAACGTGAAGCTCACGAAAAGAACTTTGGCAGCAGCGATGTCCGCCTGGTCAGCAACGCTCACGAGAGCTCATATTTTTGGAGTGACACTTACTGCTGCGATGTCCTCTTTCGCCGGCGGAATGTTAAAACAAATCAATATTACGCATTTCATCAGCGGCATCTGGGCGACTCCGGTGAGCGGTATTCCCATCAACCCGCCTTGGAACAACATCCCCAGCGGAAGTAACACGATCTCAGCGCCTCCACTTTTCAAGAAAACCAATAAATCCCTGAGCGGCGCGATGGCTGCCTGGTCCGCCGCGCTCACAATGACGCACATGTTCGCAGCCACGATCGTCGCGGCGATGGCTTCATTCGGAGGAGCGGTTGCGAGGCAAATCAATTTCGCTTCTGGTCTCGCTGCAGCGACGAGCTCATTTGCAGGTAGCTGCACAAAACAAACCGAGAAAGTCCTGGCCGCTGCGACGTCAGCCTGGTCGGCCACGCTCGACACGATCCGCGTCTTCGTTAAAGCCTTGAACGCAGCGATGAGCTCATTCTCGGGATCCGTTCTACGACTAACGGGGAAATCTCTCGTCGCGGCGATGTCGACCTTCGCCGGATCAACCACGAGACAAACCGGGCGCGCGATCGCCGCGTCAATGAGCTCGTTTGCCGGCATCTGCGCTAAGCACACGGACAAAGCCTTGGCGGCCGCGGTGTCGGCCTGGTCCGCCACACTCACCCGGGCACGCACCTTCGCAGTCGCGCTCAATGCGGCTATGGCGAGCTTCGCCGGCGCCGTGACAAGGAGTGTCCTCAAGTCGCTGTCGGCATCGACGGCCAGCTTCAGCGGCTCAATGACACGGCTGGTTCGCAAAACAATTTCCGCCTCGATGTCCGCCTGGTCGGCAATTCTCGGCACCGGCCGAGTTGCTATCGATTGGCTGCTCGCGATCGCAGGAACCGTGATCGCTGCGATCGTGGCAACGGCAAGCTCCGTGAGTCGGGCGACTCCACAAGAAATCGCCACCCGCGGAGCGGTAATCACAGCCATGGAGGCCACGGGAGGCTCGGTCGCGCAGGCGATGATCGCACTCGGCGGCAGTGTCCGCTGTGGACTGGTCGCGACGGCCGGCCGCGTCATGGTTCAGGGAGCTTAGCGAACATGAGCAGCACGGCATTCAACACCGGAGCGATCAGCGATCCGTTCATCTTTGTACCGGCTAGCGACAATTTCTTGAGCTGGACCGTCGCGCAAGGTTCGGACGGCGTGACGCCCGTCACCGATTGCACCGGAACGGCTACGCTTCTTGACGAATATGGAGAATCGGTTCCTGGTGCAACGGCCGTCGCCATGTCGACGACCGGGGGTGGCGTTTACAAATGCACCTTCCCGAATGGGACCTTCAATCCTGCACCCGGCCGTAACTACCGCCTGAAGATCCAACTCGCTTCCTCATCGCTCGGCGCGACGCGCACCTGGTGGGCCGACGCATGGGTCGCTGAAGAACAGATCGCCTAGAGGGACACAGAGGAGAACAATGCTGCCGGATAAGAAAACAGCGGCGCTCCGGCGCCGTATCGCACCGTCAACGCCGCTCACACTCGAGCTCGAGCAGGAATACGGACCGATCATCAAGGTCGAACTGAAGCTCGCGTTCGATATGACAGCCGCGGCCGCGCTGCAGGAAAAAACCCAGTTGCTCTTGACTGATTACAGTATCTGGAAGCATATCGGCGAACCTAAGCTACTCGCGACAATGCTTTGGGCTGCTTGTCTCTCTCATCATCCCGAGCTCGATGTTGACGAAGGTCCCGGCGTGATCGGTTCCTATATTCAGGAAAACAATGCTGACCAGGTCACTGAGGCGCTCTGGCAGGCTTATCTCGCATATCTTCCGAAAGCAAAACGCGAGAAGTTTGCCCAGCTCAAAGCGGAGGCCGAGGAGAAAGCAAAACGAGGTGATGAAACGGAAAGCCCTTTGGACGAGACGAAGACGCCGGCGAGCGGGACGATCCCCTCGGCTGGATCGATCTCTGGTCCATTGCCCGATACGACCTCGGCCTCAGTCTCCGCGAGTTCGGCGAGCTGAACCTAGAGCAATTTGAAGCGCTGCTTGATCGACATCACGAAGCTCACCGGCGCCGGATGATGGCTGCCGGCGAAATCGCAGCAGCGATCTACAATACAAACCGAAGAGACAAATCGGATCCCGTCTTTAGGGCGGATCAATTTGTCCCCAAACCGCTGGGGGATTTCGCGGATCCGGATCCGGAAGAAACCGAGCCTGAGCCAGAGATTCACATCGAGGACCTGAAAGCCGTCCTGGGTGTCGCGGATCCTCTTCCGTCAAAGGCCCGACTTGTCCGAGGATGAGCTCCCTTGTGACCCATCTCGGTGCTGGCAACGTTGAATGTCCGCGCTGCCTCTCGCAGGTCCCTACGGTCGCCGCGGTAACACAACGAGATTCTGCTGGCATGCCCGAGATCGAACAGATTTGCCGCGGGCGGTGCGGATGCGGCGCATGGATTGAATGTGAGCTGATTCCACAATTTCATAAAACCTGAAAACTGACCCATGGCATCTCTCTTCTCACTGTTCGTCGATCTCAAGGCCAACACAGCCGACTTCGTGTCGGGCATGTCGACGGCGTCCTATGCCGCAAAGAAAGCCGGTCGTGATATCCAGGATTCCTTCTCAACCCTTGGCGATATCGCGGAGACAGCCCTGCGGCCGTTCGGAGCCATCGGCGAGGGAATCGCTCAGGCGATTTCGAAAATTGGTCAAAACGCCGAAACAGCGACGGCCGGAATCGCCAAACTCGGCGGCGGGTTGTCGGGCCTGGCGGTTGCCGGCGGAACCGCTGCCGGTGCACTGGCGGCCGTAGGCGCTGCAGCGATCGGTCTGGCGGTTGAGACCGCAGAGTCGGCCGCCAAAATTTACGAGCTCTCAAAATCCACCGGCATCTCGGTTGAAACGTTCTCCCGTTTTCAATTTGCCGCAAAGCAGACGGGCGTAGATACCGAGGAAATGACGACTTCTCTCGAGCGCATGAGCAAGTCAGCGTTCGCGGCAGCGAACGCGCCGGCGGGCGCCATCAATGCTTATAGCCGCCTGGGAATTTCGCTTCGCGATACCTCCGGGAATATGCGGCCGGTCGACGACATCCTCGAACAGGTAGCAGATAAATTCTCGGTGATGCCGGATGGAGTCGAGAAATCCGCGCTCGCGATGCAAATCTTCGGCCGAAGCGGCGATGCCATGATCGCGTTCCTCGATCGAGGCAGCGAAGGCATCGATCGGCTGCTCATCCGTTCGAATGAGCTCGGAGACACGCTCAGCACGAAAACCGCCAAGCAAGCCGAAGTATTCAAGGAAACCCTCGGGGAGATCGAAGGCGCCGGCAAAGGACTTGCTCTGTCGCTCACCGAATTTCTCTTGCCATCGATGCAGGCCGTCGCCGACAAAATGGTCGAGATCACTACGCAGGGTCACGCCTGGCGTGACCTGTTTCTCACTCTTGCGCAGGGTCCGATCGGCTTCGCTCAGCAAGTCGAAGCGCGCCTCATCGGCTCCTATTTCACCGATCCGGGCGCTCCTCCGACCCCGAAGCCTCCCAAGCCTCCGATTTTTGGTCCACCGCCGATCAAGCCGCCGACACTTGGCGGAGTTACCGGTAAGGATGAAGTAGCCGATTTAATTGCGAAGCTCGAGGAGCAGTCCACCTCCGAATTAAAACTAGCGTCCGCCACATCGCAGGGAGTTGCTGCACTGACGCTGCAGAAAGCTGCCGGCGAAGCCGACGCCAAGATCCTCGAGGAACGTACGACCCTGCTCGATCGCGAGCGAACACTCCGTGAGCAGCTCGCGAATTCACTGGCAGGTGCACATCCCGAGGAAGGAGTTAAGTATCAGGCTGAAATCGGATCGGTGCAGGCTTACCTCGGAGAGCTTGAAAAAGACGCTCCCAAAATCCGGGAACTCTACCTGCAGATCGCTGCCGGTAAGCTGGCCGCCACAAAAGCGAACCAGATCGAGGAGTTCATACGTAAGACTCAGGAACAAGCTCAATCGGTCGAAACACTTGCCCAGGCGTATGGCCCGCTCGCAACCGAACAGGCCAAGGAAGCGGAGAAGCTCGCGCCCTTCAAACAGGACGCGACGGATCTAAAATCTCTGATCGATCTCATGCGCCAAGCTGGCGCATCGAAGACGGATCTCGGCCCGTTGGTCGCGCTCTATGATCAGCTCGCCAAGAACGTCGACCGAGCCGCGGCAGCCATTCACGAATACACACTGGCCGCTGAAGCAAAGAATTTCAGCGAAGCCTTCCAGAGCCTCCAGCTCGAGACGACGGAGCAGAATAAATACACGACCGCGGTTCTCGAAGGTGCTGCAGCACTCAGGCAGCAAAATATCGAAAAGCAGGTCACTTCCTTCCAAAATGCGAATCCGTCTCTTTCGAGTTCGGAGATCACCGCGTATCGAAATGCAGTAACGCAGCTTTCAGACGCGCAGCGTGCTGGCGCCTCCGCCCAGGAAGTCGCGAGCTCACAGTCCTACAAATCGACACAGCAGCAAATCGCTGACCTTGAGACGCTGCGGCAGCAAGAGGCTGCACGTGGCGAATCGACTGCCGCAACGGATGCGCTGATCTATCAGGACCGGATCAAGGCGGTCACCCAGTATCAGCAGTACGTTTTCTCCGCGCAGAATGCCGAACTCCTCGGCAATGCGGCGATCGACGATTCGCAGCAAAAGCTGACCGAGGAATGGGACCAGGCGGCGCTGAAGGTCGGTTCGGTCAGCGACAAGTTTCAGGCGTTCTTCAACCAGATCAAGCTGCAGGGTGACAAGTTCGGTGAAACGGTTTTCTCTTCGCTCTCGAAAGCGATGGACGATGTCTCGACGCAGCTTGCGAAATTCGTTGTAACGGGAAAAGCGAACTTCCGGCAGCTCTTCGATTCACTCGCGGAAGAGGTCCTCAAGGCGCAGTTTCAAAAAACCTTTGCCGCACTTGTCTCACCGATCGCAGGAACACCGGGACATCCGGCGGCGGCTACCGGGCCCGGCGGCACGGCCGGCACGTTGCCGGGCTCTCTTTCACTGGTAGGGAGCTTGTTCGGGGGTGGCAAGGGAGCCGGTGCTGCCGACGGCTCGCAGTCAAATCCGTTCTACACGGTTCCGGTCGACGCACAGGGAAATGCCATTAGCGGCGCCCCGGGAAGCACCTCGCTGATCGGCTCACTTTTCAAGAAATCTTCGGGCACATCGAGCGATGATTCGGACTCCTCAGATTCTTCGGACGATTCAAGTGGAGGCATTTCAGGGGCATTTAAAAATGCCTTTTCCGGCATTGAAGGTGTGTTCTCGAAAGTAGTGTCGTCGGTCTCAAGCGTGGTTTCGACGGTAGGCTCCTCGATCGGCTCGGTGTTCAAAGGCATCTTCGGCGGCTTTCTCGCCGGCGGCGGCGGTGTGAGCCCGGGTAAGGCCTATATCGTTGGCGAGAAGCACCCGGAATTCTTCGTGCCGCATCAGTCAGGGCAAGTCGCACCATCGCTCAAAATGCAGGGTGGTCAGGTCATCAGCCAGAACTTCCATATCTACGGAGTGAGCGACGCAGACTCGTTCCGTCGATCGCACGGCCAGATCGCCGCGCGGTGGCACCGCGAGACCAGCGCCGCACTTTCAAGGAACGGGTAGATGGCATTCTTCGAAGTCGAATTCCCGCGCAACATCGGCTATAAGCGCCTGGGCTCGCCGGCGGGTTTCAGTACCACCGTTAATCAAGGGTTTTCCGGCCAGGAACAGAGGAACCGCAACTGGGCGAATTCGCGCGGAAAATGGACCATCGATTTGCAGACGCCGCCGCCATCTCAGTTCAGCGGCACACGTCAGGCCTATATAGATGCACTGCTGGCATTTTTTGAAGTCGTCGGAGGCCGAGCCGACGCTTTTCGACTGAAGGACCATCTCGATTATCAGTGGACCGTCGCGCAGACCCTTGGAGTAGGGAACGGATCGACTACCGTTTTCCAGCTCACCAAGACATACACAATCGGCGGCCGCAGCTACGTTCGGAACATAACGAAGCCCGTCTGGAACACAATAAATGACTACCTGGGGAATGCTCTAGCCCAGTCGGTGACAATCGCTCTGAATGGAACGCCAACTGCAGCGTTCACTCTCGATGCCACCACCGGTCTGGTCACAATGAATGCCGCGCCAGGAAACGGCGTTGTGGTTAGCTCTCCCACCGGTCAATTCCATTATCCAGTGCGCTTCGACACCGACGACCTACCTTTTCAGGTCGAGGACTCAAATGTTCATGGAGGGCAGCCGATCATCAGCCTGCATGGCGTCCAGCTACTCGAAGTGCTGCCTCCAAACTATTAAGGGCCTGTTTTGAAATCCTGCTCAACAGCTCTCCAGGCGCATCTTTCCGGCGGTCAGACAACGCTCGCGTGGATATGGAAAGTGAAGCGAGTCGATGGGACTATTCTCGGATTCACTACCCACGACGTTGATATCACCTACACCGATCCCGACGGCGACACGGTTACCTATCTGTATTCGACCGGCTTCACCGGATCCGCCGCGGCTGGCAAGAGCGACCTCTCGGTCGACAATATGGAGGCGACTGGCTTCCTCAATTCCTCCTCGCTCACAGACGCAGACCTTCGAGCTGGTCTCTACGACGAGGCTGAAATCGAAATCCGCGTCTTGAACTGGAACGACCTCACAATGGGCGATCTTCTTGTTCGATCGGGAACGCTCGGCGTCGTGAAGATGAAAAACGGACTTTTCACCGCGGAGATCCGGGGACTGGCATATAAGCTCACCACAATTCTGGGACAGACATACGGCCCGGTGTGCCGCGCGACATTCGGATCCGGCCTAAACGGTATCGACGTAGGTTCTCAGTGGAATTGCATGGTAGACGTCACTGCTTACCAGCAGAGCGGGTCGGTTTCGAGCGTGACGAGCGCGGTTGAACTCGTTCCGAGCTCCGGTTTGAAAATGGTGGGATCCTCGACTCCCACAACCGCGGCGCCGGCGGATTGGTTCGATGACGGATTCATCACTTTCACTTCGGGAGTCCTCAACGGCTACAGTTTCGAAATAAAAACATGGGACGGCACGAATCTTCTTCTCTTCCTCCCGATGCCGCAACAGCCGGCTGCAAGCGACACATTCACGATCGAGCCGGGGTGCAACCATCTCCCGAGCGATTGTCAAAACAAGTTCGCCAATATCGAGAATTTCCGTGGCGAGAGCTTCATTCCCGGTCCCGATAACTACCTGAACTATCCGTAAGCCATGCCGACCAAACTCCAGTTCGTTAACCAGGCCCGGAAATATATCGGCCTGCCGCACCGGCACCAGGGCCGCGCGCATCTGGGCGGAAAGAATCAGGCGGTCGATTGCGTCGGGCTGCTCGTCTGTGCGGGTGAGGACCTAGGCCTGACCGACAAGAACGGCGCGGCGATCTTACGTACGGACAATTTGAACTACGGCCCGCAACCGACTCGAAACGATGTCCATGTGGCATGCGAGCAACGGCTGATATCAAAATCTCTCGGGGATCCGATCGAGCCTGGCGACGTGATCACGCTGCTGGTGAAATATCGAGAAGATGAGCCAGGAGTCACCTGCCACGTGGCGATCATAAGCGAATTGAATGGACACCTGGGAATGATCCACTCGTTTGCATCGCTCGGACGCGTCGTCGAGCATTCGCTCGCGCCGAAATGGCTCCGTCGCATCGAAGGAATTTTCTCAGTCCCCGGTCTTACGTAAACAACTCCATGGCACTGCTCGCCATCACAGCCGCGATCGAAATCGGCTCGCTGATTTATCGCCTCGTCGATCGACCTTCCACTCCGAAGCCTCCCCTTGCAAGCCTTCAGATCGCGAACGCGCAGAACGGTGCGCCGATTCCTTTCGGATATGGAACGGTCCGCTTCGCGGGACAAATGATCTGGACTACAGGCCTGATGTACCAGAAAAGCTCTTCAAAAAAAGGCGGTCCCACCGTCACTAGCTATACCTACTTCTCAAGCTTTGCCATAGCGTTCGGTGAAGGTCCGGCGACGATTGGACGGATCTGGGGTGATTCAAAACTAATCTATGACCCGAATTCGACAGCAACTTCCGCGCTCGATGTAGCGAACTATCCTGCCTGGGATGCCACGATCGCATACAGCCCCGGTGCGTTGGTCGCCTATGGCGGACTGGTGTGGGAATGCCTGACGCTCAATACGGGACAAATCCCGTCAGCGCCCGGTTCGACGTACTGGCTTCAAGTGGGCGACTATCCGAACTGGAGCAGTAGTGCAGCCTACAATGCCGGAGACGTTGTCACATACACGAACAAGCTTCTTTACGTTGCCATGAACTCCAACACGAAT
>DASWVE010000018.1:0-13019 GCA_036401315.1 Candidatus Acidiferrales bacterium
ACCGTCATTCTGAGCGCAGCGAAGAATCTCATCCAGTTGTGTGCCGCGCCGGCCGTAACGTCGAAGACGGCTTCGTCGTTTTGATCCCGGCGCGGCAGCATAGATGAGATCCTTCGTCGCAAAAGACGCTCCTCAGGATGACGCGGAGCGTATAGATCGTCCGGCGGCGAAGCTCGATCCGGCTGGGCGATGCGGCCGCAAAAACAAAAAGGCCCGGGATTAATTCCCCGGACCTTACCCTTGCGTTGAATCCATCGTGCGTTAGAAACACGAACTATTTACAGTTGTGCTTGTCTTCCACTCCAGTCAACACATTCGCCGCGGCGGTCAACGTCCGGTTGTAGCATCCGCCCAGCGAATCGTTATAGATGTACGTCTGCGAGCTGCTCTGGTCCGTATTCGGGCCCAACTCGTAGCCGTTCGGAGTCAGAACGAACGTAGCCAAGTCCGTCGGCTTCACCTCATTCGTCACGCTGCTCCTGAAGATCGGAAAACCCAGGAACGAATCGGTCACCTCGCGCTCGTATTTCTGATCGATCGAAGTCGCCTCGGTCACGTTGCCGTTCGCCAGAAATTCCTCGTCCAGATTCACCGTGATCGGATACGAAAAAGTCGTCTCCTTCGTGGTGAAAATCGGGCCTTCGGAAGTGGTCACCTTCACGTGCGTGGTCGAGGTGTTCACGTTGTTCTGGATGTAAGCCGTCGCCGAACTGGTAATCGTCGCGGCGCTGCTGAAGTTCGAAGTCTGCTCGACCTTGGTCGTCACCCGCCCGTGCGAAGTATTCACGTACCCGCTGATCGCGAATTTCTCCGCATTGGTGACGGTGTCGACGCCCGTGCCCAATCCATTCGCGTCGAGTACGACCGTATCGGTCACCACCGGCGCCGGCGCCGTCTGCGTGTCTTCAGTTACCGCGCCGGTAATTTCTTTCGAACGCGGATCCTGATACACCAGCAATTGCGCCGTCACCGTGAAATAGCTGTAAGCGTTAAATACGCTGACGCCCACGGTGTGCGGCTCGCCATCATCCAGCGTGCCGGCAAAAGGAGTCAGGTCCACGCGATACGGCAGCAGATTCAAAGTCTGCACGCCCGGAATCGGAACCCACAGACCCGGATCCAGCCCGCCGGTATAAATCCACGGATACACCGGAGCCGCGCCGGCCGGCTTGCCGTCCACCGTAATTTCCACTTCGCGGAACGCGGTGTTGCCGCAATCGAAAAGCGGCGCGGCGATGTCATTCGAAACGCAGAAGAACCACTGCTCCTCGGCGTTCTGGCTCTGCGCGATCACGTCGAGATACGCGGCTTCCACATTTTTGGGCAGCGTGAAGCTCTGCACCACTTCGGTGTTCGTCGAAGTGATCTGGAACGAAGGATTGCCGCCCTGCTCCACCGGCAGCACCTGATCCGCCGTGCGCGGCGCAGGATTAAAAAAGTCCGCTTCGTAGAATTCCAGCTTGAACGTGCCGAAGATGATCGAATTCAACCCGTCCGCGCCCACGATATTTCCCAGGCTGGCGTAACCGGTCTGCGCGGTCTTGAAGAGCGCGGTGTAATCGGTCAGGTCGCGCTCCACGTGCCAGGTGTCCGTCTCGGACGCCAGCGGCTCCGCGGTAGTGCCGAAATAAATATTCACGCCGCCAAAGAAAAGCTGCCCAGTGCGGTCAAACTGCACGCCCGGCTGAATCGAAAAATCGCCGGTGAAGACCACCTTGGCCCAGGGTCCGCGGCATCCCGCCGGCGGCGTGTACGAAAAATCCTTATTGTTGAAGTCGTCGAAGGCCTGATCGGTCAGCAAAGTTACTTCGCAATGTTTCGTATTCGGCCGCGCCACGCCCGGATCAGCCGTAGCCACCAAATCCGAACCCACCGTAGGCTTCGCCGCTGCGCTACCGGCCGCCGTATTTTGCGAAGCAGCCGCCTGCGCCGCCGCAGCCGCCGTCTGCGCCAGAGTGACTGGCGCGAACGCGCACCCCGCCGCCACCAAGCCAAAAATTGCACACTTCTTGAATCGCGCACCCCAAGTTGAAAAGCTCATCCCCGCCCTCCCAGGAAAATAAAATGGTGCCGAGCATACCACGCGCCCCAAACCCGCAAAATAAATGTCTGCGCAAAAATGAATCAGCAAGAGCGAACGAAAATCGAAGTCGTGACCGAACATCCGCAGTTGACAACTTCGCCGGTTCGTTTCAGACTCCCGCCATGCGCCGAACACTTTTCTGTTTTATCGCTTCGCTTCTGCTGTCTTCCGCGGCTCTGGCTCAGTCTCCCGCCGCCGGAATCCCGACGTTTCTAATCACGCCCGACCGCAGCACCATCAAATTCGCGGTGAAAGCCTCCGTCGCCATCGCCGGGAAATTCGACAAATGGGACGCCACGTTAACTTTTCAATCGACCGACGTCACCACCGGCGTCCTCGACGTGAAAATCGACGCCGACAGCGTCGACACCGGCAGCGGCATGAAGAACGGCAAGCTCAAGGGCAAGGATTTCTTCGACGCCCAAAATAATCCGACGATCACTTTTCATTCCACCAAGATGGTCGCCACCAGCCCCAACACCATCGAAGTCGACGGCGACTTCACCATTCGCGGCGCCACCCAGCCCGAAAAATTGACGCTGGTCGTCTCCCACCGCGAAGGCCACCTGAGCGAAATCGAAGGGAAAATGGTTTTCAATCGCAAGGACTACGGGATGAACAAAGGGATTCCCTTCGTGAAAATCGGCGACCATGTCGACGTCACCTTCAATCTGAAGGTCAAGCACACCGGCGGCCAGCAAGTCGAGCTAGGCAAAACCGTAGCGTCGCTGTACTAAGCTAAGATCGCGATTTTGCCGCGCGGTGATTCCGCCGCGCGACGCGACGCGATCCACAATTCCGCCGCGATCCGCACCGGCGCATTTCCCGTCGCGCGACGCGGCACTGAAAAACAATGCCCTGGTATTTCTATCTCGCCTATTTTTTCGCCGGCGCCTTCGCCGTCAACGCCGTGCCGCATTTCGTCAGCGGAGTCTGCGGCCGCCCCTTCCCCACGCCCTTCGCTAAGCCTCCCGGCAAAGGCCTATCCTCTCCAGTAGTCAACGTCCTCTGGGCCGCCTTCAACGCCTCCCTGGCCTTCGCCCTGCTCCGCTACGTCGGCGAATTTCACTTCCGCCTCCTCCCCGACGCCCTAGCCTTCGCCACCGGCGCATTACTTCTGGCCGTGATGACCGCAAAAATCTTCGGCACCCGCCTAGCCGGAAAATAGCAGCAGCCCGCAGCCACCCAACGCCCGCGCTTCGCCGCCAAACAGCTCGCCACCTCCGCTGTCCACGCTTCGCCGCCGAACATCACCCCACCTCCGCGTCATCCTGAGGAGCGCCTTTCGCGACGAAGGATCTCATCCATGCTCCCGTGCCAAAATAATAACGACTACGCCGCGAAGCGCGCTGCCCACGCTTCGCCGCCGAACGTCACCCCACCTCCGCGTCATCCTGAGGAGCGCCTTTCGCGACGAAGGATCTCATCCATGCTCCCGCGCCAGAATCATAACGACGACCCGCCCAACGAAGCGGCGCTCCGACGTAATGGCCTGCGCGAAACGATACTGGATGAGATTCTTCGCTGCGCTCAGAATGACGACGACGTGGGAGATGAATCAACGTGCGTGCGAACTCGCATCGGCGCCTGCTGCTGCGCGAATACGGCAAAATCCCTACCCCGGCAGCGTAAACGAAAACGTAGCGCCCTTCTCTATCGCGCCTTCGCCCCAGACCTTCCCGCCGTGCCGCTGCACGATCCGCTGCACCGTAGCCAACCCAATCCCCGTCCCCGGAAATTCTGACGAACCGTGCAGCCGGCGGAACACGCCAAACAACTGGCTCGCGTGCGAGGGATCGAATCCCGCGCCGTTATCGCGCACAAAAAAAGTAGCCACGCCGGCGAACGCCGCAGCCGCACCATTCACCGACCCGTTCTTGCCGTTCGACGGTGCCGCGCCAAATTCAATCACCGCGTTCGCGCGCTTCCGCGTGAATTTCCACGCATTCCCCAGCAAATTCTCCAGCGCCAAACGCACCAACCGCGAATCCCCCTGCGCGCGCAACTCCCGCCCAATCTCGAATCGCACCAAGCGCCCCGGCTCGCCCGCCCGCAGCTGACCGGCGATCTCTTCCGCCAAAAACGTCAGATCGATCATCTGTCGGTTCAAGGGATCCCGCGTCACCCGCGAAAGATTCAGCAAGTCATCAATCACTTCGCCCATATGCTGCGCCGAAGCACAAATCTGCGTCGTGTAACGCTTCCCGGTTTCCCCGATCTGCTCGCCGAATTCATCCAGCAAAATCCGGCTGAAGCCATCGATCCCGCGCAGCGGCGAACGCAAATCATGCGAGACCGAATACGCAAACGCCTCCAGCTCCTTGTTCGAAGCCTCCAGCTCGAAGCTCCGGCGCCGGAACCGTTCCTCGGATTGCTGCAAGCCCACGCGCGCCAGTTCGCGCTCGTCGTCCAGGTCCTGCAGCATCTGCACCGTCCACAACACGATCGCGGTCAGCAAAATCACATGCGCCGCGGTCATCAAAGCGATGCCGCCCTCCACGTCCACCCAACCCATGCGCTGACCCAGAATTCGCAGCCAGCCCAGCGCGATCGGCGTTGCAATCGCCAGCGGAGCCAGCCGCCGCGCCACCAGCGCGCCGGTCCCGCTGCCCAAACACACCGCGACCCATCCGCGGTTCGGCCGCGCGGCCAGCAAAGCCACCACCAGAATCACGAAGCAAACTGAAGTGGGGAACGACATCGAATGGTACAAAACGTACCCGTTGAATGGCTGCGTCCCGTACGCGTAGCCCGTCGCCGCCACGATCGAAACCGATCCGGCCGCGAACGCCAGAAATTCCGAAACGCGCCGCGCTGGCCGGCCCTCGGCGTCGAGCAGCAGCAAGCTGCCCGCGAACAAAATAAAATTGATCGCCGTCCCGGCCGCCATCCGCGCCGGAGAATGTAGATCGCTGACGCTAGCCGCGTAAAAAATCTGATCGATGTCCGGATTCCGCCCGGCCAGCATGCCGCTCAGCCGCACTGCCGAAAGCATTCCACCAAAAATCGCCAGCGCCTGCCCCGCACGCCGCAGCGCCGGCGGCGAATCCTCGGAAAGCATGCACCACAGCGCCGCCGTCATCGCCAAAAAACAAATCGCGGTAATCGGATTCATCCGCGGAAATCCCGGCACAAAACCCTGCAGCCCGCGAATCCCCAGTTGCCATCCGACCAGCACCGTAGCCGCACAAATCGCCACCGCCGCGGCCAGCCCGCGGCAGAAAAGCGGCGCCTCGTCGCTAACCAACACTCCTGGCGTGTGCAGTTCCGTCCGGGGTGCGGCCGAAGCCGTCGAACCCATCGTACCCGCGCGCGTCCGCGCGCTGTTCGCTGCTGCAGGAACCGTCGGAGGCGTGCGCGTCTGAGCCATAGGCAAGCGAAGCCCGCGCATCTCCGCGCAAGCCTCTACCTGACCTGTATCGGCACAATCCTCAAATCACTTCAACGCGAAGACGGGGGCGCCGCCGCATTTTAGGTAGGCCCATTCTTCGTCGCCTCTGCGAAGGGTGGGTTTTTTCGCCTTTCCAGGTGCCGCATTCTTTGCGTTTTTCTTCTCAGCAAAGGGTGCGGGTTTAGATTCCACCACGCCGTTGCCCAGCATCTCAGCGCTACCAGCCATTCGCGACTGTAGCCGTTGCCGTTTAGTTTCGGTTCACGTTGTAGTCCGGACAGAGGTGCGCCCGTTCTGCGCGCCGACGAGGGATCTCTCTTCGATTGACACGCGGACGTGCTTGCAAAATGGAGGAGAAGCTTCTACGTACGTTGAGTCGGCGGAAAAAGCATGGTGATTTCTCCAGCGTCCGAATCTACCGGCCCAGTCCCTGCGCGCAAAGGCAATTCCAAATTGTGATCGAGCACCCGGCTTTCATGCAGCAGCGCGCGCGCCTCTTCCAGCAACTTCCTGCGCGTTTCAGAATCGATCGCACCTTCGGGAACCAGTAGGATCGTGCTGGCCAGCGACCACACGCAGTTCTCCAGCTTGACCATGCGCTCCACCATCTGCGGCGCCGACATCTGCGCCGGGCGTTACTGCGGGGTGAACGCCAGCAGATTGCGGCCATCGCATGGCAAAACGCCGACCATAAGCAACCGCGCGGGCCTTCCAACGGCAGAACCCCACGCCCTCAAGAACGTTGCCTACTGGTTTCGCCCGAGGCGCAAAATATAATTCGACGCGCTATAATCCACTGCCTTATGACCCAGGACCTCAGCACTTACCTGCACGACCATCTCGCCGGAGCCACGCTCGCGCTTGAACTGCTCGAGCACCTACACACCCTGCACCATTCCGATTTCATCGGCGCCTTCGCCACCGAATTATTGCTCGACATCGAAACCGATCGCACTTCGCTGCAGCAGATCGCCGTGCGCGTCGGCCAGCCTTCCAACGCCGTGAAAGAAGCCGCGGCCTGGCTCGGCGAAAAAGTCAGCCGCCTCAAACTCAGCGATGCCGGCGCCATCGGCTTCGGCACGTTCGAAACTCTGGAATTTCTGCAGCTCGGCATCGAAGGCAAAGTCGCCCTCTGGCGCGCCCTCGAAGCCGCCTCCCTGCGCGACATCCGCCTGCAGTCCACCGATTTCGCCTACCTCATCAACCGCGCCGAAGACCAGGTCGCCCGCGTAGAAAAACAGCGCCTCGACCTGGCCCGCACCGTTTTCGACGAAGCCGCGAAATCCTAACCGCGCGTCGCCGCGCCGCCCAATCACACGAGCTTCGCCGCCAAACGCCCCCCAGCTCCGCGTCATGCTGAGCGCAGCGAAGCATCTCATCCATGCTCCCGCACCAAGCTCACAACGACGACGCACGCGCCGCTCTACTTCCCGCAAGCCTTCACATAAGCCCGCGCCAGAAAAATCAATTCCTCCCGCAACCCCGGAAAATGCCGCTCCGCATCTCCCGACTCCAGCAGCCTTCGGCTAATCCCAGCCATCGCCCCCTGCAGCATCGTCGCCACCATTTCCGGATCACGCACCAGCGGCCGCCGCGCACTCCTCAGCATTTCGACCATCGCGACATTCGTCCGCGCGCCAGTCTGCGCCACAATCCTCGCCCCATCCACGTCCGAACTCACCGAGTACAACGCCACGCTAGTCTTCCCGTCCCGCATCTTCGCCGCCAGAAACGCCTCGATCACCGCCGTGACCATATCCTCCGCCGCGCGTCCACGCTGCTCGCGGCTCACGCGTTCCACCGCCGAAGTCACGTCATCCAGATGCCGCTGCAAAACCGCCCGCAGCAAAGCGCTCTTGTTCGGGAAGTATTGGTATAAAGTTCCAACGGAAACTCCAGCGCGTTCCGCGACCCGCGTGGTGGTCAAACGCTCCTTACCCACGCGCAGCAAAACCTGAATGGTCGCCTCTAAAATGGCCCGCACGCTGGCCGTCGAACGCGCCTGAACGGGCCTTTTACGCGGTTCCAGCACGATTTGTGCCCGTTGCGCCAAATGCGAACTCCTAACCTGAAGAAAGCTTCATCTAATCCAGCATCACAGCAATAACGCAATTCTTAGCCGCACTCAAGGAGAAACCGAATGACGCAGCAGAACCAGGCGCAAGCAGAAAGCCCAGCGAAGTCGCAAAATCTCGGCGGCACTTTCACCTTTCCACACACGCAACTCACCGTGAACCGTATCGGCTACGGCGCCATGAAACTCGCTGGGCCCGGAGTTTGGGGTCCGCCCGCCGATCGCAACGCCGCCATCGCCGTACTCCGCGAAGCCGTCGCCTCCGGCGTAAATCACATCGACACTTCGGATTTTTACGGCCCGCACGTGGTGAATCAAATCATCAAAGAAGCGCTGCATCCTTACGCGAAAGATCTCGTCATCGTCAGCAAACTCGGCGCGCGCCGCGGCCCCGATAAATCCTGGATCCCGGCGCACACCCGCCAGGATCTCACCGACGGCCTGCACGATAACCTGCGCAACCTCGGCCTCGAGCAGATCGATATCGTGAATTTGCGCGTAGGCCCGCCGCTGGGCCCGCAAGAAGGCTCGATCGAAGCGCCGCTCACCGCGCTGGCCGAATTGCAATCTCAAGGAAAAATTCGTCACATCGGTCTGAGCAACGTAACGCCGACGCAGTTCGCCGAAGGCCAGAAAATCGCGAAGATCGTCTGCGTCCAGAATCTTTACAACGTGGCCTATCGCGGCGACGAAAATTTCATCGACCATCTCGGAGCCGCCGGAGTCGCCTACGTTCCCTTTTTCCCGCTGGGAGGTTTCACTCCGCTGCAAGCTTCCGAACTCAACGCCGCCGCAGCCGAGCTGAACACCACGCCCATGCAAATCGCGCTAGCGTGGCTCCTCCATCGCGCGCCGAACATGCTCCTAATCCCGGGCACCTCGTCCGTAGCCCACCTGCGCGAAAACCTAAAAGCCGCGACCCTGAAAATCCCAGCCAAAGTCATGGCCGAGCTAAACGAAATCCACAAATCCGCCCCACCCCTAACCATGCCCGCCCACTAAGCGACGTGCCGTCGATTTTCCGGGTGCCGCACTCTTCGCGCCGCTGTGTTTGTGAATTCGCACCTGAATTTGCGGGTGGCCCATCCTTCGCGCCGTTGTTTCAAGCGAAGGGTGGGGCCTTTAGCCGCTTCACCCAACGATCAAGCCTCGCCGCGAAACCATCCCTAGCTCCGCGTCATTCTGAGCGCAGCGAAGAATCTCATCCATGCTCCCGCGCCGAACTCGCTGCGACGAAGCATGGTTGTTACTTCTGAATTTGTGGGCGCCCGATCCTTCGCGCAAAATGATCCGGCTCTGCCGCCCAACCCTGACTCGCCGCCCAACCGCACTTGGCCGTCATCCAGAGGAGCGCCCTTCGCGACGAAGGACCTCTCTTCGATTCCATCTTCTTGCCCGGACTCTCACTACACTTCCCGCAAGAATTCCCGCACCGCCTCCGTAAATCCCGCGAAATTGTCAAAATGCACCACATGTCCGCCCGGCACGACGCGAAGTTGCGTATTCGCCCGCCGCCGCGCCATTTCCTCCAGATGCTCCGCCTTCGTCACCCGGCTTTCCCCGCCGCGAATCACCAGCGCCGGACACGTACTCGCCAGCCAATCGTCCCAATGATCGCCATTCAAACTCAGCTGCGAGGCGACCATCTCCGCCGGCTCAAACGCCAGCCGCCACCCACCACCCGGCACTTCGCGAAACGAATCTTGCAGGAACGGCAAAAATCGTGGCCCAATCTTTTCGAGCAGCGCCGCCCGCGTCGGAAACGTCCCAGCCCACGCCAACGCAAAACTCGTGTCGTCGTTGATCACCGCCCCGATGTCCTCGATGATCAACCCGCGCACCATCGACGGATATTTCGCCGCAAACTGATATGCGTTCACCCCACCCAAAGAATTCCCCAGCAAAACCGCCCGCGAAATTCCCAGATGCGCATACAACGCCCGCAAATCCCCCAGATAATCCGCCCGCGCATAAGTCGCCGCATGATCCGAATCCCCATGCCCGCGCTGGTCCAAAGCAATCACCCGCCAGCCATTCGCGGACGCCGGCGCGGCAGCCGGCGCAACCGCCAACGCCTCCGCTAACGGTGCAAACGTCGCCCCCTCCATCCAATGCGAATGCAGCGCAATCAAGGCCGCGCCATCGCCGCCCGCATCCAGATAAGAAAGCTTCAGCCCGTCATGCACAAAACTATCCCGTCGCATTTTCATCGTTTCACTCATGGTTGGTAATTAATGATACGCGCCAATCTCAAAGCGTTGCCTCCGGCATCGCCTAAAACGCGCAGCCCACATCACCAAACGCCCGAGCTTCGCCTCCCAAACCACCCACCACCCCGCGTCATCCTGAGGAGCGCGTTTCGCGACGAAGGATCTCATCCATGCTCCCGCGCCAAAATCAAAACGACGACGCCGTGCCCGACACTCCGACGTAATGGTCTGCGCGAAACGATACTGGAAGAGATTCTTCGCTGCGGCCAGATCCACGAATTAAAGAGGCTCCGCCGCGAGGCAACGGCCGCTCCACCTCGCGTTGACTCCCCGCCTTCAACCAATTAACATTCGCCTTTCATGGACGACTCCCAGCCGCTCATCGACCGCACCATCTCCCATTACCGCATCGTCGAAAAACTTGGCGGCGGAGGCATGGGCGTCGTCTACAAAGCGCAAGATACCCGCCTCGACCGTTTCGTCGCCCTGAAATTTCTTCCCGACGATCTCGCGCGCGACCCGCTGGCCCTCGAACGTTTTCGCCGCGAAGCCAAGGCCGCTTCCGCGCTGAATCATCCCAACATCTGCACCATTTACGATATCGGCGAAGACGGCGGCCACACCTACCTCGCCATGGAATGTCTCGACGGCAAAACTTTGAAGCATTCCATCGGCGGACGCCCGCTCGAACTCGAAACGCTCCTCGACCTCAGCATCGAAATTGCCGACGCGCTCGACGCCGCGCACGCCAAAGGCATCGTCCACCGCGACATCAAGCCCGCGAATATTTTTGTCACCGACCGCAACCACGCCAAGATTCTCGACTTCGGCTTGGCCAAACAAACGCGCCTCGCCTCGGTGCACAGCATGACGGGCGACGCCACCCAGGCTCAACTGACCGGCATTCGTCCCGAGGATCTCACCAGCCCCGGCATCGCCGTCGGCACCGTCGCCTACATGTCGCCCGAACAAGTTCGCGGCAAGGAACTCGACGCGCGCACCGATCTTTTTTCCTTCGGCGTAGTTTTATACGAAATGTCCACCGGCGCGGTTCCCTTTCGCGGCGAAACTTCCGGCGTCATCACCGACGCGATTCTGAATCGCGCCCCCGTCGCGCCGGTGCGCCTGAATCCCGACCTGCCCGTCAAACTCGAAGACATCATTAATAAGGCGCTCGAAAAGGATCGCGACCTGCGCTACCAATCCGCCAGCGAAATGCGCGCGGACCTGAAACGCCTCCGCCGCGACACCGATTCCAGCCGCATCTCCGCCAGCACGCAGCAACCGCAGCACGTTCAAAATTCTGGCCCGCTGACCACGACGACCGCCTCGGCCGCCGGCGCGCCCGGCAGCTCCAGCGCTTCGTTTTCCACCGGCGCGCTGAATTCGGGCGCGATGAACGCGGCCAATTCTTCCTCGGCGAATAACGCCGCGCAAATTTCCAACGCGTCAGGCTCCGTCGCCGCAGCCGCCGCGCCTGCCACCGGCAGCAAACTCTGGCTCGCCGCCATCGCCACCATCATTCTCCTCGCGGCCGCCGGCCTCGCCGCCTACCATTTCTGGTCTGCCGCGAAAAATCCCGCGGGTCCCGCCCAAATCACCCAGATCAGCCACTGGGATAAACCCATTCGCCATCCGCGCCTCTCGCCCGACGGTCACACTGTGGCCTTCGCTTCGCAGGTCGCCGGAGTCGCCCAGGTTTTCGTCATGCTCACTTCCGGCGGCGAACCACTGCAGCTCACCACCGACGCCGGCGACAAATCGGTCAGCAGCTTCTCCGCCGACGGCACCCAGATTTATTACAGCCGCATCGTCGGCAGCGACGAAGGCTGGGCCATTCCCACTCTCGGCGGCACGCCCACCCGCATCGCCGCCGGCTTCGGCATGATTCCCGCCGTCGACGGCAACTCGGTTTTTTATCTCAAGGGCTACAGCAATGTCATTTTCCGCGGCGACAAATCCTCGCTCAATGAGCAGCAGGTCTTTTCCCTGGACGCGTCGAAGCTTCACCTGCGCGCCATTCTGACCTACGCCGACGGCAATCACTTGCTGGCGCTCGCGGCCGATCCGGTGGGTTTGCTCCCCAACGCCCACGCCTACAAGGTCGATCTCACCACCAAGACCGCCGAGGATTTGGGCCAGTTCGCCGCCTCCGATTTCGAAGTCGTGTGGGACGAAAATGGCAAGAGCGTGCTGTTCAGCCGCACCGTCAACGGCCTCACCAACATCTGGCGCTATAACCTGAACGATAAAACTTACACGCAGGTCAGTTTCGGCATCGGCCCGGATTATTGGCCGCTGCTCGATCCCAACGGAAAAGGAATTTATTTCGTTAACGGTAAATCCGCGGGAATTTTGTCCACCTACAACGCCAAAACCAAACAGTCCGTGGAGATCGCGGAAGAAAATGCCACGCAGCCTTCCATCTCGCCCGACGTGAAGAAGGTCGCCTACGTCCTGAATCCCGCCCGCGACCGCAGCGAAATGTGGATTGCAAATCTCGATGGCACCGGCAAAGTAAAAATAGCCACCGGCGAAAGCCTGGCCACCACCAGTTGGACCCCGGATAGCTCGCGTTTCTACTTCGTCGATTCGGAAACCGGCAAGACCGACAAAATGTACGTGGTGGCCCCCGATGGCAGCGGCCTGCGCCAGATTCCCTGGGCGTCCGGAAACATCTTCACCATTTTTCTCAGCCGCGACCAAAACACTCTGTACCTCACCGGCTTTGAACCCAACTTATCCACTCCGGTGCTCTGGAAAATGAATCCCGACGGCTCCAACCTGGAAAAAGTGGAATCCGATTGCGGCCAGGTCCTCGACGTTTCCGCCGACCAGAAATATTTGATCAGCGCCGTCTGGGCCGGCGAACGCACCGGCATCCTCCAATACACGCCCGCCGATAAGAAGTGCACCATGCTTTCTCCCGGCGTCTCCACCTTCAACCCCGCCTTCGCCCCCGACGACAAATCCATTCTCTACCTGGTCCCCGGCCAGCACGACACCACCATTTTCCGCCAGCCCTGGGCCAACGGAAAAATCACCGGCCCGGTCCAGGTCGGCCTGAAAATCCCCTTCGCCTTCCCCCTCTCCGCCGGCGGCAACGCCTACGATTTTTCCCACGACCTCAGCACCGTCGTCTTCGCCCTACCCAGCTCCCACACCGACCTCTACCTCCTCAGCACCAAGTAAAATCCCAATCTTCTTGCCAAGCCGTAAACGAATGCCCAGCCGTGAACAAATGCCGAGCCGTGAACGAAC
>DASWVE010000019.1:0-21907 GCA_036401315.1 Candidatus Acidiferrales bacterium
CGCGCGGCCTGCTCCGCTATCCGTGCCCGCTCGTCCTTCGGCGCCTGCACCAAATCCGATTCCGCCCCGCACACTCGCGCTACCAGCAAATTCCGGAAATGCCGGATCGCTTCCCGGCAGAAATGCTGCAAATTTTGTCCGTCCTGAATCAAACGGTGTACCAGGCTCAACGCGCCTTCCGCCGATTGCTGCGCAATCGCGTCCACCAAATCGTCCAGCACGCTTTCCGCCACCACGCCCAGCAGTTCGCGCACTTGCAGGTCCGTAATCGCGTCGCCGCTGTACGAAATCGCCTGCTCCAGCAGCGACAGCCCGTCCCGCACGCTGCCTTCGGCCGCGCGCGCCAGCACCGCCACCGCGCCCGGCTCGATCTTTATTTTTTCTTCTTTGGTGATCCGCTCGATCTCTTCCGCGATCTCGCTGAACGATAGCGCGCGAAATTGAAACAGTTGCGCCCGCGACTTGATCGTCTCCACCAGATCTTCCGCGCGCGTCGTCGCCAGAATAAAAACCACCCGGTCCGGCGGCTCTTCCAAGGTTTTCAGCAGCGCGTTCGAAGCTTCATCCGTCAGTTGGTGCGCTTCATCCAGGATCACCACTTTGTAGCGGCTGTTCGCCGGCGCGTACCGCACCATCTCGCGCAATTCGCGGATCTGATCGATCCCGCGGTTCGAAGCCGCGTCGATCTCCATCACGTCCAGCGATCGCCCTTCCGCGATCTCGCGGCACGAATCGCACGTCCCATCCGGATCCGCCGTCGAGCCTTTCGCGCAATTCAGCGCCTTCGCCAGAATCCTCGCCGTGGTCGTCTTGCCCACGCCGCGAACTCCCGAAAAAATGTAGGCGTGCGCTACCCGGTTCGAATTGATGGCGTTCGCGATGGTTTTGGTGACGTGCTGCTGCCCTACGATTTCACTGAATGTCTGCGGCCGGTATTTGCGGGCGATAACCTTATAACTCATCGATTCGGGAGCCCCGTGATTCTCGGCAATGTGCGGTGTTGCCCTGCGAAGAAGAACTGCTCAAATCAATGCGGCGATAAAAGGAACTTCGGGTGTTCCGCGGCACACGAAGCTGACCCGTTACCGTTGCTCCCTTCCGGGCCTGGCGGGGTTCGCGGGGAATCGTTGCACAGAGCCCGAAGTCCCATCGATCGGCAGTCCAAAAAAATCTCCAGCTCAAGACTGCGACGCAAAGTTTATCACACGGAACCAACGCCTCAAAATAATCGGGCGAAGATTGCGTTGCCGACACGCGACCAAAATAATCGACGCCAAAAAAGCGGGGAAGTCGCACCAAGAGCGCGGCACGCGATGAAGTCACAAAACTAATTGAAGATAAAAATCTCCGGCGGGCGTCCCCCGGAAACGCCCACCTCCCCTAGAACACCGGCGTCAGATTCTTCCGCCGTTCCACCCACTCTTCGCTGCGAAAAATTCGCGGCGTCAATTCCACCAGCCGCGGCAGCAAGTTGAAAATCGCCACCGGACCCCACGCGTTCCCCGCCCGCGTCCGGAATCCGCGCCGGTTCAATTCTTCCGTGACCTTGGTGATCGAAATATCCTGAATCATCAATTCCATCACCGCGAAAAGAAACTGCATCTCCTCCGGATCCTCTTCCAAATGGCTGCCATCCGGCACCGCCCGCCAACCGAGCGGCATATTTTGCACAGCTCCGGCCTCCGGCACAGTAGCTCGTGGCGAGTCCGCGGCCCCGCGCTCCCATTCGACTCCCACTAGCTTCCACCCCGCCGCCTGCCGCGCCTTCACATATAAAGGATCAATCGCCCCGTCTACCGCTTCCCGAATCCGTTCGCCATCAGCCATTCCACCCTCCCCGCCGTCCACCACACCCGGCTCTGCGTTACGCGCAGCACGAACATTGCCGCCAGCTCCGCCGCAAATTCCGCACTAGCCTCAGCACTTAGCGTCCAAGGCGCGTCCGTCACCGCCGCAAACCTGCCCGAACGCGGGACGCCCCGTCGCCGAACCGGACACTCCAACCAATGCCAGACTTGCAGCCCACCCTTAGAAAAAGGTTTCCACTCGTCGAGAGAATCCTTTCGTCCTCGCGCGTTTGACTTGCGCCGAACCACTCACTAAAATGCGCGTGGATGCCCGACCCCCAGTCGCAGTCCCTGATCGGCCAAACCATCAGCCACTACCGCATCGTCGAAAAACTTGGCGGCGGAGGGATGGGCGTCGTCTATAAAGCCGAAGACACCGAACTCGGCCGCTTCGTCGCCCTCAAATTTCTTCCGCTCGATGTCGCGCAGGATTCCCAATCGCTCGAACGCTTCCGTCGCGAAGCTCGCGCCGCGTCCGCGCTGAACCATCCCAACATCTGCACCATCTACGAAATCGGCCAGCAGGATAATCGCCCGTTCATCGCCATGGAATTTCTCGATGGCTCGACCCTGAAGCACCGCATCACCGGCCGCCCGCTCGATCTCGATCTGCTCCTCGACCTAAGCATCGAAATTGCCGACGCCCTCGACGCCGCCCACTCCAAAGGCATCGTCCACCGCGACATCAAGCCCGCGAATTTATTCGTCACCGCCCGCGGCCACGCCAAAATTCTCGACTTCGGCCTCGCCAAACAAATCAGCGCCGCCTCCGACAATACCGTCGCGCGCGAAGAAACCGCTTCCACCGAAGGCGGCCCCTCGGTCAGCGAAGCCGACCTCACCAGTCCCGGCACCACCGTCGGCACCGTCGCTTACATGTCGCCCGAACAGATTCGCGGCAAAGTTCTCGACGCCCGCACCGACCTTTTCAGTTTCGGCATCGTCATGTACGAAGCCGCCACCGGCGTGCTCCCGTTTCGCGGCGAAACTTCCGGCATCATCACCGACGCCATTCTGAACCGCATGCCGCCCGCTCTCGCCCGCGTCAATCCCGACCTGCCTCCGAAATTTGACGACGTCATCGGCAAAGCTCTCGAGAAAGATCCGAAGCTTCGTTACCAGCATGCCGCCGATATCCGCACCGACTTGCAGCGCCTGAAACGCGATTCCAGCGGCCGCAGCGTCGTGCTGCCCGCGGCGGAAGACGAAGCTCACCTCGAGCGCAACACGCCGGCCAGCGGAACGCAGCGCGGCTCCTCCGGCGCGACGGTCAAACCGTCGTCAGGAAAAAGGAATTCCGCAGCCGTCGACACCACACCCGCCGCGGAATCAACCACGAGCTCGTCGCCATCCGCCGCAACCGTCGGCGCCTCGAACAATCTGTTTCTGAAAATTGGCGCTCCCGTTCTTCTGATCGCCGCCCTCGCCGCCGGCGCTTATTTCTTCATGCACCGCACCACCAAACTCACCGAAAAAGACGTCATCGTCCTCGGCGATTTCACCAACACCACCGGCGACACCGTCTTCGACGGCACCCTCCGCCAGGGCCTCGCGGTGCAGCTTGAACAATCTCCGTTCCTCACCTTGATGGGCGACGAACGCGTCCAGCAAACTCTAAAATTAATGCAGCAATCGCCGAACGCCCGCCTGACCCCCGACGTCGCGCGCGAAGTCTGCCAGCGCGCCGCCGGCATGGCCACCCTCAACGGCTCCATCGCCCAAATCGGCAACGAGTACACCCTGATCCTGAAAGCGGTGAATTGCGCCAGCGGCGATACCCTCGCCAGCACCGAAGCGACCGCCGCCGACAAAAGCCACGTCCTCGACGCCCTCAGCAAAGCCGCTTCGGAAATTCGCGAAAAACTCGGCGAATCCCTCAGCACCGTAAAAAAATTCGACACACCCGTAGCCGAAGCGTCCACCAGTTCGCTCGAAGCCTTGCAGGCCTTCAGCCTGGGTCGCCAGCTTACCGGCGCGAATGATTACGCCAGCGCCATTCCCCAATTTCAACGCGCCATCAAACTCGATCCCAACTTCGCCATGGCCTACGCCGGCCTGAGCACCTGCTACCTGAACATCGGCGAAGTCAGCCTGGCTTCGCAGTACGCCCAGAAGGGTTACGACCTGCGCGATCGCGTCAGCGACCGCGAACGCTTCTACATCGAGTCGCACTATCAGCAGTACGCCACCGGCGACATGTCGCGCTCCCGCGAAATCTTGGAGCAGTGGGAAAAGGCCTATCCTCGCGACGAGGTTCCGCCCACCAACCTGGGCGTCATCGATACCAACGTGGGCGATTATCAAAAGGCTCTGGAGCAAGCCGAAACTGCGTTTCACTCGAACCCCAGCGGTCTGAACTACACCAACCTGATCGGTTCCTACATCACCCTCAACCGCCTGGACGAAGCGAGCACGCTTGCCGCTGAAGCGCAAGCGCACAAACTCGATTCCGGCTTTCTCCGCCTGATCCTCTATCAACTTGCGTTTCTGAAGGGCGACGCCCGGCAAATGGCCGAACAAGTCGCCTGGGCCCACGGCAAGGAAGGGATCGAAGATGTCATCGTCGCCACCGAGTCGGACACCTCCGCCTACTATGGGCAACTGCGCAAGGCCGATGAACTCACTCGCCAGGCCGCCACTCTGGCGCAGCGCGCCGACGAAAAAGAAACCGCCGCGATTTATTTTGCCCAAGGCGCGTTGCATCAGGCGCTCTTGGGAAATCCCGCCGACGCCAAAAAACAGGCCGCGCAAGCTCTGGCCATTTCAAACGGGCGCGACGTGCAGTTTATGGTGGCGGCCGCGCTGGCGTTTGCCGGCGATGCGGCCAAAGCCGTATCGCTCGCCGACGATTTGAACAAACGCTTCCCCCAGGACTCTCTGGTCAACTTCATTTACCTTCCGGTGATTCGCGGACAGGTGGCCCTCGACCAGCACGATTCCTCCAAAGCTTTGGCACTGCTGCGGCCCGACCTTACCTATGATCTTGGACAGTCGGGCGGCGGGGCCATCACCAATGCGCTCTTTCCGGTCTACGTGCGCGGCCTGGCTTACCTGCAAGCCGGCCAGGGCAAAGAAGCCGCGGCCGAGTTTCAGAAAATTATGGACAACCGCGGCGTCATAATTAACGGACCCAACGGCGCGGCGGCCTACGTCGGCCTGGCCCGCGCCTTCGCCCTCCAGGGCGACACCGCCAAAGCCCGCGTGGCCTACCAAAATTTCTTCGCGCTATGGAAAGACGCCGACCCCGACGTCCCGCTGCTGCTCCAAGCCAAAGCCGAGTACGCCAAGCTCCACTAGCTCCGCAGAGTTCCCGCGCCCCACGCCGTAATGGACCCGCAACTGTAGCGGCCGGCTTTAGCCGGGCAGCCTCTGTCTTGCCGTGGTCGTTGCTGTTGCCTCGCTTCGGTTCACGTTGTCATCCCGACAGAGGCGCGGCCACCTTTGCCGCGCCGACGAGGGACCTCTCTTCGATCTCAACTTCTTGTCCTATCGTTTCGGTTCGCCCGCTTCCGCATCCACCCAATACGCCTTGCGCGCCTTCAAAATTAAATCCGGGCGCCCCTTCACGCTTAGCGCCAACGCATGCAATCCCGCCACCGGCGCCTGCGGCCGGAAACTCAGCACGTAGTAATTGGGCAGGTCGTTCGAAGTCGTAATCAAATCCCGGGTCAGCGAATTTTTATTCTTGAAAGGGAAGTACTCGCCGCCGGTCAGCTCCGCCACCGATTCCGGCACGTTGCGCTGCAATCCGTCTTTCGCGGCGAGATACGCCATGCGCGCCAGCCGAATCGGCGGCAGCAGATCGCTGGCGCAATCGAGCGCCTGCACCCGCCGGTTGCCATGCGCGTCCGGATCCGCCGCCGGGTCGTGACTCATGCATCCGCCTGGAGCATAGGCCTCGTCTCCGTAAGGGCTGCCACCCGGCCGCGGCAACTTCGCCGCTTCGTGCGCCACCGCCGCCCGGGTGCTCGAAAATCCAAAACTGTAAATCGCCGTGTTGGTGTCATTCACCTCGCGAATCGCGTCCGCCAGGCTCACCTGGCTGCCGCTGTCGATGGTCTCGCTGCACAGCAGCACCACCCGCCGGTAACTCGGAGGCTGCGCGCGCAGCAGATCGATTCCAAACTTCAACGCGTCCAGAATCGCCGCGCCCCCGTCGCCGGGATCGAGGTTCGCAATCATCCGCGACGCCTGGTCGGTGTCACTGGTAAAGATGTTGGCCAGCGAAGGCGTGCTGTCAAAACGCACCACCGCCACCCGGTGCTCCACTCCGCCGATCACCGCGTCCAGCACCGGATTCAAATCGCGATAATCCTCCAGGTGGTCCGCGCCAAGCCCGCCAACCTGTACGATCACCACCACCGCCACCGGCTGCGCGTCAGTATCCTGCTCCAGGCGCAATTCCTGCGGCACTCCGTTGTCAGTCAGCACAAAATCCTCAGCCCGCAGGGAGAACACCACCTCGCCCGCCTTCGTTTTCACCAGCGCCGGCACCAAAACAAAATTCGTCTGGACCTTCAGCGGCGCCTGTACATTTTCCTGCGTATTTGCAGGGGAGTGCTCGGCAGTCTGCGCCCGCGCCGTCGTTACCGACGTTGCCAGCATGCAGAGCAGCACAGCAACGCGGACGAACGCTGAAATTAAGTTGCGATTAGAACGGGTGCGAACGTTGCAGGGGCGAGGGTTAAGCATGTTTCTAATAATCCACTTTGCGATTAGAAATTGGGAAGGAGGAAATTTCAAGATGGAAAATGGGGTGGTGAGGGTGGACCGGGCTGGGCCGATCGTCAAAGCTACTCGGGCGGATGATTCGGGTGGAACCACGCCGATCGGTGCGGCTGGTTCGGCCGAATTATGGGCTGGCGGCGCGTCGAGCCGTAAAAATTGTCGATTAGAAAAAGTGAAGTCTTTTGTTGTGCGGAGGTTGCGGCGAAATCTAATCGCACATATGTCGATTAAAAATTTCATAGGTGGTGATGAAAAATGGGATTTGGTGCGGATGCGCGATTTGAGTGGGCGCAGGGCCGAGGAGGCGCGAGGTGTCGTACGGCGGTGTGCCGGGCGAGGCGCGGTGGCCATGTCGCTCCTTGTGGGGCATTTTGGGCGCAAGTCGAACTGCCCCGACTCACGCTAACACAGCTGGGAATTGTTTACTATTCGTATAACTACTGACTGCGGCAGCTCCTCGATATGGATGCGCCTGCTAAGGTGAGGTATGATCGGGTTAAAATCGGAGCGGTTGAAGGCAGATGATTTATATAGCGACCTGGACAATACATTGGTCGGAATCTAGAGGCGGAACATGACACGGTCTAATGCAATCGTTGTTGGGGCTTTCGCACTGATTGCCTGGGGTGTCGTCCTCAGCCTAGGCGAAAGTCAAAATGCACCTCCATCCTACCCGGCCGCCCAGGCAACGCCGTCACCAGAACACGACTCAACACCGAGCGCATATGTGGATCCGGACGAGCCCGAAGATTCGTATAAACAGTTTGGAGTTTACGATTGCACCCAAGACTGTTCCGGTCATGAAGCAGGTTACGAGTGGGCGGAGAGAAACGGTATCTCGGATGGGGACGATTGCGATACCGCGGGGGAACATTCAAATTCGCCATCGTTTGCCGAGGGTTGTCACGCCTACGTGGACGGCGACCCCGAGACGAACCCCTCAGATGATGACTCCGACTCGCAGGGCGACGACAACTGATCAAGAAGACATTGCGCTCTAGCTCAAGAACAAATCTTTCGAGCCAGAATCACGCAATTCCCAGCGATGTCTTCATATTGAGTTCGCGGTGGAGCAATCCGAAACACTGATCGCAGAAACCCTGCGGGCGTTCGTTCGGACGGTAGGAGTGGCGTTCCTGCGAGGACTTCTGCCTCGAACCTTTTTCGCGCTGAGCGGCTTTGATGCGCGACCGCATGCCTGATCACTAACATACGCTCGAGGGAGGCCTTTTCTGCTGAGTCTAGTTTGCAGAAGGGATGACCCGCGCGGAAAAAGGCAGAAGCTCTCTTTTCTGTGTGCCGATAAGGTAGCCAATCAACGTACGGTCTCCCACCAAGCATGACGTCTCTGGCGATTGCCGTCGATCGAAATGTGACTCGCGGATGAATGCGACTTCCCGGTAGAATCTGGCCCGTTAAAAGCCCGACGAATAGCTCTTCTACGAGGGCCTCGAAAGACGTGACTGTTCTTAAGAATATACCCTCATAGAATAGACAAACGTCGTGCCGGCTCACCTTCCCGGCGAGAAACAGTCTTTCGAGCTTGGCACGCGACCTGTCGAACTTTAACAATCGAGCGGAAAATTCGGTCGAGAGTGTGAGGGTAGCTCTAGGCATTGAAGAGATGCGCCGTAAAATATTTAATAATCGTGTCTCGCGAATCTCGGTGAGTAGTCCGTCGGGCTAACGCTTCGAGTACCTTATCGGGGGACTTTTGACCACGAATGGCGTCGCTAATCTTTAGGGCTCGGGCCTTGAATTCGGCCGGCAAAGGTACTGCTTTTTTCCTTTTCGTTGGGGCGTCAGTTCCGAACGTTAGGCCGTAGGTCGCCGCAAACAGACCATGGAATGCAGCTCTGTTGGTAAATGCCGTCTGAGCGAGGTCAGCCCCCACCGTTTCGTCTAGATCGTCCATACAGTGCCTGAACCGTCGTTCGACTTCTGCCCGTTCTGGCCATTCGTCTTCGAGGTCTCCATAAAGCCTATCGATCGCTTTCTGAGTTTTCCCCACATTTCCCTTGAGCATAAGCTGGGCGAATTCGCTCGTGATTTCGACCTCAGACATCCGAGAGATCTGTGCTTCGGTGAAAGTTCGCCATTTTCTCCAACGCGCGAGTTGCTCCGCAGAAATTGCATACATGGACGTTTTGAATTCACCAAAGTAGGCCGCGTTACGGAGTTCTTGAGAGTTCAACTTGAGCCCGGTCGCATTCATCCGGGCAAAGATTTGCAGCACCTCACGGTCATCGACGCTGGAGGGAAGAACGTGAACACTGAACTGATAATCCAATATTTGCTGCCGGACGATCTCGGGCAGGTCCTTGAACTTTTTACCCGCAAGATCCTTGTTGTGCGCCGGTTTAATTGTGAAATCGTCGCGATTGGCTTCAAAATTCTTAAGAAGGGATGGTGCGATGAAGGCGAGGAGCGTGCGGATTCGCTGTTGACCGTCAACGACTTCGCGCTTGGGCTCAAAGCTGTCCAGGTCGGTCCTCCGCTCGCGAAGAAAGATGATCGGGATCGGTAAGCCGCGGACGATACTGTCAAGGAGAAAAGACTTTGCACCGACAGGCCAAACGGAACGCCTCTGGAATGATGGGCTCAAAACGAGCGATCTAGACTTCGCCCACGAAATGAAGTCGCTGACCTTGTAGTGAGTCTTACTTACTTGATGAGTCTGCATAGTTTAGTTTTGTCCATTTTCGACCATTCCCTTCTACGACCACAAGATTTACAACCGTAGGAAAGTCTTAGGTGTAACCTTTCGCAGCTTGCCGTTCTTGATGGCATTGCGCGTGAACAAGTTCGGTATTTTCGTCCGTGTATCCGTCCGCCGCATTCTTGCGATCCAGTTCGGAGTACTTGATCGCCAGGTCTAGGTTGCAGTGGGCGCACTTTCCCGTCTGCAGCCCCCACTTTCGGTTCTTGAGGTTTCGGCGTTCGCCTGGCTTGCCCCTCTCGTCGTAACCGAGCTCTTTTGCGATCTTTCGTCGATAGGCGAACAGCAGGAGTGGATCTCCGTCGGCTAATTCGTGGAGACGCTCGCGGACGTCGGCCAGAAGTTTGGCCGCGTGTATTAGTTCTGCCGACGTGAGGTTGCGGTTTGGCATGTCTGCTTTCAGACCGCAAACCTAGCGATTTTTCACCCGCTTCACATCGGCGTGAACATCGCTTAGTTTTCGCTCAAGTCCAGCGACTTTCGAGTCGAGGTCCCGAAGCATTTTAATTATCTTTGCGATATCGGATGGCGTCGAATCGTTTCCATTCATGATCTTTGCCTCGCTTGATATTGTGACCGAACCGGATGCGTACACTTATCATTACGACCATAACTGGTCAAGTTGTTGAGGGGGCCAGCGGCGGGTTTCCTATCCCAACAGAACGCGGCGCGGGTGGTGTGGACGGTGAGTTTAGGGCCGTCGATGCTGAGGTCTTGGGAGTTGCGGCCATCAACATGCGAAAGGCGTCGGGACGGAATCCCGCGTTCGATGTGGGCGCGGCCTACACGATTCACCGGTGGCAAAATTGGAACATCGTTGGGTGATTTTGCGCCAGCGTGCTCCGTCCCCGGAGTATCTTACGTGGCGGTGCATCCTCCGCACCTACCGCGCGCCAGCGGCTCCCTACGAAACGGGGAAGGCCCAGGCATGTCCCGGGCCGCCCTTTGCGGGAAAAAATTCTGGCTTCCCGCAAAGGTTCTACGGAGGATTCCATGAAACGATTCGTCTCGCTCGGCGCTCTACTAGTCGTATTGCTGTGGCTGACCCCGGCGGTTCACGCCCAATCCACGATTCAACCCGGCACGCAGGTTCATCTGACGCTGATCAACGGCCTGACCACCACGGTCGCGCATGACGGCGATCCTTTTACCGCCATCGTGGCCGAGCCGGTTTTCACCGGCAACCAGCTGCTGATTCCGGCCGGCGCTAAAATTCACGGCACGGTGACCGGCGTCACGCGGCCGAAATGGTTCGGCATGATCCGCGGCGGGGCGTCCATGAATTTGGTTTTCAATTCGATGGAAGTGGAAAGCCGCATCTTCCCGATTCAGATGAGCATTCTGTCTTTTTATACCGGTGACATGGATTCGGGCAAAAAACGGAAAGATTTGAAAACCACCGAAGGCGTGGTGGTGGAAGAAAAGCGCGATCTGAAGGACGCCATCGTCATCGGCGGGCTGGGTACCGGAGCCGGCGCGGTGGCGGGTTTGATTTTCAGCAACGTGGCGCGCGGCACGGTGATTGGGCTGGTCGGGACGTCGGTGTACATCGTGGCGAAGAAAGGCAAAGACGTGGAGCTGCCGGCGCAGACGGGCATGCTGGTGCGCACGGATTCGACTTTGACGCTGCCGGCGGCGTTGTTCCATAACGCGGCGTACACCACTACCGCCACCACGACCGGCGGGCACTAGACGCCGCGCGGTTCAGGGTTTAGATTTTAGGTTTTGAGGGTGGCCCATCCTTCCCGCCTCTGGAAGGGTGGGCCTTTATCTTCGCGGTTGCGTGTAGCTCCTAGCTTTCTCGTGGCGGGCTGGGCGCGGGAGCATGGATGAGATTCTTCGCTGCGCTCAGAATGACAGCTTAGAAGCCAAGGCCCTCGTTGATGGTCTCTTCGTGCGCCAATTTCGCGGCTGCAATCATCCATCCGCCGGGCGCGCGCTCTCGCCGCAGCGCGCGGAACAAAATCGGCGCCGGAGCAGCGCCGCTGCGCGGCCCTTCCCAAATCAGGCGCAGCGCTAGAATCGCTTCCGCGGCGACTTCGGTCTTGAGGCGAAACGTGCACCCGACGTCGCTGGTGGCCAGCGCTTCGCTGCGCTCGGTGAAGAAACGCGCGGCGCTATCCAGTCCGCACACTTCGATGGGGAATCGTACCGTGCGCTGAATTTCGCGCAGCGCTTCCGCGCCCGCCGCCGCACTCGAAGCCGCCGCTCGTTTCCAACCTGCCGCATGTGTCGCCATATTTCCCCCGCATTGCCACAAAATTCGATCGCCGGACTTCCGCAATAAAAACGGCTAGGCCGCGCCTTTCGCCGAAGCTTGCTTCGGCGCGCGTTTCAAAAATCGATACAGGCTCGTCCGGCCGATCCCCAGCACCTGCGCGGTGCGCACCCGATTGCCGTGGCACATCTCCAGGACGCGCTGGATATGATCGCTGCGCACTTCGTCCAGCGGCAGCGGAGACCATGGCGCCCCCACCGCGCCAGCGCCCGCGCGCCGCTTCGGCTTCTGCAAATGTTCGGGAAAATCGTTCAGGTCGATCATTTCGGCGGTGGCGGTGATCGCCGCGCCGGCAATCAGATTTTCCAGCTCGCGCACATTGCCCGGCCAATCGTGCTGCAGCAACGCGATATGCGCGCGGCGGGTGAGTCCTTGCAGCGGCTTGGTGTAGGCCATGCTGTACTTCTTCAGAAAATGCTGCACCAGCACCGGAATGTCTTCCTGCCGCTCATTTAAGCCGGGCACGCGAATCTCAATGCTGCTGAGCCGGTAAAAAAGATCTTCGCGGAAACGGCCGGCCAAAACCTCCGCGCGCAAATCGCGATTGGTCGCCGCGATCAGGCGCACGTCGATTTTTTTTACTTCTGGCGAGCCGACCCGCTGAATTTCGCGGTTCTGAATCACGCGCAGGAGCTTGGCCTGCATTTGCAAACTGGTTTCACCGATCTCGTCGAGGAAAACGGTCCCGTGGTCGGCGTATTCAAAAAGCCCCGCGCGGGTTTCGTTCGCTCCAGTAAACGCGCCGCGCATGTGGCCGAAGAGCTGGCTTTCGAGCAGGGTATCCACCAGCGCCGAGCAATTGCACACGGCAAAACGTTCCTGGCCCACTGGACTCATCTGGTGCAGCGCGTTCGCGATCAATTCCTTGCCCGAACCGGTCGGTCCGGTAATCAGCGCGTTGGTGTAGTGGCGCGAAATTTTCTTGGCCAGGTCGAAAACTTCCAGCATGGCCGCGCTGCGTCCCACGATTCCGTGAAACTGCAGCGTATCCAGAAGTTTTTCTTCGAGGTCTTTTACGCGCAGACGCTTGGTAAAAGATTCCGCGATGTCGTCGAGCGCTTTGAGCAGGCGCGGCATGTCCAGCGGCTTGCACAAATAATCCGAAGCGCCCTGTTTGATGGCTTCGATGGCCGAATCCACCGAATAAAATCCGGTGACCAGGATCACGTACATTCCTGGATCGCTCTGCAGCGCCTTTTCGAGGAAGGTCAGGCCGTCCATGCCCGGCATTTTGAAATCGGCGATGACGACTTTGCATTCGCCCGAGCGCACGCGTTTGAGCGCTTCGGTGGCATTGGTGGTGCCGAAGGCGGGAAATCCGGCGCGCGTTAGATGAGTGATGGTTAATTCGACGTGATCCGCTTCGTCATCTAAAACGCAGATCGGCACGCTGCTTCTTAGTTCATCTACTTTGGGTCGTTCTTGAACGGCTGGCATAGTGACTACGTTGAGGCAAGGAGAGGGCCACGTTGCCCTCACTTGTACCAACGCGCATCACTTCGGCTCGCGCTTGATCGCCGCGCATTTAAATCACGGTGCCTGCGCGGGTTACGTGCGAAAGCGCCGCCGCGCTGACGCGACCTGCGCTTCGCGCGCTCCGTTTCGAACCGCTTGCGGTTCGCTTTTCACGTTTCAATCCGGCACCGGCGTTCCCGTAAGGACACCAAAACGAAACGATTGTCGCGAACGGCTCCGCCTACGCCAACCGCGGCTCGTGTCCCGCAAATCGCGCCGACGTTTCCACAAACGCCAGCCGCGGCTGCAGCTGCTCGACCGTTACCATGCCCTGGGTCCCGCGGTTCGCCGCGCCGTATTCCACCGCGCGGTACGCCACTGGAAGTCCGTTTCCGCCGCCCAGCGGCTTGATGAGTCTGACGAATAGCACGCTGCCGATCCGGACCAGCGCCTTTAACGCCAGGCGTTTCCCCAGACTCTCAGTCCACAGCAGCGTCGACTTCTCCACAAAAAAACTTTCGTTCGCGTCCCACCCTGAAACTTCTACGCGGTAGCCGTCCGCTGGGCCCGCCCCTTCGTGCATAGTTATCGAATGCATCTGTTCACCTCTCCTCGCTGGACGTAAGTGCAGCAGCAGGGCCAAAGGGAGGACCGTGAAACGTTCAGGAGGGAAGACTTACGAGGAGGGAACTGCGCAACCAAATTTTAACACTGTGCCGCCCGCGCATCCTGTGCGCGGTTGGAACAATTAATACGCCGCGTTTTTAACCGCCCCAGTGCGTTCCCGGATACAGCATCGCCAGCCCAAACCGGAAAATATAGGGAAACATCCGGTCATACACGGTCCAGGCCAAAAACAGACCCAGCAATCCGAATCCTGACGTGCGCGACCAGCTCAGAAATCGCATGGCCATCTCGTCGTTCATGAACAGCGTGATTCCCGTATTGCCATCGAGCGGCGGAACCGGCAGCAGATTAAAGGTGCCCAGCAGCAGATTCAGCACGAACACAATACTCAAGAATGTCGCCGCGAATCCGGCGATCCCCGGACCCACCGGCTCCACCACCTTGGTAAAGCTCACCGAGTCCGGCATCCCAAACGCGTGAAAATAAATTCCCGCACGAATCGCCACCGCCGATAAAAGGACCAACGTAAAATTCGCCGCCGGGCCGCCGAGCGCCATCCACGCCGCGCGCTTCGGATAGCGCTGCTGCCACTCCGGATCGTAGGGCGCGCTGGCCCACCCGATCATCCAGTTCGCCACAAAATACGAAATAATCGGCACCACCACCAAGCCAAACGGCTCGCGCTTGATGTGCGGCAACGGATTCAAACTCACCTGGCCGCCGTGAAACGCCGTCGAATCGCCGCCCAGCTTGGCGATCAGCGCGTGCGCCCCTTCGTGGCAGGTGGTGGAAAAAAGAAAAACGATGTACCAGATCACGTCCAGGATCAGAAAATCCGGCGTCAGCTCTCCCGGCCCAATCATCCTCCCTCGCGGTAGGTAAGACGATGACGCAAGAGTGCGCAGTGGAAGCAGTTTGCCGATTGAAATTGAATCGCAATCATGCCGCCGCCAAGACTAAAGCCTGAAAGTACTCTGCGCAAGCGCTATTGAGCCGCCTTCTTCATTTCATCGAGAAAACGAGCTAGATTTCTCTTCACCTTAGTCCTGCGATTATTTGCCTTGCTTAGCCAAAAGGTCTCAAAGGCTAAATGCTGCTTGCTCCTGTAAAAGAAATTCGAAATATCTACCGCTTTGGCGCCCTTTCCCCTCTTAGTCTTATAGAACTTTAGAGTAGCCAGATAGATTTGAGAAACTGCGGTGTCAAGATGTCTATTCCATCGGTTTCGCTCGCATTCCGATCGGAATGCCGTCGAAACTCCTTTTTGGAGCAGGGCTTTGGATAATCTCTTCCAAACAAAATGGAGTACGAGCCATTTTGCATATGCACGATCGGGGAATCCGCTGGCATTGTTCTTGACGACGCGCGACAACCAGTAGGCCGCCAAATAGTGAAAGACCAAACGATTGTTGAAGATTTCATCGTAATAAGGCGCCTTAAAGAGTCCTTCTTTTCCGCTTCTAACCACTTCTGGATCGAATTCGCACGCAGCGACAGCTTGAGCAAGCTCTTCTTTTTTGATCCGAAACCAATACTGATTTCCTAACTGTCTTTTGGCTTCGCCCTTAGTCTGTCGTTTTCGCAAATAATGGTAGCGAAGCTTTGCGAGGTCTCGCTCTAGCCGAACCTGCCTGGCGTCGTTGGAACGTAAGTCGGATGGCAAGATTGCATTCTGCCAATTAGTTGCAGCAACGATACTGGAGACCAAGCGCTCGAATTGTGTTTCCTGAGATCCTTTTCCCCTTGGAATACTAATGACGCGAACTAAGACAGAGGCTTTCTGTTCAGCGTTTTTGTGTAGAGTGCGGCTTGTTTGCTGTCCGTTGATGATTTGTGGATTCGACACGCGCAGCACAGCCTGACCACGCTCAGCAGTTTTGCGTGCGCTGTCGCAAACAATGGTAATTCCATTATTGAAGTACCAAAAATTCTCGGGCGATTCTTTGATCGTGTCCTTCATCCCGTCGTTGATCGCTGTATCGCCTAGAAAACCTCGGATGTTCCGTGCGAAAAGTCTATCCCCCGCAATTTTGTACAAATGTCCAACGTCTCGCCCGCTCATGGACAATATCCAGGACTCGATATCGGTTTTTTGATCAAATCGCTGAATGACGCCGTCGGATCCGACGAGACCCCGTGGATCGATTGGAAGATCTAGAAAAGGAACAGGAGGGGCGGCCCCCCGCAGGTAATCGGTCAGCAGGGTTAGTATTTCCTTGCGGTCAAGAATGCTAATGTCTGCGGAACAATTGGCCTGCGCAGTTTCAGCTTCGGCCTCGTCTTTTAGAGGAGAACTACATGCGCCTGTTGTCACGTAGTACAGATGAAGACTAAATCGTCGCTTGCGAATCTGTTCGCGAGCTTCAACAAGCTTTCTGCCGACCAAGGGGTCGATGTTTTCCTTGTAGGCTGCAAAGACGGCGTCAGAATCTGACAATCGCTGACTGAGTCTTGCGAAGTCTAATATGTCCGCGCGTTTCTCTTGAGGTGCTTTGTTCGTGAAATGACATTTACCTTGCAATACGAAGACTTTTCCTACGGCGGCATCGGTGTAGACGGCATCAACGCCCTTGTCGTGTGAGACGCCTGTAACCGAACGAGCAGCGACTTCGTCGTCGGTGACCAAGAACGCCCGGAGAAACCAATGGACGAAAGCATTGTCGAGAGTCCATGTTGGAAAATGATCCTGAATTTCTTTGAGTTCTCGACGTAAAGTCTGGATATCAACCATAGAGCGCGGCTCCTCAAATAAGTACATCGGCTAATTAGCAGGAGCGATACTAAACCTATTTTGGGATTGTAAGAAAATCTTTTGCCGCGTCCAAAGAAGATCGAGGAAGATGGCTCCGGGGCTTGGACTCGAACCAAGATTCTAGGCTCCAAAGGCCCATGTGCTACCAATTGCACCACCCCGGAATGGGGAACAAAATTGTAGCAGACCCCGGCCAAAATTGTGAACGCACTCAGCCGGGCGCATTTGCCGCCGCATCGTCAATTTGTTAGGCTGCTGAAGCTCAATCCGGCGGAGAGATGTCCGAGCGGTTTAAGGAGCACGCTTGGAAAGCGTGTGTAGGAGAAATCCTACCGTGGGTTCGAATCCCACTCTCTCCGCCATTTTTCCGGGCTCGAAACGCCGATCCGTTCGCGCCAGCCTTCCCGTTCATCTCTTTCATTCCCGCTGAATCTTCCGTCGCGTCCCCTCAGGATTACCGGGTATTGAATCGCCGCGCCGCGCGTGTCCAACTCCTAGACGCAGCAATTTTATTTCGAGGAGAAATCATGCAATCACATACGGCAGGCGAGCACGAAGGTCAAATCACCGGCACCATCGAATCGCAAACTTCCAAAGTCCCGTCGGGCGTTTATCTTACCGCCGCGATCGGCTCTATGGCCGCCTCGGCGATACTGAAACTCTCCGGCAAGGACGATTGGTCTAACTTCATCGCGCACTGGGCGCCAGCTTTCCTGATCTTGGGCGTCTACAATAAGATGGTAAAGCAAAATGGCAGCGACGCTAGCACCCGCCGCGCCAATCGCAAACTCGCTACCTCCGACTAATTTTGCCGAGAGTGGCAACAGAAGGGCGTAGCTTCGTGCTCCTCAGGCTTTACAAAGCGCCCTAGGGATCGTAGGCACCTTCGTATGCCGGTCCAGTTAGCCCGTGATAGATTTGGATTAGATGATGAGCAGGCCAATCGTCGCGCCCGAACCGCACTGTCCATTCCAGCGTGACAGCATCGGCTGGGAATATACTTCGCCTAGAGCGCGGCTGGTGATTTGCATCGTGCTCGCCGCTGCGCTCGCGCTTGTCGCCTGCTCGCTGTGTGCCTTCGGTGCGACCGACGACCATTTTTCTGTCTTGATCCTCGATGGCTCGAACGGAAAACCGATCGCGAATCTCTCGATACTCGTCGGCGTGGACCGCAATGACCGGAACAAAAACGAGCTGCGAGGGAAGACCGATGCCGATGGCCGAGCCAGCTTTTACTACAAACGCCCTCTATCGAGCCGAGTCAGCGTAATTTTAGGTGCTGCCGCTTTACCTTGCCCAAAGGCCCCCGTAAGCTATCCCACCGAAGATATTTTGAGTGCCGGCGTCGTAGCGAAAAACACCTGTGACGCGCGTTACTTTTATTCGTTTGCTGCGGTCCCGGGGCAGCTTGTCGTTTTCGCAAAGCCGCTAACGCTGTGGGAGCGAATAATTCGGGAACTGTAGCCGGACGGGAGTGGCATCCTCGCTGAGGACATAACGGCTCACGCGCGGGCTTTCCGGCGCTCCGCGGACTTACGCTTTAGGCGGGCGCGAGCCTCGACTGGGGAAACGTGCTGGCCATGGTCCAGGCGATCGAGGCGGCGGCCCAATTCCTGGTTGAACGCGGCCAGTTCGGCCGCACGCGCGTGATCGCGCTCTTCGAGCAGGCGCAGCGCTTCCCGCACCACTTCGCTGGCGGAGGTGTAGCGCCCGGATTCGACTTTCGCGCTCACGAATTTTTCCAGCTCGGTGGTTAGCGAGACGTTCATGGTGGGCTCCTGTTTCCGACCTTAGCGTCGATGTCAAAGATTGTCAATCTTTGACATCGAACGAAGCCGAAAGGCGAGCGAAGCTGGTTCGCTCGCCTGCTGCACCACGCCAAAATTAAGCTTGACACTTCGCTTTTTCTTCGCCTAAGATGCGTGGTGCAACCGGAAATCATCTCGACTGCGAAGGAGAACCACCATGACCATCGGCCAATCTCTGCTGCCCGAGTTCGATAACGAAATGGCAAACACCCGCAAAGTTCTCGAACTGCTCCCCGACGAAAAATGGAATTGGAAGCCCCACGAGAAATCCGGCACGCTCGGGTGGTACGCCCTGCACATCGCCACGCTGCCGAGTTGGACCACCATGACGCTGACCAGCGAGCAATTCGATTACGCGCCGGTGGGGGAGAAGGGTTACGAGCCGCCCAAGGTCGAAAATCGGGCCCAGGCCCTGGCTGTTTTCGACAAGGAAACGAAAGAAGCTCGCGCGGAACTCGAGAAAATCAGCGATGCCGACATCGTGAAGAATTGGAAGCTGCTCGCCGGCGGCCAGGAGTGTATCACCATGCCCCGCGTCGCGGTCCTGCGCGGATTGGTGATGAATCACCTGATCCACCACCGCGGCCAGCTCACCGTTTATTATCGTCTGCTGGGTGTGCCGGTGCCGGGGCTCTACGGCCCCAGCGCCGACGAAGGTGAATCGGCAGCGTCGGCTTAACCATCATCGTGCGGGCTGGATCTGGCCGCCTCTCCAACGCATTTACTCGGCGTTGTCGACCAGCTCCGGCCCCACTTCCTTCAGCGCTTCAAAGCATCTCGCATCCAAAGCTCGCGGCGCATCCCGCGCCATGATTGCAAATACCTGCTCGACAGGCATCGCTGCGCGGTACGGGCGCGTCGACGACATCGCATCGAAAATATCCGCCACGACCAGCGCCCGCGTGCCTACCGGCAGCTGCGTGCTTCGTAGATTCCGGTAGTAGCCCGAGCCGTCCAGCCTTTCATGATGGGTGCTGGCGATAAACGCCAGATGCTGAAATCCCTGAATTTTTTCGAGTATCCGCTGCGTGTAGTACGGATGCAGCCGCATTGTTTCCCATTCGTTCGTGGTCAGTGCGCCGGTCTTGTCCAGAATCGAGTTGGGCACGCTTAGCTTTCCGATGTCGTGTAGCAAACTGGCCCGGCGCAGAATCACCAAGTCTTTTGGTCCCAGCCCGAGACGGTCCCCGATCGCTACCGCGATCTTGGTGACCCGCTGCGAATGTTCGTGGGTGTAGGGTGATTTTGCGTCGATCACACCCGCAAAGGCTTCGCAGATGTTGTCGATCGCCGCGTCGTCCGCGATGCGCACGTCGCCCTCGGGCTGCATTTCGATCACCCGGTCGCGCGCCGATCCGTTGTGGAGAGTAGGCCACAACCCCTGGTCTTCTTCCAGCACCGCCGCGGCCCGCACCATCTCCGGATCGAACCACGTTCCGCTGCGCTCCCGCGCCACCTGAAACGCGTCGGCTGGTCCATTCAGCATTGCGAAAACTTCCAGCGTCTGCACCAGATTCATGATCCGCGAGAGCACCGGAATTTCTTCCCCGCGCAAGCCCTTCGGATAGCCTTTCCCGTTCCAGTGTTCGTCCAGATACTGAATCGCCTCGGCCGTGCGCTCTGAAAATCCCAGCCGCTTCGCAATCTGCGCGCCGCGCTCGCAGCGGATTTCGGTGAACTCTCTGGCTTGCTTGTCTCGGTTGAGCGCCACCTGCGCAATCGCCATCAGCCGCTCGTGCGCCGGTTTGCCCGGCAGCACGTTGCGCATCAAATATCCCAATCCCTCTGGAGTTACCCGGCTCCAGTCCTGCGTTTTCACTTCGCGTTTGGCTTTGATCTCGTCCCCGCCAAATACTTCGAACATCCGCGCCGCGTTGCTGCTGCATCCCGTATCTTTCAACATCAGCGCAAAATAAAGGTCGGCGCAATCTTTCTTTGAAAGCTTCAGTTCCGCCGCCAGCCGCATCCCCAGAACACACGAATTTACGCTGTGGCCCATCGGCTGCCCTTCGGTCAAATCCAGCGCCAGCGACAACGCCGAAATAATCTCGAACATCCGTAGCGTAGTTTCGGTCGAAGGATTTTTTACATTTAGGGTCGCCACTCGCATCTCCAACGGAAGGGGGCCGTGCCTCAGGGTGTAATTACGAGCCTAGCAGAGGATTTCTTGCGGTTTGCCACGCATCACTTTTCATGTGACGAACCCGATATGCCCTACGTGCCTTCGACCGTCAGGGTGAGCTCGTTGGCGTTGTCAGGCTTGCCCCATCACTGCCATCGCCGTTTACGCTTCACTCATCCGCCCAGCCGGCACTGTCACCGGCGACGACTTCATCTGGGCCCGCCGCCGCAAACTGTCCTCCCGGCTCTGGTGCATCCGGTCAAACCATTCCATCCCGGGCAATTTCGCAATCGTCTCGTCGATGCGCCGCGCGACCACCGCTCCGTCGTCGCCGGATAGGATGTACTGCAAAATCCAGTCCACCTCCTGATCTGATTTCACCCCTCCACCCACCGGCAACCAGAAATGGCGGATAATAAAACTCGTCAGCCGTTGCGCCCCGCGCTCCTGCAACTCCATCGCGGCCTTGTTGTAATAAAACGAAAAATGCCGCCGCTCGTCCCGCGCCAGCCGCTGCAGAACTTCTGCCAGCACCGGGTTCGCCGTCCGCGCCGCCAGCACGCCGTAACCTTCCAGCGTCGAGAGCTCCGATATCGCCCCGTAGGTCAGATACGCCGCATGAAAATGCCGCGAACACTGGCACACGAGCGACGCGCCCATATCCTTCAGCCATTCCTTCCATGAAGTCCCGCGCTGCACCTCTGCGATGCGATCCTTGGCAAAGGGTATGCCGCACGCGTTGAGGAATTGCGCAATCGTCCGCCCGTGGAAAAATTCCTCATAGACCCAGCAGCTCAGGAACGCCGTCGTTTCTGGATCCTCGATCGCGCACGTCGACAAAATGCTGCGCAAATAAACGATCGTGTGCGACTCGATGTCCATCATGTACACCAAGCTGTGAATCTCGTCTTCGGAAAGCGGGTACTTCTTCGCCTCCGAAAAATCGATGTCGCTGGTGTCCACGTGTTTAGAGTGCTTCAGATACTTTTCCAGGTCGAAATTGCGGATCATGGCCAACGTATTCCTCCCGAACTCGCTGTATTACCAGTACGCGCCCGACCCGCCGCCCGGATTTTCGGCAAGTCCGCTACCGATAGCATCCCAGTAAAAGGGGTCGGCCGCTGGCCGCGAAATGTAGTTTTATGAGCCCCGGTTTCTAAAGTCGCGTCATTACGTTTCCACTTAGTGCTTAAGACAGCACTCCAGTGTTGACGCTCGCTCTCGTTCGATTTAGCATCGTTCTGTTAGCCCCCTTCCCGTTGTTCCGGGCCGTTCTTGTTTCTCATCGGCCTTTTCACAACGAACTTTCTTACGGACTTATTCCGCCTTCGCGATTTCTCCGCGCGATCGCCTCAGGATTTTTGCCCAATGACCGACAATCCATCACCGGCCGCGTCCTCCAAAAAGCTCAAAATCCTCGTTACCGAAGACAATCTGGTTAACCGCGTTCTGGCCCAAAAACTTCTGGAAAAATTCGGCCACGCCGTCACGCTGGCCACCAACGGCAAAGAAGGCGCCGCGGTCTGGAGCGCAAATCCGCCGCGCCACTTCGACCTGATCCTGATGGACAT
>DASWVE010000020.1:0-43714 GCA_036401315.1 Candidatus Acidiferrales bacterium
TTGGCTTTGGGCCAGCCGGGCAGAATTCCGGCTATGGCGATTAAGCAAATTATAATGAGGGCTGAAATTACCATGGTCATTTTCCTTTAGTTCGGGCCGTTGCTACCGCATCGTGAGCCGGGCATTCCAACTCACTTTGCCTCTGTTTGTTACGCGGTTATCGTAAAGCCTCGACCCAGGCCGGAACATAGGGGAAATCTGGTAGGGGAGTTGGAACGTTGCTTTAGGCCGCGCTGGATGGGCGTTTCAGGCACTCCTGAGTCGTTTCGAGGCCTCAAAGCGCAGGCATTTGGCGCAAAAAAAAGCGAAGGCGGCATCACGCCGCCTTCGCTCAGGCTAAACTGCAATCGACGTCGATAGAGCGCTAAAAACTACGCGCTCTGGGTGTGCTGCGCGACTTTCGCCAGACAGATCGAAAGTGCCGCGCCGCCGAGCGTCTTGCACAGCGTGGTGTGCTGCGCGTAAAAATTGCTGACGCTGTCGACCACTCCCGGATTGACTTCTTTGGCCTTCGCCGCGATTTCTTCCACCATTGCGGGCGAAATCTGCGAAGCCTGCTCTGGAGTGATATTCGCCGCGCCGCCCTTCAGCAAACCCGCCAGCGCGCCGCTACCCGCGATCGAAGAGAGCATCGCCGGGTTCACGTTGGCCAACAACTGATTCAGCATTCCGGCCTTTTGCTCGCCGGTGGAATTGGAGAAAAGCCCGGAAAGCATGCTGCCGAACGCCGGGGTCTGATCGGAATGAAACGCGGCGGCCAAACCAGCCGCGAGTGTGCCGGCCGGAGCCGCTGCCGCTACCTGATCAAAATGTCCCGCCACATCCGGCGCGGGCGCGGTTGCTGCAGCTGCGCCGCCCGAAGTGTACTGCTTCAAAAGACTTCCTACCGCATCCATCCATGGCATAGCGTTTCTCCTCGTTAGGTAAATTCCAGCTTGGTGCCACCGCAGTTTGTAGCTTGATTACGGAATGATCAGGTCGGTTCCGGCCTTCACATGATCCGGGTCGGTCATCTTGTCTTTGTTGGCTTCAAAAATTTTCATGTACTTGTTGGCGTCGCCGTAAAATTCCTTGCTGATTTTGGAAAGATTGTCGCCGGGCTGCACGTGATACGTGCGCGCCGCGGAACCACCAGGAGCGGCCGCAGCGGCGGCCTGCGCAGCCGGCGCGTCGATCTGCGCGGTCAGATCCGCGTAATTCGGATCGACCAGCTTGATCTGGTTCCAGATTTGGTCTTTCAGTTGCGCGGTGGGAGCCGAGGCGCGGATGAAGAGCTTGTCGCCTTCCATGTTTACATTCTGGAGATTTCCGCCCTGGGCCTGGATGTAATTCAAAACCGACTGGTATTTCAGCTTCAACTGATCAAAATTTGCGGCCATTGTTGCCTCCTCAGATTTAAGAATGATGGATGCTCAAAATGTAAGCGCCTCGAAGCTGGGCAGAGCAAATTGACGAACGCGAACCGCGGCTACAGATGGAATGTCCCGCGAACGGTGCTCTCGAAGTATTACCAGCGCGTGAAAATCCGGATTCGATCGCGTGACGCCGGGGTGCTCGCTTAAGGATGCTGGGGGCCGAAGCTGCGATTACGCGGGGTATGTTACACCCCTGCGCCAGCAGCGGAACAAGCATTTTCGTGCGGGCGCGATTCGCCTGTGCGAAGAAAAAGCGAAAAGCTGGCTGACGCGAGCTCCAATTCGGTTTGGTGAGTCGCGCCAAGCCAGGAATTTGCGGCCGCCGAGCGAAAACAAAAATCCGCAGAGCGCGACCGAGAAAGTTCAGCCGCAGCGTGGCGAATTCAAATTAAGCGCATCCGGATTCGCATCGACGCGCAGAGCTAAGTTTCGCGCTGATGGTCGTTTGAGGCCGGAATACCATGCACAGCGTATGGCCGGGAATCGGCGTCCCGCGTATCGTGCCGCCACGAGGTGACCCGAATGCTTCGAACCATCCTGATCATCATCATCGTGCTGGCGCTGCTCGGCAGTCTGCCGCTGTATCCTTATAGTTCCAGCTGGGGCTACTATCCCAGCGGTGGGCTGGGGCTCATCCTTATCATCCTGATCGTCTTGGTTTTGCTTGACCGCGGAGCCTGAGAACCCTGGTCGAAGCCGCTCGAAGCCCTAATCAATTGTAAATGCTAGGGTTAGGACTCATTCACGCCTAAATGCGATCGAGGCCGGACCAGCACGCAGCCGTGAATTTACAGGATTTCCTGTATTTGCATGCACTTACGGCTCAAGTAGAGTGACCCGGTTCGCTGGTGGCCTTGTCTCCTGCCTCAAATCAGGGGAGTGACTGCCCACGGCGGCCCTGGCCGGGGCTTCGCAGTTTGACCGGCTTGGAAGCGGCTCTTGGCTGCCAGCCGTTTTTGTGCTATAGTCGTAGTGGATTGAAGCGGTCTAGTACCAAAAATCATACACCCGACTGGGGGGTCGGCGCTTTCCGGTGAACCTTTCGCCCGGTTTATGCGTCGAATGAATATCATGGCTAAAGAACAACTCAAGGGTAATGGGCGGTTGGTTCCGACTCGTCTTACTGGTGTCGAATATAAGGTTAAGTACGGCATCGAACTCAGCGAAGAAGCCCGCGAACATGGCGGTGGCTGGGGGGCTGCGCGTGGCGGCCGCTGGACCCGTTGTTCGGTCCGTGCGGCGCATCACCATCCGATCCCGGATGGTAGCTACTTCCTGCACGCAGACGATGGCCGTGTCCACCAGCTGAAGGCAGTCAACGGCGAGTGGAGCTATCTCGCTGTAATCTAAACCAGTTCGCCTCGCGGCGAACTCATACCCGCAGCACCGCATTCGTAGTAGAGCAGGGCAAAAGGGCGCCACCTCCGGCGCCCTTTTTGTTTGTGCTTGGTTTTTGGGAAGCGGTCTTTGGCGTGCCCGTAGTCTTACGAATTGACAGCGTTTTAGTTTGATGACACGTTAAGCAAGAGCGAACTATCATGCCCAGAGTGAAAACTCTCAACGCCGAACTTCTAGCGGACATACCGCCGAACACGTGGGTCGCGATTTCCGAAGACCAGGAACGGGTCATTGCCACCGCAGCCACCCTTGACCAAGTGCTGGATTTGTCCCTCAAGGCAGGAGTCGAACATCCTTTTGTTATGCTGGTTCCTCAGATAAATTCAGCCCTCATTTTGTAAGCCGTGACGCGATTCGTTCTAAAGTATCGGCGCACCAGAGTGGTTCCGTGTGACGCTTTCCCAAACAGAAAGTCTACGCTTCGGCCGTATTTAGCCCTCAGTTTGGGCAATGCTGGTCGGTCGTTCAAATGCTACGGGCTGATCGATTCCGGGGCGGACGACTGCGTTTTTCCTGCATCGTTCGCCGGGCATTTGGGCTTGGACCTTGCCGATGGACGTCACTATCCGTTTGGCGGGGCAGCCGACGGCAACCAGGATGCATATTTCTTCGACGTCGACATCGAAGTGGCTGGAATTACAAAGTATTCGGCCTCAGTAGGCTTCTCTGCAGCGCTCGAAAAATGGGGCCACGGCCTATTAGGCCAGGCTGGATTCTTCGATCGGTTTCCGATCGAATTTGATTTGCCTAACGGGATCTTCGCGTTGCACGCCTGATAGGCTTGCCGATTCGCCGCGATTCTGTTTCACGGAGATGGCTGTAGAATATTTCGGTGCGCCAGCCGATGGCCGCAGTACACTCTTGCGAATCTCGGGATCATCATGGCGATCAACCGGACTGCCGCAGAAGTCGCGAGCATCATCGAAAGGTTTATCGATGGTGCCGGCGCCAAACGGGATTGGGACGATTTTTGCTCGATCCCCATTTCCGACCCTATGCTGGAATCGGTTAGGTCCATCTGCACGAATCTTCCTTTTACCCATCCGCCTAGCGAGAAAGGCCACTTTTGTAGCGAAGCGGGTTTACTCCTGTTGCGCGACACAGCGCAGAGCCTTCGACGCGAGTAGATCGTCCCGCACGGAATGGCCGGTGTGAATCGGTCGACCCTTCGCGGATATTTCCGTGCGCCAGCCGTACGCCACTGGTACACTTTTGCGAATGTCGGCGCAAATGTCTGAAGCGATGGCTCCACGGCACGCGCTTTTGGTTCGCCTGACGCACTGGCTCACCGCGCTGGCTTTCCTCGGCTTGGTTGTAACCGGCATCGAAATTCTCATTTCGCACCCGCGGTTTTACTGGGGCGAGACCGGCAACGTGAACATGCGGCCGCTGTTCACCATTCCGATTCCGTCGTCGCGCGAAATTGTGCCCACCGGCTACAAATACGTGCTGCCGGACCAGAATGGGTGGGGCCGCTACCTTCATTTTCAATCCGCGTGGCTGCTGGTCGGCACCGGCTTGCTTTATTTTATTTTTGGGCTGGTGCGCGGACATTTCCGGCGGAACATGCTGCCCTCGCTGGCCGATCTCTCGCCCAAAAAGCTGGCCGCCTCGACTGGCGCGCATCTGCGTTTCCAGCGCCCGGGCCCCGAAGAGGCGTGGTCCTACAATGTGCTGCAGCGCCTGGCCTACCTCGTGGTCATTTTCGTTTTTTTCCCGCTGATCATCTGGACCGGCCTGGCCATGTCTCCGGCGTTCGAATCTTTCGCTCCCGGCGCCATCACGATTCTCGGCGGCCACCAATCCGCGCGCACCATCCATTTTTTTCTCACGGCATTTCTGCTGATGTTCCTCGCGGTTCACGTGATGATGATCGCGCTGGCCGGATTTCGTGCGCGCATGCGCGCGATGATCACCGGCCGCGTCACTGCTAGCGTCGCGCCTCCGGTCCCGGCGACGCAGGAGCGCGCATGAACAAACTTACTCGCCGCCAAATGATTGGCACCGGCCTCGCGGCCGCCGCCGGCGCCACCGGTCTCGCCGTCGCCGCGAAACTCGCGCAGCGCTACGGTTTAATCCCGCCCGATTCGGGCGGAATCTACGGTCCTGGTGCCACGCTGACCTACGCCGCGCAGCGCATCATGACCCGCCACACCTTGGCGCGCGAATTTTCGCGCAGTCAGATTTCCGCCGAGCCCTTCCCATACCCGGTCGAGCCGCTCGGCGAAGAATTCGGGCGCCTGCAAAACGCCGCGTTCGTCGATTGGCGCGTTGCGGTCGACGGGCTGGTCGCGCGCCCCGGCTCATTCTCGCTCGCGGAATTGAAAAATTATCCCGCGAGCACCCAAATCACCATGATCGGCTGCGAAGAAGGCTGGACCTACATCGCCGAATGGACCGGCGTTCCGCTCGCGCGAGTCCTCGAAAAAGTGGGAGTCATGTCGCACGCCCGCTACGTCGTCTATCGCTCGATCCAGCCCGATTGCTGGGACAGCATCGACATGTCCGACGCGCTGCACCCACAGACTCTCCTGTGCCACGGCATGAATGGCCGCGACCTGCCCGTGCCGTTCGGTGGCCCGCTGCGCATGCGCGTCCCGCGCCAGCTCGGCTACAAAAATGTGAAATACATCAACCGCCTCACCCTCACCGATACGGTGAAAAATATCGGCAAAGGCCTGGGCTCCGGCGCGCTCGGCGCCGAAGACGGCTACGCCTGGTACGCTGGAATTTAGAAAACCGCGCCGATAGCCTGACCGGCCTGCTACCAAATTCGGTATCGCTCAATTCACAAAATCAAAGCGGCGTTTTTACCGCAATTACCCGATGTAAATTGAATCGCCTTATGCTCGATCATTACGGCGTGGGCAAATCGTGCGAGGAGGTAACGGCATGAAATACGAATTTGCTAATGGCGCGTACGGGCAAACCAACCTTGCTAATGAACCCGCGAATTATCTTGAGAAGCGCGAGGAACTCCGCGTGGCCGAAGTCGAACTAATGAAGCAGCGCGAAAAAGTGGCTGCACTGCGTCGCGCCCTGCCGCAAGGCGCGCCAGTAAAAGAGTACGAATTTCTCGAAGTTCCCGCGGATCTGAACGCGCCCAATCAGCCCGCCCGTAAAGTAAAACTCAGCGAACTTTTCACTGCGCCCAGCCGGCCGTTGGTGATTTACCACTTCATGTACGGAAAAAAGCAGACCAAGGCCTGCCCGATGTGCACGCTCTGGATCGACGGCTACAACGGCGTCGCGCAGCACCTCGCCCAGAATATGGACTTCGCGATTCTCGCCGCCGCCGACCCCGAGACCTTCCGCGATTACGCCCGCGAACGCGGCTGGGACAATCTGCGTTTGCTCAGCGCCGGCGACAACACTTTCAAATTCGATTTCGGCGGCGAGAATGCCGACGGCGGACAAGACTCAGCAATTTCGGTATTCACCAAGGATGCGAATGGGACGGTCCGGCATTTCTACACCGCGCATCCAAAAATGGCGCCGGACATCAACGAACGCGGCATCGACCTCCTCACTCCGGTCTACAACCTGCTGGACCTGACGCCGCAAGGCCGCGGCGACTGGTACGGCTCGCTGAAATACGAAACGAAAGCCGCGCGCGTCTGATTTCGCGATACGGAAAAACTTCTACTAGATCAGTACAGACTCCGCTGACCTACGCGGGCTCACATGCGCGGCCAGCGTCGAGTAACCCATATAGAAAACAAAAGTGGGCTGCCACGTCGCGTCGCCGGTAATTTCATTTAAGAGCGCTACGCGCGAAGCCGGCCGGCCCAGCGCGCGTTCGTGATCCACCATTTCCACCGCTTCGTTACACGGACGCGCGGCCACACCGCGCGCCGTCGCCAGCAGGTGCGCGCGCTGCCAGATTCGCCCGGCGCGCAAACACTGCGCCCGCTCATAGCGATCACGTACCGCGATAAATCCGATCAGCGGCGCGCTGAGCATCAATTTCGTGTAGCCATCCTTCTCGCCATTCGCCGCCGCCCATTGCAGCATGCGCGGCGTCATCATTTTCGCGGTCGCGCCGGCGATGGGAGGCAAGCCGAACGCATCGACGGTCAGCCCGTCGCGATGCTCCTGCACCGCGCTCCATTTCAGCCGCAGCCAGCGTTCGCTGCCGCGCTGCACCTCAGGGTCCGCGTATATTTCTGAGTTCGCCGCAGCGCTCACTTCGGCGATCTTTTTTCGCTCGGCTTCGGCGCTGAACAAAAATAATTTCACGTCAGCGTCGTCGCCCGGCAATTGCGCCAGCGCCTCTGGAAAATCCGCCGGAACCGGCCGATGCGGATCGTAAGCAGCACGATTCGTGTGCCGCCGCGGAATCGCTTCGTACAATTCGCGCCGCCAAGGCAGATCCGTCCCGTCGTGCGTGGTCAGGTCGTGACCCGGCGCCATACCCGGCTCAAGGCCCACCCGCGCCACCAGTCGCGGCCGCAGGTCGTAGGGAATCGCCTCGAGCTTTCCCGGCTCCAGCGAAGCCGTGGCCGAAAATCCATTCGCCGCCGCAGCCAGCATCAGATTCTCCAGCGCGCATCCGATGCCGATGTGCTCCTCACGCAAATAAGGATCAAGCGCCCCGACATTCCGCTGCGTGTCGAGATACAGGTCGATCGCGGCAGGTGTGACGTTGAACAACCAAGGCTGCGTATTGTGCGGACTAGCAGCCAAAATCGCCGCCCGCACCAAACCCAGCCGCCCGCCGTCAGCCTCTCGCCAATTTTTCCAAGGCTCGTACGCCGGCCCTTGGCCTATGCTAAAAACGCCCGACTCGTAAGCGCGCCACACGCCTCCGCCCGCCACCACCACGGTAACCACCCCCGCGCCCTTGAGAAATCCTCTGCGGTCCACAACCACCTCACTCCACAGGTATACGGGCAGGGAACCCTAAACGTTTCAAACCGAGGGAGCAAATTCATATCTATATAGCGACAGATATGATGTGTTTTACATGTAAACTTGCATTTGACAGATGATTTAACTCTATATATGATTCTTAAACAATATGAATACTGAGCAGCGACTTCAAGTTCTTAGGTCCCGCGGCTATTCCGCCGAACGGGCCGAGGCGCTGGTTCTGCTGCGCGAAGCGGCGGTCGTTCTGTTCAGCGCTTTTCCGGATTCCTTCGTCATCTTCGGGGGAGCCAATCTAATTCTGTTTCACGGCAGCATGCGTCACTCGGCGGATTTGGACCTGCTCTCCACTGGCGCGGAAATGCCGGATTCGCGGCAAATGGCCGCAGTGCTGGAAGCAGGCTTGAAACCGCTGTGCCAACTATGGGGCTTTGAGGGGCCTAAAGTGCAAATCACGGTTTCCGATGAATCTCTCAAAAAAATCCTGGTTTCAAAGTCCGACGGCACCGCCCTCTTCACTGTGGATCTCACGAGGATGGGAACCATTCTCGCCGGGGAAATAGAGGAACACACGTTCGAGTCGGCCTCGTCCTCAACCACGGTCACGATCAAAGCGGCATCCCGGGACCTGCTGCTGTTGCAGAAGGCCGAGGCTTTCATCCGGCGCCGTGCGGTCAAGGTCCGCGATGCGTACGATGCCAAGTTGCTGGTCGATGGAGGCGCGGCACTCGGCAGCGGCCTCCAGCAACACTTGGACGATGACTTACGCTGGGAGGAGTTCGGGGCGGAACAGATTCGAGAAAGGATTGCACAAATCGATGCTCGGAGATGTCAGGCCGAGCTGGCCAACGTCCTGCCAGAAAAAGTATTCAACGAGCTGCGCGAGAAAGATTTCCAGCCGCTCCGCGACGTATTTTTGCGCATATTTTCCGGCAGGCTCAAAGGAGAATTCCAATCGTAGACTGGGCGCGCTTCCTGGCTGAAAAAGCAAGAACGGGCGACATCCTGCGCTCGGAGACGCTGGCGCTCGAACTCCGCCTTCCCGTTCAGGTGGTAAGGGATGCTCTCAAACGCCAGGAGAAGCGGGGCCTCGTAGAAAAGGCCGCACAGAAACTCTACATTAACAAGCTAGCCGCGCACTTCAACGTGCGCGACCTCGCTGCCGCCGTGTCGCCCGAATGTTACGTTTCTTTGGATTCCGCGCTGACCGAATGGGGCATCTCAACCCAAAGTCCCATCGTCCTGACCTGCGTCACCTTGAAACAAACTCCTCCCGTGAATACTGCTTCGGCGCGAATTACCTTTCGAACCATCAAAAAATCGCTGTATGGGGGATTCACCGACAAGAAAACGAGATACGGTACTTATAAAATCGCCGATGCGGAGAAAGCCTTTCTCGATTGGATTTATTTCCGCCGCCGAGACCGGTTGCCGGCCGCATTTGATGAATTCGAATTTCGACACCTAAGCCGATCGAAGCTGCTTGCATATGCCAAGAACTACCCTGCCTTGCTCCAGCAAACGCTCTACCCGGCGCTCCTTGAATATCCGTTTGCAGCGTGATCGAACGCTGAACGACTCGTCTTGACTTGCCCATTCGCGCGACTTACCATTCGCGCTCCAGCCTATGATTGGAAAAACCCTATCCCACTACGTCATCGTCGAAAAACTCGGTGGTGGCGGCATGGGCGTGGTCTACAAAGCCGAAGACACCAAGCTCGGCCGCGCCGTTGCGCTGAAATTTCTCCCGGAAGGCTACTCGAAAGATCCCGCCGCGCTCGAACGTTTCCAGCGTGAAGCGCGCGCTGCCTCCGCGCTGAACCATCCCAACATCTGCACCATTTATGAAATTGACGTGGCCGACGACGCCGGCGAATCCGTCCCGTTCATCGCCATGGAATTGCTCGAAGGCCAGACCCTCAAGCATCGCATTGGCGAGCAGCCGCTAAAATTCGATCTGGTCCTCGACCTCGGCATTCAGATTGCCGACGCGCTCGACGCCGCGCACACCAAAGGCATCATTCACCGCGACATCAAGCCCGCGAATATTTTTGTCACCAAGCGCGGCCAAGCCAAAGTTCTCGATTTCGGCCTCGCCAAACTCGCGCCCCTCGCGGTAGGCGCGGGCGTCACGTCCGCTTCCATGACGGCCATGACCGCCATGCCCACGTCGCCCGCGCAAGCCGCGGATCCGATGCTGCTCACCAGCCCCGGCACCGCGGTCGGCACGGTGGCGTACATGTCGCCGGAGCAAGTGCGCGGCGAAGAACTCGACGCGCGCTCCGATCTTTTCAGTTTCGGCGCTGTGCTGTACGAAATGGCCACCGCGCGCCAGGCCTTCACCGGAAATACTTCCGGCGTCATCACCGAAGCGATTCTGAATCGCGCACCGGCTCCGCCCAGCCGCGTGAATCCGGACCTCCCCGAAGAATTCGAAAAAATTCTAGGCAAAGCACTGGAAAAAGATCGTGAGATGCGTTGCCAGACCGCCGCGGAACTCCGCGCGGATCTGAAACGCGAGAAACGCCAAACCGATTCGAGCCGCAGCGGCCACAGTTCCGGATTCTCGAAAAGCGCGGCGCCGAGTGCCGCATCAGCCGCGGCTATCACGACTGCCGCAGCCTCCGCCACCCAGCCCGCGCCACGTGGCCGCAACTGGACCCTAGCCGCAATCGCCGCAGCCATCGCGCTCCTCGCCGGAGCCGCCGGCGGATTATTCCTGGGCAAGCGCGAACAAACCACCACGCCTCCGCACTATCACCAGGTCTCCTTCCGCCGCGGCACCATCTACGGCGGGCGTTTCGGCCCGGACGGCCAGACCATTTATTACAGCGCGGCATTCGATGGAACTCCCGTGGATATTTATTCCACGCGCCAGGGCAGCCCGGAATCTTCGGCGCTGAATCTTCCCGGAACCAACCTGCTGGGAATTTCGTCGACCGGCGAAATGGCGGTGCTCTTGCGCAGCAGATCGGGCGCGTTTCAGATCAATGGCACGCTGGCGCGCATGCCGCTCAGCGGCGGAGCCCCGCGCGAAATGCTGGACCAGGCCAATTGGGCCGACTGGTCGAAAGACGGCTCGGCGATGGCCATCGCGCGCAACCTGAACGGCGTGAGCCAGCTCGAATATCCCATCGGCAAAGTCCTATACAAGACTTCCGGATGGATCGGCGACGTGCGCATTTCGCCGAAAGGCGATCGCATCGCGTTCCTCGAGCATCCCATACCGCGCGACGACGGCGGGACCGCTTCGGTCGTCGACCTGAATGGCGTGCACAAAACTCTGAGCCAGGAATGGATCAGCACCGACGGATTGGCCTGGTCGCCGAACGGCGAAGAAATCTGGTACACGGCCACGCCCGAAGGCCTGGGGCGCGCACTGCGCGCGGTGGATTTTTCCGGCCATGAACGCATGCTGACGCGAATTCCTGGCGCACTGACGCTGATGGATACCACGCGCGATGGTCGTGTGCTGGTCCAACGCGCCGTAGGCCGCCAGGAAATCAAAGCCTTCATCAACGGCGACACCCACGGCCGCGAACTTTCCTGGTTCGATTATTCGCTGCCCTCCGCCCTTTCCGATGACGGCAAGACTCTGTTGTTTGCGGAAGTGGGCGAAGCCGGCGGCTCGACCTACGCCATTTATATCCGCGGAACCGATGGCTCGCCCGCCATCCGTCTGGGCGATGGCAATGCCCAGGCAATTTCGCCGGATGGAAAGTGGGTGCTGGCCCTGACTCATGAAGAGCCGCTGCAAATGTTCCTGTTGCCGACCAAGACCGGAGAGTCACGCGCCATCAGTCACGACTCGATCAACCACCTCGCCGGGTTATTTTCGCCCGACGGTAAGCGGATCGTTTTCACTGGGACCGAAGCGGGCCACGGCCCTCGGATGTATGTTCAGGATCTCGATCACGGCGCACCGCGAGCGATTTCGCCGGAGGGTTCCGGCGACGTTCAAATGACGCTAACCCATGACGGAAAATACGAAGTGGGCCTGGGCCCGGACGGAACTCGCGTGCTCTACCCGCTCGACGGTGGTGAGCCCCGCCCGATACTTGGCCTGCAGCCGGGCGAAGCGATCGATCAATTCTCGGCGGACGGTAAAACTTTCTTCGTGCACAATTTCGCCGGCCTGCCCTGCACCATCACCCGCGTCGATCTGGCCACCGGCAAGCGCACCCCGTGGAAGCAAATCACGCCCGCGGATGCCGCCGGCGTCGACTCCATCGAAGGCGTCACCATTACCCCCGACGAAAAATCCTACGTTTACGCCTACGTCCGCCAGCTCTCCGATTTGTACGAAGTGGAAGGAATAAAGTAGCCGCATCTCGCAGCGTTGGCCGAGTGGTTGAGGAGTATTGAGGCGCCATGATGGACGCGGATGACCGGTTCGCCAAGACTTCGCGGCTCACCACCGTCCTCACCTTTATTCTCCATCAATTGATCGCGACGTACGGAATCACCGCGACCGCGCCGTTTTTAATGACGTTGAGCTTTAGGATTTTTCGCTTGTTCGCTCACCGGTATCCTGACAGGACCTTCAACTCGATTCTTACCGAAATACCTTCTTTCCCTGTTCAAATTATTTTCGCGTTGCTGCTCGGCTGGCTTCTCGGTCGCGCCTTGCAGCGGCGCGTCATGCTGTGGGTCTGGGTCATTCCATTTGCGATCTTGTGCGCGGCGTTTTTCGCCGTTTCGATCCCTGCGACCGAAATGCCCTCGATTATCTCCCAGCCTTTTCCGGGCCAGATTCGGCTGGCGCATTTCTTCGGATACGGTTGCCGGCCGGCCAATCGTTGCATCGACCAGCTCCTGCTCACGCTGCCGTTCTATTCTTCTTTGGCTTATGCGTTCGGTGCGCTACTCGCCCGGAAAGTGTTCACGCGTCCGAACGGCCGAAGTCTCTCGGTGACGATTTTGTGCGCCGGTTCGCTGATGCTGTTCGCGGTAGCAGCCGATTTGATTTCGTCCGCGAGCGAGCCTGGTTGGAAATGGATGTTTCTGGCAGTGGGGGTCATACCCTCAATTTTGGGCGTTTACGTCATTTATGTTGCAGTAAGCGTGTGGCGAAGGCCGCTGCAAAGGGAACTGACTTAAACCCCGAATTGCCGGAAGTGGTGGTCCATGTGCAAATATCCCCAGCGCATCCAGTCCGCATCGGACATTTCGCCAAAAAATGGATGCGCGTGCCACTGAAAATCGCGCGGGCTGCGCGTGAATCGCGCGACTAGCGTTTCCAACTCGCTCACGTCCGCCGAAAATTCCGCGGCCGGCGGCGCGGCCTTCAGCACTTGATCGTTTTCCGGCCGCGTCTGCGTGCCGTGCGGCCACTTCATCGGCAGATCGAGCGCCAGCCAACGCATCATCGGCCGCGGCAGCGGCACTTTGACCAGGCCGAGCGGCGTCCCACTCATCACGCCGCGAAACGAACCATTCAGGTGCCGCAGCATCTGCTGCGGCGACATGCGGCCCCACTTCCGTGCGCTGTCGCTGCGCACGTTTTTCAGCCGCGCCAGCACTTCGCTTCGATTCGCCGCATCACTCAGAGTTTTCTTCATGGTCGCGTGCTCATTCCCGCCGTTCGGCGTAAAAATCCGGGCGAAAACTTTCGCCGTTTCTCCAGCGTATCCTTCCGGAAGTATTTCGCAGAAATGCAATTTGAACAATAGGCGGGTCAAGAAGGGGAGGGCTTGGAAACGGGGGTAGAAAAGTTTCAGAAGTAACGATGGATGCTAACTCCTGAATGAGCGCGTGGCCATCAGTCGGCTGCGCTGCGCAGCATCTTAACGGCGCAAAAGAAAGTGTTCGTTGATGGCCGCGGCGCTCAGTCCGGATCTAATGTTCCAGAGCCGCGCGAGGGCCTCTCGGCCTGCCGCAGCTTTCAGGGTGACTGCCAGGAAACATGCAAAGCTGGCTGCGGCCCGGCCGGCCATGAGGTTCAACGTTGCGGAGTTGCTGAAATACATACCTAAAATCATGGCCTGTGTCAGATATGTGCTCAGGTAGACGATTGCGTCGCGGGACAAAGCTGTCAGGGGCAGGGCACTGGCCTTCGCCGGAAGGCAGGCCGACAGGTGGCTTGCGGACGATACGGGTCCCATCATTAAATTTGTGCGCAATTGGCCCTCGTTTGCGGTTCTCGTGGCCCGCGCGGATGCTCGCCGCCCGGAATTGGTGCATCTAAGGGTGGTCAGAAATCAACTTGATTGGAATTTTTTAGGATTGTTTTTGCAAAGCCGCTCGCAGGGCGGGTATCCAGAATGGGACGACTTATCACCATCGGTGGCAAGTGTGCGTCCCCGGTGCATCTTAAGAACGCGTGTATTGACGATTCAATTAATGAACCTGCCTCCATGCTACTTTGACTATGGGGGGTGCTTCACATGGCGATCGCCTCAGCTTTGAGCTTCAGCATTGATACGCAGGTAAGCCGCTTCACCGTTCAGGCTTTTGCTAGCGGGTTTGCCTCGGTCGTTGCGCACGATCCTAAATTTGCGGTCCGCGATTTTACCGGCGACGTGCACCTTGACCCTGACAACTTCGGGTCGTATTCCGTGAACGCGTCCATCCGCCTCCGCTCGCTCGATCTAACCGATGAAGTCAGCGAATTTGACCGTAGCGAAATCGAACGCGTGATGTTCGAAGAGGTGCTGGAAGTCGACTCTTTCCCCGAAGCCACGTTCACTGCTTCGGGGCTCACCACCGACGAAATCAGCTCCAACATCTATCGCGCGGAATTAAAAGGGCAGCTTTGTCTGCACGGGAGGACTCAGCCGCTGACTTTCAGCACCCAGGTGATCAGTGGAGAAGATTCGATACGAGCGCAAGGCGAGATCGCTCTGAATCCGTCCGCATTCGGCATCCGTTTGCCTTCGGTCGCCCGCGGCGTAATCAAAATGAAAGATCACGTGAAGATCGGTTTTTTTATGATTGGCCGGAAGCCCTGACCGGATCCGCTTAGCTATCCAGCCAACCGCCGCGAAATCCCGCGCGTTGCAGGCCGTTCACCACGTGCGTGCAGTTGCGCACGATCTTCCAAATCAACCCAGTCTGGAAATTTTCGATCATCAGCAACATCGGGCCCTCGTTGATTCCGAAAACCCACGGCGACATCCACGAATGTAAATTGCGCGTCTTCTCCGGAAACGTCGGATTGAAACTGGCTACGAAACCGTAGGGGCTTTCGCCCTTCAGTTTCAGCACCTCGATCGCATGCCGAATCGTAGGAATCACGATCTCCGGCGCGAACGGCAGGGAAGTGGCCACCACCCAGGGCGAAACCGTGCCATCGTCTGGCCCGTATGGCGCGCCGCGCGCGACGTAATCGTGGAAAACTCGTTTCACTCCGTTCACTTCGAGCGTGACTTCGCCTGGCCCATCGCTCGCCGTCAGGCCCCAGACGAATTCGCCGTAGCGCTCGAATTTCTGCGGATTCTCGATCGCGTATTGCCGGTGCACCTGAGTCGCCCGCCGGCTGTTCTCGAAATAATCGATTCCCACCATCCGGTTGAAATCGTCCTGAATGCCGCGAAAATCCAGCCACAGATGCGCCATCTGATGAATGAACAGCGGCCCGGCATACAAATATTCCGTGCCGTAAACTTTTTTCCATTCGAACGTCGCGGTCCAGTCGCGATAGCCCTGCGCATCGATCGGAAAAGTCGGCGACCCCAGCGCCAGCACATAAGGCAGCAGCGCCTCGCTGTAGCCTTGATCCCAGCGATACGGAAGGAATCCCGATTCCGGCAGCCAGCCGTGCGTTAACGTCGTCCCGCCGTTCAGCGCCCATTTCCAATCGACGCGCCCGTAAAGAAATTCGCCCAGTTCCCGAATTTCGTTTTCATCCGCTGCACTACCTTGAAAATAACTCGTCGCGGATAAAACGCCGGCCATCAAGATCGCCGTATCGGCCGTCGATATTTCCGATTGCACCGCCCGCCGTCCCGTCTGCATATCGAGGAAGTGGTAGTAAAAACCTTTGTACCCGGTGGCGTCGGGTTCGGGTCCTTGCGGGCTGTCCCGCAGAAACCGCAAAAGTTTCAGCGTTCGCGCCACGGCATCGGCCCGCGGCAGCAGCCCGCGTTCCACTCCTACTACATAAACACTCAACGCCATCCCGCACGCCGCAATGCTCGAAGGCGCCCCTGGCTGCGTCTTGTCGAGCGTCAGCCCGTTGGCCTCGCTGCACTCGCACAAAAAATAATCGAGAATCGCCCGCCGCAGCCCGCCCAGCATCTCCGGCTCATGCCGCAGGAATTCCTCTCCAGCCGCACCATCCTCCGCCGCACCAGCGGCACCGCCGCCATTCGCGCCCGCGGAATTTTCCGCCCGCGCCCCGGCCAACAGCTTTTCATCCTCGTCACCAGTCATAGTCCGCTCAATGCCTAAGAAAAATATGAATTGCGCTACATGAATAAAAATACGCGAGAATCCAGGTCGACGCGAGAGCGACTTTGACCTCCTTTTACCGGCGCCACTGGTGACTGCCAAGAACCTGCTTTTTCTCGCCGCTTTTCTGTAGCACGTTTCCCGGCGCTTCCCAGCGGCGGTTCCCATGACATTTGCGCGAGGTTTGGCGTAACATCCCTGCCAATATGCTGCCGGTTGACGCCAAGGTAATGAAAGGAATCGCTGGTTTCCTGCTTTGGGCTTATTTTCTCTGGCTCACTTTCAAAGATGGTCGAGGAAATCGGGTCATCGAGTGCGGCACCATCACGCTCTCAGTTTTTCTACTGTTAATCACGCTAATAAACGTGCGGCACGTTCCCGAAAATCTCCTCATTGGTTTGGGAATAACTCTATTGGCGCTCTGCTGGCTGACCCTATTCTTCTTGGTTCAACAAGGCTACCGGGCGCTGCGTGCCCGGCTGCAAAAGCGTTCGCACAACACCGCGAACGGGCATGCGCCTCTCGGCTGATTGGATTGGGGAGTTGGCTATGTTATTTGGATATGGCGTCGAACCGGGTTTCGACCTCGCCTTGGAGAAAAGGCGCGACCGCATGTGGTGGCCCCTGATCGGCGGAACCGCGCTCTGCATTTTGTATGGGTTCACCGGAAAACCGTTTGCCACTGAGCTATTCCAAGGATGGATCGCTACGAGTTTATTCTATGGCGACAGCTTCTATGTTCGTCGCGGGCAGGATCTCTCGGAGCCGTGGCTGTGGAAAGCGTTTCTAGTCACCGTGCCATTCCATGCGCTTTATTTGGCCGGAATACTCTGGTTGGACCGGGCCTTTCCGTCGTGGATGACCAAGGTGGGAATTTTCTTGCCCGTGATCGCTGTGGGCTTTGCCGTCGAGTCCATCGCCCTGGACCCGCTAATCGATCGTTTCAAGCCAACGCATTCAGGCAAGGGCCGCGCGCAAGAAGAGAATTGATCATCATGGAACCGCTTTACTCGTACCGCAGCGCCACCATGGGATCCGTGCGCAGCGCGCGCCGCGCCGGAACGTAGCACGCCGCCACCGCGGCCAGCGTCAGCACCACCGCCACCAGCGCAAACGTCAGCGGATCCAGCGCGCCCACGCCGAACAACATGCGCGACATCAGCCGCGTCAGCCCCAGGGCCGCGACGATCCCCACCGCCACTCCAATCAGCGCCATGCGCGTGCCTTCGCCCAGAATCAGCCGCAGCACATCGCCGGGTTGTGCGCCCAGCGCCATGCGCACCCCGATCTCCCGCGTGCGCTGGCCCACCAGATACGAAATCACGCCGTAAATGCCCACGCACGAAAGCACCAGCGCCAGCGCCCCAAAAATCGCCAGCAGAATCATCGAAAGTCTTCGCGCCGCGAACGAATTCGTGACGATTTCATTCAGCGTCTGCACCCCATACACCACTTCGCGCGGATCGATTCCCGCCGCGGCGCGCCGCACTTCGCCCAGCGTCGCCGTCGGATCGCCCTTCGTGCGCAGCACCACGATCGCACCGGTCGCCAGCAGCGGCATCAACTTTTCCGGGAACTGCATCGTCGGATAATAAAATTGCGCCTCGATCGCCGTTTTCGAGTCGGTGTCCAGCCCCCATTGCCGCACGTGCCCCGCCACGCCGATCACTTCCGCGTTTTTGCCGAACGACGCCAAATGCACGTGCTGCCCCACCGGATTTTGATTTGGAAAATAAGTCCGCGCAAATTCGTCGTCGATCACAATGACCGTTGGCGAGTTCTCGGTATCCTGATCGCTGATGAACCGCCCGCGCAGCATCGTAATTCCCATGGCTCGCGCAAATCCCGATTCCGCCAAATAAAACATCGCCTGATTCATGTCGCTGAGGTTCGCCGGCTTGGGCTGCCCCTCGACCCAGAAAGCTTCGGTGGAATTGTGCCGCATCGGCCGCGAACCTGCCGTGATGGAAACCGCTTCCACGCCCGGAATCGCCAGGATTCGGTCGTCGAAAGCGCGAAAACGCGCGCGCGTTTCCGCCGAACTGGTCGTCGGCGAGCCGGGCAGCGCCAAACTAAAAGCCAGCGCATGATTCGGGTTGAATCCGGGATTCACTTGCCACAGCGCCGCCAGGCTGCGCACCATCAACCCCGCGCCCACCAGCAGCACCAGCGCCATGGCCACTTCCACCACCACGAAAAGTCTTTGCAGTGGATGCCGCGCGCCACTCGACCCGCGCCCGCCGGACTTCAACATCTCCTGCAAACCGATGCGCGAACCTTTCATCGCCGGCGCCAGACCAAAAATAATTCCCGCCAGCAGCGACAACGCCAAAGTAAAAACCAGCACGCGCCCGTCCAAAGAAATCTCCGCCACGCGCGGCAGGCTTCCGGGCAGCGCTCCAATCACCGCCTTCGTGCCCCAATAGGCCAGCAAAATCCCCAGCACGCCGCCGAGCCCCGCCAGCAAAATACTTTCGGTCAGCAGTTGCCGGATCACCCGCTCCGCGCTCGCGCCCAGCGCCGAGCGAATCGCAAATTCGCGCGAGCGCCCCATCGACCGCGCCAGCAGCAGATTCGCCACGTTGGCGCACGCAATCAGCAGCAGAAAACCCACCGCGCCCAGCAGCACCAGCAGAAACGGCTGGACGTTGCCGACCTGATCTTCCTTCAGCGAAACCAGCGCGGCCTGCAAGCCTTTGTCGGTGTCCGGGTAGGCCGTCGCTAAATTCTGGGCGATGCTTTGCATATCGGCTTGCGCTTGCGAAAGCGTCACGCCCGGCCGCAGCCGCCCCACCATTCCAGAATTGAAAACCACTCCGCGATCGCGCAACGAAGGATCGTTCCACTGTCCGAGCGGCGTGTACACGTCGCGGTCGCGATCGTAGAACTGGAATTTCGGCGGCGCCACGCCCACCACCGTGTACGACGCGCCACTCAGATTGATCGATTTCCCGATGATGTCCGGCGCCGAACCAAATCGCCGCTGCCAGAATCCGCCGCCCAGAATCGCTACCGGCGCCGCGCCCAGCTGATCGTCCGCCGCATTGAACGTTCGCCCCAGAACCGGCGGCACGCCCAGCGTCGCAAAATAATCGGCGGAAATTTGATAGCCGCTCAGCCGCTCCGGCTCGCCCTCGCCGGTGAAGTTGTAATCTTCGTTGTGGTAATACGCCATCGACGCCAGCGATCGCGTCTGCCGCTGCCAGTCCAGAAAATCCGGGTAGGAAATCGGCGAGTGATCGAATCCAGGAGTCGATCCATAAACCGCGACCAGCTCCGCCGGACGAGGGTAGGGCAGGGGATTCAGCAGCACGCCATTCACTACCGAAAACAGCGCGGTGTTCGCGCCAATCCCCAACGCCAAAGTCAGCACCGCAATCGCCGTAAACCCCGGCGAGCCGGCCATCATCCGCAAGCCGTAGCGCAAATCCTGCCAAAGCCTCTGCATGCCAATGCTCCCAGCCCCGCGTAGCGTAATCACGAACCGCAATTTTGACAACGGGCGCGTCGAACGCCCACAGCCCTAGCACCGGTGGATCGTTCGCGTACCGGGCCGCTAAACGTGCGTATCGCAAAAGTCGAACTGCATGATATAGGTATCGCTGCAGTACATCTTCGCCGGAGGCACCAGCAATGGATTGGAAACGGTTGGCTGAGATTGCCCTACAGGGCAGCGGCGGTTTGGAACAATACGCCATCCTGCTGGTGCGCATTATGATCGGACTGTTCTTCGCCATCTCCGGCGGAAACAAATTGTTCACGCCCGGCGGCATCAAACCTGTTTACGACACGCTGGTGAAGTCCAAAGTTCCGTTTCCCCGCCAGACCGCCTATTTCGTCGCCACCGTCGAGCTGGTTTGCGGCTCCATGCTGGTCGTGGGTTTTCTTTCGAGCGTCGCCGCCTTCGCCCTGTTGGTCGATATGACCGTCGCCGTCGTCACCAACGCGATTTCCACGCTGCCCGAGAATATTTCGCGGGTGAACCGCTTCGACGATTTCCTCTACCTGCCCGAAGTCCTCTACATTCTGTTTTTTATCTGGCTGCTCAGTTCCGGCCCCGGCAAATTCAGCGTCGATTACTGGCTCGCCGCCAAGTTTGTGGTGTGATCGCACGGGCCCGGCGCCTCGAGGCCGGCTCGAGGCCGGGTCGAAGTCCCGTTCGCCGTCCGGCCAGCAGCCCGGCCAAAATAGTTTTCCGCCCTTTTTCCTGCTTGTGCATCCAACCCTCGTGCCGCTGATCCAGCAGTCCTGTGCACTTCATCGAAGGAGCTCTTCATGAGTCCCGTACAGATTGACCAGCAAAGTTTTGAGATGCCCCCGAAAGAAGGGATGAGCATCGCGTTTTTTCTCACCGTCGCGGACAAGGAGCGTTCCGCGCGCTGGTACGAAAAAGTCCTCGGCGCGAAAATCCTGACCATGGGTGACGGCAACGCGCCTCCTTACCTGCAGCTGGCAAATATCTGGATGATCCTGAACGTCGGCGGCGGGCCCACTACCGATAAGCCGACGGTGACGCTCAGCACGCCCGACCCGAACCACATCAACAGTTTCATGAATTTTCGCGTGGCGGATATTCAAGCCTCCTACGAATTGTGGAAAAGCCGCGGCGCCGAATTCCTGACTCCGCCCATCCCCAAGTACGGCGAGATTCGCTGCTACATCCGCGACCCCGACGGCTACATCATCGAAATGGGCCAGAGCACGAACATCAAGTACGGTTAATTCTCGGCCCGCCCCAAAAACAGAATCCCAATACGTCCAATATCTAACGATGCAAAATCTTCCGAGGAGGTCGGCACCATGAGCAAAGAAGCGAATATCGCAGGCTTAACCAAGTTTGCTGAAGCGGTGAATACGGGCAATTTCGATCTGTTCAATGAAGCAGTTTCTGCGGAGAACGTCGATCATGATCCGGCGCCCGGCCAGGTGCCAGGGCCGGAAGGCTACCGCATGTATTTTTCGGGATTGCGCACGGCGTTCCCCGATCTGAGCGTTAAGCCCGAAACTATAATGGCGGACGACCTTGTGTAGCTCTATGACTCGTTGACCATTCGGGGATAGAGCGCGCAAAATTGTTATGTCTTGCGACGTACCTTCTCTGGCGGTGAGAATTACAAACGCAAATACGAGCACCGTAACAATGCCGGCGGCCCCGCCGAACACGATCATGAAAAATCGGACGGTCTTTTTCACTTTGGTACCCTGCTAGTGCCGAGAATCCTCATTGAGTCGAACTGACACGATGGCCATCGGTATCTACGATACCTGCGCTAACGTTACGTGGTAAAGGCGGCGGTCCCGTTTAGCGGGACCGCACTCCAAGGCAGGCCCGAGCATCGCCACCGCAGCGACGAGAAGCTACTGCAACTTCGCGAATTCCGCTTTGGCTTCTTTGAGGATGGGCAGGTTGGGGTCGGCGTCTTTCCATAGCGTGAAAAAATCCTGATACGCACTTCGAGCTTTGACGCGGGCCGCGTCGGCCTCGGCGCCTGACGCGGACGCAGCTTCGAGGGCGTACGAGCGCGCCAGCCCCAGATGCGCCAGTGCGCCAGTAATGAAATTCTGCACGATGGATCGGTGATCAAGAATTCTCTGAAATTCCGCGGCGGCTTCTGTTCCTTTCTGCAATTTCAGGTACGCCTCGCCGCGCACGTATATCGGATAAAACGTTGCGCCGGCGGCTGCACCAGCGTTGGGCGAGCCTTGTTCGTAGGGCAGGGCGGCCTGCAGAATCTCAACCGCTTGCTCCGCATTATTCCGGCCGATTTCGATCGTCGCCCGGATACTGGGCAGCCAAAAATTATTCAACAAAGTGTCGTCCGGATATTTTTTCGCCAGCTCGTCGGCCATCGCGGCGGCCTGCGCCGAATCGCCCGCGCGCGCCAAGGCCAGCGCGCCCAGAATTTGCGAATCGTGATTCGACGCCAGTGCCAGCGCGGCTTTCACCTGCTCCCGGGCCTCGATGCTGTTTCCCAACTCCGCTTCGCGCAAGGCCGCTTCCAACTGCCACTCTGCGGCCGATTCTTTCTGATCGTCGCGCTTAGCCGCATCAATGGCCCGGCGGGAAAGTTCGAGCGCCTTCGCGTTGCGACCGTAGTAAGCCTCGGTATCGGCGGCGATGGAAAGGAGGTTGTCCTCGGCACCGGATTTTCCGGCGGCCCAGGCCATCTGCCGGTCCATTTCCGCTCGATCGCCTTCGAGAAAAGCTAATGCATACATGTTCGCGTGCAGCGAAAAGTTTTCAGCTTTTTGGGCCACAGCTTCCTGGTAGAGCGACTTCGCCTGGTCGAAACGATTCAGAGTCACGGACAGGCCCACCAGATTTCCGTAATCGGTGCTGGAATCGGGCGACACGCGCAAAGCTTCCTGCGTATTTTTCAGGGCCTGCTCGTAGTCCCCGGTCTCCAGGTCGATGGCGGCCAGACTCCCGTAGGCCGCGTTGTCCTGAGGGTACGCTTGGGCCCAGCGCTTATAGGTCGCTCGCGCTTTCTCGATATTTCCGGTGGCATACGTGTAGTAGTGGGCTTCGATGACCAGCCGCTCGCGCTCGCTGGTGCGCTCGCGAAGTTCAAAAGCCTTGGTAAAATTTTCATTCGCGGCTCCGGATTCGAAAAGATTCGAATACTGAATGGCCAGATTGGTGTAGGCCACCGCAAATTTGGGATCGAGTTCGATGGCGCGCTTGTAATAGGGAATCGCACCGGCGTAGTCGCCGGAGTGCGCAATCTTCCGGCCCTGCGAGTAGGCTTTCAGCGCGTCGAGTGAACCGGTGGTGGCTTGATCGAGCGGCGTGTCGTATTTCTCAATGGTGCCCAGCGATTCGCCCACTTTTTCGCGCAGCTTGGCCGCGGCCTGATCCAGCGCCTGCAAGACGTCCTCTTTATGCGCGGCCTGCACCTGTTCCTGCGCCAGCATTTCTCCGGTGCGGCAATTGGTGGCATTCAGTCCCACCACGTATTGGCTGCCCAACGCAGCAATCGAACCGGAAAAAACGGCGGCGCTGCCGCTGCGCTGGCAGAGGTCCAGGGCGACATCCGGCGGAACTGGATCACTTGGAGAATGTCCCATCAGCTTCATCGTGCTGCGCACCTTCCCCTCAGAAAGAATATTGAGGAAGGGCGACTGCGCCAGGCTTACCGAAAGCGCTTGCTTCAGCGTGTCGTCGAAAACCGCGTCGCCGGTTTTGTTGATGAAGTCGGCGAGGACCACCGTGTCGCTTGCTTTCAGGGCATGAACTTTGTGCGTGAAGTAGAGCCAGCCGCCGATGCCCAGGCCGAGAATTACCAGAGCTGCAACCGGCGCGATGATTTTCCAGCGCGCGGGTCGTGCTGGTGTCGCGGCGGCGCCTGACGATGACGCGAACGCACCCGCTGCTGCTGTGCCGGTGACCGCCGGACTGCTCACCGCCGAGCGTCCTGATTCCGTATCGCGCTTCACGCGCTGCAAATCCGTGCGCATCTCCGCCGCGCTCTGGTAGCGCAGCTTCTTGTCCTTCTCCAGCGCCTTGTTGGTGACGTCTTCCAGCTTGGCGGGCACCTCAGGATTGAGCCGCACCGCCGGCACCGGCGCGCGATTCAGAATCGCTTCGGTGATTACCGCCGAAGTGTCGCCGCGAAAGGGCATGGTCCCGGTCATCATTTCGTAGAGCACCACGCCGAACGAAAATAAATCCGTGCGCGCATCCAGTTCCTTCGCGCCCAATTGTTCGGGGGACATATACGCGACGGTGCCGACCGCGACGCCCGGGCTGGTGAGATTTTCCTCCGCGATCCCAGCGCGATCATTCGTAGCCAAGGTAGCGTCGGAACTCGCCGCCTTCGGCGCCAGCTTTGCCAAACCAAAATCCAGAATCTTGGCGTGCCCGCGCTTGGTGATGAAAATATTCGCCGGCTTGATGTCGCGGTGCACGATGCCTTCGGCATGCGCCGCGTCCAACCCCTCCGCGATCTGAATCGAAAGATCCAGGACCGTTTCGTTTTCCATCGGCCGGCCGCCGATGCGGTGCTTGAGCGTTTCGCCGTCCAGAAATTCCATGGCGATGAACGCCTCGCCAGCTTCCTCGCCAATGTCATAAATGGTGCAGATGTTGGGATGATTCAGCGCGGATGCCGCCTTCGCCTCGCGGCGAAAACGTTCCAGCGCCAGCGGGTCGCGGGCCAGCTCTACGGGAAGGAATTTCAGCGCGACAAATCGATCAAGCCGCGTGTCCTGCGCTTTATAGACCACGCCCATGCCACCGCCGCCGAGCTTTTCGACGATGCGGTAATGCGAAATGGTACGGCCAACCAAGGGCGGGGAATCAGCCATGAGCGATGAATCTTAAACTTTGCGCCGCGGATAAGCAACGAAGGCAAAACGCGTACAACGAAAACGAAACGGATCTTTGAGCGCTTCCCGCAGCGGGGAATAACGCGCCATGCGACTAGGAGCCTTTGACCTTTGGCGTCGACTGCGCTCCGAGCGGTTCGCGGAACGGATCCATCGGAATCGGCGCGTACTCGACGTCGATGATCTCCAGTTGCTCCGTCTTGGCCGGCGCGTGCAATTGCACGCTGTCGCCGGGGCTCGCCTTCATCAGCGCATTCGCGAGAGGCGAGCGCCAACTGAAGTAGCCGCGGTCGAGGTCCACCTCGTCGAGGCCTACGATCGAGACGACGTGTTTCAGTCCGGCGGCGTCTTTATAGGTCACCGTGGCGCCGAAGAAAACGCGCGTTGCGGCTGATCCAGCGCGTGGAGCGGAGGGGTCGACGACCACCGCCGCGTCGATGCGTTTCGTCAGAAAGCGAATCCGCGAATCGATCTGGCCCAACCGCTTTTTGCCGTAGTGGTAGTCGGCGTTTTCACTGCGGTCCCCGTTGCTGGCCGCCCACGCGACCACCTCCACCACCGCGGGCCGCTCACGAGTCAGCAGGAACACATGCTCGTCTTTGAGCCGCTGCAAGCCGGCGGGCGTGATGTAATTTTTGAGCGGCGGCCCCGGCGCGTCACGCACCGGACCTCGGAGCGGCCGCTTTTCTCGCGTTGGCCAATCGGTCATAGGGAATTTGGGTGCCGGTGGGTGGCCCAATCTCGGAAGATCTGCGCGTACCCGGGCTCGATGCGAATGATACATCGGTCTTTCGCGTGGCACTCTTAGAAAATGTGCCGGCCATAGAACCACGGTAACTACCAAAAAATTATGTCCGCGCGAACCGCTGATCGGAAACCATCGCCACTTCCGGCGATGCCGTTTTATTTCTTCAGGTGAAATGTGCTGAACGAAGCATTGGCGAGCAGTGCCAGCGCATCGGCGGCGTCAACGGGCACCAGTTGGATTTCGTAGCTTTCGGCCGTCTTGGTCCGGAAGTAGTAGATTTTGCCGGCTTCCGCCGTGAAGCTGGTCCCCGCAGTGTAAGCCTTCACCTGACTCTCGAACTTCGATTGCACGTTGGTGCACAAGCGATGCTCGCCCGGGTCCACGGAAAAGAAAAAGTAGGATCTGAATCCGTTGGCACCTACCCAGGTGCCGTCGACTCCGAATCTCGTTACTGGAATTGACGCGAAAACGGGGAAGTGTACGGGCTGATGGTCGTTCCACGCATCGCCCACCACGTATACCAGCGCTTTGCCGGGCTCGGGCTGCGCGGCCGGGTGCTGTTTATTATCCGCCTTCACGTCGAACTCAACTTTATTCGCACCACACCCATCCGAGGGCAGTACCGCCGCTGAATCCTGAGCGAAAATCGGCGATGCGAACAGCAAAACGAGCAATGTTAACTTGAGCATTAGCCATCCCTCGGTAAGTCTTAATATTTGACGGGTCCGGAAGGCTGCCGGTTTCGTCATTACTGGCTCCTCGCAAACACGCTTGCCGGAGGCTTGATCCCCGTGTTTCCTGCCTCTGGCGTTGGGCAGTCTACCGGAGCCTACGCTTCAGCCGCAAAAATTCCCCTCTATTGCTTTCCCATAGAACATGTGCCACCCTCACTATGGCAATCCCATAGGAGACATCCCGGCGTGAAGCCCAAAAATGATGTCTGGCAGGGCACCCTGGCCCTGATGATTCTAAAAACTCTGGAAGTGCTCGGACCGCTGCATGGTTACGGCATCGCTCGCCGCATCGAACAAACCAGCGGCAATCGCCTGGCCGTCAATTACGGCACCATCTATCCGGCTCTGCTGAAACTCGATCAGGAAGGTTACATCTCGTCCGCCTGGGGCCAGTCCGACAACAACCGCCGCGCGAAATTCTACACGCTCACCCGCGCCGGCCATAAACAGCTTCGTCAGGAATCGCGTGATTGGGAACAGACCACCGCCATCCTGGCCCGCTTCCTCACTCCCGATTCCGAAGCCTGAAGCCTGTCGCACCGCGAGGAACGAAATGAGATTGCGAAAATGGTTTTTGCGTTTCGCCGGCGTCTTTAACAAAAATAGGGACGACCGCGATTTGGCCGAGGAATTCGAATCCCACCTGCAACTGCACATCGACGACAACCTCCAATCGGGAATGTCTCCCGCCGAAGCTCGCCGCCAGGCCCTGCTCAAATTCGGCGGCGTTGAATCCGCCAAGGAAGCCTACCGTGATCGCCGCGGCCTTCCTTTCCTCGAAATCGCCGTGCAGGATTTCCGCTTTGCCTTCCGCTCGCTCCGCAAGAATTCCGGGTTCGCCGCCGTCGCCGTTCTTACTCTAGCTCTCGGCATCGGCGCCAACACCGCCATCTTCACCGTGGTCAATTCCGTCCTACTCCGTCCGCTGCCTTATGCCGCTCCGGAAAATCTGCTCACCTTGAATTTCAATCAATCGCTGCCCGATCTCGAAGACATCCGCGCCCGCGCCCGATCTTTCGATTCGATCGGCGCCAACGCCACCCAGAGCCTCGACTACACCGGCGGATCCGACCCCATCCAGATTCACGCCATCCTCTCCGATGCGCAATTGTTCACCACCCTGGGCGCCCGTCCGTTGCTCGGCCGCCTGATCGCTCCTGGCGAAGATCAATACGGCAGCGCGCGCGTCGTGCTGCTCAGCCACGCATTTTGGACCCAGTGTTTCGCCGCCGATCCTGCCGCCATCGGCAAATTCATCCCGCTCAGCGGAAGTCTCTATCAAATCATCGGGGTCATGCCCGCGGATTTCTGGCTGCAAGGCAAACCGGCGGACGTCTACGCTTCGCTGCGCGTGGTCTATCCCGCCGCTGCGCGCGAACGCGGTGTTCATTTCATGAACACCTACCTGCGCCTCAAACCCCGCGTCACCGTGGCCCAGGCCCAATCCGAAATGGCGGGAATCGACCAGGCCCTCGCCCAGCAATATCCCGCACACGACGCCGGCCGCGTACGCCGCTTGATTCCGCTGCTCCAAAGCATCGTCGGCGATTCCCGCCCCACACTATTGATTTTGCTTTCCGCCGTAGGCTTGGTCCTGCTGATTTCCTGCGTGAATTTCGCCAGCCTGCTGCTGGCCCGCGCCGCTTCCCGCCACCGCGAAATCGTAATTCGTTCCAGCTTGGGTGCTGGCACCGTCCGCCTGATCGGTCAGATGCTCGCCGAAAGCCTGCTGCTTTCGCTGCTCGGCGGCGCCGCCGGCCTGCTGCTCGCCGCTTGGGGCATCAAGCTGCTGTTGTGGCTCAAGCCCGAAAATCTTCCGCGTCTCGCCACCACCCAAATCGACGGTCGCGTCCTCGCCTTCACTTTTTTCATCTCGCTCTTCACCGGAATCGTCTTCGGCTTGATTCCGGCTATCCACGCCTCGCGTCTCGATCTAAATTCCGGCCTGAAAGAAGCCGGCCGCTCCGGCGCCGGCGGCACCACGAGTCTTCGTCTTCGTCGCCTTCTCGTCGTCACTGAACTTTCGCTGGCCATCGTCTTGCTCATCGGCGCTGGCCTGCTGCTGCGCAGCTTCGCCCGCCTCGCTTCGGTTCCGCCAGGGGTCGCACCCGAAAATATCGTAACCATGCGCGTCGAGCTTCCCGCCACGCGCTACGAAAAAACTCCACCCCAGCTCCGGTTCCGCACCGCGCTGCTCGAGTCCCTCAACGCGCTTCCCGCCGTGCAAGCCGCCATGATCAGCGAGCTGCCCATGGGCGGCGAAACCGTCTCGCACGATCTGGCCATCGCCTCGCAGCCCTCCACCAAACCCGGCGACGAACCCGAGGCCGAAGCGCGCTCGGTGCTCGGCGATTATTTCCAAATCATGGGTGTCCCCATTCTGCAGGGGCGCACCTTCGACTCCGGCGACCGCACCGATTCGCCCGCCGTCGCCGTCGTCAACCAGACCTTCGCTCGCCGGTTTTTCCCCAACCAAAATCCCGTGGGCCAGCGCATCGGCTGGGCTCACGACGATCCGCCCAACTGGAAAATCATCATCGGCGTCGCCGGTGACGTCAAACATTTCGGACTGGACCAGCCCGAAAAGCCCGCGGTCTATGATCTGTACTCGCAAAATGGCGAATCCTGGAAACGCTGGATGACCCTCGTCCTCCGCAGCCCGCGAGATCCCGCCGACGTCATCGCCGCCGCCAAAACGCAAATCTGGGCGCTCGACAAATCCCTGCCGCCCACCGACGTCCGCACCATGGACGCGGTCATCTCCCTTTCCACCGCGCCGCAGAAATTCAATCTCACCCTGCTCGCGATTTTTGCCGCCATCGCCCTGGCTCTCGCCGCCATTGGCGTGTTCGGCGTGGTCTCCTACTCCGTCACCCAACGAACCCAGGAATTCGGCATCCGCCTCGCCCTCGGCGCCCAACGCGCGGATATCTTCCGCCTCACCTTCGGCGAAGCCGCCCGCCTCGCCGTCGCCGGCTCCGTCATCGGACTTGCCGGCGCCGCCGTGGTCACCCGCTTCATGTCCACCCTGCTTTTCGGCGTCAGCCCGCACGACCCGTTGACCTTTATATTCGTCGCCGCGTTTCTCCTGGCGGTCGCCGCTGCGGCTTGCATCATCCCGGCTCGCCGCGCCGTCCAGGTCGACCCCATCACCGCCCTTCGCTACGAGTAGCGAATAGCCGTCGCAACAAAAAAAAGACGGCCGGAAAGTTTGGCAGTTCTCTTCATCACCAACGCGGTAGGTGCGACACTTAGGCGCGACACTTTCGGTGGCCGCCTCACCAACCAGGCCACCGGCTCTGCCACCAGACACTCGAGTCACCACCCACCCGCCGTTGGCCGTCATCCAGAGGAGCGCCTTTCGCGACGAAGGATCTTTCTTCGATGGCCGCGCCACCCGGAAGCGGGCCGATAATCTCAGATGATGCGGCTTGGCAGGGGTAAGCCTACTCCACTACATTCGCGTTGGTCGCTACTCCTGAAGTAATAAATTCTGTGCGTCACCAAGTGGGCGCCGCCTACGCTGAGGCCACGCTAGCCTACCTTGGAGTGCGGCGGCTTGCCGCCGCCTTTATGAAGTAGCGTTAGACCGAGGATGGAATGGGGATCAAAGGTTGGCGTTTCCCGACGTCACCCTAAATCGCCCCATGTTCTTTCGGTGCGTCGCGATTGAAATACGAACCGATACCTGCGCTAACGTTATGTGGTAACGGCCGCGGTCCCGCTCAGCGGGACCGCACTCCAAGGAAGGCTGGAGCATCATCGCCGCCGCGACGAGAAGCTACTGCAGTTTCGCGTATTCCGCCTTAGCTTGTTTCAGGATGGGCACGTCGGGGTCGGCGTCTTTCCACAGCGCTAGGAAATCCTGATACGCGGACTTGGCTTTGGCGCGGGCGGCGTCGGCATCGGCGCCCTGGGCGGAGGCGGCTTGGAGCGCGTAGGCGCGGCCGAGGCTGAGATGCGCGAGCGATGCAAAGGGATCGTTCTGGATGATACCGAAGTTGTCCAAAAGCTTTTGGAATTCGGCGGCTGCGGCCGCGCCGTCTTTCTGCAACAGAAACGCGTTGCCGCGCACGTATATCGAGAACCCCCCCAAATTGGAGCTGAGATCGTAGGGCGCTACAGGCTGGAGGAATTCCACCGCCTTGCTGCCGTTTCCCTGATGCACGGCGATTGCCGCATGGATGGTCGGCACGTACATGAACTTGACGAGCGTATCTTCGGGCAGGCGTTCGGCGAGGTCGTCGGCGAGTTTCTGCGCCTGGGCTTCATCTCCCGCGATCGCTAGCGCGATGGCCACAGAAGACTGGGCTTCGCGATTCCTGGTCAGCGCCAACGCGGCGGCCGCTCTCTGCTTCGCCTCAGCGAAGTTGCCAAAGCGAGCCTCGGATAAGGCCTGGTTGGATTCGTAACCGCCGGCCGTTTCTTTTTCGTCGGCACGCTTCGCCAGGTCCACGGCGCGATTGGTGAATTCGCGCGACTTCGAGACCTGCCCATAAGCCGCAGCGGTAACACCTTCGTTCGCGACGAAAATATCCTCCACGCCCGGCTTACCGGTGGCCCATGCCACTTCCTTAGCCCTTCCCGCCGCATCTTTGTTAAAGAAGGCGAGGTTGTAGAGAGCGAGGTGCAAATTGTTCGAGTCGAGCTTGTTCGATTGAGCCAGTTCAATCGTGGAGCGCGCCTCATCCAGCTGTCCGTTCGAGATATAGTCCCCCGCCACGTTCGAGGCATTCAGGGCGCTCGCGGGATTCACCTCGAATTCCGCTTTCGCCATCTCCAGCGCTTTCTTAAACTGGCCCAGCGTGCCGTAGATCGCGGCCAGGTTGGTTCGCGGACCTTCGTCGCGCGGATAGGTCTGGATCCAGAGGTTGTAGGCCTCGGCGGCTTTGTCCAGATCGCCGAGGACGAACTGAAAGTAATGCGTGTCGATGTAGATTTTCTCGCGCTCGCTGGCCCGGTCTCGCAGCGCGTAAGCCTTCTTCATGTTTTCCGCTGCCAGCCCCGGTTCGGACAGATTGTTGTAAACGGTGCCGAGGTGGGCATAGGCGACGGCGAAATTCGGATCCAACTCGACGGCGCGCGTGAGCAGCGGCCGCGCCGCCGGGGGATCGTTTTGGACCTCTTGCGCTTTGTATCCGAGGCTGTACGCCTGCAAAGCTTCGAGCGAAGGAGTGGTGGCCTCCTTCAGCGGCGTATCGAATTTGGCCAGCGAATCGTGAGACTCGCCGAGCTTGGTACGAATCTGCGAGGAGGCCTTGGTGAGCGCGTCGAGCACGTGGGCTTTATCTGGTGACGTGACCTGTTCGGTGGCGATGGTTTCGCCGGTTTTGCAGTTCACCGCATTCAAGCCCACCGCGTATTGCCCACCGATGCTGGCAATCGACCCGTCGATCACCGCCGCCGAACTGGTGCGCTCGCACACCTGGCGCGCCACTTCTCGGGTCAAGCGCGCGTCAGGCGCGAGGCTCATCAGCTTTAATGTGCCGCCGATTTTGTCGTCGGAAACGATATTGAGGTAGGGGGATTGTTCCAGTTGCGCTGCCAGGCCTTGCCGCAGCGTCCCCTCGAACACCGGGTCGCCCGTGGTGTTGGTGAAATCCGCCAGCACCACCGTATCTTTTTCGGTCAGCGTCTTCGCTCCATGCGACCGGTAGTACAGACCGCCGCCAATCAGCGCGATAACCAAAACCGCCGGGACCAAAACCTTCCAGAGTTTTCCGTCGCGGGCGGGCGAAGCCATCGCGGCTTGCGTTGCCGTTACTGACGCTGGTGTCGCCGATGACGACGATGCTGACGCCACCGCCGACGATGATGCCGACAACGCTCCCGCTGCGACGCTCGTCGCCGGACTCGACACCTGCCCGGTCTGCTGCGCCACCACCCGCGAATTGCTGTCCGGCGCCGTGGTCGCCATTTCCGCAGGAATCACTGTGCTGCGGCGCGAATCCGATTCGCGCTTCAACCGCTTCAAATCCGCCCGCATCTCCGACGCGTGCTGGTACCGCAACTCGCGGTCCTTCTCCAGCGCCTTATTAATGATGTCTTCCATCTTCGGCGGCACGTCCGGATTCAGCCGCACCGGCGGCACCGGAGCGCGATGCAGAATCGCATCCGAAATCAGCGCCGAACTGTCGCCGCGGAAGGGCAGTGTGCCGGTGCTCATTTCATACAGCACCGCGCCAAACGAAAACAAATCCGTGCGCGCATCCAGATCTTTCGCGCCCAACTGTTCGGGAGACATGTACGCCACGGTGCCCACGGCGGTGCCGGGGCTGGTCAGATGTTCGGCGGAAACTCCGGCCGTGTCATTCGCGGCCACCGTCGCGTCTCCGTCCGCGGCGCCGCCTTTCGGCGTCAGCTTGGCCAGGCCAAAATCCAGAATCTTCAGGTGGCCGCGCTTGGTGACAAAAATATTCGCGGGCTTGATGTCGCGGTGCACGATATTTTCCGCGTGCGCCGCGTCCAGGCCTTCGGCGATCTGCACCGAAAGGTCCAGCACCGTCTCCAGGTCCATCGAACGCCCGTCGATGCGGTGCTTCAAGGTTTGCCCATCCAGATATTCCATGGCGATGAACGCCTCGCCGGCGTCTTCGCCAATGTCATGGATGGTGCAAATGTTGGGATGGTTCAGCGCCGACGCCGCTTTGGCCTCGCGGCGAAAACGTTCAAGGGCCTGCGGGTCGCGGGCCAGTTCTACCGGAAGGAATTTCAGCGCGACAAAACGATCCAGCCGCGTGTCTTGCGCCTTATAGACGACGCCCATCCCACCGCCGCCAAGCTTCTCGACGATGCGGTAGTGCGAAACAGTACGGCCAACAAAAGGCTGGGGGTCCGCCATGCGGGGTGCATCTTAAACTTTACGCCGCAGCCAAGTCAACGCAGCCCCAAATTCGGTGCTGTCCTAATTTGAAATCAAAAGGAGATACGGGATGTCGGTGACACCCGTTCAGAGACTTCCCAAGATGATCAAGGTCCTATCGGCAAGACTGCTTTAATCAAAACTGGCTCGTTGACGTTTCTGGAAATAGATTGGTAGCTTCCAGATACTTTTATATTTTTTGGTACTGAGCCGTCGTTATTGCGTATAGCGGCAATAACAACCCTGATCTGAGTCCCGGCCGGAATTAGAGGACAAGACATTTTCCATTCAACGCCTGAATGCATGGTGAATCCGCTGTCTCGCGCAGACAACACAGATTCCTTACCGTCGTTTCCTCGAATAGTGATTGATGAGTCTGGCAACTGCGGAGGGGTAAACGTAGGTTGGGTGCAGCCGCTAATGAGACCCATACCGGCCATAGTTTCGGTGTTTGCGTCCACCTGTACCGTTAGGTCTAAGTCTTTTACTGGGTAGCCATTGTTATTGTCGATTGTTAATCGCACATCATGGAAACGACTGTCCCAGCTAAACCCTCCAACCATGTCGCCCTGTTGGTGGCCGAGGGCTTCTACGGCTTTAAATACGAGTGGTTTTGGAATTTCGGGCCATTCGGTGAAAGCCGAAAAACCTGTAAGCAGAAAAAAAGCTGCTACGATTAGCCCCACAGCTAACTTACTGCTTGTTTTCGTTCGGACGAGATGGATTCCTAACCAGCACAACGCAATCAACAAAAACACATGCCAGCAAACTATGGAAACTGGCCCGCGCAGGAAAATGTTTGAAGCTAGCGCCAAAATAATACCGACGAGCGGCCACACTGTATTCCAGTCAACGCGCTTGTTTTTGTGCTTATTCGCCACTTTGGATTCGGGCGCAACACGAAGGGCGATCTGGTGCTGCCAAGCAGAACAAAGAAGCTTTTCGAGATTTCTACGCTCGCCCCTAGCCACTGACGAGGAATACTACCAGATAACCTTAGCTTCCAACGCCGCAGGTATTCGCGTACGGCTCACGTATTAGGATTTCAAATTAGGACACTACCCCAAATTCCGGCAATTCGTCGTCCAGCCATGGCTTGCTCGTGCGCGATCAACGCGCTCGTCGCATCTCAGCGCTGATGTTTTTCCGTTAGCTTCACGAATTCCGCGTCATCGTACAGAATTTTCAAATCCGGATCCTGCCTCGACCAATCCGTATTCGAGTAGCCCGACTCGACTGCTCTTCGAAACGCATCCAGCGCCTCCGTCTTCATTCCCAATATTCCGTAGGTGCAGGCCGCGTTGTACAGAACATTCGCGTCCGTCGGACGCATGGCCACGGCGATTTTCACGTTCATCGCCGCTCCATCCGCGTCGCCAAAGGTGGCCAAATCCGCGGCTAACAGGATTCTCGCTCGAACATCATCCGGAAAATGTTGGAGCTGGTCTTGCAGCACTTCCACCTCTCGCCGCCGCAACCGTTCCGCATCCGCGATGCGCCCCAGCCGCTCCAGCGAATTAATCAGCGGAATCAGCGCGTTATAATCGTTGCTCACAATTTCCATCGCGCTTTCGGCCAGCCTCGCTGCTTCCTCATAACGCCCGGAAGAAAAATATGCCCTGCCCAGTACGTCATGCGCTCCTTCGCATTCCGGCTGTTCCGCAACTGCGCGCAACGCCAGGTGAATCGCATCGGCATAATGATGTTGCGCATACATGATGCGTGCTCGCGCGGAAAGCACCTCCGCCAAATCCGGGGCCAGCTTTTCCGCCTTGGCGCTCGCTTCCAGTCCCTTGGTCACGTACTCGGGAGACTGGTTGCGGAATTCATGCATGCCGCCCCACACGTGAGCGATTCCCGCGTAGGCCAGCGCAAAATTCGGATCCAATTTCACCGACTCTTGATACATCGCCAGCGCGTATTCAAACTGTCTCTGCCGCAGGTAATTCCGGCCGCGCAGGTAGAAATCATAGGCCTGTGGGCTGGCCGTCGGCTTCTTGGCGATCACTCGTTCTTCGTGCGGCGAAAGAGTGATTTCCAGGGCCTTGGCGATGCTCAAGGAGATCTCCTCCTGGATGGCGAAGACGTCTTCCATCTGGCGGTCGTAACGTTCGGCCCAGACGGAATGACGGGTCGTACTCTCAACCAGTTGGGTGGTAATCCGCAAGCGGTTGCCGGCCCGGCGAATGGATCCTTCCAGTACATACGTGGCCCCCAGCTTTTCGCCCACTTGTACGGCGGTCACTGGCCGGTCTCGAAATGGCAGCATCTCGGATCGCGGGAAAATGTCGAGTCGAGCGATTTTGGAGAGCTCGGTCACGATGTCTTCGGTCATTCCGTCGCGGAAATATTCGTCTTCCTTTGCTCCACTTAGATTCTCAAAGTAGAGCACCGCCACCTTTTTCTTCTTCGGCGCAACCGTCACCACCTGCGTGCTGCTGCTTTCCGACGCACGAACCTCTCGCAGCGAGGAATCCAGCCGCCCCGAAGAGTCCATGTCGCGCCGCAGCCGTTTCAGGTCAGCACGAAGTTCCGCCGCCGTCTGGCAGCGGAAATCTCGATCCTTTTCCAGCGCCTTGGTCACCAGCCGATTCAATTCCGGGTGTGCTTTGGGGTTTCTTTTGGAAATTGGCTCGGGCGTGCCGTTCAAAATCTGATTGAAAATCATCGCGCTCGTGTTTCCTTGAAAAGGAAGCACTCCCGTGGCCATCTCGTAGAGCACCACTCCGAAAGAAAACAGATCCGTACGCGCATCCAACTCTTCCCCACGGGCCTGCTCGGGCGACATGTACGCGACCGTTCCGAGCGTGCTTCCCGGGCTGGTCAGATCCGCATGCGCAATTCCATCCGTCGCCTGCGAGAGCATCATCTCCGCGTGCGTTGAGCCATCCCCAGCGCGAATCGCACCGTTTACCTTGGCCAGGCCGAAGTCCAGGATTTTGGCCCGCCCTTTTCCCATCACAAAAATGTTGGCGGGTTTGATGTCGCGATGAACGATGGCCTTGGAGTGTGCGGCGTCCAGAGCGTCGGCGATCTCAATCGCCAATTCCAGCAGCACATCGGATTCGAGCGGTTTGCCCGCGATGCGATGCTTCAGCGTCATGCCATCCAGAAATTCCATGGCGATGAAGGCCTGCCCATCCTGTTCGCCGATGTCGTGGATGGTGCAAATGTTCGGGTGATTCAGCGCGGATGCGGCCTGCGCTTCGCGCTGGAAACGGGGGAGTGCCTGCGGGTCGTGAGCCACGTCCTGAGGCAAAAATTTCAGCGCGACAAAGCGGCGAAGTCGAGTGTCTTCCGCTTTATAGACCACGCCCATACCGCCGCCGCCGAGTTTTTCGACGATGCGATAGTGCGAAATCGTGCGGCCAATAAAAGGCTGGGGATCGGCCATGAGCCGCACATTTTAGACGTTACGCTGCGGATAAGCAACGGGACCGCAATCAGCTCGCTTTGCACTTTTTAGCGTTGCGTAGACGTAGTCATCGGAATCAGCACAAAGATGACCATCAGCACCGGCAGGGCGCACGGAATCAAAACATCCCAAGGAAAGGGCCGGCGTGCGAACTGCACCACCAGACCGTCTGCCAACGCGACCGCCACCAGAATCACCGCCATTCTCGACGCCCATTTCACATTTTCAGGATTGATCTTCAAGAGGTTTCTCCAAGCCGCAAATTCCGCCAGAATTTTTCAGAGCGCCCGTGCGAAATGTGGGGGCGCATCGATGCGCTGTAAGCCCCCCAACCCCCTGCAACAAAAATAGTTTCGCTCAGGCGCTCAAAACCAGGTCACGTGGCGCGTAGCTGCCGAGGTTGGTCCGCGCGTCGACCAGAGCAATCTCAGGCAATCGGCAAGGCCGGGTCCGCTTCCAAACCGCTGGCGAGCCATTTTCCTCAAGTTCTGCCGCCCACTGTATTTACTCATTGGGTCAATCCCGGAATCAATTTCGCCACTGCCTCCACGTCCTGACTACTCTTACTTATACGAGATTGAGTTCAGATACCAGGTTTCGCATGGATTCCAAGGCTAAAATTCTGCTCCCGGCCACGCCCCAGACTCGCATTCCGCAGCTCGACGGCTTGCGCGGCCTCGCCATCTTGCTGGTGCTGCTCTACCACTACACCAGTATTCCCGGCGGACACGGTTCCACCCAGCTGGCTCAGCAGATTTTCGCCATCGGTTGGTCCGGTGTGGATCTGTTCTTCATTCTTTCCGGATTCCTCATCGGCGGAATTCTGCTGGACGTTCGCGAGTCGCCTAACTACTTCAAAACTTTCTACGCCCGCCGGTTCTATCGCATCGTCCCGCTGTACTACGCCTGGATCGGCATCTTTTTTGCCCTGGCTATATTCTGGCCCGCTCCCGAAAACCGGCTGGAAATCTGGCCCGAAACCTGGCGCGCTCTTCCGCTCTACGCGCTCTTCCTGCAAAACTCGGTAAAGATTCATCACGCGGTATTGGGCACGGCCTGGCTCGGAGCGCTGTGGTCGCTCGCGGTCGAAGAGCAGTTCTATCTGGTGGTCCCGCTCGTGATCCGCTTCGTTTCGGGACGCAAACTTTCCTTGCTGCTGTGGGGCGCTGTAATTTGTACCCCGCTATTTCGCGTCCTGCTGCATCAGCACGTGCAGGGACATCCCGCGGCTCCCTACATGTTGAGCCTTTGCCGCGCCGACGCGCTGGCCATGGGCGTCTTGCTCGCCATGGGCTGGCGCAGCGAGCGTTGCAAAGCAATCTTCTACCGCTTTCAAACGGCCATCTGCGGGATTTGCGTTTTGCTGGTCGGCACCTATTTGTATCTGGCCATCTGGCAGCCTTCGCAGTACTCCCTGGCGATGTATTCCTGGGGCTATTCGGTCGTCGATGTTCTGTTCGCGACGCTCTTAGCCATCGCGCTCATGATGCCCCACGGCTCCTGGGCCAAGATTTGCCGTATTCGTTCTCTCGCTGGATTGGGGAAGGTCTCGTTCTGTCTCTACGTAATCCACGAAGCCGTGAATCTCGCCTGCCACCAACTGGTCCTGCGCAGCGTGCCTCAATTCAATTCTTGGACCACTGCCTTCGTAACCGTCGTCGCGGCGGTCCTGAGTTACAGCCTGGCCACCCTGTCCTGGAAGTTTTTCGAGTATCCGATCCTGCAGCGCGGTCAAGCGCGCCTGAATAACGCGCTGCCCAAAAACAAGCGCGTACTCCCGCGATTCCGTCCTGCTGACGGCTTCATCCAATCCACTTAACCGGCGCAGCACACGTGCCGCCCGGCGACTCACGCAAGCCCGGCGGCGGTATCGGCGTCGTTTACCAAGCCGAAGACACCCGGTCAAGCCAACCTGCTGACTAACCCTGGGGAGGTTCAGGTCTACGTGGACTCCAACACCCAGCAGCTCAATTCTCAGCCGCTCGCCTCGGGCAGTCCTTTCCGCTTTTATGGGTTGGTGCTCAACGACTCCGGCACCTTGCGCATGGACTGCGGGCAGATCAACGACGGAGTTTCTTTGACCCCAGCGACAACAGTCACTCGCCGCAAATCGTATGGTGGAGGGCCAGACGAAAATCGTCCACACCACGAATCTTGGCGCGATCCAACGGGTGGACCGCCGGATCACCCCCGCGCAGTAGGTTTTCAGCTATTCATCGCGGGATCGAGACCATTCGAGGACCAGCAGGGATTCCAGGCCCAGTCAGGCGCCCGCGGAAACCAATACGCTTTCCCCGTTTTCCGCCCTGTTGACGGCTTCGGGCAATCCGCCTAACATGCCCCTCACGTGTCGGCTGGCGACTCACGCATTGATCAGGTTTTCTCGCACTACCGCATCGTCGAAAAACTCGGCGGCGGTGGTATGGGCGTCGTTTACAAAGCCGAAGACATCCGCCTCCATCGTTTCGTCGCGCTGAAATTCCTGCCTGAAGCCGTCGCCAAAGACGAGCAAGCGCTCGCGCGTTTTCAACGTGAAGCGCAAGCCGCTTCCGCGCTGAACCATCCCAACATCTGCACCATTCACGACATTGGCGAAGCCGATGGCCAGGCTTTCATCGCCATGGAATATCTCGACGGCCAGACCCTGAAGCATTTCATTTCCAATCAGCAAATCGATCTCGATACGCTGCTCGATTTTTCCATTCAAATTGCCGACGCGCTCGACGCCGCCCACGCCGACGGCATCGTGCACCGCGACATCAAGCCCGCCAATATTTTCATCACCAAACGCGGCCACGCCAAAATTCTCGATTTTGGTCTCGCCAAAGTCACCAACCCGCGCGGTGCGAAATCCGAAACCATGACGGCCATGGGCGTCGATACCGCGCAACTCACCAGCCCCGGCACCGCCATGGGCACCGTTTCCTACATGTCGCCCGAGCAAGTCCTGGGCAAAGAACTCGACGCGCGCACCGATCTTTTTTCCTTCGGCGTGGTGATGTACGAAATGGCCACGCGCTCGCTCCCATTTCAAGGCGAGACCTCCGGCGTCATCACCGACGCCATCCTGCACAAAGAACCTCCCGCGCCGGTGCGCCTGAATCCCACCCTCCCCGCGGAATTCGAGCAGGTCCTGCACAAAGCGATGGAGAAGGACCGCGACCTGCGCTACCAAAGCGCCGCCGACATGCGCGCGGACCTGAAACGCCTGAAGCGCGACACCAGCTCCGGCCGCGTCAGCGTCTCGAGCAGCAGCTCGATCGGCGCAGCGGCGCGCGATTCAAGCGCCAGCGCCACCGGAATGAGCGCGGCCGCGCAATCCTCAGCCGCAAACGCCGCGATGGGCTCCGCAGTCGCGCCCGCCTCAGCAGGGAAGAGCGGCTCCGGGAAAATGCTCGGCATCGCTGCAGTCGTTCTGCTCGCGCTGCTAGCCGCGGCCTTCGCCGCCTACAAAATGATGCACCGCGAGCCGGCCTTGAATCTGCAAAACATGCAGATCACCAGACTCACCGACAGCGGCAAAGCCCTCAACGTCGCCATCTCCGGCGACGGCCGCTACATCGTCTACGTCCTGCGCGCCGGCGAACTGCAAAGCCTCTGGGTCCGCAACGTCGCCACCAAAAGCGACGTGCAGGTCCTCGCCCCGGATAACGTCGTCTTCGCCGGCGTAAGTTTTTCGCCCGACGCCAACTACATTTTTTTCACCCGCTCCGACAAAAATAACCACCTCTTCAATTTTCTCTATTCCATGCCGGTCCTTGGCGGCGAACCCCATCAGGTTCTGCGCGATATCGATAGCCCGGTGAGCTTTTCTCCGGATGGCAAACAGTTCACCTTCATGCGCGGCGTGCCCGACAAAAACATCATCGAGATCCGCATCGCGAACGCCGATGGCAGCGGCGACCGTCAACTCGCCTCGCTCCCCTCCATTGTCGTATTTCTTTTCGGCTGCGCCTGGTCGCCCGACGGCAAAACCATCGCCGCGACCGTCCTCACCGGAGGCTCCAGCATCCGCTGGGTCACCGACGCGATTAACGTGGCCGACGGCAGCGTGAAAGAGCTCACCTCCAGTACGGAGGGCATGGGCCGCCCCGTCTGGCTCCCCGACGGCAGCGCCGTGATCGTCGGCATTGCAGAGCGGCCCGAGGACCACGGACAATTGTGGCTCGTGTCCTATCCCGGCGGCGAACGCCGGCGATTCACCAACGATCTTTCCGATTACACTCCGGTTCTCGATATGACCGCCGATGGAAAAATGCTGGTCACCATCGCCCGCGCGCGCGAGTCGCACATCTTCGTCCTGCCCGGTGGACAAACCGCGCAAGCCAGGCAGCTCACCTCCGGCGAAACCCCGGACATCGATGTAGCCCAGGGCCCCAACGGCAAATTAATGATTCGCAGCAACGGCTCCGACCTCAGCCTGATGAACGCCGACGGCAGCCAGCGCACCGCGCCGCTCCCGAATCTCCGCAACTACGGCTGGATGTCCAGTTGCGGCGATCGCTACATGGTTTTCGAATCCTACGCCGACAACAAAAACCGCCTGATTCGCACTGACTCCGATGGCTCGAATCCCTTCACCCTCGCCGAAGACGTCTTCGACGGCACCTGCTCGCCGGATGGCACCTGGGTAAACTATTCCGACAGCGACCTGAAGCACATCTACCGTATTCCAATCGAAGGCGGCACGCCCAAAGTGGTGGCCACCTCCGCCATGGGGATCGAGGGCAAAATTTCTCCCGACGGAAAATGGATTCTCACTGCGTATCAGGAAGGCAGTCCGGTGCCAGTCGGCAAGTACGGCGTGGTCCCCGCTGAAGGCGGCGAACCCGTTCACGTTTTTCCGAAACCGCCAGCCGCGTCGGATATGGCCTGGTCGCCCGACGGCAAAGCTTTTGAAGTCATCTTCACGCAGAACGGCGCCTCAAACATTTGGGAGCAACCCCTGGCCGGCGGCCCCCCGCACCCCATCACCAATTTTACCTCCGGACGCATTTTCGGTTTCGCCTGGTCCCGCGAAGGCAAAAACCTGTACCTGGCCAAAGGCGAAATCCAAAACGACGTAGTCCTAATCAGCAATTTCCGCTAAACCGTCGTTAGCGCCGCGGGAGGTCGTCCGCCTCACGCTGCCGCCGCCCCCGCCGTTTCCGCACGAGCCTTCCGCCGCAAAACCGCCGCCGAAATCAAAGTAATCAGCAACCCCACCGGAAACGGCTCAATAAAAGTCATCGCCGAATTAATCAGCGGATTCTTGTACATCGCCTTCATCTTATCCAGCTCCGCGACCTTGGCCTGCACCGCCGCCGCGCTAGCTCCCGCCGCCTGCATTTTGGCGATCATGTGTGCGCCGTAGTTATCCATAAAATTCGGCATGAACCCGAAATAAACAATCTCCCACGTCGCCACATAAAACGCGCACGAAATCAAAGTGATCCCAATCCCCACCGCGAACGCCGTCCCAAACGTGATCTGCCCCCCGCCCACATTGTCGCGGTACGACCGAATCCCAAAGTAAACCAGCAGAAACGACAAAACGATCCCCGTGTACCCGATCAAATAGCCGTAGTCGTACCCCGGCTTGTCCATAAACGGCACGTAAGCCAGCATCATCCCCGACGAAAGCACGCCCGAAATTAACCCAAACGTCAGAATCACCTTTCTCATCTCACTCTCCGCAAATCCAAAAGTTGCAGCACCCGCACAATAGCGCCGCACCCAGGGCACTTGTCGTCATCCTTTCGGATGATTTTGCCCCCAGCACCCAAAAATCCCGCCGAATCGCAAAAAAATCACCCAAAAGTATTAAACGTCTCGGGGCCATCTTTACGGGTCGCGGCTTCAGCCGCGAAAAAAATAAACGCGGTGGAGTCCTACCTTTTGCGCGCCTTAATCGCGCGAGCCTCTGGCCGTAGCCTTTCCGGGTGCCGCACTCTTTGCGCTCCTCAGCAAAGGGTGCGGGTTTAGACTCCCACGCTCCACGCACCACCACAACGCACCAAGCACCAGCCCCGTAGGGGCGGCATAAGTTAGCCCGGCCCTTAAGGGCCGGGAAAAAAAATGCCTTTCGTCCATTACCTTTCGCGCGGCCTTATCGCGCGAGCCTTCGTCCAGTCCAAGCAACCCATTCAAAATCACGGCAACAACCCGCACTCCTTCCCAAACTGCACCGCCTGCGTCCGCCGCTTCGCCCCCAACTTGTCAAAAACCCGGCTCGAATGCGTCTTCACCGTATTTTCACTAACAAAAAGCTTCTCCGCGATCTCCCGGTTCGACAATCCCTGCGCAATCAATTCCAAAATCTCAATCTCCCGCGGTGTAATCGCCAGCTCCTCCCGCTTTCGCTCATCCCGCACAAACGGCATTCCCGCCGGCCCCGGCACCAAAACCGGAACTTCCTTCACCACCACCCGTTCCTGCGTCCGCGTCAACTTCAACCCCAGCCAAATCCCCAAAACCGCAAACGTCACCGCCACCAACCCGCCATAAATCTCCACCGAATGTTCCATCACCATGAACCGGTACTCGCCCCACTTCAGCCCCGCGATCAGCAGCCCGCCAATCAGCCCGTAAATAAAAATGTGCCGCTTCATAAGTTCCCGCGAAGATTATCCCAAAGATTGCTGTTGTAACGGCGGTCTTTACCCCGCCAAACAATAGCGCAGCCACCGCATTTGACGCAGAGCCAGCCTACCTTGGAGTGCGGCGGCTTGCCGCCGCCTTTCCCAAGTAGTGTTAGCCCGCGAATGGAATAGGGTTCAAAACGCAGCCGATCAAGACGCCACACCACCCTTTCGTCAGCAATTGCTTCAACCGCCCACTCTCACGCACCAAGCTCCGCCCCCCTCGCCACTCGCTCCGCCGTTACGCAGCAAAGGCGGCGGCAAGCCGCCGCACTCCAAGGCCAACTAGCGTTTCGTCGAACGCGGCGGTGGCTCGATTTTCGGCGCCGCCCAGCCCGTTCCAATTACTTCGCCGCGGTAAATTCCTTCACCACTTTGCCCTCCGCATCCAAAAACTGAATCACCGGATTTCCCGCCGCATCCACCCGCATCGCCAACCGCGTATTCCCAGCCGCATCCTTCAATTGCAATGACGCCGACTTGTCCCGCCCGCGCCCCAGATAAATCCGGTTCGCATCACCCGTATGCGTCGTGAAGAATTTCTTCCACTCCGCCTCCCGCTGAGCCTCGGGTAGCTTGTCAATCCGCAAGCTCTCATCGTAAGCCTCCTGAATCGGATAATCCCCACGCTCGCCGATGCGAACCGCCGAGAATTTCTCGTCGCCCTCGCGCCCCGAATCGATCGCGAAAATCTGGTCCTGCTCGTACTGATCGAAACTCAAATGCCCATGATTCTGAACCGTCCCATCCTTCATCTTCAACCCGCCAAAAATCAACCCGCCCATCTCCGATCCCTCGTCATTAATAAAAATCATCCCCGCCGCGTCCCGCCGGTCCGGCCGCGGATATTCCTTCGCGCGCATAAACGCCCCCGGGAACGATTCGCGGTTCGAAATAATCAACCGCGGCGTCCCATCCGGCTCCACCAAATCAA
>DASWVE010000021.1:0-19782 GCA_036401315.1 Candidatus Acidiferrales bacterium
ACCGGAATCAATACGGTCATTTATTACGCGCCGAATATTATTCACTCGGCGGGAATTTCGTCGGTTTCGGGAGCGATTCTGGCGACGGCCGGAATCGGATTGGTCAACGTGATTATGACCATCGTGGCCATGTGGCTGATCGATCGGATCGGCAGGCGGCCGCTGCTGCTGGTGGGAATCGCGGGGATGACGGTGTGCCTCGGCGTGTTGGGGCTGGTTTTCCGGTTGCCCGCGCACAGCGATTCGCTGGCGTGGCTGGCGGTGATTACGTTGATGGCGTACGTGGCGTTCTTTGCGATCAGCCTGGGGCCGATTTTCTGGCTGCTGATTTCGGAGATTTATCCGTTGGAGATACGCGGACTGGCGGAAGGAACGGCGGCGGGTTCGAACTGGGTGGCAAATTTTGCGGTGTCGCTAACGTTTTTGCTGCTGGTGCAGGCGTTCGGGCCGAGTTTGACGTTCTGGTTATACGGAGTGATGGCCGTCGCGGCGTTTATTTTCTCGTATTACATGGTGCCGGAGACGAAGGGCCGGAGCCTGGAAGAAATCGAGCGGTCGCTGCGCGGGAAAGTGGCGTAACGAAAAAAAAGGCGAGCCTTGGTCGAAGGCTCGCCTTTTTTAAACCTACCAATCTTGAATCGAACTAAATTTTAGGAACGTCGATTCCGAGCGCGGTGGCCAGCGCAATCGCGTGGTCCTGTTCATCGAGCAGGATTTCGCGAATGTGCTCGCCTACCGCGAATTCCTCGAGCTGCTCGCACTGTTCGACACGGTCGCGGTAATTGCGAATCGTCTCGGTTTCGTTGGCGAGATCGAATTGCAACATTTCTTTGGCCTTGTCCGAGGTTTTAACCGGCTTCGGCGCGGCGACCGGCTTGCCACCGAGATAATCGATCTGGTTGCAGATGATCAGCGCGTGGGCGAGTTCTTCGTGCGCGTGCTTTTCGAGTTCGCCGGCGATGTTCATATATTCGGCGCCTTTGAGCACCTGGGAATAAACTACGTACGAAATGATCGCCTGATATTCCCGGGCGAGATCTTCGTTGAGTCCGGCAATCAGATCTTCGCGGGTCACCTTGGGCTTGCCTTCGTTCTTTTCGGGCTTCATTCGATTCTCCTGGAAGTTGAAATATGCGACGTGGATGGGTCCGAACAAATTACAAAACTCTTAAGGAAGTTTTTGGCCAGAAAAACCCCAAGGCCAGCCGTTTCGATCGGCTGGCCCGGAGCTCACGAGGGCGTTTAAAAGGGCCGAACTAAGCGTTCTTGGCCTGACGGTAGGCTTTTTCGGCCTGGTCGGCAGCATCCTGAACGGTCGAGCGGGCGTCGTCAACGGTCTGCTGTGCGCGACGGGCCCACTTGCGTCCGGTCGCGGAGAGCTGATCGACGCTATCACGCGCCGCGTCAGTGGCCTGATCGAGACCGTCTTTCGCGGTGCCAATCAAATAATCGCGGGTATCTTCGCCGGACTGCGGGGCGAACAAGACGCCGAGGGCGGCGCCAACTCCAATGCCGATGACAAATGCCGAAATAGTTTCCGGCCAACGATTTCTGCTCATGAGTATCCTCCTGCTGGAATTTTTAGGCTGGCGTTGCACAAGAGAAGCGGCCTTGGCCGCTTCTCTTGCCTTGGAGCTTGGCATTAGACCGTACCCGCGGCGCGACCGACCGGGGGAAGGTCCGACGATTTGGAACTGGATTCGCCCGTCGATGAAATGTCTTCCGCGCCGGAAGCCTTCATGATGTCTTTGGCGCGCTTAATTTCGTCCGACGTGTCGCAGTGTACGGAGAGAAGAATACCACCTTTCGCGACGCGGCCTTCATAGCGCTTGGCTTCGAACTCGGGGATACCCATACCGATCAGGGCTCCGGTGAAGCCGCCAACTGCGCCACCGACGCCGACTCCGGCCAGAGCGGCCATAATCGGGCCCGCAGCGATTAGCGGACCAACTCCGGGGATGGCGAGCGCGCCGATCCCAGCGAGGAGGCCAAGTGCGCCGCCCAGGACCGCGCCAGTGCTGGCGCCTGCGGTCGCGCCTTCAGGAGCCTTGGTGGCCTTTTCGGTGCCAATCTGTTTGCTGCCGAGATTTTCGGGAAGCAAAGCTGAGATATCGGAAGCGGAAAAGCCGTTCTTCACCAGAAAGTCGGTGGCGTTGTCGGCGCTGCTAAGGCTTGAAAAAATTCCGAATACTGCGGTCTTTTTATTTTGCATGGTGGGTCTCCTTGTATTTTCGCTTCTATGAATTCTTGGCCGCTCGTCACGATTTAGGATTTAGGCGGCGCGACGGTGAGCAAGCTGGTGACGTTATCGGCGCCGACTACGGCAGCTGCTTTGGCTTCGATGTTGGCCTTTTCTTCGTCGGAGCGCACGGGGCCTTTCAACGTGACTTTGCCGTCCTGGGTGATGACCTTGATGTTGTGCGAGTAGGTGGAGAGGCTCTTATCTTTCAAGATGGCGCTGCGAATCTGGCGGGTGGTATCGCGATCGGCCGGATTCATTTTTTGGTGGTCGGCGGTAATGGCGCCTTTGTTGGCGTCACCTTGATTGGTTTTGGTGTTGTCTGGTTCTTGAGCTTGCAAACACGGCGCCGCAAGAAGCGCAGCACCGAAAAGAACCGAGGCCGCCAGAGTGGCCAGCCGCGTCGAAAATTTGTTGCTGATTTTCATAGGAGTTCTCTCTTCGAAATTAATTTTGTAGCGCGGTTCAGAAAATTACTGCACGCGAAGCAATTCTGTAGGAATCGAACGTGGGGGAACATCGGGTAAACGGAGTAGTTGGGTCCTAAGCTTGCCTTAGTCCGCCGGGCGGAAAAAGATTCCGTATCAGGTGCGAGTCACGACGAGGCAGGTGATGTCGTCGTGCTGGTCGGCGGGGCCGACGAAGTCGTCGAGATTTTTCATGATGCCGGCGAGGGTGGCGGAGGCGCGTTCGTCCAGGCGGGGCTGCAGCATGGCCAGCAGGCGCGATTCGCCGAATTGTTCACCGCGTTCGTTTTGGGCTTCGGTGACGCCGTCGGTATAGATGACCAGCAGCTCGTTGGGCTGGAGAACGGTGGTGCCGGCTTTGTACTTTTCGTTGAGTTCGATGCCGAGCGGAATGCTTTCAGACTTCAGGCGCTCGACGGTTCCGTCGAGGCGCAGCAAAACCGGCGGGTTGTGCCCGGCGGAAAGGTAAGAGAGCTGGCCGGACGCTGGGTCTAATTCCGCGAGGAAGGCGGTGGTGAATCTACGGCCATTCAAATTATTGCCGCAGGCGAGACGGTTGAGGTCGGTGACGAGTTCGGAAAGCGAGCTGCGGGCTCCGGCCAGGGCGCGCAGGCTGGCTTGAAAGTTGGCCATCAACATGGCGGCCGGGACGCTTTTGCCCGAAACGTCAGCGACGGCAATCAGTAAAGGACCGTCGCCGGGGCGGCGGAACGCGTCGTAATAATCTCCGGCTACCGTGTTAGCCGGACGCGTGGCAAACGCCATGTCGACGCCGGGAACATCGGGCGGAACGCGAGGGACAAGCCAGCGCTGGATTTCGCGAGCAATCTCAATATCACGTTTCATGCTGACGTGATCGCCCAGCGTCATGATGACCAAAATCAACATGCCGATGAAAGCCAGAACGATTTCGACTTCCCGGGTGATGAAGAGGAAAGAAATTCCGAGGATCGAAAGCGTGGCGAGAATTAAATTGATCAGCAGGAACACGCGGCGCGGGGGCGAGAGCTTGCTGAGAATTCCCTTGAACAAGTAGCCGAAAATTTTGAAGGGCTGCTTCCAGGATTTTTGGGCTTGCACGGCGTGCCAGTCGACGTCCTGCCCGTAGAGGCGCGAACTGGCGTGGGCTTCGGATTTGAACTGGGTCCACAGGTCGTGAATTTCCATTCCGGCGGTGAGCTTGCGCCAGCCTTCTTTCGATTTCCAGAAGGCGCGACGAACGCTGGTTTTAATCTTGGAAGCGAACAGCCGAACTTTGGCCCAGTAGGAGACGACCGAGCTGGGAGCGGCGCCAACGTTGGAAGTATTCACGCCCCAGGATAAGGCAGAGGCAGCGGACAAATGGATACATGGATGGCCGTATTTCGGGAACAGATCGCGGTATGTATGATTGGAAGCGGATGCCGGAGAATTCCAGGATTTCCAGGGCCGGTCGATGATAAAGTAGAAGTTACAAGCATCGCGGAAAATATCTTATAGGCCCGAAGTTAGATGTTCCGTATTGGTTTTAATATCAGTTAGTTAGAGAACCCATGATTTGGCAATCAACGTGCCCTTGGTGTATTCGATTGATTCGCTTCGCGGTTGAAGTTTAACGAACCGCAGAAATTTTAGACTTAAACGGAGACCCAGCCGTGAGTACGAAAGCGTTCCCGAACACCGCACCGACCGAAGTCCTGAGCCAGGACCCCGACGTACCAAGCCCTAGATGGCGCGAGCGCCTGCAAGCGCTAAAGAACGTTCCCCCGGTAATGAAATTTGTTTGGGAAGCCGCGCCGGCGATTGTGGTCGGCGATCTGGCTTCGCGCGTGGCGGCCGCATTGGTCCCGCTGTGCGCCTTGATCATCACCCGGCACATCATCGATAACATCGTCGCGCTGCGCTCAAATGGCACCGCCCTGCCCCACACCTTCTGGTGGCTGGTGGCGGGCGAGTTTGCGTTGGCGGCTTTTGCGGCCATGCTGATGCGCGTGGTGGATTTTTGCGATGTGGCGCTGGCCGAGCGGTTCATGCGGCACATCAGCGTGCGGTTGATGAAGCACGCGGCGAACCTGGATTTGATGTCGTACGAAGATCCGGTTTTCTACGACAAGCTGGAGCGCGCGCGGGTGCAGAGCACGGATCGCGTGCAGATGATCAAAATCGCCGGACGGTTGGTGCAGGAAGTGGTTACGACGGTGAGCTTGGCCGCGGGAATTCTTTTCTACGCCCCGTGGCTGCTGTTGGCGCTGGTGGTTTGCGTGGTGCCGGCATTCCTGGGTGAAACGCATTTTGCATTCCTCGGCTACTCGATGAGCTTTCAGCAGACCCCGGCGCGCCGCGAACTCGATTATTTGCGGATGGTCGGCGGCACGAAAGAAGGCGCCAAGGAAGTGAAGCTATTCGGCCTGGCGCCGTTCTTAGTGAATCGCTATTCGGAAGTGGCGACGGAACTGTGTGACCAGACGCTGCGAGTCGCGCGGCGAAAACTTTCAGTGGGATCGATGCTGGCCCTGCTGGGAGTGGCGGGCTACTACGGGACCTACGCGTTCGTTATTTTGCAGACGGTGCGCGGCGCTCTTACTCTGGGCCAGATGACTTTGTTGGCCGGAGCCATCGCTGGAGCGAGCACCAACATTCAGGCGGTGTTTACGACCTTCTCCGAAATCGCGAATCAGGCGTTGTTCATGACCGACTTGCTGTTGTTCTTCTCGGTCAAGCCGAAGATTTCGTCGAAGGTTAACGCCCTGCACGTGCCGAAGAAGATTCACGAAGGATTCGAATTCAAGAACGTTTCGTTTTCGTATCCGGGCAGCTCGCGGCAGGTTTTGAAGAACGTCAGCTTCAAGCTGGGTACCGGTGAACGCATCGCGATCGTGGGCGAGAACGGCCAAGGCAAGACGACTATCGTTAAGCTGCTGACGCGTTTGTACGAGCCGACCGAAGGCCAGATCCTGCTGGACGGCAAAGATTTGCGCGAATACGACCTGGAAAGCCTGTGGTCGCAGATCGGCGTGATCTTTCAGGACTTCATGCGCTATGAAATGACGGCTTCGGCGAACATTGCCGTGGGCCGCATCGAAGAGATCAAAAACCAATTCCTGATTCGCGCCGCGGCGAACAAGAGCCTGGCGGAGCACGCGATTCGCAAGCTGCCACAGGGATTCGATCAGGTGCTGGGTTCGCGATTCGAGGGCGCGGTGGACCTATCGGGCGGCGAATGGCAGAAGATCGCTATCGCCCGCGCTTACCTCCGCGATGCGCAGTTGCTGATCTTGGACGAGCCGACTGCCGCGCTTGATGCGCGTTCCGAACACGAGGTCTTCCAGCGCTTCTCCGAGCTGACTACCGGCAAAATGTCCGTGCTGATTTCGCACCGCTTCTCGACGGTGAAAATGGCCGACCGCATCCTGGTGCTGAAGGGCGGCGAAATTGCGGAACAGGGCAAACACGATCAACTGCTGAAGACCGGCGGCGCGTACGCGGAAATGTTCGAACTGCAGGCCGCCAGCTACCGCTGATTTCGATCGCAGCGTTTAAGCTAAAACGAAGAGCTAAACCAGCTCCTGCGGTGGCAGGGGCTGGTACGGTTTAAATCCCGCCCGCGTCATTCCCCGCTGTGCTTCCGGGTTTTTCATGAAGGTATTCCAGACAAAACCGGTGCGCGCATTTTCCGCCATCACCAGAATAATTCCCACGTCGATGCCGACCACGTCGCTGTCATACCAGTTGGTGATGGGATTAAAAGCATCCACGAAACCGTAACGGCTCCAGGTTCCCGCGCCATAGCGGTTATAAATGTTGCGAAGCACGCGCATGGCGGGGCCGGGGAGAAATGGGAGCGAGCCTCCGGCAGCGCAGGGCACCACGGTGCCATCGATGGGACCGGTGGAAGGCGGCCCACCCCAAACTACGTAGCCTTTGGCCGAATCCGAGGCGGTGATCCCCCACAAATCGTTGCTGTAGGTTGGGAAGCGGTCGGAAAGGCTCAGGCAGAAGCGGCGGTGAATGTCCGAGGCGACGATCGAATTCTGGAAGTAGTCGGCGTATTTGTCGCGCTTGCCGCGAAAATCGAACCAGGCCTGCGAATACTGATGCACGAAAAGCGGCGCGTTCGAGCCGATGAATTTGATGCCGTCGTATTCGAAATCGGTGCGCTTCCAGGCATCCCAAGTGGTGGCCGGCAGCGGGTGGGACATCGAGCCCAGGCCCATCAGGTACATCATCATCATTTCGCTGTAGCTATCCCAGCGATACTGCAGGAAACCCGATTCGGGGGTCCAGCCGTGGGGCAGAATGCGGGTGTCTTCGGAGAGCCATTTCCAATCGACGCGATTGAAAATTGCGTGGGCCAGCTGACTGATTTCAGTGTGCTCAAAGTGCTGGCGGCAGGTAAGAATCCCGCAAAGCAGCAGCGCGGTATCGACGGAAGAAAATTCAGACTGCCAGAGGCGTTCGCCGGTGCTGATATTGGCCCAGTGATAGAAAAAGCCGTGCTCATTGGGCAGGGTCTTCCATAAAAAACGCAGGGTGGCGATGACGCGTTCGCGGGCCAGCGCGGCGGTGATGAAGCCGCGCTTTTCGCCGATGCACAGCGCGGTGAGGCCGAAACCGGTGGCGGCGGTGCTCCCCAGCACGCCCGCGCCCGAGGAGCGGACGTTGCAGCGGTCACGAACCATTCCGGTTTTGGGGTCGGCCTGATCCCAAAAATACTGAAAGCTGGCTTTTTCGAGATCTTCCAGGAAGGCGTGGTCGCGTTCCGTTAGGTAGGTGGGAGGCGGAAGCTCGGGTTTAGGCGGCGCGATGATCTGACCGGAGTACAGCTCCGGCAAGCCCAGGCGGCCGAGCAGCGGCACGGCGCAAAGCGAAGCTCCGGCGAATTGCTGGAGCAGCTTTCGGCGCGAGAAGGCTCCGCGCGTGGGATTTTTCGTACGCACCTGACAATGTTAGACGAACGAGAGAGCGATTCAAACTATTCAAGATAGGGCTGTGATTTTCAGTTAATGGCGTATCGGAGGAACTCTAAAGCCGGAGGGAGGTAGGAGGGACCGTCCGTTCATGGGGGAGACTAAGACGGCCCCTTCTGGGGGAGAAAATCGCGGAACCTAAGAGCGTGTTTTCACGGGGTATAAAGAATCATCGAGGAGCAGATTACAAAAAGCGGCGAACGGGTTCCATACGGGAGTAAACGTAATTAATGTCGGGAGATTCCTGTAGACGACTAACAAAAATGTGAGACGGTGGGGGCTCCGGCGGTCAGTTTGGTTGGGAGAAGAAGGTTTCCGCCCGCCAAACGTGCTCCACGGCGGGGATCAGAAGGCGGTCCGAATCCGATTTAAGGACCAGGCCCTGGGCGCCAGCGCTGCGGGCGAGGCGAACCAGCTCGGGGACGTCGTGCAGGGTGAGAATCAGGATGTGGGACTCCGGAAACTCCTGGCGAATCCGGCGCGTGGCTTCCAGTCCATTCAAGTTCGGCATCATCATGTCCATGACGACTACGTCCGGCTGGAGTTCGGCGGCCTTGGAGACGGCTTCCAGACCGTCGGCAGCTTCTCCGCAGACGACCCAGCCCTGATGCGTTTCGAGCAGAGATTTAACCGCCCGGCGCATGTAAGGCTGATCGTCGGCGACCAGGATCCGAAGCTGTTGCGTGTGGGGCATGTGATCCTTAAGCCGCGAAGTGGGGTGTGGCCGAGCGCCCTTTTTCTTGCGGCTTGGGTGGTGGCGAAGCATCAGGCCTCGATGATTTTGTTGCGAATGGCGTAGCGCACGACTTCGCTGACGCAGTGGCAATCGAGCTTGCGCATGATGTTGGCGCGATGGGTCTCGGCGGTTTTTACGCTGAGGCCCAGGGCGACGGCGACTTCTTTGCTGCTCTTCCCTTCCGCGAGCAACTGAACAATTTCGCGTTGACGGGCGGTGAGCCGACCCGCTTTCGGCTGCGTGTCGGAGGACGGACGGGCGTCGCCTTTCAGGAAGCCATCGAGAATCATCTGGGCCACGCGCGAGGTGAAGAAGGTTTTATTGCGGCGCAGGGCTTCGATGGCGGCCAGCAGGTCGCGGCCGGCATCCGTCTTCAGGATGTATCCGCGCGCGCCGGCGTCGAGCACTTCGCGAATCAGCGGATCGGACTCGTGCATGGTCAGGATCAACACCTTGGTTTGCGGACGCATTTTCAGGATTTGGCGAGTGGCTTCCAGACCGTTCAGCGACGGCATGGAAAGGTCCATAACCACCACGTCGGGAACCAGCTCTTTGGTCATGGAGACGGCGTTGCGTCCATCGGCAGCTTCGCCGACTACCTCACATTCCTTTTGCGTGGCCAGAATCGAACGCAGGCCTTTGCGGACAATTTCATGATCGTCGGCAATCAAAACTCGCATCGTAGCCATTGATAATTCCCCCCGTACGGTTTGCTCTGCTATGAATTCCGCTTAGCTAAAAAGCAGCGAAAACGCCTCTTTCTATGGCTTCTTTCGCGGCTTTCAGTATTCCTGTTCTGGCCGGAGCGACAATACAAGAATCCCTGTACTGGCGGCGCAGGATAGCTTGAGAGCCGCGCGACGGTCCCGCCAGACGCAGAAACGGCGTGGCGGGCGCGCGAATTGTGAAGATTCGATGACCGATACACGTACAGGAATTGGTGAGTGAGCCTAAGTGCAAATCCGTATGGCCCGTTCGGCACGGAGCCGCTAAAGTTTCGCGTTAGTGAGACGGTAGTTTCCACACCACCGTCGTTGCGTGGTTTTCAAATTGACTTTTTCCCGGAGGGGGAAATGTTGCGTTGGGCTCTGATTTTTTTCATTGTCGCGCTGGTCGCAGGAATCATGGGATTTTTCGGAATCGCCGCAGCGGCGGCGGGGATCGCCAAGATTTTGTTCTTCGTGTTTTTGGTTTTGTTCCTGGTTTCGCTGGTGTCCGGCTTGATGAGCCGCGCATAGTAGGGGAATATCCGCACCCGGCTTAGCCGCGTGACGAGCCACGAGGAGTTTCTATGAAAGGGTTGTCGGTAGTTGGAGTTATTTTGATTGTGCTGGCGGTTATTTCCTTTGCTTATCAGGGCATCACTTACACCACGCACAAGAAAGTGATCGACCTGGGGCCAATTCAGGCGACCGCGGAACAGCATAAGACGATTCCACTGCCTCCTCTGTTTGGCGGATTGGCGCTGGTGGGAGGAATTGTGCTGCTGGTGGCGGGAAGCAAGGCGACTTCGTAGACCGATTTTCATTCCATACGGCGCGCGGTTTCGGACGATTTATATCTCATCATAGCAAATCCGCAATCGCGCGCCATTTTTCTGCGTTTCTCTTCTACCCCAGAACCACACGCAACTGATGAGTCTTGCCGTCATCGACCAGCGGCAGGTTGGCCGCGCCCGCCAGAATTTTCCCATCCAGTTCAGTCAATGCAACTCCCTTCGAAACACTGGAGGGATTTTCCACTTTTATTTTGTAGATGGAGGAGTGGTAGCGGAACTCCATCGAATAGCCCGGCCAGTTTCTGGGGATGCAGGGATCGATGGTCAGCATCATGCCCCGCACGCGCAAACCCAAAATCCATTCGATGCCGCCGCGATAGAGCCATCCCGCCGAGCCGGAATACCAGGTCCAACCGCCGCGGCCTAGGTGCGGATTTTCGGCGTAGACGTCGCCAGCCAGCGCGTAGGGCTCGGTTTTGTAACGTTGCACGCGCACGCGCGAGTTGGTGCGGTTGATGGGATTCAGAAAGCGGAACATTTCGGAAGCCTTGTCGCCATCGCCGAGCGCGGCAAACGCAATCATGGTCCAAGTGGAGGCGTGCGTGTATTGACCGCCATTCTCACGAATGCCCGGCAGGTAGCCTTTGATGTAGCCGGGATCGTGCGGCGTGTGATTGAACGGCGGAGTGAGCAGCAGGATTACGCCTTCGGGCCGCTTAACCAGCAGTTGGTCGACAGCAGCCATGGCGCGGACGGCGCGGCCGCGCTCGGCGGCTCCGCTGATGACGCCCCAGGATTGCGCGATAGCATCGATCTTACATTCTTCGTTCGTCGCGGAGCCGAGCGGCGTGCCGTCGTCGAAGTAAGCGCGACGATACCATTCGCCATCCCAGGCTTCCCTTTCGAGTGCGGCTTTCAGGCCGCTGACGTGAATCCGCCAATTTTCCGCGCGTTGATGTTCGCCGCGGGCGTCGGCAAATTTCGCAAATTCCCACAACACAGTGTGTAGGAACCAACCGAGCCAAACGCTTTCGCCTTTGCCGCCCTGCCCGACGCGGTTCATGCCGTCGTTCCAATCGCCAGTGCCCATCAGCGGCAACCCGTGGCTGCCAACGTTGAGGCTGCGATCGATGGCGCGGGCGCAATGTTCAAAAATTGTCGCGCGGGTTTCGGAGATGCGCGGCTGAAAATAGGATTCCAGCTGGCCTTCGGCGAGCTCGTCGCCTTCGAGGAACGGAACCTGCTCCTCCAGGACGGTCATGTCGCCGGTGGCTTCGACGAATTGATTCACGACGTATGGGAGCCATAGCAAATCGTCGGACATGCGGGTGCGAATGCCGCGGCCGGAGGGCGGATGCCACCAGTGCTGGACGTCACCCTGAGTGAACTGGTGCGCGGCGGAGAGCAGGATTTGCGCGCGAGTGATTCCGCGCCGCGCGATGCTGAGCGCCATTACGTCCTGCAATTGATCGCGGAAGCCGTAGGCCCCGCTGACCTGATAAAACCCGGCGCGGGCCCAGATGCGGCAGGAAAGCGTCTGGTAGAGCAGCCAGCGATTCAGCAGGACGTCCATGCTGGGATCGGGTGTGGAGACCTGCACATTGCCGAGCGTGTCGTCCCAGCGGCGCTTCACGTCTTCCAGCGCCGCGCTGAGATTCTCTTTGCGGTAGCGTTTCAGCAAATCGCGGGCGCGGTCGGCGTTTTCGGTTTGGCCGAGGAAGAAAACAATTTCGGCCTGCGCTCCGGGCTTGAGTTCGAGGGTGGTTTGCAGGGCGCCGCAGGGATCGAAGCCGGCGCCAACTTTGCCGGAGAGCGCGCCGGTGCGGCTGAGGGCGGCAGGACAATCGAGCGAGCCATTACGGCCGAGGAATTCGGTGCGGTCGCCGGTGAATCCGTTCTGCTGGCCGCGAAACGCAGCAAAAGCGACGCGGCCGGCGAATTCGTTAGTCCAGGCGCTGCGAGCCAGCAATGCGCCGGATTGCGAATCCATCTCCGTGATGATGTACGGCGCGGTGGCCCGGGAGCTGCCCAAAACCCATTCGACGTAAGCGGTGACGGAAAGCCGGCGTGGACGGCCGGAGTCATTGCGCACGGTGAGCCGTGAAATTTTGATGGAGTCTTCGGGCGGAACGAACTGGAGCAGATCGAGCGTAATGCCATGCGACGCGTGTTGGAAGACGCTATAGCCCTGGCCGTGACGCGCGATGTAGGTGGCGGAATCGTCGCGGATCGGCAGCGCCGTGGGGGTCCACACTTCGCCGGTGGCTTCATCGCGCACATACAAAACTTCGCCGGGTGTATCGAAAACATGATCGTTGGTCCACGGAGTGATCTGGTTTTCGTGGCTGTTTTGGGACCACGTAAAACCGGAGCCGGATTCAGAAACGATGAAGCCGAAGTCAGGATTGGCAATCACGTTGACCCAAGGCTCGGGAGTGCGGATGCCTTCGCCGAGAACGGTGACGTATTCGCGGCCCTCCTGGGCGAAGCCGCCCAGGCCGTTGAAAAACTTCAAGGCTTCGTGTGGCAATTCGGCTTCCGGCTGCTTGGCGCTGCGCGCTGGGCGAGGTGGCGTGCCGGCGATGGGCTCGGTTTGCTGCGAGCGCGTGATCTGCTCGGCAAGAGTGCCGCGGCGGCTGAGCAACACGGCGCGCGCGACACTTTGAATCTGGGTGCGGATCTGCGAAGAGACGATGTCTCCGCGGAGCAGAAAGATTTTGCCGCTGGCGCCGCCAACGTCCGGGTTTAGCCGTAACTGGCTGCCACGCACCAGCGCTTCGAGTGAATCCTGAAGCTCTTGAATGTACGACGTGGCTTTCTCGTTGATGATGACCACGTCGGCGGAGAGCTGCTTCATGCGCCAGTATTCGTGGGCGCGCAACAACTGGCGAATCATGCTGACGTCGTCGTTATCGTCGACGCGGGCGAGAATGATCGGCAAGTCTCCAGAAATTCCCTGGGACCACAGGCTGGAAATTTCGAGCGGCGTGCGGCTGAGCGTATCCGACGAAGGCCGCAGTGAAGAATCGACGTACAAAACGTCGTTGGCGAGGCGCTGAAAGACGATCGCTTCTTCAGAAGTGATGCCGAGGTGATTGAGCTGTACCTGCGCCTGGGTCCAGGCGAGGGTGATGGTGCGCTCGAAGGCGCGGCTGTCGCGATATTTATCGGCGAGGTCGATCACTTCCTCGCGCGTGGCGGCGGCCATGGTGGAAAACACCAGACGCACCGTGCCGCCCGGCGGCACGTGCACGGTGCGGCGCAGGCTGAAAATGGGATCGAGAACCGGGCCGACGGTGTTGGAGAGCGGGCGGCCGTCCATGATGGAGACGGGATCTTTCAGCGAGCGGGCGCGGCCGACGAAGCGGGCGCGATCGGTTTCATATTGCAGGTCGCCGACGGTTTCACCGTCGGTGAACAGGACGTGCGCGGCCCAGACCGTAGCTTCGTCGCTGGAGCGTTTGCGGCGGGTGGCGAGCAAGGCGCTGACATCGGCGGCAAATTCCGTCTCGACGAAAAGTTTGGCGAAGGCGGGATGCGCGACGTCGGCCGCTTGAGTGGCCAAAGACAATTCGGCGTAGGACGTGACCTGAATGGCGCGGGCGCGAATGCCGAGATTGGTGATGGAGACGCGGCGGACTTCGGTGTCGTCTTCGGACGAGACCACGACGTCCATCTGCGTGGTCAACGAGCGATCGCGGCGAATAATTTCGGCATGGTCCTCGAAGAAGACGGCCTCGTAGCTATCGGGTTCGACGACCGTGGGTTGATATCCGGCCGACCACACGGTCCCGGTTTGCTCGTCGCGCAGAAAAATGTACTGGCCCCAGCAATCGCGCGTGGGATCTTCGCGCCAACGGGTAATGGCCATATCGCGCCAGCGGCTGTAGCCCGAGCCGGCGGAAGTGAGCATGACGCCGTAGCGGCCATTCGATAACAGATGCGTGCGCGGAGTCGGTTCGTTGGGCAGCGCGAATTTGCGGACCACCGGCGCGACCATTTCGCGGATGCGCGATGCGGCCGAAACTTCTTCAGCGCGCGGGCGGGCGACCAACACATCGCGCGGGGTGCGTTCCTGCAGGAGCAGTTCGGTGGCCTGGACCATCGGTTCGGAATGGAAACGGTTTTTCATCGCGCCGTTGGTCAGTACGTCGGCGAACGCGACCAGCGACATGCCCTGGTGATGGGCCATATAGGCGTGAATCACCGCGACGTCCTTCCCTTCCGGGACGCGCGTTTTGGTGTAGTCGAGTGATTCGTAAAAACCGTAAGCACCGCGGCCGCCGATTTTTGCGATCCGCTCCAAATTCTGCACGGCATCGGCCGGCTTAATCATGGCGGCCAGCGCGGTGGCATAGGGCGCGATGACCAAATCTTCGCTGAGGCCGCGTTTCAAACCCAGGCCCGGAACGCCGAAGCTCGAATACTGATAGGTGAAATCGATATCACGAACGTTAAACGCCGATTCGGAAATTCCCCATGGCACGCCGCGCTCGACGCCGTACTCCTCCTGGCGAGCAATGACCTGCTCGTAGGTCTGGTACAACATGCTCTCTTCCGGTGAGCGCATGACCAGGGCCGGCATCAGATATTCGAACATCGACCCCGACCAGGAAATCAGGGCGGACCCGCGGCCGACGGGCGTGAGCGCGCGGCCCAAACGGAACCAATGCGAGGACGGGACTTCGCCTTTGGCGACGGCTATAAAACTGGTGAGCCGCGCTTCGGAAGCGAGCAGGTCGTAGCAACTGGCGTCGAGCGTGCCGTCGCCGGGGCGGAAGCCGATGGAAAAAAGTTTGCGCGGTTCGTCGTAGAGGAACCGGAAATCCATGCCGGAGAACAAAGCGTCGGCAGTGTGGGCGACGTTGAGCAGACGACGGGAAAGCGCCGCAGCGTCGTGCGCGGCGGCATCCAAGGCCACGATCCACTGGTCGATGCGTTCGATGAGCGCTTGATCCGGCGACGACGACGCCAGAATTCCTTTGCGCATCTCAGCCAGCTTGCCCGCGGCCTCTTCGAAACATTCTGGTGCGGTGGCAATGGTGGGCACGGAGTGAAAGAAGGATTCGATGGCATCCCATTCCGGTGCGCGGCCTGGGGCGGTTTCGGCCAGCGCCCGAACGTATTTGTCATCGAGGCGCAGCACGGGGAGCAGGATGCGCGCGTCGCGCGCGTGGGATTCGATGCAGGCGCGCGCAGCTTCGCTCCAGATGCGTAGTTCGGAATCGGCTGGTTCGCCAAGTTCCTGCGCAAAAGTCTGGGCCACGTCGGAAACGGTCTGGGCGCGTTCGCGCAGGTCGACGATACGGCGGGCCCAATCGCGCGCGTCAACTGGAATGGGATCGAGGATCGCGGCGAGCGCATCGATGGCATTGCTGAGCTGCTTGCGGCTGACCGTGTGGGTGCGTCGCGCGTCGGTGATTGCGGCCAGGGATTCGCGCAGCAGGAAGAGCGCGTCTTCAACGCCGGCAAAAAGACTCGAGTCGATGGAAAGTTTCTCGGTGGCGTCGCGACAAGCCCGGCCCACGACCAGCAGATGCCCGGCCAGATTTCCGCTGTCGACGCTGGAAATGTATTTCGGCTCGAGCGGCTGGAGGCGGACCGTGTCGTACCAATTATAAAAATGGCCGCGGTAAAGTTCCATCTGGCCCAGGGTGTGGAACGTGGCCTCGAGCCTTTCGACGGCTTCGTCGGTGCCGATCCAGCCCAAATCCGTGGCGCAAAAATTCGACATCAGACACAGGCCGACATTGGTGGGCGAAGTGCGGTGGGCGACCACCGGCTTCGGAGTTTCCTGAAAATTATCAGGCGGCAACCAGTGATCGACATCGGTGACAAATTTCTCGAAGAAGCGCCAGGTCCGGCGGGACATGGAGCGCAGCGCACGCACATCGCTGGTCGAAACCGGTTCGGCGTCCTGCGCCGGGGGCGGCAGACTGATCCAGCGGGCCACCGCCGGAGCAGCGACCCAGAGGATGCCGAACACCACCGCGGGTTCCAACGCATGCGGGCGAACGAAGCGAACCGCGATTACGGCAGCAATCGCCAGTAGGACGCCGCCGGACATGCGTTTGTAGACGCCGACAATTTTTAGATTTACGGCATGGCGAGCCTGCGCGGCGGTGACCCACTCCAACATTTTTTTCTGAGTGAAGAAAACGCGGGAAAGGGTGCGCACGATGGCGTCGCCCATTAGCCAAGCCTGGAAAGAAATGAAAGCTACGGTCAGGCCGATCTGGGTGACTCCCAAAGACAAATCGGAGAGCACGCCGCGCAAGTAGCTGCGCTTGGAAATGCCTCCGAAGCGCGGATTCAAGCCGGCCAGAAACGGAATCAGCGGCGGGACGGCGATCATGGTCAGCACGAAACGGGTCCACATCCACGGTGAGACGTGCGGGAGCATCCAGCCGACGACCATGGTCAGGAACATGGCCGGCGCGGAAAGCGTGCGGCGCAGATTGTCGATCATCTTCCAGCGGCTGATGGCCGGAATCGAAATGCGGCCGCGTTGGCCCTGGGAGCTTTTGCCGAAACCTAAAATCCACGGCAGCAATTGCCAATCGCCGCGCGCCCAACGATGCTGGCGGAGTGCCGCGGCTTCGTAGTGCGAGGGAAATTCATCGAACAGCTCGATGTCGGAAGCCAGCGCCGCGCGAGCGAAGGTGCCTTCGAACAAATCGTGGCTGAGCAGAGTGTTTTCGGCGACCTTGCCTTCGATCGATTTCTCGAACGCATCGATATCGTAAATTCCCTTGCCGGTGAACGAGCCTTCGCGAAATAAATCCTGATACACATCGGAAACGGCCGCGGCATAAGGATCGATTCCACTGGGGCCGGAGAAAATTCTTTGGAAGACGGAACCTTCGTGGCTGGTGGGGAGCGAAGGAGTGACGCGCGGCTGAACGATGCCGTAGCCATCCACCACGCGCCCGAGTTTTTCGTCGAAGTCCGGACTATTCAGCGGATGCGCCATGGTCCCGACCAGGCGGCTGACGGTGCCGCGCGGCAAGCGGGTATCGGCGTCGAGCGTGACGACGTAGCGAATGCCCTGCAGCGAAAACGCGACCTGACCGGGAATATCCAGGAACGAAGTATTGGTCGCGCCGCGGAGGAGATGGTTGAGTTCCTGCAACTTTCCGCGCTTGCGTTCCCATCCCATCCATTTGCCTTCCTGCTGGTTCCACTGGCGCTTGCGATGGAACAGAAAAAAGCGCGGACCGCCACCGGGCGCGGGGCCGTGGCTTTTATTCAATTCGGCGACGGCGGTGATGGCCGTTTCGAGCAGCTCGTCATCACCCGGAGTGGTTTCGGTGTCGGCATCGGTCCAGTCGGTGAGCAGAGCGAAACGAAGATCGCCGTCGGGATTGGCCAGGTAGTGAATTTCGAGGTCGTCGACGTTGGCTTTGGCGCCTTGAATCGAAGTCAACAACGTGGGTACCACGACGATGGTGCGCAGCGTTTCCGGCACGCCCTCCAGAAATTCAAGGCGCGGCAAAGTTCGCGGACCGAGCAGATCGGTGACCACGCGATTGATCAGCGCGATGGCGAGGTCGGACGCAGGAATCGCGGCAAGCAGCGCCATCAAAATCAGGTACGGCACCTGCAGCCCCAGCGACCGTGCGTGACTGAGCGGGATGGCCAGAATTATCGCGGTGAGCAGCGCGATGGTGCCGAGGTAGCCCGGGACGGCGTGACGGACGTACTGACGCAAGAGCTCGCGACGCCAACGAATCTTGAAACCAAGTTCCTTCTCGAAATCGGTGCGGCCATGAGAAATCAGGTAGTAGCCGGGATCGGTACGGCGCGCATCGGCGGCGTGGCCGTTTCCCTGGGCTTCGCCGCGCGCTCGTTTGGCGCGCTGCACGGCGCGCTGGGCGATTTCAATTTCGCTGTGATTCGAGCGGCGGGCTAGATCCTCGATGGCGTGGCGGTAATAATCGCGGGTGGCGAAATCCATGCGTTCAAAATCGCTTCCGTCGCGGAGCGCGGCGTCGACCAGACTGATGCTCTCGAAAAAGGAGTGCCAGTCGAATTCGGAAGTCAGCCGCATGCTGGTGATGATGTTGCGCACCGTCACCGTCATCGCGGCTTGTTCCTGATGCTCGGCGCGCACGATCTCGTCGGAGGTGGTGCCCTGGGCGGTCAGGCGTTCGTCGAGCCAGGTGAGAATGGGACCAACTTTGGGATCGAGATCGCGCAGGCGCTGGATCAACCGCACGGCAAAGGCGCGATCGAGCGGCGCGTTGCCGAAGCTGCGCAGGACAGCGTCGGGAGAAACGGATTGCTGGCCGCCGGTGCCGAGGACGCGATCCGCGAGGGCGTCGGCCTGCAGGCGCGCTTCGCGGCTGCGTACGATGCGTTCGGCGATGCGGCGCAAATTTTCAACCATCACAATGCGAATGATGATGGCCAGCGCCCAGAGCTCACCGATGGTTAGGGGCTGAACGCGCTGGTAGGCCATGACGAACCGCTGCAGAACTTCCGGGTCGAGGCGGCTATCGGTATGGGCGACGTAAGCCCAAGCGACGCCGAACACGCGGGGGTAGCCTTCCAAGTGGCCGGAGGCAAGTTTGGGCAGCTTGCGGTAAAAACCTACGGGCAGGTCGTCGCGAATTTCGCGGAGCTGCTCCTCCACGATGTAGAAATTATCGAGCAGCCATTCCGCGGCGGGCGTGATTCCCTGCTCGAGCTCCACGGCATGCGCGGTGGAGCGATAGTACTCGAGCAGCCGGCGGCCATTTTCGAGGACGCGCGGAAGAAGCGGGCGACCGGGATCCGATTCGGCGTCGACGACATCCTGGGCGGCAGCCAAGCTCTCGGCGTGCTGCTCCAGACGCTCGGCGCTGAAAAGTTCCGCGCGAATCGGCTCTTCGACGACACCAGTGATGACGGTGGGTGCGTGCGCCGTACTCATATCTGCCGTTGGCCTGAATTTTTATGACGCTCAATCACAAGGGTCGCCTAGCGAACGCACATACACAGTTACCGTAGGATTTTCCCCGTTCCTCCCTTCATTGGCAATACAGGTTGAACGAAATTCAGCTACAGGGAATTTTTCGAGACCGTAGGGACTGCTATGTATTGTCGATTGAGAAGGCGCGAACGATACTTAACCGAGTTGAAGGGTGTCGAGACCTGCCTGTTCGGAGACTGAATGCTTCTGCTTATTTTGACGATCGTTTTGATCATTGCCTTGGTCGGTTCCGTGCCGAAATGGCCGCACAGCCGAAGCTGGGGATATTTTCCCAGCGGTGCGGTGGGCCTGATTTTGGTTGTTCTGCTCGTTCTGTTCCTGATGGGCCGTCTGTAAATCCCGCCTTCGATTTTTCTAATCCCAGCCATCCTAGTTCCGACTTGATGCGTACATCTATTGCAGGGGTGTGCGGCGTCGAAACCGTAAGGTTGGCCGAATAAGCCCAATCGTCTGGTCAACCACTTGCAGCGAGGCAGTATAATTGGGCCGATCAGATTGGGTCGGGACCCAATGGTACTTCGGGACATTTCAGGACAAATCGGGAAATGACGTCTGCGGAAAATACACCGGAAATCAATCGACGGCTGGACACGTGGAAGGAGATCGGGGCGTTTTTTGGGCGTGACGAGCGTACCGTCAAGCGCTGGGAGATCACGCGTGGGTTGCCGGTGCATCGCGTGCCGGGAGCCGGGCGGGCCAATGTCTACGCGAATACCAGCGAGCTGACGGAGTGGCTGAAGGGAAAAAGTAATTCGGCCGGCGGCGAACTGAATCTGGACAACGTTCCCGTATCTGAGGCTGGCGCTGAGGTTTTTCCGGATCCGATCGCCCTGGACGAGGCCGGGGCGGATTTTCATGGTGAGCGAAGCGCGGACGCTGGCGCCTTCCCTGCAGAAGAACGGCGGCTCACCGACCGCAGAAG
>DASWVE010000022.1:0-32934 GCA_036401315.1 Candidatus Acidiferrales bacterium
TTAAAGACGAACCCCGATACTACCGAAGCATGCCCAAAGAGTCAAGAGGTTATTCAAAATTATTTTCCGGCTCATCTGTGGAAAATATCGAACCCTGGTGAATTCCTCGGCGAGTCACGAAACGTGACCCGCCGTTTTTCAACGCCCGCCCACGCCCGCCTACTCAATCCCCACCACTCCATTGAAAAAATTCACCAGATACTTCCACAGCAAATAATAAATCACCGTCACCACCGCAAATCCCGCCGCCAAAATTCCATCCCCGCCACGCCCGCTGGCTCATCCACCAGCGCCGTCTCCCGCCGGCTCTTCCGCAAATGATCCAGCGCCAGATTCGTCGCAATCCGCCGCGCCCAGGCCCCAAAACTCCGCTGCGGATCGAATCTCGCGTGCGCCCGGTACATTTTGAAAAACGCCTCCGCCGTCAAATCTTCCGCCGCCCCGCGCTCCCGCACGACGCGCATGCACCACCCATAAACCTCGCGCTGGTGCTCGCGAAATAGCGTCTCGAACGCCTCCCGGTCACCCCGCGCAAAACGTTCCAGCAGCTCCATTTTTTTCTCTACTAGCCTTACGGAATCGATTCGTGGTCCGTTACATTTCTTTAGGAGGGAATTATGGCGCGTACCCGCAACAACTAAACGGCGTGGCTAACTTTCCGTCGGAATCAAGTATTTCACCAGCAGCACTTCATTTCCTTTTTCACTATAAATTAATTCATCCACCAATTTCTTCGCCAGCAACACTCCATACCCGCCCGGACGCAATCCCTTCGCATCCCGCGCCGTCACATGCCGGATCGGATCTTCATCCGGATTTGCGATCGCCGCATGCTCGATCTCATCCAAAGTAAATCCCTCGCCCGGATCCTTCACCCGGCACATCACCATGTGCCGCGCCCGCACGTACGAAATCTCCACCCACTGGTCCGGCTGAAATTTCCCGCCGTATTCCATCGCGTTCAGCAGCATCTCCCGCGCAGCCGTAGCCACCGCATTGCCCTCGACCTCCGGCAGATCCCCCACTTCCTGCAAAAATTGAATCAGCCGGTCCGCGGTTTTCACGTCGCAGCGCGCCAGCACCCGGATCCATTCCGGCGTCGCCGATTGCACCTCGATCCCGTCGTCCCACGCCGGACCGTCCGCCGCCATCTGCACCATCTCCGCCAGCGCCGGCAGCGAAAACGGTTTCGAGAAATAGCTGAACGCCCGCTCCCGCATCGAATCGATCACCGCCGAGGGCGCGCTCTCGTCCGTCAATATAATGATTCGCGTGTGCGCCCGCACCCGCCGGATCTTCCGCAGCAACTCCACATCTTCCCGCCCCGGCGTCTTATCGCTGGTGATAATCAAATCGAACGGCTCCAGCTTCACCAGCTCAAACGCCGCCGCGTTCGTCGCCGCATGCCGCACATTCCACCGCGCCGCATCCAAAATCCCGCGCAGCATCAAGCGTATCTCCGGATCCGCATCAATAAACAAAGCCTTCTTCATCCCCGAAAATCCTCGCGCCGCAAAGTATAAGCCGAAACCGAAAGCGCGTAGCCCACAACCACCCGCACCGCGTAGCTCCTCAAACCGCGCCCAACCCAGCCCACCTTGGAGTGCGGCGGCTTGCCGCCGCCTTTGACCAAGCCCGCCCAGCCCCGAAACGCCACCACAACCCACCCGCACTTGAATTTGAGGGTGGCCCATCCTTCCTGCCTCTGGAAGGGTGGGGCTTTCGCCCCCGCCTTTCCGGGTGCAGCACTCTTCGCGCCTTCCGCAAACGGTGAGGGTTTAAATCATCCGGCTCTGCCGCCCCAAAATTGCATCAGCACGAACCGCCCTTGGCCGTCATCCAGAGGAGCGCCTTCCGCGACGAAGGATCTCTCTTCGATTGCCGCATCCACGCAATGTCCACACCCTTAACTCCTGGCCAACCAGCCACCCCCCCGCCTGTCCGTTCTCGCTTTACCGCTACGTAAGTCATTTATAATCAACACAAACCTGTCCCTTCGCCGAGGTCCAAATCCCTGTACAACCACCTGTACTTTATCTGTCCTTTCGGGCTAGTCCTTTTTATCCCCTTTCTTGCTATGTTAATTGAGTAGTTATCGCTTCAGGCGGCAATGGCCACGGGCCTCTGCCCCAAGCTTCGCGGGCCACAGAGCCCGCCCGGGGCCCCAGGCCCCAAAGGAGATTCACCATGCGCCGTCGATTTATCAGCTCCACCTCGAACCCTTTCACGCCGAAACGCCCCCCGCAAAATCTGCCCGACGATTTCGCCTCCTTCATCCCCACCTCCGGCCCCCGCCGTTACGGAGTTCCGCCACCGCCAGCTCCGCCCGTGCCCGCGATCATTCCTCCGTCAGCACAGCCTGGCGTCCTCGATCCAACCGAAACTCTCGCAGCGCCGCTCGAGAACCACGCGATCTCGCACCAAGCCGTCCCGGATCGATCCGATCGCCCCGTCGTTGATTCGAATATTTCGCAAGCCAGCCCAAGTTCTCCGGAAGACGATTTCCCGGAACAGCTGGAGGCCCCTGCGCCGGCCGAATCCTCGCCCGCGGATTCTGAACCCGCCACGGTTTCTCCGCTCTGCGAGGAACTCGGCAGACAGATGATTGAACTGATGAAATCCAAAGGCTCCATGTTCGACCCTCGGCGCCACGCCAACACCGCGGTTCATCAACTCATGGAAGCCTTCTCCAGTTCCGGCGAACCCGCCCCGCCGCCGCAGGCCCGAAATTTCTCGCTGGCCGATATGCCTTTCATGGATCCCAGTTTCCGTTCGCTCAGCGAGTGCTCGTCCCAGGAAACCACCGCCATTCGCGAAGCTTTTCTCGAAAGCCGGCCCGCACCCAAATTTCGCCGCCTGCGCGCCCGGAAAAATGGCAGTGCTTCTCCTCGTGCGGAATTGCAGCGCCATGAACGCAAATGCGCCATCTGCAATCATCCCGACCGCGAGATGATCGAGTTTTATTTCATTCGCTGGCATCGCCCGAAAGACATCGCCCACGATTTCGGCCTCCCCCACGTCGCTGCCATCTATCGCCACGCCCAAGCCGTCGGCCTCTTCGGCCCGCGCAGCCGCAACCTCCGCGCCATGCTCGAACATATGTTTGAGAAAGCCACCTGCGTCTTCCCCACGCCGGATAGCCTGGTCCGCGCCTGCCGCACCTACGCCAGCCTGAACGAAGACGGTCAATGGGTCGAGCCCGCCACCACCCACCAGATCGTAGGACCGCAAAACCAAAACCACGTCGCCGCAGCGCCAAGGGTCCGAGGCTCCCAAGCCCGACCCGCTACGGACCTGCTCGCGTCGTCGGCCCTCGACCTCCCGCCCGCGCTCGATCTCGCGCCCGCCGAGTCCGAAAACGCGCCACCGCAACTCCACTCCGAAATTTCTAATCGCAAAGTGAATTATTAGAAACCAACCTAAACCACTGAAAACAAACAGGAGCGACCATGTCTAATCGCAACGTAAGAACGCCCATCGTTTCGCCGCGCATCCGCGCCCGCCCTAAATCTGCGACAACTCAAGCCGGTATTGCACGCCTCGCCTCCGCCGAACCAACCACCCCCGAACCAACCACCCCCAAACCAACCACCCCCAAACCAACCACCCCCAAACCTCCGTCCACTTCCGCTCGCTTTCGCCAAAAAGTACTACCAAAAATCGTACGTCGCTCCTGTGGAAATCCAACATTCCATATGCGTAATCGCGGAGCTGAAAATGAGTCTCTCTATCAATCTGAAAATAAACGTCTTATCTTTGTGCCGAGTTGGGTATTGAAGTGCAAAGCTATCGCCAGCCGAGGTTTCTTTCTGGCACCGGATTCTCGATTTCGAAAATTTAAGTTTCAGCAGCAAGTACCGGGGTGAAGTCCTGCAGTACAAAGTTTTCGATACCAAGGAGAGTGTATGAATTGGAAGCGCTTTTTGGGGGTTATGTTTGCGCTCCTGGCAGTTCTGTCGCTAGGTTCGACGCGAGTCGCCGCACAGACCACCATTTCCCAAGGTAGCATTCAGGGTCTCGTCACCGACCCGACCGGGGCCGTGGTTCCGAACGCCAAGATTTCGATCACTAATAAGGAGACCAGCACAACTTCGGTTGTGACCTCCAACGCCTCCGGTGTTTACAACTCGGGCGGCTTGCTCCCAGGCGACTACGTCGTCCGCATCGAAGCGGGCGGTTTCAAGACCGAAGTCATTGTCGTGACCGTTTCGATCGCCCAGACCGCCACTGGCAACATCAAGCTCGAACTTGGACAAGGCAGCACGGTCGTCGAAGTTCAATCTTCGGCCATCACCGTGAATACGGAACAGGCCACGGTACAGGGCGTCCTCACCGGCGAACAGATCGACAAGCTCCCGGTCAACGGCCGCAACTTCTTGGACCTCGCCCAGCTCGAACCCGGCGTGCAGCTCCAGGACGGCCAGGGTTTTGACCCCACCAAGGCCGGTTACTCCTCGGTTTCCGTGAACGGCGTTTACGGCCGCACTCCTCGCATCGAAGTCGATGGCTTGGACGTCAGCGACGAAACCGTCGGAACCACCACCCAGAATATCGCCATGAGCTCCATCGAGGAATTCAGCATCAGCCGCTCCTTGCTGGACCTCTCCACGGAATTGACCGCGTCGGGTGCCGTAAACGTCGTCACCCGCTCCGGATCGAACGCTTTCCACGGCATGGGTTTCTACAATTTCCGCGACGAGCGCGCCGGTTTTGCTGCTCTCCCCGGCGATCAGGCCCTGCCTTTCCAGCGCAACCAGTTCGGCGGCCGTTTCGGCGGCGCAATTATCAAGGACAAGTTGTTCTTCTTCTTGGACTCGGAACGCATCAAGCAGGACAGTTTGGACGCGGTCACCATTGGTGACCCTTTCCAAGCACTGACCGGCGGTTTCACTTCGCCGTTCCGCAGCACCCAGATGGTCGGTCGCTTGGATTGGCAGGCCACGCCCAACATTCGCGTGTTCTACAAGTTCACGTATGACTGGAACTATTCCAACAGCAATGCGTTCGCTGGTGGCTATTCGATTTATTCGAACAAGGACAACACGCCTTCCCACGCTGCTGGTGTCGACTGGAACGCGGGCACCTTGTCCAACAGCTTCCGTGTCGGTTATCTGAAGTTCCACAACATCATCGGTGGTGGCACCGGAACAACCGTCACCCCGGAAAATCCAGTGCCGGGCGCGGAAGTCGTCTTCGGCGACCAGGGTTCGTTCGCCTCTGGCCCGAACTTCCTCGCGGCGCAGCAAACGTATCAAAGCGACAAACAGGTTAAGTATGACGGCGCGAAGGTGTGGGGCACTCACGTCATCCGCTTCGGCGCTGCGGTTAACCGGATTGAGGGCGGCGGTTTCGCGGCCTTCTACGGCCTTGGTCCCCAGATCGTAAGCTACGTCAACTATCCTGGGACGGGTAATCAGACAACTCCTTTCCTGTCTTGCACGAACGCCAATTTCGTGGGATGCGATCCGAACCCCGGCGACTATCCAATTACCGGCGCAACTTTGAGCAACGGCCAGGGTTTCTTCACCGAAAAGCCCGGCTTCAACCTCCCCGCAGGCGGACAGAACGACACCCGTGTTGAGGGTTACATTGGCGACTCCTGGAAGATCAAGCCGAACTTTACCTTGGTCTACGGCTTGAAGTACGGCCGCGATACGGGCCGCAACGACGCCGATTTGGCGCCGATTCCGTGCTCTGCAACGACTCTGATCACCTGCTCAGGCAACTTGCTGGATCAGTTCGGCAACACCCTGGGCCTCGGCGATCGCGTCCGTCAGCCCAACAAGAATCTCGGCCCTCAACTCGGTTTCGCTTGGTCTCCGTTCCACGACACCAAAACCGTAATTCGTGGCGGTGCCGGTATCTATTACGAAAACTCGATCTTCAACAACACCCTGTTCGACCGTCCCGGCAAACTCGCCCAAGGTCTGTTCTTCGGCACCGGTAACCTGCAGTGCACGCCCGGTGCCGCCGTCGGTTCCTCCAGCGTACCGTTCCCGGTCGCCGGTGGCGGTTTCAATAACGTAACCTCGATCGACGGTTTGGACTTGGCCACTCAGGTTTGTTTCCAACCCCTGAGCGTTGCTGGACAAGCCGTTGCGGATCTTCAGACGGCCTACGGTGCGGCCACTACTGCTGCCGGCCCTGCGGCCAACGGTGGTTTCGTCGGCAACACTTTGACCCTCGGCCCGGCGTTCGGATACGCAGCCTACGAACCGCACTACCAGCCGACTCGCGCGTACCAGATGAACATCGGGTTCCAGCGCGAGATCGTTCGGGGCGGCGTGCTTTCCGTCGACTACGTTCGTAACCTGAGCTTGCATTTCCCGCTCACCATTGACGCCAACCACGTTGGTGATTCCCGCTTTTTGAATACCAACGCTGCCTTGAATGCCATCGGTAACACCACCGCCGGTTTCGGGTGCGCTGGGACTGATGCAGCGGCGATCAATTGCGCGATTGCTGCCGGAGCGACGATCGGTAACTTTGCGAGTAACGGATTGGATTCGGGTAAATCTTTCCTATTCGGATTCGGCGCCCCCGCTTTCGGGCTGACTCCTGATACCGGTGCGGCCTTCGGCGGTATCAACCCGAACGTCGGCATCGGCTACTTCCAGTATCCGGCGGGCCGCTCTGTCTATAACGGTCTGCAATCGGAATACAAACAGGATGTTCGCAATCCGTTCCGCGGCGTCACCGGCATGAACCTCCAGATCGCCTACACCCTTTCGAGCTACCAGGGCAACGGCGGCTTGGATCAGAACTTCAGCGCCGTGGCCTTCGACTTCCGCAATCCGACCAAGTTCTTCGGGCCGGCCGGCTTGGACCGTACCAACCAGATCCGGTTCGGAACCACGTTTGAAGTTGCACATCATGGTCCCCGCCTCAGCTTCATCGGCGGCTTCGCTTCTCCGTTCCAGTCGGATCTCGCCACGACTTCTTCCGGTTCTTTCGCTCCCGGAGAAATCTTCAAGACTGACTTGACGGGTGACGGAACTTACGGCGACCTGATCAACTCGGCAGAGACCGGGATCGGAAAGCCCGGCACCTTCAATCACGGTGTTTCGAAGGGTGGCCTCAACGGAGTATTGGGTACTTTCAACACTAACTTCGCCGGTAATGTCACTCCCGCCGGCCAGGCGCTGATTAATGCCGGGTTGTTTACGAATGCTCAACTCGTAGCGCTCGGAGCCGTTGTATCGCCGATTCCCCTGGCTCCGTCTAACAACGCGGGCAATACGTGGTACCGCGATGTTGACGCGGTCATGAGCTGGCCCTTCCGGATCAAGGAAAAGCTGACGATCGAGCCCAGCGTCGGTTTCTACAACGTGTTCAACTTCGTAAATTACAATTCCCTTGCGGGGTTGACCGGTGCACCTGGTTCGATCAACGGTACTGTGTCGGGCGACAACGTCGGCCACGATTCCGTTCGTGTCGGAACCGGTTCCGGCGTGTTCTCCTCGGGTGCCCCCCGTCAGACCGAATTCGGCCTGAAGCTCGAGTTCTAAACTCTAGCCACATCGCAGGATCAAAAAAGGCACGCGCCGCAACCCGGCGCGTGCCTTTTTGTTTTACGCGAAGAGAAAAATGGAAAATCGATGAAGTTTATTTGTGAATCCCAGCGGGCCTACTTCAGTGTGGACAAGTCAAACGGAGGTTTCGCGACGCCGCGCTCCGTAATGATCGCGGTGATGTAGCGCGCCGGAGTCACGTCGAACGCGGGGTGATATGCATTTACCGGCGGAGCCAGATTGATTCCAGCCACGTGCGTGACTTCTTTGGCGCTGCGCTGCTCGATGGGAATCTCGTCGCCGGACGCGAGCGACAAGTCCAGCGTCGAGATCGGCGCGGCGACGTAGAAGGGGACGCTGTTTTCCTTGGCCAGCACCGCGATCCCGTAGGTGCCGATCTTGTTCGCGGTATCGCCGTTGGCGGCGATGCGATCCGCGCCGACGACTACCGCGCCTACGTTTCCGGTACGCAAGAAGTGGCCGACCATGTTGTCGGTGATCAGTGTCAGCGGAATCTGGTCCTGATGCAGTTCCCAAGCCGTGAGGCGCGCGCCCTGCAGATATGGCCGCGTCTCCGGCACCAACACTTCAAACTTCGCGCCCTCTTCAACGGCTACGCGAATGACGCCCAGCGCCGTGCCGATTCCGGCGGTCGCCAGCGCGCCCGCATTGCATTGGGTCATGACCCGGCCCGTCTTGGGCATCAACGCGGCACCGAATTTTCCGATGCGGCGGTCGCCTTCGCGGCGTTCCTCGTGAACCTGCAGAGCTTCGGCGACTAGACCCGCGCGGATGTGATCGACTGGGGGTTTCCCGTTGCTAGCCGCAACGCGGCTGAGTTCTTCAAATTTCTTCTTGAATCGCGCGATGGCCCAAAACAAATCGACCGCGGTAGGGCGCGTGGTGGCGAGGGTCTCGCAGATCACGGGAAACTCAGATTGCAGCTCAGCGAGAGTCTTGGCGCGGGAATGTTGGACGCCCAGCGCGACGCCCATGGCGGCGGCCACGCCGATCGCCGGCGCGCCGCGGATGATCATGGTCTTGATGGCGCGGGCTACGTCGCGATAGTCAGTGTAGGTGTGATAGACCACTTCGCCCGGGAGCTTCAGCTGGTCGAGAATGACCACGCCCGCGTCAGTCCACTGAATCGGTTCAACCGTGTGCAATGCCAGCTTCTCCATTTAGAGTTCCGTTAGGGATGCGAGCTCGTCCGCCGAGACATCTTCATCGCCGCAAAAATCGTTACTTACGATTCCATTCTAACTGAAATTCAGGCGGGGGACGCTGCAGGCCTTACGTCGGAGGCATGTGGCGCAATCCATGCGACGCGATGAGAAACGCGATGGCGATGAACGAATTATAACTGACGTGCAGCAGGTAACCGGGCAGCACGTTTCCGGTTTTGGCCCGCGCGATCGTGAAGACGATACCAACCATCACGAGCAAGCCAACTTGCGGTAGGTTTCCTCCCAACTGCGAAGCGTGCAACAGGCCAAACAAGAGCCCAGTCAAGACGACTCCAGGGACGATGCCGAAGGTGCGCGCCACCACCGGGTACAAGTAGCCGCGGAAAATCGTCTCCTCGAAAAACGGCGCCACGGTAACGCTCATGATCAACAGCAGCAGCGCGGTGTGCCGATCCTGAAAATATTGCTCGATGGGCATCTGGTGCTTCGGGGTGAATCTGGAGGATACCAGAGCCACCAGGATGGAAAGGAGAACCCCTCCCACCACGAAACCAAGAGCGGCCGTGGCTGGTTTGAGCTGTGCAATCTCGAGCCGGTGCCAGCGCATGGTGCGCCAAAAGGGAGAACGAAACCGCAGGCGCATCTGCGCGAAAAGATAGAGCAGCAATACCGCGGAGAGGCCACACATGGCGTAGATCGTAAATTGTGCCTGGAATATCGCGGAGTTTTCGAATTGCTCCTTGGTGATCCCAGACTTCTGCAGATGCGCGCCAAGTGCCATGCCAAAGACGACCAGCACGGCAAATCCGATCAGCGCCACCAATCCCAGATCCCACCAATCCCAGGGAACACGAAGATCTTCAGGCAGAGAAAGACTGAAGCGTGGCGGTGCCGGAGGCGGCAACGGCACGCCGATGGCATTTTGCGTTTCGGTGTTCGCAATTATTTCGGGAGCCGTCGGAGAAGAACCGTGGGGCTGGGAGCCGGGCTCAGGCTCGAAGAGATTCAGGTTTTGATTGTCGGCATTCATGGGGTCCCGGTTTAGCTGCGCAATCTTGCGATGCCGATCTTAACGTTGTTGGCCCTAGCTGGCGCGCTTGGCATCGAGTGGTTCCGATTTTGCGCCGTTTCCATTTAGGGAGCGCGCCAAGATCTGACCGGTGTAGGACTTTTTGACGCGCGCCACCTGTTCCGGCGTCCCTTGCGCGACGATGCGGCCGCCATCCTCACCGCCTTCCGGGCCTAAGTCGATAATCCAGTCGGCCTGCTTAATCACATCGAGATTGTGTTCGATGATCAAGACAGTGTTGCCCAGGGAAACGAGCCGGTTGAGAACGTCGAGAAGTTTTTTTACGTCGTCAAAATGAAGGCCGGTAGTCGGTTCGTCGAGAATATAAAGGGTGCGACCGGTCTGCCGCTTGGAAAGTTCGCGAGCGAGCTTGGTGCGCTGTGCTTCACCACCGGAAATTGTAGTGGCGGATTGGCCGAGCTGGACATAACCGAGGCCGACATCCACCAAAGTCTGCAGCTTCACCTGGATTGCCGGAATATTCTCCAGAATTTTCAGAGCTTCTTCGATGGGCAGATCGAGGAGATCGGAGATCGAAAGCCCCTTGTAACGGACTGCCAAGGTCTCGGCGTTGTAGCGTTTGCCGCGGCAGACTTCGCAGGTCACGTACACATCGGGCAGGAAATTCATTTCGATGCGGCGCTGACCGTCGCCCTGGCAGGCTTCGCAGCGGCCGCCTTTAACGTTGAAGCTGAAGCGGCCGGGTTTGTAACCACGCTCGCGGGATTCGGGTAGCATCGCGTAAAGTTCGCGAATCGGAGCGAATACACCTGTGTAAGTGGCGGGATTCGAGCGCGGCGTGCGGCCAATCGGCGCCTGGTCGATTTGCACGACTTTGTCGATATTTTCGATGCCTGAAATCGCGCGGTGCTCGCCCGGCTTTTCCATCGAGCGGTACAAGCTTTGCGCGAGCGAGCGATAAAGAATGTCGTTCACCAGCGTGGATTTTCCCGAGCCGGAAACACCAGTCACGACAGTCAGCAGGCCGAGCGGAATCGAGACGTCGACGTTCTTCAGATTGTGGCCGTGCGCGCCGAGAATCGCAATTGCTTTGCCGTTCGGCGAACGGCGCGTATCGGGAATGTCGATCTTCACTTGGCCGGAAAGGTAGCGACCGGTGAGCGACGCTGGATTCGCGGCGATGTCGTCCGGCGATCCGGCAGCGACGAGGTAGCCTCCGGTTTTGCCGGCGCCGGGACCAAGGTCAATGACAAAATTCGCACGGCGAATGGTTTCTTCGTCGTGTTCGACGACGAGGACGGTGTTGCCGAGGTCGCGCAAAGTTTCGAGCGTGGTCAAAAGCTTGCCGTTGTCGCGCGCATGGAGGCCGATGGAAGGCTCGTCGAGAACGTAGAGCACGCCACGAAGGCGTGAGCCGATTTGAGTGGCGAGACGGATGCGCTGGGCTTCGCCGCCGGAAAGGGTAGCCGCGGAGCGCGCGAGGGTGAGGTAAGCGAGGCCGACGTCGAGCAGAAAATCCAGACGCTCGGCGATTTCGGTGAGCGCGCGGCCGGCAATTTTCTCCTGGCGCGCGGTGAGCTTGGTGCGAATTTTGTCGACCGCCGCGCGGGCGCCGCTGAGCGGCAGACCGGTGAAATCCGCGATGGAAAGGCCGGCGATTTTCACGGCCAGGCTTTCGGGCCGCAAGCGGCGTTCGCTGCAGGCGGCGCACGGCGCCGGAGACATGTACTGCGTCAGCCACTCGCGGTAGGTGTCCGATTTCGATTCTTCGAGGTTCGATTCGAGATGGGCGAGCAGGCCCTGGAAGTTGAGTTCCTTCTTGTTTTTCGGGGTCGACGGGTTACCGTGCAAAATCAAGTTCTGGGTCTTGCGCGACATCTTCTCGAACGGCACATCGAGATCGAAATTGTAGGCGGCAGCGGCCAGGCGCAGAGTGCGCTGCAGAAATGTAGATCCTGAACCGGGACCGAGGCCGCCTTCGAAGAGGGGCTTGGTCCAATCCACGATCACTTTCGCGGGATCGAAATCGTATTTTGAGCCGAGGCCGTGACATTCGGTGCAAGCGCCGTAAGGCGAATTAAAGCTGAAGGAGCGCGGCTCAAGCTGCGGGACGGAGATGCCGCAATCGGGGCAGGCAAGTTTTTCGGAATACACGTGCTCGTCGCCGCCGACCACGGCGATGGTGACGAGGCCGCCGGTAAGTTTGAGCGCGGTTTCAACGGAGCGTTCGAGGCGCTGGGCGACGCCGTTTTTCAAAAGCAAACGGTCGACTACGATTTCGATGGTGTGATTCTTGCGGCGGTCGAGCGGGATGGGCTCATCGAGATTCATCAGATCGCCATCGACGCGGGCGCGCACGTAACCTTCTTTGGCGTATTTCTCGAGTTCCTTTTTGTATTCGCCTTTGCGGCCGCGAACCACCGGAGCGAGCACCATGATGCGATCGTCAGGCTTAAGGGCCAGGACAGATTGCACGATCTGTTCGGTGGACTGGCGCGTGATGGAATTGCCGCAATTGGGGCAGTGCGGCGTGCCGATGGCGCTGTAGACGACGCGCAGATAATCGTAGATTTCCGTAATGGTTCCGACGGTGGAGCGAGGAGAGCGCGTGGTCGTTTTTTGTTCGATGGCGATCGAAGGCGAAAGGCCCTCGACGGAATCGACGTCCGGGCGTTCCATCTGATCGAGAAACTGGCGCGCATAGGCCGAGAGCGACTCGACGTAGCGGCGCTGACCCTCAGCGTAAAGGGTATCGAAGGCGAGCGAAGATTTACCAGAGCCCGAAAGGCCGGTGACGACAGTCAGCGTGTTGCGCGGGATTTCGAGGCTGATATTTTTGAGGTTATGCTGCCGAGCGCCCCGCACCACGATTTTTTTCAAACCCATAAGACGAAGACGCTCCCTACAGGACCGCCCCACATACGGTGGGTACAATGAGCCCAAGGTAATCTCTCAACATAGCAAGTCCGAGCGGGAGAGGTCAATACGGCGTCCTGAGGATTCGCGCAGAAAAGCTCGCGCGAGGGGCTTTTTTCTTACAATTTTGACAAGCGGCAAACGTAGGGGCATCAGGGGGCATCGGGTACCTGCGAAATTTTACCGAGGGGCTGGGAGTTTTTACCCGCAGGCCTGGAGTGAAGTGGCTTATTTTCAGCGGGTTTGGTTTGGCAGACGAGGTGCGATGTATCTCTCGTCAGAGGGAAGGAAGCCGAGGATCCCTTTAGGGGATTGAGGGCTGGGCCGGCTTCCTTCCTTCGGCTTACTTTCGCGTTTTTCCTATCCTGCTTCGACTGCACCGCATCATTCGCAACCAAAATCCAATCGATACACAATCACAAGGTGAAAATAAGGGCGGCAGCCTTTAGAATTGAGGCACGGCTGGGGCGTGGTCCAATTGGTAGGGCACCTCACTGTTAATGAGGCCGGTGTTGGTTCGAGTCCAACCGCCCCAGCCAAGATTTCGCACTGATTCTGGAATTTTTTCGCTGTTGAGGTTTTCTACAGGCCAATTTTCCCAAGCAGGGCGCTCAGGCGCGTCAGCTCGACTTCTGCATCGGCAATTTCCGGTTTGAACTTCTCTTCGAATTCCTTACCCAGCCTTTCGGCTTCTTCGCGCAACTGAGTCAGTTTATTTTTAGCGGCTTCGTGCGCTTGGGCGAGGTGCGCGGCGTCGTCTTGCGGCAATCCGGTCATGGCGAGCTCCTGGCGGAATAAATAACGCGGTGCGTTCGTCTTCAATCTTTGATGGTCGGAAAGTTTGCCTGGGTCCACTCGCGCCAGCCGCCATCCATCGAGATCACGTTGCTGTAGCCCATTTTTTTCAGGTTATCGGCCGCGAGGGCGGAACGAAAACCGCCGCCGCAATACAGCACGATGGTTGCGCTCTTCTCGGGAATCGCTTTTTCGATGTCGCGTTCGATGACGCCTTTGCCGAGGTGGATGGCGTTAGGGATGTGGCCGCGGGCCCATTCACTTTCTTCGCGGACATCGACGAGGATCATTTGCTCGCCGGCGTCCAGTTTCTTCTTGGTGGTTTGGACGTCTTCTTCCTTGATGCGCTTTTTTGCGTCACGTACGAGAGCCAGAAATCCGTCGGCATGATCCATAAACTCTCCTAAGAAAACCTATTCTAGCGCACCGCGAGGCCCGAGACCGAACGCGTCATTTCATGTCGCGCCAATTCGGGCCGACTTTAGTGTCCACCAGGATGGGTACTTCGAATTGGTGTGCGCCTTCCATCACTTCTTTCACGAGCTTGGTCAACTTTGGAATTTCGACCTCTGGGCCTTCGAAAAGCAATTCGTCGTGGACCTGCAGAATCATCTTGGACTTGAACTTCTCCCGTGGCAGGCGGCGATCGAGTTCGATCATAGCCAGTTTGATGAGGTCGGCGGCCGCGCCCTGCATCGGCGTGTTCATGGCGGTGCGCTCAGCGAAATTGCGCAGGTTGACCTGCGGCGAATTGATTTCAGGAATCGGGCGGATGCGGCCGAAGATCGTTTTAGTCACGCCCGTCTTGCGTGTTTCAGCGATTTGGCTATCGAGAAAATCCTTTACGCCGCGGTAGCGCTCGAAATATTTGGCGATGAAATGAGCTGCTTCTTTTTGCTCGATGCCGAGCTGCTGAGCCAAGCCAAATGGAGAGAGGCCATAGATCACGCCGAAATTAATGACTTTGGCGACGCGACGGTGCTCGCGGGTCTGGGCGAAGGGCGCAATGTCGAAAACTTCCTGGGCCGTGCGCGAGTGAATATCTTCGCCACGGCGAAACGCTTCGACCAGGACGGGATCGCCGGAGAGATGCGCCAGGATGCGAAGTTCGATCTGCGAATAATCCGCGGAGAGTAGAAGAGAACCAGGAGCGGAAACGAAAGCGGCGCGGATCTCGCGACCCAGCTCCGTGCGGATGGGAATGTTCTGCAGATTCGGATTCGACGAGCTTAGGCGCCCAGTCGCCGTGCCGGTCTGGCAGAAACGAGTATGCAAGCGGCCGGAACCCGGATGAATCAGACGGGGCAGAACGTCGGCGTAGTTCGATTTGAGTTTGGTGAGCTCGCGATATTCGATGACTTTCTTGGGAAGTTCGTGGACCGCGGCGAGCTCTTCCAGCACATCGGCGGCGGTGGAGCGCGATTTCGCGCGGCTACGGCGGGGCGGCTGGAGATTGAGTTTATCGAAGAGAACTTCGGCGAGCTGCTGGGGCGAGCCGACATTGAATTCAAATCCGACCAAATCGTAAATGCTCTTCTCCAGTTTGGCGATTTCGTCAGTGGTTCGGACGGAGATGCGATCCAGTTCCGCGGGGTCGACGCGAACCCCGGCAGCTTCCATGCGAGCCAGGACTGGAGCGAGAGGCAGATCGATTTTTTCGTAGATGTCGACGAGGCCAAGTTTTTCGACTTCTTCGCGAAGGATGGGCAGGACGCGCAGCAGAAAATCGGCGCGCTCGCCGGGCGCGCCGGAAAGCGTGCGATTCAGATGGCGAAGAACGACTTCCGCGAATTCGTGCTTGGCCGTGATGGGTCGCAGTAAATACGAATAGAGCATGGTGGCGTGGCGAATCCCGGCGACCGCGTCGGGATTGCCCGCGATTTCGGGATTGGTCAGGAGATGAAATAACTTCGGATCGTGTACGACTTTCGGACGCTTGGGGTCGGCGAGCCAAGCCTGCATGGTGGCCAGCGTCTTATTGTCGAGTTCATTCGCCACCATGCTGGCAGTGGCGGCCTTGGTGGAGACTTCGACGGATAGCACGCGAGTCCCGAAACCTTCTTCGTCTGGATCCTGAGCATCGAGTGCGAGCCAGGCGGCGGATTCCTGGCCGGATTTGATAGCGCCCAAGAATTTTTGCATCTGGGCCGGAGTGTCCAGCTGGGCGTAATCGGTTTTGCGATCGTCGGTCACCGGGGCGAGATCACGCAGCAAAGAAGTAAATCCCAGCTCGGAATAAAGTTCGCGAAGCGCGTCCGCATCGGGCTTGGCGATTTTCATGATGCCGAGGTCAAAGGGAACCGGCGCGTCGGTGGGGATCGTCGCGAGCTGCTTGCTGAGCACAACGAATTCGCCGCAATTCTGCAGGGCTTCGCGATAGTTCACGCGTTTTACTTCGGCGGCGTGTTTCAGGGTTTCTTCGGCGCTGCCGTATTGCTGAATCAACTGGCGCGCGCCGACTTCGCCGATGCCGGCTTTGCGGCGTTCACCGGGAGCGGGCTTGTCGTTGGGATTGCGTGCGCCGGGAATGTTGTCGATGGAATCGCCCATGAGTGCCATCACGTCGGCAACTTTGGAGGGCGGGACGCCCATGATCTCTTCGACCATTTTCTCGTCGATGAGCAGGTCGTTTTTTGTGGGGTTGAGAATGGTGACGTCTTTGTTGACCAGCTGAAGCAGGTCTTTGTCGCTGGTGACGATGAAAATCTCCAGATCTTCCTTCTTTTTGTATTCGACGGCGAGGCGGGCGAGCGTACCGATTACGTCGTCGGCCTCGTAGCCGGGGTATTCGAGAATGGGCAGGTGCATGGCGGCGCAATAACGGCGGACGAAGGGGATCTGGATGGAAAGATCGTCCGGCATCGGAGCGCGCTGGGCTTTGTACTGAGCAAAAAGTTTGTCGCGGAACGTTGGCGCGGAGTGATCGAAGACGACCGCAAGGTAATCGGGCGGGCGGTCTTTATTTTCGAGAATGCGGCGCATCATGGTGGCGAAAAGATACGGGACTTTGGTGGGGACGCCGGCGCTGGTCTGCAGGCGATCCATCGGCGCGAAGAAGGCGCGGAAGATGTAACCCATCGCATCGATCAAAAACAGCCGTTTTCTCTGGGTGGAAGGCATTTTGAATATTTTTGTTAGTTAGGCGCGACCAGGAAATTATAGCAGGACGGAACGAACTCCCGAAAATGCCCGAGAGACAGGCATCGCGCGCGATTTTGGCCGCGAGGGGTAATCTCCAACGCACAGGGCCATTTGTTTGAGACTCGGCTAACCCCGGGGCAGATACACTTTCGCAGGAGGTACTTTGTCGATGAGCGTCAAGGTTGCGTGCGTTTTCCTGCTGGCAGTTCTGTTTGCGATTCCGGGCTCCGGGCAAAGCACGCTGAAATCGGGAATGTTCCCGTTCGACAGCCTGAAGGAACAGAAAGAAGAGAATGCGACCTTTCGCCCGATCCTGGATGGTCTGGCGCATAGTGGCATTCACCTCGACGTCCATGAAGTGTTTCTGCTGCCGGGAAGCCTGCCGCACCACATGCACCACCATTCGATGGACGAATTGTTTTTGATCAGCGAAGGCGAGGTCGAGATGACCATCGGCGGGAAAAAAACGCACTTGGGACCGGGGTCGGCCGCCTTTGCGGCGTCGGGCGATGAGCACCAGATTCAAAACGTGGGAACGCGACCCGCGCAGTACTTCGAAGTGATTCTGGGCGGCAGCACGCCGCACAACTGAACGCAAGCCTTCCTGTCGGACTCCGGTTTTAGCTGCAGCATGTCCGGGAATTATCCGCCTGAGATCGCCACGCCCTGAAATATCTTCTCTGCTTGTATATCTTTGTTGACTGGCCGTGCACATCAGCTTATAGATGTCGTAATCGAAGAGTTCATGGGTGGGGATTTCGAAGGCGCATAAACAGTTATCATCGGCATTTGTGCTTTCAATGGGACAAGGCCGCCCCGCGCGCCGTATAACTCTTCGCACGGTTTCAGCCGTCATTCACAGGAGAAGATCATGAGGAATTGCCGGTGGAGCACTGGCGCAGCAGTCGCGTGCGCGATTGTAATGATTTTGCTGGGCGCGACGACCAGCTGGACGCAGACCTTTCGCGGGACCATCCTGGGGACGGTGACCGATACCAGCGGCGCGGCGGTAAGCAACGCCACCGTGACGATCCACAACGTCGCCACAGGGATCGACCGCATCACGCAAACGAACGCCGACGGCAGCTACCTGGTGCCGGAACTGCAGATTGGGACATACAAGGTGACGGTGGAGTTGAACGGTTTTCAGAAGGCGATCACCACTGGAGTGGTGGTCGATGTCGCCAGCGAAAAGCGCATCGATGCGGCGCTGAAACCCGGCGCGGTGACTAATAGCGTGACGGTTGCGGGCGAGGATTTGCCGCAGATCGATACGACCGGGAATACGCTGGGCGGAGTGCTGACGCAGGAGACGGTCAAGGACTTGCCGGTCAACGGCCGCGATTACACGAAATTGATTTATCTAACGCCGGGAGTGGCCGGGTCGCCGGACCAAATCACGGACTCGCCAGGATCCTATGGCGTTTTTTCGGTAAACGGGGCGCGCGGACGTTCGAACAACTTCCTGCTTGATGGCACCGACATGAATGACGGTTATCGAAACGACCCGGCGATCAACGAAGCTGGAGTATTCGGGACGCCGGCGACGATTCTGCCGATCGATGCGGTCAGTGAACTGAACGTGCTTTCAAATTACGAGGCGGGATACGGACGGAACGCCGGTGGGGTAATCAACATCGTCACGAAGAGCGGCAGCAACGATTTTCACGGTACGATTTTCGACTATTTCCGGAATGACGCTCTGGATGCGCGAAACTATTTCGATCCGGTGGGCACGGAGAAGGCACCTTTTCACAACAATCAATTCGGGGGCGCGCTGGGAGGTCCGATCGTAAGAGACAAGACTTTTTTCTTTTTCGATTATGAAGGACAGCGTGAACGGGTCGGCACGGTGAGCCTAGCCTGCGTTCCGAATCCTGCAGATTTGGTGGCCACCAATCCCGTTATCGCGAGCCTGCTGGCGGCGTATCCAAATGGCGATCCGTGGCCGCTGCCAAATGTGCCGGGCGCGACAGCCGACGCGAACGGGTGTCCTAACGGGGCCAATGCATCGGTGGTGGCGCCGTCGTATAACAATGTGACCAGCCTGATTGCCAAGGTCGACCACAACTTCGACAAGAATAACATTTTGACGGGCCGCTATTATTACGGCGACAGCAAGCAGAGCTTTCCGCTGGCTCTGACCGGGGGCGGAATTCTTCCCGGATTCAACACTTACACTCCAACCAGAGTTCAGTTGGTGTCCGTCTCGTACGTTCGAGTGATTTCGGCAGAGAAACTAAATGAAGCGCGCTTCGGCTGGAACCGATTCGCCGAGGGATTTTTTCCGGCCGACCAGGCCTTCCAGCCGAGCAGTGTCGGCCTGTGCGCGGCGACCACCGTGGCGGATTGCACCGGTCCGAGCGCATCGAACTCCGGGCTGCCGGACATCGACGTGGGGAGCTTTGCACAACTCGGGGCGAACCACTCAACTCCGCGTCACCGCTTCGATACGAACTGGCAAGCCCTGGACAATTTTTCCTGGACGGTAGGTCAGCACAACATTAAGTTCGGATACGAATATCGCCGGACCAGCATCCAGCAATTCTTCGGGGTGAATTACCGAGGCGGATTGAGTTTTAGCAATCCCACCGACAGTCTCGGCGATTTCCTGAGCGGTACGGTTGACGATGGCACGCAGTCGCTAGGCCAATCCACCCGCCATACGTACGAAAACAATCATGGGTTATTCGTGCAGGATAGTTTTCACCCGATCCAAAGGTTGACGCTGAATTACGGGCTGCGCTGGGACTATTACGGAGTGGTGGGTGAGAAAGACGATCTCTTCACGAACATTACGAATTTCGATCCGGTGGGCCAGACTGTTACTCTGACCCAGTTGGGCCAGCCCGGCTTGAGCAAGGTTTACAAGCCAGACTACAAAAATTTTGCGCCGCGCGTGAGCGCCGCCTGGGACCCCTTTGGAAAAGGGCGCACCGTGCTGCGAGCCGGATGGGGAATCTTCTTCGACGCGGTCTCGCAGGACGTGTTTCTCGGCGAGTTGCCATACAACTGCGAATTTTGTCCCGGTGTCGCCTACAATCCGGCGGGCCCGGCGCCAATTTCCACGGTAGGACCTACGGGCTCCATTGCCACGGGCGTTCCGATATTCGAGGCGGCATCGGGCAGCCCGTCGGGCAACATCTTCGCAATTGACCGCCACCTGCCGACGCCGTATATGGAGAATTACAACCTCAACCTGCAACAGCAGCTCTCGAGCAAAGTGGTGCTGCAGGTCGGTTACGTGGGGTCGCAAGGGCATCGCTTGCTGCATTACCTGGACGTGAACCAGCCGGGTCAAAACGCGATCACCACCTTCGACACCGCATTCGCGCAAGCAAACAACAATACCGTGACCAACGCTCCGTGTTTCCCGAACGGAGGCCCGGGTTGTATCTCGAGTTACGGCGTGCCGACCAACTACGTCAACAATCCTTACGGCGCGGAGTACATCAACCAGTTGCAGGCGAACGCACGATCGAATTACAACTCATTGCAAGCCAGCCTACGGGTGAATAACTGGCACGGCGTGACTTCGATCGTCAATTACGTGTGGTCGCATTCGCTGGATACGGCGAGCGACAGTTTTGATTTCGAACCGAACGCTTCGCAGCCGAACAACAGCACGAATCCGAACGCGGAATATGCCAATTCGAATTTCGACATTCGAAACCGTTTTACCTGGATTTTTGCGTATAACCTGCCGCATATGGGCGGAGATTGGCAAAAATTGAAAAACGGATGGGGGTTCAACAGCGCGGTAACGCTTCAGGATGGCCAGCCATTTCAGGCGAATTACTTCTTCGAGGACGATTTCAGCGGAAGCGGCGAGGGCTTTGACCGGCCCGACGTCGTGGCGCCGGTGGTTTACCACCCGCACGACCCAACGAACTATGTAAACCTGGACGCCTTCGCAATCCCTTGCACGCTATCGAATTATGCACAGGCGAACGGTATCACCGGGAGCGCCCAGGATTGCGCTCCGGGTACGCGACACTTCGGAGACGAAGGGCGTAATTCACTGCGTGGGCCCAGCTTTAAGCAGTGGGACTTCGCAATTTACAAAGATACCAAGATCACGGAGCGGTTGGGCGTCCAGCTGCGCGCGGAATTTTTCAACCTCTTGAATCATCCCAACTTCGCGAACCCGTTTCTTCCTGAGTTTGTTGCCGATCCGGCCCAGGGAGGATTCGCTCAGAACGGGACCCGCGAGACCGGGTCGGGAGGATACCAACTCAGCGCTACCGGCGACGTTGGCATCGGGAACCCGTTCCTCGGCGGCGGCGGGCCTCGCGGGATTCAACTGGCGGCGAAGTTCACCTTCTAGGCCAGGAGCGACAGGGAAGGCTCACACGCGGTTTTAGGGTGTTACACAGGCTTGAGGTGCGGCCCGGCAGCCAAACGAGACTCGGCTGCCGGGCCTTTCCTTTTATTATCAGTCCGCAAATTTGATAGGCTTGCGGCACGATTTCGGCGGCCAGCGAGCCTCCGGAAAGGCCGCCCACCCGAGACCCGCTGCCCGGGCTGGTAATGGAACCTAAGCCATTCGTTTGTAATACGTTTGAAATATTGCGGTAGGGTCCTGCGTATCTATCTATGGAGCGACGGAAGACGACCGGAGACATGAGCGCCGCCGAAATAGCGGATGTGCTTACGCGGGTCCGGGCGGGCGACCCGGAGGCCTGGGGCGTTTTGTACGGGCAATACGCGCCGGCCATCTTTCGTTTCTGCCGGAGGGCGCTGCCGACGCGGGAAGACGCGGAAGACGCCACGACGGAGATTTTCATGAAAGTGCGGCAAAAACTCGGGAGCTACGATTCGTCGCGGCCGTTCACCGCCTGGCTGTATAAAGTGGCCAGCAACCATTGTTGGGATATGCTGCGGCGCCGGCGGATCCGTCAGGATTTGGAAACGGGGGACCTGGAAACGCTGCCGCTGGAGCATCCCGACCCGGACCAGTTGCAACAATTGCAAACGGCACACGACAGCAAGCACGTGCGCGCGGGTTTAGCGAAAATGCCAGACCGGGCGCGCATGGCGCTGGTGCTGCGCTATTACTCGGACATGAGCTACGACGAAATTGCGGATACGCTGGGAGTGCGGCGCGCGTTTGTGGGAGTTTTGTTGCTGCGCGCGCGGCACCAACTGCGCGACATTTTGGCGGAAGGAAGCGGAGGAATGCAGAGCGCGGCGGCTGGGGGCAAGGTATGAATCACTTCGACGAAATGACCGGGCTGCTGTATCTCGAGCAGCAACTGGACGCGGCGCGCGCGCAGGAAGTGCGCATGCATGTGGCGGAGTGCGGCCAGTGCAAGAGCTTGCTGCGGGCGCTGGAGCTGGAAGGAGTGTGGTTGCGGCAGTCGCTGGAAGCGGACGACGAATCGGTTCCGGCGCACCTGGTGCAAGCTCCCGAACACGGCGGGACGCCATGGGGCTGGTTATCGGCGCTGGGTTTAGGCGCGGGCGGTGCGTACACCATGTGGAGCGGATTTATCGATCCGTGGCGGGCGCAGGCGGCGCAATCCGGATTCACGCAGGGAAATATTCTGACCATGCTGTTTTTCAGCGGTGCATTCTGGAAAGGATGGGACGCGATGCGAAGCCTGACAGAGTTTCTGGCGGTAGCGACGGTAGGCATGGTGGTGATCTGGCTGCTGCGGCGGCATCTGCGGCGGATTACCACGCTGGCGGTGGTGATGGGCATGGCGTTGATGGCGCTGATGCTCGCGCCGGCGGGCCACGCTGCCGAGATCAAGCACGGAGATCCGAATTACGCGCTCCCTGCGGGCAAAGTGATTCACACGGATTTGATCGTCTCCTCCGACAACACCACGATCGACGGCGACGTCGAGGGTGATCTGATCGCTTTCTCGCGCAGCGTCACCGTGAACGGCCATATCAAGGGCGACGTGCTGGCGTTCAGCGAAGAGTTGCACGTGAACGGCGTGGTGGACGGGAACGTGCGCACGTTCGTCAAAGAGGTGCACCTGGCCGGCACGGTGGAACGGAATGTGATGGCCTGGGCCGGCGACGTAAATATGGATGAGAAGGCGGTGGTGAAAGGAACGATGACGCTGGGCGCCGGAGACGCGGTACTCAACGGAAAGCTGGGCGGCGACCTGCTGTCATTTTCTGGTTCGTTGCAATTGGATGGCAACTTCGGACGCAATGTTATGGTTCGCACCGGACATCTCTCGATCGGCCCCGAAACGGTGATTGCCGGGGATACGAAAGCGCAACTGCGGCGCCAACCGGAAATTTCTCCACAGGCGAAGTTGGGAACTCCCATTCAGGTGACAATTGTCGAGCATGACGCGGATACGAGTTATTCTTCGCCGCGCTACTACTGGCACCAGGTTCTGCTGTGGGGAGCAAGCTTCGTATTTGGCGTGGCGATGTTGCTGCTGGTGCCCGGTTTCTTCTTTGATTCGGTTGGCGCGTGCAAGCGAACGATGCCGGCGATGGGCTTCGGTGCGCTATTTCTGATTGCGCTGCCGATACTAGCGGTGATCGTGTGCATCACGATTGTGGGCATCGGAGTGGGAATCGCTTCGATCCTGTTATGGGCTATCGCGATCTACGCGGCGCAAGTCGTGGTCGGCACGTGGCTGGGGGACCGGATTCTTGGCGCGGCAATTGGGTTCGGCCCGACGCTCGGACACATGGCGCTGGGGCTGCTGATCCTGCGCGCCGTGGGCCTGATCCCCTATCTAGGAGCTTGGGTGAGTTCCATCGTAATTTGCGTGGGTCTGGGCGCGTTTGTGCTGGCGATCTACCGAAACAGCCGGCCGCAATTGCAGACGGCGGCGGTAATTTAGGCAGCGTTGCGGTCGGGTTGCGGGCGCAAGATTTAAGAAATGACGCCGAGCTTTTTGCCGACGCGGGCGATGGTGTCGGCGGCGCGTTCCAGGTCGTCGCGTTTGTGAGTGGCGGTCACGATGGTGCGCAGCCGCGCTTTGCCTTCGGCCACCGTGGGAAAGCCGATTGCACCGGCAAATACTCCTTCGTCGAATAGTTCCCGCGAAAATTGAAAAGCTTTGCCCGCGTCGCCGACCATTACCGGCGTGATGGGCGTTTCGCTGTGCCCCGTGTTAAATCCGAGTTTTTTCAATTTGCGTTTGAAGAACTTCGTGTTGGCCCAGAGTTTCTTGATCAGCTTCTCTCCTGCTTCGGAATCGAGCAATTCAAACGCAGCCTGGCAGGTGGCAGTGACCGACGGCGGGTGCGAAGTGGAAAACAGAAACGGACGAGCGCGCTGATAGAGGAAATGAATTAAATCCTGCGATCCGCAGACAGAGCCACCAATCGATCCAACCGCTTTGCTCAGGGTGCCGACCTGAATATCGACGCGGCCGTGGCAATTCAGATGATCCACCGTGCCGCGGCCGTTTTTGCCCAAGACTCCGGAAGAGTGGGCATCGTCGACCATCATGATGCAGTTGTATTTTTCGGCGAGGTCGCATAGGGCGGGCAGGTTGGCGATGTCGCCGTCCATGGAAAAGACGCCGTCAGTGATGAGCAGCTTCTTGCCGTTCCAGTCTTTGGTTTCCTGCAGAACGCGTTCGCAATCGGCGGTGTCTTTGTGTTTGAAGACTTTGATGGTGGCGCGCGAGAGGCGGCAGCCGTCGATGATCGAAGCGTGGTTCAGCTCGTCCGAAATGACCAAGTCTTCCTTGCCCAGAATTGCGGACACAGTCCCGGCATTTGCGGCAAAACCTGATTGGAAAACGACGCAGGCTTCCACATTTTTGAATTGGGCGATTTGCTTCTCAAGGTCCATGTGCATTTTCATGGTGCCGGCGATGGTGCGGACGGCGCCCGAGCCGACGCCGAATTTGCGGGTCGCGTCGATAGCGGCGCGGCGGAGCTTCGGATGCGTGGTCAGGCCGAGGTAATTGTTGGAACTGAGATTGATGACTTCCTTACCGTTGAAATTCGCGAGGGGCTTTTGCTCGCCTTCGAGGATTTTCAGGTTGAAGTAGAGATGCTTGGCTTTCAGCTCTTCGAGGGCGTCGTGAAGATATTGGAGTTGAGGGCGGGTTCCGGCAGTGCTCATGACTTCTCCTCGTTTTTCAGGGACGCTCGATGGCGACGTTTGCGTTACGCGGTGACGCCGTTGGGATAGAGCAGAATTTTTCCAGCCTGGCCCGATTCGAGAAGCGCAAAGGCCTGCTCGAAATTTTCGATGGGCAGGTGCTCTTTGAAAAGCGGATCGAGATTGAGGCGTCCGTGCTTCAAAAGCTCGGTCATCTGCACCCAAGTCTCGAACATTTTCCGGCCGTAAATACCTTGCACGGTCGCGCCTTTGAAAATTACGTCATTAACCAGGTCGAAGGTGACTGGATCCGACGGAATCCCGAGCAGCGAAGCGCGGCCGCCGGAACGGAGCATCTGGAAACCTTGATGTATCGCGGCGGGGTTGCCGCTCATTTCGAGCAGGACGTCGGCACCGGCGCCACCGGTGGCTTCGCGTAGGCGCGCGACAACGTCGCCTTGTTTGGGGTCGAAGGCGTCGTCCGCGCCCATTTGCTTGGCGAGTTCACGGCGGTGCGGATTTACTTCGGTGGCGAAAACCGTGGCGGCACCGCAGGCGCGGGCGATGGTGATAGCCATCAAGCCGATGGGGCCCGCTCCAGTGACCACGACGTTTTGCGCTGCGATTTCTCCGGCGAGCACAGTGTGGACCGCGTTGCCGAGTGGATCGAGAATCGCGGCGTAGCGCTCCGGAATCGCGGGATCAATTTTCCAGATATTGCGGACCGGAATGATGACGAATTCGGCGAAGCAGCCGTCGGCATCGATGCCGATGATTTTCACATTTTCGCAGACGTGCGGTTGGCCCATGCGGCAGGGACGGCAATGGCCGCAATTGACGTGCATTTCCGCGCTGACGAAGTCGCCGGGTTTTACCGAGGTAACTTCGGAGCCGACTTTTTCGACGTAGCCGCAGAATTCGTGGCCAAAAGTCATGGGCGTCTTGATGCGCGAGGCGGACCAGCGGTCCCAGCCGTAAATGTGCAGATCGGTTCCGCAAATGGAGGCGGCGCGGACGCGGACCAGGACTTCGATCGGCCCGGGAACGGGTACCGGAACTGTTTCTAGATTTGCGCCGCGTGCCGGGCGCATCTTGCGCAATGCCTTCATGGTCGAGGTGGACATAGAGTACGAGGCGGGAAATAACCCACCGCCAAATCCGCAAGTTTAGCACACGGCGAAACGAACGAAAAATCGGCAAAAATCGACGGCGCGCGAGGTTGGGTTCCGCTACAATCGCGTCGTTCGCAGATACCAGTGTCAAGCCGGACGCGGAGGACTTTTGGGTTTTTCACAGCGCCTTGACGAGATTCGGTCGGGATTCGAGCGGCCGTTCTGGGTCGCGAACATCAGCGAGTTGTTCGAGCGCCTGTCGTATTACGCGGCGTTTGCCTCTCTCGCGCGGTACCTGAATGAAACCCTGAATTTCCCGGTGGAACAGGCGAGCTCGTTGACCGGCCTCTTTGGCGGGTTGGTGTGGTTTTTAGCGGCCTTCGGCGGCACGCTGGCGGATCGCCTTGGTTTCCGGCGATCGCTCTCTCTCGCGTACTTCATTCTGACCTGCGCTTACTTTTTACTGGGGTCGCTCGGTTCGTCCTGGGTAGCGCCGGTGCGCGCGGTGGTGCCGCTGGTTATTTTGGTGGCATTCGTACTGATGTTGCCGGCGCTAGGTATAGCGCTGGTGAAGCCTTGCGTGGTGGGGACGATCGCGCGGTCATCGAAGGAAAATGTTCGGTCCATCGGTTATTCGATCTACTACACGCTGGTGAATATCGGCGGCGCAGCGGGACCCTTCGTGGCTTCGTACGTTCACAACCATATGCGGGTGGAAAGCGTCTTTCGCGTGGCGGCGCTGAGCGTATTCCTGATGTTCATCGGCGTGATTTTGTTTTTCAAGGAGCCGAGGCGATCGAACGACGCCCAAGTGGTGAGCCTTGCGGAAGCAGTCCGAAATTTCGGGACGGTACTGCGCAACCCGAAGTTCATGCTTTTTCTGCTGATTTTTTCCGGCTATTGGGTGGTGTACTGGCAGGAATTCATTATTCTTCCGCTGTACGTTCACAACTACGTCGATCCCAAGATGGATACCGAGCTGATGTTGATAACGGGCCCGCTGACCGTAATTTGCCTGCAACTGATCATGAGCGCAGTGACCCGGAGAATTCCGGCATTTCGCGCGGTCACGCTGGGCACGCTTATCTCCGCGCTGGCCTGGACCATTTTGATCGTGCATCCCACGGCGCCGATGGTGATCGTGACGTTGTTCGCGGTTTCGATTGGCGAAATTATTCAGTCGCCGCGCTATTACGAATATATTTCGCGATTGGCGCCGCCGGGGCAGCAGGGAACGTACATGGGTTTTGCGTTTATGCCGATCGGCATCGGCTCGCTGATCGCGGGATGGTTCGGCGGGCGGCTGTTCCATCACTTCGGAGAAGTAACGCATCAGCCGCAGGCGATCTGGTGGGCAGTGACCGGTGTCGGCTTGATGACCGCGCTGCTGCTGTGGATTTACGACCGTATTTTGAAACCGACTGAGGCAGCTGCTGCGACCAGCTAATTCACCATACTAAATTCACCACACTAATTCACCATGCGGCGCAGGTTTTCGACGGCCTGCCGCGCCAGCGCGTAATTCGGTTCGAGCCGCAGCGATTCGTTGAAGCATTCGCGGGCGCGAGCCAACATGCCTTTGGCGATATAGACTCGGCCGAGATTGAAATGCGGGAAGTGCCGCGGTTCATAGCGGGCGGCGGCGATGGCCTGTTCTAGCCAGGGGATAGCTTCGTCGTAACGCCCCAACTGAATCAGATACGAACCGATGTCATTGTAGGGATTGCCGAATTCCGGATCGACCGCGATGGCTCGTTTACATTCCGCAATGGCCTCTTCAATTTTTCCCTGGAAGTGATAGGTCCAGCCCAGAAACGTGTGCGCTTCGGCGGTGGGAAAAGCGGCGAGAGAATTCTTGTATAACGCGACGGCCTGATCGTAATCGCCTTCCATCTGCGCGCGATAGGCCAGCCGCAATAAAGCCCACGCTTGCTCCTGCGCTTGCGGATCAGTCGCCATGCGCAGACTTCGGCTTCGAACCGCGCACGCGCGTGCGAACTTTTTCGAGCATCGATTCCAGATCGGTGGTGTAGATCACCGGATACGCGGCGGTTCGATTAATTTGGCGATACTTTTGGGGCAGGCGGGCCAGGTTTGCGGCGCACAGGGCGCGGGAATCGCTGACCGGAATTTGCGGCACGATTCTCTTGCCGCCGCGCATCACTTCGACCAGCAAAGGCTCGCCGCCGGCGGCAGGCTCATCGTCGAGCGCGATTTTGTCGCGCAGGTACTCGCCTTTCGGCGTGGAATAGCGGAAGACCTGCTTGCGGCCGGGATAAGTAACTTTCGCTTCGGTCAGCTTGGCCGCGCCGCGAGCTTTGCCATCGCGTTCGATTTTCACCAGCTTGTAGACCAGGTTCAGATGTGGCGCGTCGCCGGGAGTGGCCAGTGCGGTGCCGACGCCGAACGCGTCAATCGCCGCATGCTTTTTCAGCAAGGCGGCGATGCGCGTCTCATCCAGATCGCCAGAAGCGAAAATTTTCACGTCATTCCACCCCGCGCGATCGAGTTCCTTGCGCACCCATTGGCTGTCTTTGGCCAGATCGCCGCTATCGAGCCGGACGCCCGCGGGTTTCCGTTTCATCGCGATGATTTTCTTGATCGCGCTGCGCACATCGTAGGTATCGAGCAGCAGAACTGCAGCCGTCGGGAAAGCGTCGAGGAACTTCTCGAAAGCGACGCCTTCATCTTCGTGAGCCATGACCCAAGAATGGGCCTGGGTGCCGTAGGTGGTCATACCGAATTGCTGGCCAGCCAAAACATTCGAGGTTCCGACGCAACCGCCGATCGATGCGGCCCGCGCGGCGAGCAGGCTAGCCTGGCTCCCATGGGCGCGGCGTGCGCCGAAATCAACGATCTGGCGGCCTTGCGCAGCAGTGACGACACGAGCGGCTTTGCTGGCGATCATCGTCTGGTAGCTAAGAGTGGAGAGCAGATAAGTCTCCATGATCTGGCCTTCGATGATGGGTGCGACGACGCGCAGCATCGGCTCGCCGGGGAAAACCAGCGAGCCTTCAGGCATGGCCCAGACGTCGCCGGTAAAACGAAAAGTCGCGAGATAGTCGAAAAATTCGTCACGGATGTTGCAAAAAACCGGATGGTGGCGAAGATAATCGATCTCCTTCGCGCTGAAATGAACGTTCTCCAGAAATTCGAGGCCCTGCTCCAGCCCGGCGGCGACCAAGTAATTGCGGTGCGGCGGAAGATGGCGCACGAAAAGTTCGAAGGTAGCGCGAGCGTCAAAGCCGGTCTGCAGGTAACCGGCAGCCATGGTGAGTTCGTATAAATCGGTTAGAAGGCCGGAATGCTCTGGCATTTCTGATTCACCCGTTCCATTCGCTCATATTGTCCCGTATGCCGAGATGATTGGATTCGCGAGAGGGCGCCAACGTTTCACGATTCGATCCATCGAAACGCCGGGCGCAGGATCACCGGCATCGCGTTGCTTCAAAACGGAACACGAAAAGTATGAGCTGAAAAGACAAAACCCCCAAGCCTCCGGTGCGTTTTCGAACCGGGCATGCTTGAGGGTTCTGTCAGAGATCCCAGCGCCGAATCGAACTACTTGAGGGCGGCGTCTTTGAAGGCTTTTGCTGCGCGCAAGCGCACAACGGTCTTGGCCTTGATCTTGATCGCTTCGCCAGTGGCCGGGTTGCGGCCCATACGAGCCTTGCGGTGGGCCTTGACGGCGCGGCCGATTCCGGGAATTACGAACTTGCCTGCGCCGCGGGTTTCCTTCACGGCCAGCTTGAAGAGTTCATCGAAGAAAGCAACGGTCTGTTTCTTGGAGATCGGCTTTTCGTCGGTGCTCACCTTCTCCGTCATGTACGCAATAATCTTGGACTTGCTCATCGGATTTGCCATCGAATTTACGTTTTCCTCCTGAAGTGTAAGTGCTTGGTGGTACCCGTAAGCCGGGATGCCTTGCGGACTATAGCCGCACTAGTTAACGAACGCAAGCGGAAGGTTGAAAAAAGGCCCGTAAAACGGGCATTTTCTCGACTCCGCATTTTTGCCCGGAAATTTATTCGGCGGCGAGACGTTCATAAAACAACGCGACGGATTTTATTCCGCCAAAATAATTCTCCAGTTCGATGTGTTCGTCGGGCGCGTGCGCGTTTTCATCGGGCAAGCCGAAGCCCAACAGGACGCAAGGAACTTTAAAAGTGTCGTGCATTTGGGTGACAAAGGGGATCGAGCCGCCCTCGCGAATGAAAACCGCCTTCTTGCCAAAACCCGATTGGAGCGCGTGAATCGCTTTCTGGAAAATCGGATGGCTGTAGGGGGCGACCCACGGTTTTCCGGTGCTGAGGACTTCGAAATCGCAGGAGACGCTCTTGGGCAACAACTTTCGAATGTGGCGTTCGACGAGTTTCGCGATTTTCGCGGGATTCTGATTGGGCACCAGGCGCGTGGAAAGTTTCGCGTAGGCTTTCGAAGGGATCACGGTCTTAGCGCCTTCGCCCAGATAGCCGCCCCAGATACCATTTAGCTCGAGCGTTGGACGAATCCAGAGGCGTTCGACGATCGTAAATCCTTTTTCGCCGCACAGCTCGCGCGCGCCAACCGTTTTGCGAAATTCCTTTTCTTTCCAAGGCAACGCGTTCAAAGCTTTGCGCTCCTTGGCGGAAACGGTGGCCACGTTGTCGTAAAAACCCGGCACGGTGACGCGGAAGTTTTTGTCGTGCAGTTTGGCGATCATCTCGGCCAGGATGGTAATGGGATTCGGAACCGCTCCACCGAAAACTCCAGAATGTAAATCCTGAGCCGCGCCAGTCAATTCCACCTGATAGTAATTCAGGCCGCGCAAGCCATAGGTGATCGAAGGAACGCCTTTGGCCAGCATCGAGGTATCGGAGACGACCAGGGCATCGGCTTTCAACCTTTCGCGATTGTTTTGCACGAACTCCCACAGGCTCACACTGCCGACCTCTTCCTCGCCTTCGATCATGACCTTCACGTTGAGTGGAAGTTTCCCGTGAATATTTTTCAGGGCTTCCAGGGCCTTGATATGAATGTGGACCTGGCCTTTATCGTCGGCGGTTCCGCGGCCGAAAAGTTTTCCGTCACGCACGTCGGGTTCGAAAGCGGGAGTGGTCCAGAGGTCCAGGGGTTCGGCCGGTTGCACGTCGTAATGGCCGTAAAACAAGATCGTTGGTTTTCCGGGCGCGTGCAACGATTCGCCGTACACCAGGGGATGCATTTTGGTCGGAGCGATTTCGACGTTCTCAAGTCCGGCAGCGCGTAATTTTTCGGCTACCCAGTGGGCGGCGCGTTCGATGTCCGGTTTATGTTCGCTTTTGGTGCTGACACTGGGAATTCTTAGAAATTCCTTCAATTCGTTCAGATGAGATTCACGCTTCGATTCTACGTAATCCAGTACAGTCATCCCCGGGGTCTCCTACCGACAATTTTCGACAGGCTTGCTCTTCTTTACTGATTAAAGGATTGTGGTGCCATGTTTAACACAAACCGAGGATTCTACGGAAACTTCCGTTTTGGAACAAGCCACTTGCGGACTGTGTTTTTTGGACACCTTCCCTAGACATGCGGTTGACTGCCTTGCAGGCGCGAGGCACGATTGAAGTATGACGACTACGGAAAATCAAGCGGCGGCGGAGCAGCAACGGCGAAGCTCTCGCGTATTCACGCGAATTCCCGTCAAGGCGTCGGGAAAGAACTCCGACGGGCGAAAATTTAACGAGAACAGCCAGACCATTGTGATTAACGCGCACGGCGGGCTGCTCTACCTGCAAGCGCCACTCGGCTTGGGCGCGCAGTTGGTTTTGATCAATCCCGTCACGGAAGAGGAACAAGAGTGCCGGGTGGTTTACCTCGGCGATCTTTCGGACAAGGGAACCCGGGTCGGAGTGGAATTCCTGTCGCCCAGCCCGCATTTCTGGGGCGTCGATTTTACGCCGCAAGACTGGCCCGCGCGGCCGGCCGTACACCCCACGCATTAGCGCAGTCGCAATAACCTATGACTGGCCGTGATGCAACCTTCTCTCACGATTACTCAACTTATAACAGTCTTCTCGGCGATAGTCGTGCGGCCGAAGGGAACTTTCTTAGTACCGCCGGTATTTAATTATCAATTGCATCCGATCATCGTGGTCCTTGGAACCTGGCAGGCGGAATTATTCGCGACTAATTCATAACGGTCTTGTCTTTCTGGCACTCACTAAGGTTGAGATCAGACGGGAGAAAACCGGGAGACGCGAATGCCGATGCGCACCTTTAACACTCGAGCCTGCTTAGCTATTCTGCCTTTTTTGGTTGTTTCAACTTCAGTCCTAGCTCAATCTCGGCCAACTCCGAAAAACGCCACCGCCGTCTCGGCCCCGAAAGCGACGGCAATCGAATCGGCCGACGACGTCTCGACCGCTAAGCTCCCGGTCCGCAGGGTAATTCTCTACAAAACTGGCGTGGGCTACTTTGAGCACGAGGGTCGAGTCCATGGGGACCAGCAGGTGCAGATTGATTTCACCAGCAGCCAGCTCAATGATGTCTTGCAATCCTTAACGATTCTGGACCTTAACGGCGGCCGCATCGCAGGAGTCAACTATAACTCCGAGGCTCCCCTTAGCCAGCGGCTAGGCATGCTGCACCTTCCCTTGGAAGAACACACGGATCTCTCGAGATTTTATGCTGCCTTGCGCGGGGCTCGGCTCGAGGTGATAAACGGTGCGGCCGTGATGACGGGCCGGCTGCTAAGCGTGGAGCGAAAAACTCGGACCAGTGGCGGCACGACTTTAGAAGTGGATCTGGCGACGATCGTAACGGATTCGGGTGAAGTGCGCAGCTTTGAGATCACGCCCACAGTGAGCGTGCGCCTAGCCGAACGAGAAGTGTCGCAGGAAGTAAATCGATATGTGGATTTGCTAGCGTCAATGCGGCAGGAATCGTTGCGGCGCATGACGATCTCGACCGCCGGCAGCGGCGAGCGTCAACTGTACGTCAGCTACATCAGCGAAGTTCCAATCTGGAAGACGACCTACCGCATCGTGCTGACCGCGAAGGACGCGCACGAGCCGTTGCTTCAGGGTTGGGCCATCGTAGATAACACGGTCGGTGAGGATTGGGACAACGTCGAAATGTCGCTTGTCGCCGGTGCGCCGCACTCCTTCATTCAACAACTTTCGCAGCCCTATTACGCACGTCGCCCGGTGGTCGCGCTTCCGGAGAACGCCCAGCTGGCTCCGCAGAC
>DASWVE010000023.1:0-7364 GCA_036401315.1 Candidatus Acidiferrales bacterium
AAATGGTGGAGGGTGGATACACGGGGTCGGAGCTGGGGCCGTATGGTTTTTTTCCCACAGATGCCAAAATTCTTGCGCCGCAGCTGGAAAAAAGGAAACTAAAACTGCTGGCCTCTTTCGTTCCAGTAAAAATGACGGAGCCAGGGGCGAGCGAGGCGGTGATGGAGCGGATCCGCAAGGTGGGCGGGCTACTGGCTGCGCTCAAGGCTCCATTCCTGGTGATTGCCGACGACCAATCGAACGAACGCAAGTCGTTTTCGGGGCGAGTTTACGATAAGGACTGCCCGAAGTTGACCGCGGCGCAATGGAAACACATCGGGAACATCGTAGCGGACGCAGAAAAGGTGGCGAACGAATTTGGCCTCGATCTGGTTTTTCATCCCCACGTCGCGACCTATGTGGAGACGCCGGAGGAATGCGAACTTTTCTACGACGCCACGTCGCACACCAACGTAGGGCTATGTCTGGACACCGGTCATTGCGTTTACGGGCATGGCGACTCGGTGACCGAAGCGAATAAGTACAAGGATAAGCTGCGCTTCGTGCACATCAAGGATTGCGACGTGAAGGTGCTGGAGCAGGCGCGGCAAAATAAATGGACGTTCGAAGAGGCGATTGAACACAAAGTGTTCACCGTGATTGGGCAGGGCAATATCGATTTCCCCGCGTTCTTTCGCACACTGGTGAAAAACGGATATTCGGGTTGGTCGGTGGTGGAGCAAGATGTGAAGTTCGGGGCGACTCCGATTCCTCCGGCACAGAGCATCGCGGCGAGTTTGAAATATTTGAATGGAGTGGTGCAGGACTTGGATCAAGCGACGGCGCGCTAGCCTCGGGGGAATTTGAGATGCGGAAGTTGGGAATAGGTGTTTTGGGCGTGGGAGAAATGGGCAAGCGCCACGCGGAAAATCTTCGCCGTCATGTGCCACAGGCACATTTGGTGGCGATCGCGGATGCGTCGGCGAAGCGCGCGGAGGAAGTGGCCGCGGAACTGGAAGTCGATAAGTTTTACAGCAGCCTGGATTCCATGCTCGAGAACAAAGCGATTGAAGCGGTGTTGATCGCTACTCCGGATAAATTTCACGCGCAGGCGGTGGTGGCGGCAGCGAAGGCGGGGAAAGACATTCTCTGCGAAAAGCCGCTGGCGTTGAATCTGGCCGACGCGCATACGGCCTTGGCCGAGGTGGCGAAATCAGGCCGACGACTGCAGGTCGGGTTTATGCGGCGTTATGACCCGGCTTACGCCGCGGCGATGAAGCGGATTCAAGCTGGGGAGATCGGCATTCCGGTGATTTTTAAATCGGTGGGCCGAGACAAGGACCAGCCGCCGATCGCCGCGTACGAATCGAACGTTAATGGAATGATTTTTTATACCAATACGATTCACGATTTCGATATGGCTCGATGGATGATGAGCGATGAAGTCGTGAACGTGCATTCGTTCACCACCAGCGCGATCCGTCCGGAGGTCGCCAAATACGGCGACGTGGTGGCCAGCGCGGTCAATCTGCAATACAAGAACGGTGCGATCGGAAATGTCGAATCGTACGCGCAGGCGGTTTACGGCTATGACGTGCGGACCGAAATTGTCGGGTCGAAGGGGACGATTCTGATCGGGAGCCTGGACAAGATGCCGGCGGTGTTCATGACGGCGGGCGGCGGACAACAAATTCTGGCGGACCACTTTCTCTCGCGTTTTGCGGAGGCGTATTTGGAAGAAGTTCGAGACTTCGTGAACACGATGCTGACCGACCGCGCGCCGACGGTGACCGGCGACGACGGGTTGAAGGCACTGGCCATCGCAGTGGCGGCGGAAAGATCGCATCTGGAATCAAAACCGATGGCTGTGACTTTGAACTAGCTTCGGCCTGAAACATGACCAACGCAACCGACAAGACCTACAAAAGCCCGCTGCACAAGATGACGCAGACCACGCCGACGTGCCTGTGGAACGATTCGGCTTCGATCGAGGAGTTGAAATATTCGATCGAACACGGCGGGACCGGAGCGACATGCAATCCGGTTATTGTCCTGGGCCTGCTTAAGAAGGAATTGAAAGAGCGGAGAGAGCGAATACGCGCCTTAGTCAACGAAATGCCGAAGGGCACCGAAGATGAAATCGGGTGGCAACTGGTTCGGGAGATTTCGATCGATGCGGCGCGGATTCTGGAGCCGATTTTTCACGAGCAACGCGGCAAGAACGGACGGCTTTCGATTCAAACCGATCCGCGACTCTTTCGCGATACCCGCGCGATTCTCGAGCAGACAATCGAATTCAGTAAGCTGGCCCCCAATATTATCGTGAAAATCCCGGCGACGTCGGCCGGCATCGGCGCGATCGAAGACGCCACTTATGCGGGCGTCAGCATCAACGCAACGGTCAGCTTTACGGTGCCGCAGGCGATTGCGGTGGGTGAAGCGGTTGAGCGCGGACTGAAACGGCGCGAAAAACAAGGCAAGCCGGTCGATACCATGGGCCCGGTGTGCACCATCATGGTCGGACGCCTGGACGATTGGCTGAAAGTGCTCGTCGAGAAAAATAATATCACCATCGATCCGGGCTACCTCGAGTGGGCCGGAGTTTCGGTCGTGAAGACCGCCTACCGCATTTATAAGCAGCGCGGCTACCGGACCCGGTTGCTCTCCGCCGCTTTTCGAAATCACATGCACTGGAGCGAATTTATCGGCGGCGACCTGGTGATTTCGCCGCCGTATTCCTGGCAGGTGCGATTCAACGCCAGTGACGTCGAGGTCCGCTCGCGGATCGACGATCCAGTGCGGCCGGAGATCGAAAGCGAATTGAACAGGAAATTCGAGGATTTTCACCGGGCCAATACGGAAAACGGCTTATCGATTGCGGAATTTGATTCATTCGGGCCTACCCGCCGCACACTGCGCCAATTTATCGCCGCTTGCCATGACCTCGATGGAGTGGTCCGCGACGTGTTGATTCCCGATCCTGACGCAAAGTAGCGGGCGCATCGGCCCAGGCCCCATCTTGTTGTGAGAGTTGGAATGGAGGAGAGCAGTGGGAAAACTAGCGATTACCGGCGGTCAGCCACTGCGGACGACGCCATTCACGGCGTGGCCCATGAGCACTTCCGAAGAAGCGGCGGCTCTGCAAGACGTGCTGACCAGCAAAAAGTGGGGAGGCCAGCCATTTCCAGGCAAACACGCGTCGATCGTCGCGAAGAAATTCGCGGAACTGCACACCGCGAAATACGCCCAGTGCGTCAACACCGGTACGGTGGCGATTCAAGCGGCGCTGATCGCGATCGGCATTCAGCCGGGCGACGAAGTAATCGTGCCGGCGTACACCTGGGAAGGGACGGTTGGACCGGTGCTGCTGGTGAATGCGATTCCGGTTTTCGTCGATGTGGATCCGGACACTTATTGTTTAGATGCAAAACTGATTGAGCAGGCGATCACTCCCAAGACCAAGGCGATTCTGCCAGTGCATTTGGGCATGCGTTTCGCGGACATGGATGAAATTCTGCGCATCGCGCAAAAACACAATCTAAAAGTGATCGAAGACTGTGCCCACGCGCACGGTGGGATGTGGAGAGGAAAAGGCGCGGGTTCGATGGGGGACCTGGGGACGTTCAGTTTTCAGTCGAGCAAGTTAATCACGTCGGGCGAGGGCGGCGCGGTCATCACCAACAATCTCGAATACATGGAAATCGTGCAAAGCTACATCAATGCGGGCCGGGCGAGCGTGACGGACCAGTATCATCACCGTATTGTGGGGTTTAATTATCGCTTGGGCGAATTTCAGGCGGCGGTGCTGGGGCCGCAGATCGACCGCCTGCCGCAACACGCGGCGATCCGCGAAAAAACGATGACGCATTTCGAGGCGCGGCTGCAAGGGATCAAGGGAATTGGGCTGCTGAAGCCGGAACCGCGAATTACGCGTCTGGCGCCGTACGGTTATGTTTTCAAATACTTCATGAAGGAAGTGAAAGATATTCCGCGGTCGGCGTTCGTGGCCGCATTGCAATTGGAAGGCATCCCGTGCGACGGTTTATTTTATGAGCCGGTATACAAGAGCTCGTTGTTCCCGGTGCAATCGAAGGATTTTCCGGCGTTGAGCTGGGGCCGGGAGAAGCCGCTGGACCTCCGGAACATGTATTCTTGTCCGGAGTCGGATCGCGCGGCGTATCACGAAGCGGTATGGTTTCCGCACCAGCACTTCCTGGGCTCGACCGCCGATGTGGACGCGATCGCCGATGCGATTGAAAAAGTTCTGAGCAATGTCGAAGAGCTTCGCGGGCTGGATCACAAAGCGATTCGCAATCAGAAGCTGGGCCGCGCCGATCGCGAGAGCTAGCCGGGAGAGCATGGGCGCAACAGTCGCGCGGTCTGGAGCGCCCTCCGTTATCGGCTGCCGAACGTAAACAACCACTATGGCCTCTCCAAAGAAAAGCAGCACGAAAGGCGCCGCGAATAAGTCGGCGAGTATCTATGATGTCGCGCGGGAATCGCGCGTTTCGGTTTTCACCGTTTCGGCCGTCGTCAACAATAAAGAACATGTTGGCGAGAAACTGCGGAAGCGGGTGGAAGCGGCGATTCGGAAATTAAATTACCGTCCCAACCTGCTGGCGCGCAGCCTGGCCAAACAAAAAACGCACACGATCGGGATGATTGTTCCGGACATTGCGAATCCATTTTTCCCGATGGTCGTGCGCGGGGCCGAGGACGCTGCCCAGAAACATGGCTACAACCTGCTGCTTTGCAACAGCGATGACAGCCTGGCGAAAGAGGAAACTTCCATCGAGCTGCTGCTTTCGAAGCGGGTCGATGGGATTTTGCTGACGAAGGCGGCGGAGGATTTTACGCCTTCGCTGCGCCAGATGATCAAGCAGGTCGACATCCCGTTCGTGCTGGTCATGCGCACGTACCCAAAACTTACCAACGATGCCGTGATTACCGACGATTATCAGGGCGCGTTCAACGCGGTTTCCCATTTGGCGCGATCCGGGCGGAAACGGATTGGGCTAATCGGTGGGCCGCTCAAAGTCAGCAACGCGATGGCTCGGTGGGAAGGCTTTCGGGATGCGTTGAAAGCCGAAGGCCTGCGGTATGAACCGGAATTGGTGATCGAAGGCGACTACCGGATCGATTCCGGCTTTCGCGCTGGACATGCGCTGTTGTCGCACCGGCCCGACGGGGTGTATGTAGCGAATCACCTGATGACGATTGGGTTGCTGAAGGCGGCCGAAGAAATGGGTTTGCGATGCCCGGAGGATTTCGGCCTGGTGAGTTTCGACGATTATCCGTGGCTGGGCGTTTTTCGGCCCCGGCTGACGACGGTTGAACTACCGAAACATCAGCTGGGAATTGAAGCGGCCGAACTGCTGATTCGCCGAATCGCGGGAGACCGGAGTAAGCCGGTGGTGAAGAAACTGCAACCGGAATTGCGGATTCGCGAGTCGTGCGGTTTTGCTCTGAGCGTGTCGCGCGGGCAGAGCCGCGAATGAATTTCCTTTTTACGACTCGCTAAAGTCGATAAGTTTCGGGCGCATGGTGAATCCCCGCGTTTTGTAAGCGCCGTAAACGATTCCAACTACCAGCCAGGCGATTCCCGCGTATTTTGTCCAACTCTGCAGGCTAATCAATAAAACAAAACAGAAAACGATGCCAAACGAAGGGACGAAGGCATCGACCAAGAAATTACGCTGTCGGGTCGCTGCGGCGGAAAACCAAAAGTGCTTGAGCGCAGCCAGGTTCACGGCCATAAAAGCAAGCAATGCTCCGAAGGTCACGATTTCGGCCGCGTGCTCCCAGGGAATCAGAATTACGCCGATGTAGGCGAGAACTCCGATGATCCAGATGTTGTAGACCGGATTGCTTTTTGTCGGGCTGAGATAGCCGAAGACTTTCCGGGGCAAAACATCGTCGCGGCCCATGCTGTAGAGCAACCGCGAGGCGCCGACGTGTCCGGCCAAGCCGCAGGCGATGCTGGAAATGAGCAGCATCACGCCGTAGGCGGCGAAGAGCATGGGGCCGCTGGCGACGCGGGCCACGTCCATGAAGGCGGTTTCCGGATTCTGCAGCGTGGTGTAGTCAGGCCAAACGCGTTGCGCGAGATAAACCTGCAAGCCGCTGAAGAGGCCGGTGAAGATGACCACGAGGACGGAGGCCAGCAACACATTCCTTTTCGGATTCTCGACTTCTTCGGCGAGGATCGAAACGCCATCGAAGCCGATGAAGACGAGCGCCGCGAGGGAAGTGCCGGCGGCGAGGGCGCGAAGGTTGAAGGTGGCCGGATTGTAAATCGGTTGCATCGAGACCAGTCCGGCGTAGTGGTGATGCAGGACGATGAAGCGAAATGCTTCGACAATAAAAATTGTGGTGACCAACACCATGAATCCGAGCAGAACTTCGTTGGTGCGTGCGGTGAACCGAATGCCTTGGACGGTCATGACGGTAATGAGGCCAACTGCCAAGGCTGCCAAAATCGCGAATGGTACTTTCGGGGCCATGCGCTGAACCGCAAGCACGGCGTACAGCGCGTTCTGGATGGGCTGGAAAAGATATTCGAGAAACATGGCCCAGCCGATCACGAAGCCGACATGCGGATTTAATTCGCGGCTGATGTAGGTGTAGACCGAGCCGGAAGAAGGATAGACGCTGGCCATGCGTCCGAAACTGATGGCGGTCACGGACATCGCGGTCATCGCCAAGAGAAGCGTGGCGACGGTGTGCCCGTGGGAGAGAACCTGGCCTTCGCCGAAAAGGGGAACGGCGGCGATCGGAGAAGTGAGAATCACACCGTAATAAATTAAATCCCAAAGACCGAGGACTCGTTTGAGATGAGGCTGCGTTGGTGCGGTTGGTGAAACGCTACTGCCTGATTCGGCCACCCTCACCTCTTTGGAGTTCGGTTTGCGAGTCGAGACACATCAGAATTGCCTGCCCGCTTAATTGTGCTAAAAGAAAAACCGTTCTTTCTTGCGTGCTTCTTCGTATTGGCGGCGCGCTTCCCGGACCTTTTCGCGTTCGGACACCTCGGCGATGGGAACGTCCCACCAGGATTCGTAGCCCGGAACGCGCTGGTCGTAGGATGTTTCGATCACAACGACGGTCGTTCGGGTTTGTTGCTTCGCCTGGGCCAGTGCGTCCTTCAATTCAGCCGCCGTGCGTGCTCGAGCGGTCCAGGCGCCAAGGCTCGCCGCGTTGGCCGCGAAATCGACCGGAATATTTTCGCCGTCGTACTTCTCGCCGCGCCGGTAACGGTAATTGGTGCCCAGGCCTTCGTTGCCGCAAGCGCGGCTGAGGCCGCCGATGCTGGAAAATCCGTGATTGTCGAGAAGCACGATGTTCAATTTGCGGGCTTCTTGCAGGGAGGTGACGATTTCCTGGGC
>DASWVE010000024.1:0-30964 GCA_036401315.1 Candidatus Acidiferrales bacterium
AGAGGCGTGGCCGCCTCTGCGCGCCGACGAGGGATCTCTCTTCGATCGCGGATACCTCGTTAGCTCCCGCCGCCCACTTCCAACCCTTTCGTCACCGCCTCCAATTCCCCCAAACTCCCCACGCACCAGGCACTCCCCAATTCCGCCCCCAACAACCCATTCACCTCGTCCACCGATTTCCCGTGCGTGACCGACAAAAACTCCCGCCACTCCTTCAAAACCGTCGCGACTTCCGCCGAAGCCGCATCCTCACAAAAAGCCTTCACCGCCCCACCCACCGACCCATACTCCTCGCCGAAATCCTGATGCAAATAACTCCGCATGAACGCCCGCAACGCCGGAAACTTCATCTTCTCCGCTTCGCCGCCTTTCTTCATCGTGGACACTCCGGATAAGTCGTCAGCACAAAATATCCATCGCCGCCATCCGCCGCCTTCAACACCACAATCGCATCCGTTGCCGGCACCGCCGTAGTCGACCCGCGCTGCATGCATCGCCCGATCGGCCGCGATGCATCGCCGCGATAATCAATTGCCAGATTCGGCCGCCGCCCCCCGCGCCCCGTCCATTGCTCGATTTTCGAGCCATTCGCCGCCAGCGCGCTGCCCACCGTCGCCTCCGCCGTCGCCCGATCCGTCCATGTCGACGCCGCCGAAATATTCCCCTCCTGTTCCAATCGCTCCTGCAGCTGCGCATCCGTTCGTCCCACATGCTTGCGCAAAGTGTGCCCGCCCTGCGCCTCATCCGCGCTCAAATCGTGCGGCTGCCCGGCCGCATTCGTTGCCGCGGCGCCACCGTAAGAATTTCCGCCGCCCGAGCTTCGATCAACCGTCGCTCGATTCTCATCTCCCGGCTCGCCCACGCGTTCCTCCCGCTCCCGCCGCCGTTCCGATTTGCTCTTATGCCTCCGCCCCTCAGAATCCTCGCGCGCCTCGCGTGCCTCGCGATTCTCGCCATCATCACGCCGCGCCTCATCCGGCCGAGCCGGGTCCCGTCGCGGCTCTTCCCGCCGCGCTTCCGGCGCAGCCTGCGCAGGACTTTGCGGCGCCGGCCCGCACGCCGCCAGCATCGTCATCCAAAACATCGCCAGCACCACGCCAGCCCGCCAACCAATCCGCCTTTTCAAACTCGCCTCCGGTTCTCCAACGCCAGTGGTATCATGCCCGCACTTTGCGCCTCGCACAAATTCGCCGCATCAATCACTTTCCCCCGCGCGCGAACCGCGCATGAGCCACCCGCCAGAAATCGCCGCCGAAAAGCCCCACGATCTCCGCCGCCAGCTCGGTCTGGGCTCCGCCGCCGCAGCCGTCGCCGGCGAAGCCATCGCTGTCGGAATTTTCCTCACTCCCGCCGGCATGGCCAAAGCTCTCGGCTCACCCTTCTGGCTCCTCGTCGTCTGGCTCGCCGTCGGCGCCATGACCCTCAGCGGCGCCCTCTGCTTCGGCGAACTCGCCGGACGTTTTCCGCGCGCCGGCGGCTCCTACGTCTACCTCCACGAAACCTTCGGCCCGCGTTCCGCCTTCCTCTACGGCTGGATGAGCCTCCTCGTCCTCGATCCCGGTCTCACCGCCGCCCTCGCCACCGGCATCGCCGCCTACGCCTCCTACATTTTTCACTGGTCGCCGTTCGCCGTAAAAATCGCCGCCGTCCTCGCCGTTGCCGCCGTCGCCGCCCTGAATATTTTCAGCACCCGACTCAGCGCCGGGATCCTGCGCTGGCTCACCTGGCTAAAATTTGGAGTCCTCGCCACCCTCACCGTCTGGGCGCTTGTCTTTCACCTCGGCTCCTGGTCCAATTTCGTTCCGTTCGTCACGCCGCGCCACGGAGCACTCCCGCTCGGCCCCGCGCTCGCTACCGCCGTCGTCTCCGCCTTCTTTTCTTTCGGCGGCTGGTGGGACGCCACCAAAATCGCCGGCGAAGTCCGCGACCCTGAACGCACCATGACCCGCGCCCTCGTCCTCGGCGTCCTTGCCGTCACCACCGTGTACGTCGTCATCAGCGCCGTCTTCATTTATCTCGTGCCCATCGAAAAAGTCGGCTCCGACGCCACCTTCGTCGCCCAAGCCGGCGCCGTCCTCTTCGGCCAGCCCGGCGCGATTATTTTTTCCGCCATCGTCATCCTCTGCGTCACCGGCAGCCTTACCGCCTTCATGATGTCCGCTCCGCGAGTGATGTACGCCATGGCCCGCGACGGCCTCTTCTTCGACGCCGTCTCCCAAACGCATCCGCGTTTCGGCACTCCCGCCCGCGCCGTCGCCATTCAGGCCGCCATCGCCGGTGTCTTGATCGCCCTCGGTACCTTCGACCAAATCGTCGCCTACTTTTTATTTCCGGTAATCCTTTTCCTCGGCCTCGCTGTCGCCGCGCTCTTCGTCTTGCGCCGCCGCCCGCAAGCATCCGAAAAAATAATTCTCACGCCAGGCTATCCGGTAACGCCCATCGCTTTTCTGGTCCTCATCGTCCTCATGCTGCTCCTGATCACCGTGCACAGCCCGCGCGAAGCGGCCCTCGGCTCGCTCGTCGTCCTCGCCGGCTGGCCCGTTTATGATTGGGTCATCCGCCGGAAATCCCGCGCACACTTGTAATATCATTGAAGTTCGCGATGCCGCCCAAAGACAAGGCCAAGAAGAAGCTCCGAAATAAAAAAGTCAAGAAGGCTGCGGTCCCTGCCACGGTGCTCGGCGAACACTACGCCAATCCTCAGCCCACCAAGATCCGCATCACCGAAGACGCCGAAGCCCAAGGCCAAACCGCCGAAGCCTACGCGTACTGGCGCGCGGGTTCCGGCCGCACCCAAGTTCCCGGCATCATCAAATGTTTTGGCGCTCGCCCGGACTTCCTGAAGCAGGTCGTCGATTTTTCCAACACGATTCATTTCTCCGACGGTCATCTCGCCCGCCGCCACAAGGAAATGATCGCCAGCTATGTTTCTTTTCTGAACCGGTGCCCGTATTGACTGGACAGCCACGCCCACTTCCTGCGTGTTCAGGGAGCCACCGATAAATGCGTTGAAGCAATCTTGGAAGGTAAGCTCGATGAAGCCGGTCTCACGCCGGCCGAGCGCGCCTTGATGACCTACGTCGAGCGCGTCACCAACGACGCCCCGCGCACCACCCACGCGCACGTCCAGAAATTGCGCGACGCCGGCTGGTCCGAAGACCAAATCGCCGAAGCCGTCTACATCATCGCTATGTTTGCATTCTTCAATCGCGTCGCCGATGCTTTCGGCGTTCCTGCGCAGGATTATCTAAGCAAAGGAAAAATGACTCCGTAGTTTTGTTGCGTGGAAAGAAAGAAGATCGTTCGCTTACGGCTTCGTTCCTAGCCCACCAACGCCCTGCCCGCGATTCCTTCCAGTATCCGGTAAGGCGCCGCCTCCTGCGCCACCAGCGCCGCTGGAGGAATCAAAAATGTCTGCTCGATCGCGTATTGCCCGGACATCACCGCATGCGCCACGCAATCCGTAAACACGATCCACGTCGAAAACGGCGGAAACTCCATCTCCGTCTTCGGTCCCGTGGTCTGAAACGCCGTGTTTTCCTTCAAATAATCGTGAAACCGCAGCATGAACATGTCGTACGGCGTGCGCCCCGGCGCGTTGATCCCCAGCTTCGCTCCCAAATTCTGCACCGTGCGCGTCAAAAATGAATCGTCTTCCGCGATCTGCTGCAAACCCGCCGGCTTCGCATATTTCGCCGCCAGCGCTCCGAAATCTTCCGAGGTGTTCCACACCCGCGGCCGCGTTGTATTCAAATTCGTGAACACCCGCAAAATCCGTCCGCCGCGCGTCGGACGGCTCGGAAACGCATCCACGTGCAGCAGATCATTTCGTTTGTGCAGCGGCAAATCGCGCCCTTCTTCTTCGAACGGCCGGAAACTCGCGAAATCCAGAATCCATTTCGAGCGGTACGGCGCCAGAAAATCCCCCACAAACTCCACCACCCGCGCGCTGTAATTCCTCATGATCGAATGTAGCCGTTCGATCGTCGCCGAATCCCCGGAAACGCCGCGCAGCACATCCTCGCCCGGCCGGTACGAAACATTTTTATGCATGCGCAGTTCGGTCCATTCTTGGTTCCGCAGAAATTCCTGGTCGACCACTGGAAAGGGAAATGGCGGTTCGCGAAACTGCAGAATTTGCCCGCGCTCGATCATCTCGCAGTACGCGCGGCCGCGCCCTGCGTGTTGCTCCGCACCCACCCATCCGCCTGGTGATTTGTAGTCTTCAACGATGACGCAGGAAGGATTCGCCATGTCTATTGCCAGGATGCTGTCTCGTCTCGGTCGTTCTTACTTCTTAGTTTCTGCGCCGACTTTGTAGCCCGGAGGCAGCAGCGTCGTGCTCAAATCGAGCCCCGACAAATCGACGCCTTCCAGGTTCGTTTCCCGCAGAATCGTCGTCCGCAACCCAGCTCCGGTAAAATCCGCGCCCCGGATTTCCGCGCTGCGGAAATTTGCCGCGCCAAAATCCGCCCGCCGCAAAATCGCCTGCCGCAAATCCGCGCGGAATAGTTCCGCGCCTCCTACTTGCGCTTCGGTCAAATCCGCGCCGCTCAGGTTGGCTTCCGTCAAATCCGCCTTGCGCAAATCCGCACCCTTTAGCTTGGCCTTGCTCATATCCACCGAGGAGAGCCGCGCGTTATAAAGTTTTGCACCTTCCAGGTTCGCACCCTGCAAATTCACCAAGTCCAGGTTCATCCCTTCGAAGTTCGCCCCCGATAGATCCGCGCCCGAAAGGTCCGCCCGCACCCCCGTCTCGTCGCCACGCACAAACCGGTGATGACCTTCGATGATCTCCGAAACTTTCCGTCCCTTATGTCGAATACGTGTAATGGATCGCAGAACTGCTCCTTTCATCCCACCGCTTTACGCTTGGGTTATCGCGAGATACTTCCTTGCCATGGAATTTTACTAGAACCGGACCTTCTTCACTAGAACACATATAGTCGGCTCTTGGCCCTTCCCACCTGTGATAACGTCGCCAAGTGAGCCTGCTTCTCGACCGTCGCCCCTTCCGCTCGACTCTCCTTCTGACTTTAGCGCTGGCCCTTCTCCCCGCCGCCCTTCGTGCCCAGGAAACTACCGCGCCGCCCTCCGAGGAAATTGTCGCCAATCTCGCCGCTGGCCGAGTCGTCGTCGCCGTGGTGAAGGACGCCATCATCATCGCCACCGTCGAAAATCCCATCGAGACCCAGACTCATCCCCCCGTCCCGGTCCAGTTAAACGGCCTTCGCGCCGGCGTACTGCTCGGCGCGGTCGATTGGTTCTCTCCCAGTTCCCAAGTCGTCTTTGCCCGCCTCGACCAGGAACTTCCCCATCTTCACGGCACCGTTGCTGTCGTCGACAATCGTCTGGACCAAAGCCATCCCCTCGATTTGCGTTCGGCGGAAGCCACCGACCTCGAAGCCGTGGGCCTAGGCGTCTGGCACCGGCTGAATCAAGTCACCGCCGATCTCCACGCCAAAGTCTCCCTCCCGGCCCACGAGCCGGTTGTCCAACTCGTGCTCGCCGGCTATGTTCGCGACTATGGCCCGGAAGTCTGGTTGATGTCCTTCGACCTGGTCCAGGAGCTGCGTCAGCTCGATTACTACGACACCCGCGTCACCCGTCCGATCTATCTCCAGTCCTGGCCGCCCGAAAAAACCGAACCGCACACGCTCCTCGAATATCAATATCCGCCCGAAATCAAATCGTCCACCCTTCTCGACCTGCTGAAGGCCAAAGATCCGCGCATCGAAAAAATCTGTTCCGCTGATCCCAAAATGCGCGCGGTGTCCGATCTGTTTCTGCAGGGCGAATACAAAAAAATCTTGGCTGCCGACGCGGTCCAGTTCCTCCGCACCGCCATGGACGCCACCTCTGACCCAAAATTCAGGCAGACCATGGCCATCATTCGCGCCGAAACCGGTTTTGAATGGATTTTGAAGCCGCCCGCCGCGCCGAAATACGTTCCGACTCCGCAGCAAGCTGAAGAAGAGAAAAACCGTCCGCCCGAAAGGCCGTCACTTCTCGGTCCGCCTCAGGATTAGCCGTTTTTATTGGGAAAATGTGAGGTAAATAGTAAGTCGCTTACTATTTGCTATTTTCTCGCGGCCAGTTGCTCTTGCAGCCGCGCGTTTTTTTCTTCCACGACTCGCGCCAGTTCCGCTTTGTGCTCCACCAGTTTCTGCGCGATGGCCGGATCCGAAAGTCCCAGGATTTCCGCCGCGAATATCGCCGCATTCACCGCCCCGGCTTTGTCGATCGCCATCGTCGCCACCGGAATTCCTCCCGGCATTTGCACCGTCGAAAGCAGCGCGTCCAGTCCGTTCAACGAACTGGTGCCCATCGGCACGCCGATCACCGGTAACGTCGTGTTCGCCGCGATCACTCCGGCCAGATGCGCCGCCGCTCCCGCTGCCGCTATCAGTATTTTCAACCCGCGCTTCTGCGCACTGGTTGCGTATTCGTGCGCCAGCGCCGGGGTCCGGTGCGCCGACATCACATTCATTTCGAACGCGATCCCGAATTTATCCAGCGTTTTTCCCGCTTCGCTCATCATCGGCAAATCCGAATCCGATCCCATCAGAATTCCCACCAACGCCTGTTTTCCGTTTTGCGATGTCACCGTGCTCTCCTCGCTTCGAATGTCTTCCTAGACTTCCGCCGCCACTTCCGCTATCACCACCACCGGATCGCCCTGCCGAATCATTCCCGCTTCGACCACCCGGCACAGCCACCCGCGTTGCCCACGCAGTTCTTCTTCAAGACCCACCCGTATCTCGTTCATCCGCGGGCACGGGTCGCACGGAATCGTAATCTCCATCAGGCTGTCGCCCACCCGCAACTGCTGCCCGATGCTCAACTTCTGAAAATCCATCCCGGTCACCGTCAGATTCTCTTTGATCGCGCCCGGCGGCAGCCCAAATTTATCCAGCGTCTCCCGGTCCATCAGCAACACCTGCCGCTTGCTCTTCGGCCGCCCGTGGATACAGCCCTTAAGCCCTTTATCAACAATCGCTTCCACTTCCGCATGCTCCTGCATCGGAAAGCGGTGTACCAAGCAGGTGAAAATATGTTGAACCTCACCCATTCGCCTTCTCCGCCGTCAAAGTCTGCTCAACCTTGCTTCTTCCAATGTCTTTGCGGTAATGCGCACCCGGAATTCGAATTTTCCCCGCCGCCTCGTAGGCCCGCGCCGTAGCTTCCTCGAGCGACGCCCCGCGCGCTCCGATTCCCAGCACGCGACCTCCGGTCGTTCGATACTCGCCATCCACGAACTTCGTTCCACTGTGGAACACAACCGCCCCGGGCACCCCACTCGCTTCTTCCAGCCCGCCAATCGCTTTTCCTACCACCGGGTTCGCCGGATATCCCTCCGAAGCAATCACCACGCAAGCACTCGCCCCCGGAAACCACCGCGCCTGGGTGTGGGCCAATTTTCCCGTCGCCGCGTTCATGCAAGCCTGCGCAAAATCAAAATCGGTCCGCAGCAGAATCGACTGGGTCTCCGGATCGCCCAGCCGGCAGTTGTATTCTAAAACTTTCGGCCCGTCTTTCGTAAGCATCAAACCGAAAAAAATAAATCCGCGATAGGGAATTCCCTCGCGGCGCAAACCGTCGAGCGTCGACCGCACCATTTTCGCGATAATTTCTTCATCTAGCGCGCGCGGCAGCATCTCATCGGTCGAATACGTTCCCATGCCGCCCGTATTCGGCCCGCGGTCGTCGTCATAGGCCCGCTTGTGATCCCGCGTCGGCGCCATCGAAATAAAATGTTCGCCGTCCGTCAAAATAATATAAGAAAGCTCGCGGCCTTCGAGCGCCTCTTCATACAAAACATTTTTGCCAGCGTCGCCAAAATCTCCGCCCGCAAATAATTTCACGACAAACTCCGCGGCTTCGTCTTTAGACGATGTGACCAAAACTCCCTTTCCCGCGCACAACCCGTCGGCCTTAATCACCAATGGCCATCGCACGGAATCGAGCGCCCTCAAGGCCGCGCCCGCATCCTCGAGCGTTCCATACGTCGCCGCCGTAGGAATTCCGTGCCGCTCCATGAATTCCTTGGCGTAAATTTTGCTGCCTTCCAGTTGCGCGGCTTTTTGCCCCGGGCCCAGAATCGTCAACCCCCGCCGCGCGAATTCATCGCTCACACCGGCCACCAGCGGCATTTCCGGTCCCACAATCGTTAGGTCGGCGCCCAGTTTCACTGCCAGATCTGCCGCCGCTTTCACCTCGCTTAAATTCAGCGTCACACATTCCGCATCGCGCCCGATTCCGCCGTTGCCCGGCGCGCACCAGATTTTTTCCACGCCGGCGCTCTGCCGCAGCTTCCACGCAATTGCGTGTTCGCGCCCGCCGCTCCCTAGAATTAAAATTTTCATCGCAATTTTTAGTCCGCAAGAACCATACGGCGGCTCCTCTACGCTGTCAACTCTACGCGCTCTCCGGCGCTTGCTCTCATCGCGCAAAAATGTTCTGATAATTTTTCATGCCTTGGGATTTTGCGCTCATATTAATTTTTCTCGGCGTAGCCGTCCCGCTCCTCGGACGCCGCCGCGTGCGCCAGCTGCTGCAAATACCCTCCACCACCAAGGAAGATCGCCTCCGCCTCTACGCTTCCACCATGGCCTTTCAATGGCTCGCCTCCGGAGTAATTCTGTGGCGCTCCTTAGCACGCGGTATCTCCACTGCCCAGATGGGCTTAGCTTTTCCGCGTCCAGTCCTCACCTTCGTGATTTCGATTGTCCTGGTCAGTCTCATATTTTTGAACCAACTCGTCGGCGTGCGGCGTCTGTCCGCCAAGTCCGCATCCAATCAAGGTACTGTCCCACAACTCGCCCAAAAGCTCTTCCCTCAAGACGCCGTCGAACGCCTCGCCTTCTTCGCACTGGTCGTAACCGTGGCCCTTTGCGAGGAATTCATCTACCGCGGCTTCGTTCAGAATCTCTTCCAAACGTTGGCCGGCGGCTCGGCCTACTTCGCCGTGTTCGGCTCGGCCGCATTTTTCTCGCTCGCCCACCTCTACCAGGGGCGCCGCGGGCTGATCTCCACCTTCGTCGTCGGCCTGCTGTTTTCAGCGGCGACCGCCGTCTCCCTAAGCCTCATTCCCGCGGTCGCCGCCCACTTCGTCGCGGATTTTACTGCCGGGATGTTGGCCCCCAAATACCTGAAGCGCGCAATGCCCTCGACGATTGATCCATCCGCTGCCGTTACGCGAGCCGAATCCGCGTCGATTACTATACACATAGTATGAAACAGTCGACTCTCAGCGACCAGCTCATCTCAGATACCCTGCACCCCTATGACGTCGTTTCTTCTCCCGAGCTGTGCGACTCGATCCGTGCCTACATCGATCTCCTTCTGCGCTGGAATCAGAAGATCGCCCTTACCACCATCACCGACCCCATCGAGATCCTCCGCCTCCATTTCGGTGAAAGCATGTTCGCGATCGAAGCCGTACCCATACGCCATGGTCGGCTGGCCGACATCGGCACCGGTGCCGGCTTCCCTGCCATACCTATCCGTATGGTAAAGTCAGATTTGGACTGCGTACTCATCGAAAGCAACCACAAAAAGGCTACATTTCTTGCAGAAATCGTGCGAACGCTCCAACTCTCGCGCGTTGAGATCTTTCGGGGCCGCATGGAAGATTATCCTGAATCCGCTCCCCAATTTGAATTCGTCATTTCCCGCGCACTGGGCATGCACCAAGCGTTTCTGAAATGGTCGTTAGAGCGTCTCCGCCCGAAAGGGAACGTGATATTTTGGATCGGAGAGGCCGATTCCGCGAAAATTGCCACCCACCTAACTTTCGAGTGGCGCCAGATCGTGAAAATTCCAAATTCCGATCGCCGCGCGTTGCTAATCGGCACGAAGATTCCGCAGGAGTGAGGTTTGAGGGTCAATGTTCCACGTGGAACACCGCCTGGCGCCGCGAGCGGCCAAAAAATAATGTTCCACGTGGAACGATTTTTGCTTGTTCCACGTGAAACATCTTGTATCTATTTCCATTTCGCTATAAGTTGCTTTTGCTTTCGGGGGATTCGTGGCTCGAGTTATCGCTATTGCTAATCAAAAGGGCGGAGTAGGCAAAACCACCACTGCCGTTAATCTCGGCGCCTCTCTCGCCGCATCCGAACAACGCACCCTCATCATCGACTGCGATCCTCAGGGAAATACCACCAGCGCCCTAGGCTTTCCCAAGGATCCAGCTCGCCGCACCCTTTATCAGTCCTTGATCCTCGACGAACCTATCGAACGCATCATCCTGGATGCGCAAGTCGAAGGCCTCGACCTCATTCCATCCGATAAAAACCTGGTGGGTGCCGCGATCGAGCTGGTCCCAGTCGAAAACCGGGAATACAAGCTGAAGTCCGTAATCTCCGGCGTCCTCGCCAAATACAATTACGTCCTCATCGATTGCGCCCCCTCTCTCGATCTCCTAACCGTCAACGCCCTCGCCGCCAGTGATTCCGTCCTCGTACCCATTCAGTGCGAGTACCTAGCTCTCGAAGGCGTCTCCGAACTCCTCGATACCCTGATGCGCCTTCGCCGCACCATAAATCCGGCTCTCGCCATCGAAGGCATCCTGCTTACCATGTACGACGACCGCACCACGCTTTCCAAGCAAGTCGCCGCCGATCTTCGCAGCTTTTTTGGCGGCCAAGTCTTCGAAACCATCATTCCTAGAAACGTCCGCCTGGCCGAAGCTCCCAGCCACGGCATGCCCGTCATGTTCTACGACATACATAGTAAAGGCGCCGAAAGCTATATTCAACTTGCCAAAGAGGTTATCGAAAATGCCCAGAAACGCATTAGGCAGGGGATTGGGAGCACTGATTCGCGATCAGGAAACGACACTGCCGCCGCAGCCGCTGCAGCAGGCGCCGATAGCGGCAGCCTACCCCCAAGCGTCCCCGGCGGGGGTAGCGGTATCCCCGGCGCTCAGTGAAGGCTTTCTTCACGTCGACATCGATTTAATCGATCCGAGCCCCTATCAACCTCGCACCCGCTTCCGCGAAGAGGCGCTCGACGAGCTCTCGCGCTCCATTCAGTCCAGCGGCATCGTTCAACCGCTCGTCGTCCGCCGTGTCAACGCCCGCTACCAATTAATCGCCGGTGAACGCCGCTGGCGTGCCGCCCAACGCGCCAGCATGCACAGCGTCCCCGTCGTGCTTCGCGACGTTCCGGAAGAGCTCGCCCTGGAAATGACGCTGGTAGAAAATCTCCAGCGCGAAGATCTCAACCCGATCGAACAAGCCCACGCATTCCAGCGCCTCATCGACGAATTCCAGCTCACCCAGGAGCAGGTCGCCGAGCGCACCGGCAAAGATCGCACCACCATTGCCAACGCGGTTCGTCTCCTCAAACTCGAACCGCCGATCCAGGAACTCCTCGAAGAAGGCCGCCTCACCGCCGGCCACGCGCGCGCGCTCCTCGCCGTCGAAGATTCGAATACGCGCCTGGGCCTCGCCCGCAAAATCGCCAAGGGCGGCATGACCGTACGCCAGGTTGAACGCTTCGCTTCGCGTGGAACGCGCACCCGTACGGCTGCGTATGTTGCCGCCATCCCCGATCCCAATACGAAAGCCGCCCTCGAAGAACTTCAGCGCGAGTACAGCACCCGCATCGCCCTCCACCCCGGCCAGTCAGGGAAGCCCGGCCAGTTAATCTTTGAATACTACGACGATAGTGACTTGAGTCGCCTCTACGACCATCTCATGCGAAAATAGCTCTTCGCCTTCTTCTTAGGCATTCCGAACGAGTCACATCAAAATTTCGTGGGGGAATTTTCAGATGCCGTTGGGGTGGTTTGACCGCAAGCGCCAGGATTCTGGCGAATGGACCGGCTTCATCGAGCAGGGCGTCAAGCTCGAAGGCCGCCTGGAATCCACCGGCACCTTCCGCATCGACTGCGCCAGCAAGGGAACTCTGGTTTCCGATGAAACGCTGATCCTCGGAGAAAACGCCATCGTCGAGGGCGAAATCCAGGGCAACTACGTCATCATCGCCGGCCACTTCGATGGCATCGTGCGCGCCAAAGGCAAAGTCGAACTCCAGGCCAAAGCCATCGTCACCGGAGAAATCCACACTCCCTGTCTAGTCATGGAGCCCGGCGCGCTCTTCGACGGCCGCTGCCACATGCTCACCACGTCGCCGGCCGCCAGCCCCATCGTGATTCCCATCCGCTCCGTCGCCGCTCACGCCTAGCGCGCGCACTCAAACTCTCGCGCATTCGTAAGACTCTTCCGTAATCGTGTACACTTTCCGTTCGTATTATTCTTCATGGATACCATCACTCACGGCATCGCCGGCGCGCTCGTCGGCAAAGGTTTCTTTTCCCGCCGCGCGGCCCAGGTTGCCGTCTTCGCCGCCACCATCGGCGCCATGTTTCCGGATATCGATGTCGTCGCCCAAATTTTCTCGCGCGACCCTTTGTCCATCGTCAAATACCATCGAGTCGTCACTCACTCGTTTTTCGTTCTGCCGGTTTTCGCCGCGCTTCTCGCCTGGCTCACCCGGGCCGGCGTCGGCTTCCTCAAAGATCGCTACTCGCAATTCAGCCATCTCGAGTCGCCATCCTGGCCCATGCTCACCCTGATCTATGGCATTGGCATCGCCAGTCACATTCTCCTCGACGGCATGACCTCCTTCGGCACCCAGATGTGGTACCCCCTCTCGCGCCAGCGCGTCGCCTGGGACATTCTGTTCATCATCGACTTTTGTTTCACAGCACTCGTCCTGCTGCCCCAAATCGTCGGCTGGATTTATTCCCGCCGCGAAAGCGCTGCCCGACGCGCCATCATCTTGTGGCTAATCTTCGCGCTAGCCTCCGTTGTCGTCTGGAAAATTGCCGACGCCGTAGGTTTCCCGTTCCATCGCTGGATCGCCGCCCTGGCCAGCTTGATTATCGCTCTCCTGTTTTTTCTGCCGATGTATCGCGGTGCCGGATTCCGCATCACCACTCCCGCCTGGTGCCGAGCCGGCACCTATCTCACCGTCATTTATTTAATCGCCTGCGGCTTCGCGCATCATGTCGCGCTCGTCAAAGCCCAGGCCTACGCCACCACCAACCACCTCAACGTCGAACGCATCGCCGCGCTCCCGCTCCCACCGTCGTTTCTCGATTGGGGCGACGTGATCCGCGCAAACAATGGCGTGTATCAGGCTCGTTTCGATCTTCGTTCCACGGCCGCGCAACCCAATTTTTGGTTCCGCGCCGATTCGCCGCCCGACGCCTTCATCTCGCGCGCGCTGCAGCTTCCCGAAGTCCAGACCTACTGGAATTTCGCGCGTTTTCCCATAATTCGTTCGTTCGCGGAAGACGGCCAGCATTTCGTCGACTTCGACGAAAATCGTTTCGTCACCCGCCGCACCCACGGCCCCGCGCCGTTTTCCTATCGTGTTATTTTTGACCTGGAAGGGAATCCCGTCGAAGAAGGCTGGCAGGCCGATGGCCTGGACGTGCGCCGTATGATAAAAATTCTACCGGCTCGCGCGGGGAATCCACGATGAAGGTTTTGATCTTCAGCGATACGCATGGCGACCTGCGTTCTCTCGAACGCATCGTGGCCCAGCCCGCGGATATCTACATCGCCGCCGGCGATCTCTCGAATTTCAGCAAAGGCCTGAATCACTGTGGCGAAATTCTAAAACCGCTCGGCGAACGCCTCTGGCTGCTCCCCGGCAATCACGAAACCCACGACCAGACCCGCGAACTCTGCCAGAAATTCGGCTTCACCGATTTTCACCGCCAGCTTCGCAAAATCGGCAATACGAATTGGACCGGCCTCGGCTACAGCAACATCACGCCCTTCAAAACTCCCGGCGAATATTCCGAAACTGAAATCGCCACCGCCCTCGGTGCGTTCGATGGTATCTCGCAGCTTCACCTGGTCGTGCATTTTCCGCCGTACGATACCAAACTCGATGAATACGCCCCCGGTCAGCACGCCGGCAGCGCCACTCTCCGTGCTTGGGTCGAACGCGAAAAACCAGTGGCCCTTTACTGCGGCCATATTCACGAAACCGCCGGCATGGCCGACACCCTGGCCTCCACGCCGTGCGTCAACGTTGGCAAATCCGGATATGTTCAGGAAATTTAGAAAAAGTGGAGGCGGAACTTAGTGCCCAACGCAACGCAGCGCAACGCTACACAACGTGCCGCGTCGCTAAGCTACCTTGATTCGAACTTCTTGCCCGCGGGATAAATCACCAGCTGGCGCCGATCGCCGGCCCCTTCGCTCACGGTCCGCACGCCCTGCGCGCCAGTCAATTCTAAATGGATCAATCGCCGCTCCCGCGGCGACATCGGATTAAATCGAAACGGCTGCGAAGTTTCCCGCACCCGCTGCGCCGCCACCCGCGCCGAAAGTTTTAGCTCATCGATGCGCTGCGAACGATACTCCGCGCAATCAAATCGCACCCGGTCATGCAGACGCGGATCCAGCCGCAGCCAGCGATGTCCCACATGCTCCAGCGCCAGCAGCAATTCCGCTTCGCGCTCCAGCAGCAGTTCCTGATCTTCGCCGCTGAACGCCACCACGATGTCCGTCTCATCCGCCCCGCCGCCCAGCGTGGCCGGAGTCGAAATCTCATACGCGATGGCCAAGCCCATCTCGCTAACCGCCAGGTCCAGGAATCGTTTCAATTCCGCCTGCGCGTTCTCGCGGTCCAGCCGCGCTTCCGGCTGCGATTGCGCCGTGGTGAACGGACGCTTCCCCACCGGCCTGCGCTCGTTCCCGCGCTCATTTCCGCGTTCATTACCGCGTTCGTTGCCTCGTTCGTTATTCATCAGGTCGTCGCCGGCTTCTTGAATTTACTCCGCGATGGCAGCGGTTCCGTCTTGTTCAGATAATACTGCTGCCCCACGCCCACCAGGTTGCTCGTAAACATATACAAATTTAATCCGCTCGAGAGCCGGAAGAAAATAAATCCCATGAACAGCGGCATCAATCCCATCATTTTTTGCTGCGCCGGATCGACGGTCGTCTGCGGCGTCATTTTCGTCATCAGGTACATCATGATGGTCATGCCGATCGGCAGAATATAATACGGGTCCATCGCCGAGAGGTCATGAATCCATCCGAGCCATGGCGCATGACGCAACTCGATCGCGCCGTTCAGCACCCGCCACAGCGCCCACCAGATCGGCATCTGGAACAGCATTGGCAGGCAACTGCCCATCGGGTTGATGCCTTCGCGCCCGTACACCGCCATTACTTCTTCGTTCATCTTTTTCTTGCGCGGATCGCTCATCGAATATTTCTTGTAGCGGTCCTGGATCTGCCGGATTTCCGGCGCCACTTTCTGCATCTTCTGCATTGAGCGCCAGCTCTTCATCTTCAGCGGGAACATCGCGATGTTGATGACCAGCGTCATCAACACGATGCTCCAGCCCCAGTTCGGCACCTTGTCGTGCAGCTTCTGCAGCACCCACAGCAGCGGCTTCGCCACCGGACCCATCCACCCGAAATTCACCAGCTCGGATAGCGAAGGCTTCAACGCCTCCAATTGCCCCAGGTCTTTCGGCCCCACATACATCCGCAGCTTCACCGGACCCGCCGTCGTCGATCCCGCCGCCATCTGCGCTTCCGGATCTCCGGAATGGTCCTGCGTCCAATGCCACAACGACAAATCCGTGCCATCCGGCAAAAATGCCGCTGTGAAAAATTGGTCTTCAATCCCCGCGTATTCGAGCGGCCCATACTGCACCGCGGGCTGCGCCTGATTTCCCGAAACGCCCAGTTTCTTGTACTGGAGCAGATTTAATTTCCCAGCCGCGTTGTAATACACCGTCACCAGCGTCGCCGCTTTGTAAACCGCTTTGTCGCCAAATCCGCCGCGCCACGCGATCGCCACCGGCAGCGGCTTGCCATCCAGCGCCGCCGCAACTTCCACATTAATTTCGTAATTCAAATCGAATTTGATTTTCTTGGTGACGTCCAGATGCCCGTCGCTCCAATGCATATCCACTTCCGTTGGCGCATCCGCGGAAGTACCGGAAGGAACAGGAACCACCGGCGCCGGAACCGGCTTCAATTTCGCCGTGGCCTTCAAAGTCTTCGCGTCCACATCCGTAGACGCCGCGTGCGTTTCAATCTCATACAAGCCGGTATTCGCGCTCGCTTCCTGCTGCGGATCCGCCATCACCAACGAAAACGGCCAGCCGAATTGCTGCGCCACGCTGTCGTTCACCAAATCTAACGCCTGCGGCGGCTGCTGGTCGTTCATGTACCGGTTCAGCTTCCAAGTCTTCACCACACCGCCGCGGTTCGAAATCTCCACGGTGTACAGCGGGCTCGAAATCACAAATGTTTTCTCGGCGCTGGCCTGCACCACGCCCGGATTCGCCACGGGTTTGGCCGCGCTCATCGCCATCATCGCGTTGCCCGGCGTCGCCGGCACAGCGGAAGAATTTCCAGGCGCGCCATTCACTCCCGGCTGCGTAACCTGCGCGTTCTTCGTCTGCGGAGCCACCGGCGCCGCCGCCGGCTTATAAAAGTGCCCAAACGCAAATAAAATGATCAGCGCGAGAATGACAAAAATAATCCCGCGTACCTGGTCCGACAATTCGTTCACTGCGCCAACTCCTTGTTCCCACCCACGCTACGCAACCACTCCGCATCCGAATAATCATGCCGGTCGCGGCTCGCCGCCACCAACCCGCTGGCATGGCTGCCATCTTCATGTCCCAGCAAAGAATCCGGCACCGGATCAAACCCGCCCTTGGTAAACGGCCGGCACCTTCCCAACCGTTTCATCGCCAGCCAGCTTCCGCGCCGCGCTCCATGCCAAGCGATCGCTTCCTGCGCATATTGCGAACACGAAGGGTAAAACTTGCAGGCCCCACCCAGGAACGGCGAAAGAAAAACCCGGTAAAGTTGCACCAACGCCAGCAGCAGCCATTGCCCCGCGGTGGAAATTTTCCCCGAAGATGTTTCCGTGGAACGCATCTCTATTCCGTAGGCTTGCCCGGAGCCACCGGCGCTGGCGCCAAAACCGCCGTTCTCGAAGGCGCCCCAGGAAAATTCAGCAGCTTCAGCATCTCCTGCTCGAGCGCCGCAAATTCCGCCGTGGCCACCGTCGTCTTCGGATGCACCACGATGTCCCATCCCGCGGCAATCTCCCGGCGGTGCAATCTGAATATTTCCCGCAGCCGGCGCCGGATCCGATTGCGCTTCACCGCGTTCCCCAGCGCCTTTTTGATGCTCCACCCAAACCGGCTCACTTCCAGCCCATTGGGACGCACAAATAGCGTGAATTCGCGGCTGCTCCGGCGGCGCCCTTCACGATACACCGCGTCGTATTCGGCGCGTCGTATCAGTCGAGTTTCGCGGGGAAGGTCGAGCCGCGGCGGGTCAGACGCGCGTGAGGGCGTGGCGCCCTTTCTTGCGGCGTGTGGCAAGGACTTTCCGTCCGCCCTGGGTCTTCATGCGTTTGCGGAATCCGTGTTTCTTGTGGCGGCGCCGCACGTGCGGCTGATAAGTGCGTTTCGGCAACGAAAATCTCCCTTAATTTTTTCTGCCCGCCCTCCCACCCGCCTCTCGGCCCCGGTAGGTCTCACTCCAGCAAGCAATCTCTCTCGGCCAGTCCGCTCGTCGCACAATACGACCCAGCAAGCACCCGCACGAAACAAGCAGTCTAGACGACCCATGCCACCACGGTCAAGGAATCGCGCCGCGCACGGGAGGGTCAATCGTTGGAGAGCTCTTGGTGAGCGCGAGAAGGAGGTGCGGCTTGTTAGCTTCTAGCTCCCGAAGCTCTGGACCGTTTTCCGTCGGTAGATGGCATTCCATCCGGAGCGCATCGCGAAAATTAACAGTCCGTAGTAAAGGTCGTTCGTGCTCAACGCAATAAACGTAAAACGGTCGAGATTCCCCAAAAATCTGGGAGTCCAAGGCATCGGTATCTGCGTTGCCAACATAACTCCTGGCGAGAGCAGTAACCTGATGAAATTTGGCGTGCCGACGTGGTCCGCTAACGCAAATGACGCGAACGCGATTGGTAGGGCGAGAACGCACGATATGAAAAACCTTCTATTCACGACAGCATGCTCGCGTGCTGCAAGGCCAACTGGCGGCCAACCATTAACTTAACACGTACTGGACCTCTACTCTTGCTTTCGACCACCTGCGCCATATCCTCATCCGTTCGAGGCGCCGACTTCGCTGGAAACATCGCACCCAAAGATCATCTCTCCCCCCAGGCTCCAATTCGAACGAAACACCGTTACGGATTGGCCGGGTCCGTCAATGTCTCCGACCGAACCGACGACGGATCAACCAAAAAACGCCCAATCGTTGGTCCCAGAGAAATACAAGCCGTGCTGCTGTGCCCGCAGTCGGAGTTAAGCGTGATCACCGGCGCCCCGTCCGCAGCGGCAAATGCCAACGCCGGAGTCGGATTCACCACGTGGTCCTGCTGCGACACGACGATCAGGAATTTCGCGTGCGCCCTCTTCGTCGTCTCCGCCATCGAGACGCCCAGCTCCTTCGGTATATCCAGAGCCATAATCGCCTGCCGCTGACGAATGTGGTTGCAAGCGGTTCCCGCATCGGTGGCCGCCTTCTTGCGGAGTTCGCTCAGGTACGCGCCGAACTGGTCCGTGCCCGTATGCGCCACTCGATACGCCGGCGAAGTCAGACTCATCTCGCCGATCTCGTCAGCGAGCGCCAGTCCTCCCGTCAGCGGTCCCGTCGGCATTCCGTGATTCCACGCCGGATCCAATTCAATCGCGTCGATCTGCGCCGTCCATAGCAGTTTGTCGGCAGACGTCGACTGCGGCGATCCCGCCACTGGTATGGCCAGATCCATAAAATCCGGATACGCCACCGCCCAGCTGAACGTCTGCATCCCGCCCATCGAAACTCCCACCACCGCGCGCAGGTGGTCGACGTGCAGCACATCCGTCGCCAGCCGGTGTTCGGCCTCCACCATGTCCCGAATCGAAAATTCCGGAAACTTCATCAGCCGCTGGTCTTTGCTATTCGAGGGCGAAGACGACACCCCGTCGCCAATCGCATCGACCAGCACCACAAAATATTTGCTGGGATCCAGCACTTTCCCCGGCCCCACAAATTGCAACAACTCCTGCGAAATTCCGCCCAGCCAGGTCGGCCACAATATCGCGTTGGACTTGCCCGCGTCGAGCTGCCCAAAAGTCCGATAGCCCAGCCTGAAATTGTGAATCACTCTTCCATTCTGCAATCTGAAATCGCCAAATTCGGCAAACCGCAATTCACCATCCGGAACGCGCGATTGCGCCCACACACGATTCGCACTTGGAAAAAAGCAGAGAAACAGCAGGACCGCCGCAGCTTTCATTCCGTTCATGAAGTCATCTTACTTCACGGTCTCGTCGCAGATTCAGGAAGTCTGCTTATCCCGCGTGGACATATCACTCGTATCGCAGCGCCACCACCGGGTCCACCCGCATCGCGTCGCCGAGCTCCGCTGCACTGGCCAGAGCGGTCAGCGGCCCTGCGTGCGTCAGGCTGGAACGCTAGACCCGATCAGGCCAAACTCCTCCTGAAAGCCTTTATAGTCATGGCGCAAGTCGCGCATCAGGGCCATGAATTCCGGATGGCTCTGCAGCGAGCGCAAGTGCGGATCCTTTTCAAACGCCCGATGATTGGGCAGGCCCGTTTGCGCGCAACGCTTGAGTTCGGCGATGGCCTTGTCCGCTTTGCCGCACAAGGCATATACGCCGGCGGCACAATGCGAAGAGTGATGCAGATGCACCACACTCCTCTTGTTAGCCACGGCTTCGTCCGCCAATTGCTCCGCGCGTTTAAAATCACCTTCACGGGCCAAAATCAATCCCTCCAGGCTAACCAGTTGAGGTTCTCCGGGTACCATCTGTTGCGCCTTGCGCAGTTGCTCGCGCGCCTTTCCTAATTCTCCCAGGTAGATCGAAGGCAGCGCCGCCTGTACGTTGGCGTGAACCAGCGCGGGTTCCATGGCCAGCGCCCGCTGATTGAAATGTTCGGCTTGAGCGTAGTCGCCCTCATAGACCGCGATGAAGGCGCGACTCGCGTTCGCCAGCGCGAATTCCGGGTTGGCGTGAATTGCTTCTTCAGAATGCCGCACCGCGGCTTCGTGAAAACCGGAGTGGAACAGGATCGCCGCGCTATATACGTGCGCCAGATAGCGGCTTGGATTGATGCGCACCGCTGCGTTGATTGCCCGGAAAGCCGGGCGCACCTGAAATCCGCGCGATGGCGACCACAAGATCAGTCCCTGCGCGCAGAACGCATCGCAGTTGACTGGATCCAATTCCAATGTTCGCGCCACCGCTTGCTCGGCCCGGGCAATCCACTTCGGATCGGGATCGAGATGCATTCCCATCTGGCAACAAACGTTGGCCAGCAGGCCCCAGGCGTCCGCGAACCTGGGGTCGAGATTCGTGGCCTGCTCCAGCATCTCAATCGCGGCCAGTAGCTCGAACTTGCTATAGCAAACCGAACGATCCACAGCGCGCATGTATAGCTCAAACGCCAGCGGGTGTCTCGTGCTCGGCTCGGCCGGGCGGGAACCTTTGTCGCGCGTTTGAGGCGTCAGGGAATTGAAAACGGAATCCGCAAGCTGATCTTGAAGATTAAACAAATCGCCCGTGTCCCCGTCGACCTTGATGGAATGGAGCGCTCGCGCCTCCCGCAGCTCCCAAACTTGCACGAAGACCCGCACCCGCGAACCCATTTTCTGAATGCTGCCTTCGGCCAATAAATCGACGTTGAGTTCTTTGGCCATTTGGGCCCATTCCGCGTTGCTTCCCGCGTATTTCACCACCGTCGTCGTCGGCCGTACCACGAACGTGGGCACCGCGCCCAGCCGGTTCGCCACGGCATCCGCTAATGCGACCGAAAGGAAGCCGTATTCCGGCGAGGGCTCGCGAAATTGGAAAGGTACCACCGCGATCGACTTGCGCTCATCTCTCGTCGGGTTCACCACCGCCCGCCCGCCGGGAGTCACGGACCTGAGCGCTTCCACGATCTCGGAGGCGTTTTGCGGCCGCCGGTCCGCGCTCTTTTCCAGGCACTTCGCGATCAATGCATCCAGCGCCGAGGGCAATCCCGGTTGCAGAACACTTGGCGCCGGCGGGGTCGCCGTGGCGATCTCGTGCATCACCGCCAGAGCGCTCGGGCCGGAGAACGGTAGCCGGCCGGTGGCCGCCTCGTAAAGCACCGCGCCCAGCGAAAAAATATCGGAGCGCTGGTCCAAAGTTTCTCCGCGAGTCTGCTCCGGCGACATGTATGCGACCGTGCCCAGGATCATCCCCGGCAGCGTCAGCCGATCGTCCGAGGTTTGGGCCGTAGCGGCCGTTTCCTGGCCCACTCCGGAAACGTCGTCCCGGCGCAAGCTGGCCAGCCCGAAATCAAGAATTTTGGCGTGTCCGCGCTCGGTAATGAAAATGTTCGCAGGCTTGATGTCGCGGTGGATGATCGAACTGGCATGGGCCGCCTCCAGCGCCTCCGCGATCTCCGTGCCCAGCGTAACCAGCATTTCAAATCCTAGCGGTTGCCGGGCGATCTGCTCCTTTAGCGTGACGCCTTGCAGGTATTCCATGGCGATGAAAGCCAGCTCCGTCTTATCGCCGATGTCGTGGATCGTGCAGATGTTGGGATGGTTCAACGCCGAGGCGGCCTGCGCCTCGCGCTCAAAACGCGCCAAGGTCTTGGCATCCTTGGCGACATCATCGGGCAGGAATTTCAGGGCCACCAAGCGATGCAAGCGGGTGTCTTCGGCCTTGTAAACGACTCCCATTCCTCCGCCACCCAGTTTTTCCAATACGCGGTAGTGCGAGATCGCCCGCCCGATAAAACTGTCGCTATTTTCCATGCGACGCCATCTTAGATTTTGAAAGTAGTGAAGTCAACGCGTCGACAAACTGGCCGAAACGTGCGGCCGATTTCAGGAGGGAGAATGCGTTTGCGGACCTGCTATTCGTACCGCAGCGCCACCACCGGGTCCACCCGCATCGCCCGCCGCGCCGGAATATAGCAGGCCGTCAGCACCACGACGATCAACCCGCAAGCTCCGGCCACAAACGTCGCCGGGTCCGTCGGCTGCACTCCAAACAACTGGCTCCGCATCACCCGCGATAACAACAAAGCCCCCGCAATGCCAATCGCCGATCCAATCAGCGCCAGCAGCATTCCATGCCGCACTACCAGCATCAAAACGTCCATGCGGCTCGCGCCCAGCGCCACCCGAATCCCCATTTCATTCGTCCGCCGCGAAACCGAATAGCTCGTCACGCTGTAAATCCCCACCACCGCCAGCAGCAGCGCCAGCCCCGCAAACGCGCCCAGCAGCAGCATCGTGAAACGTTCCGGCGATAGCGATTGCGCAATCATGTCGTCCATGGTCCGCACGTTCTGCACTGGAATTTCCGGGTCCACTTCATGAATCGCCAGCCCCGCCGTCGCAGCCATGCTCGCCGGCGGCAAATGCGTCCGCACCGCCAGATTCATCCCAAACGAATGAAACGATTCGCCCCGCGGAATGGTGAACTGCCGAAGCGGAAAATAAAGCGTCGCTTTGGGTTGCGTTTCGTTAACCGCGAAGAGTTTCACATCCCCTACCACTCCCACCACCACCCGCGGCTGGTCCGGGAAAAAATAAAGCGTCAATTGCTTCCCGATCGCATCCTCGCCCGGCCAAAAAAGTTTAGCCATCGCCGCGCTGATCAGTACCGCTCCCGGCCGGCCCGCAACGTCGCTGTCCTCAATATCGCGCCCTTCCAGCAGTGGCACGTGCATCGCGCTCAAATATCCCGGACTAATCATCCGCACATCCACTTCTGGCATATCGACCATCGGCACCGCCGGCCGCCCCTCCACCGCAATCGGCTGGATCGATCCGCTATCGGTCAGCGGCAAACTGTCGATCAGTCCCGCCGCCTGCACTCCCGGCAAACTGCGCACGCGTTCCAGCACGCGCTCAAAATATCCAATCTGTTGCCCCGGCTCGGAAAATTTCGTTGAAGGCACCGAAATTCCCATCGTCACCAAATGCGCGGCTTCGAATCCCGGATTCACCTGATGCAGCATCCACAAACTCCGAATCAGCAGCCCGGCCCCGATCAGCAGCATCAGTGACAGCGCCACTTCCGAAACCACCAGCAGGTCGCGCGTCCGGCTTCCTCCCGCATCCGAAGTCGCTCGCCCCAACCCTTGCTTCAAAGCCTCATTCACGTCGGCCTTCGCCGCGCGAAATGCCGGCAGCAGTCCCGCGCCAAATCCAGCGGCCAGGGAAATCACCGCGGTGAAGGCCAGCACCCAACCGTCCAAACCAATTTCCCCCGAGCGCGGCAGTCGCTGCGCCAGAAATTTCACAATCAGAATCACGCCGTAGTGCGCGAACACCAATCCCAGCAAACCTCCCGCGCACGCCAGCAACAAAGTTTCCGACAGCGCCTGCTGCAGCAACCGCCTTCGCGTCGCACCCAACGCAATCCGCACCGCCTGTTCCTTGCGCCGCGTCAGCGCTTTCACCAGAACCAGATTCGCCACGTTCGCGCACGCGATCAGCAGCACCAGCACCACCGCGCCCAACAAAATCAGCAACGCCGGCCGCACATCGCCCACCAGATCGTCGCGCAGCGGAACCGCCGTCGCACCCCATCCTTTGTCGTCGGCGGGATATGCCTGCGCCAGCCGGTTCGATATCGCGTCCATTTCGCTCTGCGCCTGCTTCACCGAAACACCCGGCTTCAGCCGCGCGATCGCCGCGTAGTTGTGATTGTCGCGCACCGCGCGTTCCTGATCCGTCCACGCCAGCGGCTTCCACATTTGCGCCTGCAAGCTGGGATCGGTCGAAATCGGAAAATCAAAATCCCGCCCCATCACTCCCACCACCGTAAAAGCCTGCCCATTCAACGTAATGTTTTTGCCCACGATCTCGGAATTGCTACCAAAGCGGCTGCGCCAGACGGCGTAACTCAAAACCACTTCGTGCTCGCGCCCCGGCTCATCTTCGCCGCTCACAAACGTCCGCCCCAGCAAGGGCCGCGCATGCAAAATCGAAAACATCCCGTTCGTCACTGCAATCATGCGAATCGTTTCGGGATTCCCATTTCCCGTCAGCGTGTAGCCTCCGCGTCCATACGCCGCCATTCCCTCGAACGATTTCGCTTGGCTGCGCCAATCCAGAAAATTCGCGGGCGACACCGGAAATTCCGTCATCCCCGGAAAGTTCGTTTGCGGCGGCACGTGCCACAGTTGCACCAGCCGGTCCGGCTGGTCGTACGGCAGCGGACGCAACAGCACCGCATTCACCACGCTGAAAATCGCCGTATTCGCCCCGATCCCCAGCGCCAATGCCAGCACCGCCATCGCCGTAAATCCAGGAGCGCGCCTCATCGTGCGCACTCCGTAACGTAAATCCTGCACAAAATTATCCACCACGCTCGCTCCGCGCGCTTCCAGGCACTCTTCCTTCGTGCCTTCCATCCCGCCGAATTCCAGCCGCGCGCGCCGCAAAGCTTCCGCCCGCGGCACGCCGTCCCGCATCAATTCCTCAGCGCGCGTCTCCACGTGAAACTCCAGCTCCGTCTCCATTTCGCTTTGCACCCGCGAGCGCTGGAAAATTCCGCGGAGCCATGAACCCATCCAGTCCGTCAGTCTCATACTTCCTCCGGCTTCGTGTGCAGAATTCCCGCAATCAATTCCGCCATCCGGTTCCACTTTTCCGTTTCGCTCTGCAAGCGCCGCTTACCCGCCGCCGTCAGCCGGTAATACTTCGCCTTCCGTTTGTTTTCCGATTCTCCCCATTCGCTCGTGATCCAACCCTGATGTTCCAGCCGGTACAGCGCCGGATACAGCGACCCTTGCTGAATCTCCAACCGCTCCTTCGAAATCTGCCCGATGCGCAGCAAAATCCCATACCCATGCAGCGGCCCCAGCGAAGTCGCCTTCAAAATCAGCATATCCAGCGTCCCTTGCAGCAATTCCATCGGCTTCGCCATGTCTCTCCTTGCTCGTCTAGGAGAACATTACCAACCCTCTCCTCGACTGTCAAGGAGAGCCCCTGCCAAATGATCCAGTCCCGCTTAGCGGGACCATCACAACTCCTCACGCCACCACCCAACCGTCGTCATTCTGAGGAGCGCTTTCTGCGACGAAGAATCTCATCCATGCTCCAGCCTCGGGAACAACACGACGAAGCCCCGCCCGTCCACCGTAATCCGGCTCTGCCACCATTCGTCCGCCCGCAACACACATCCGCATTTGGCCGTCATCCAGAGCAGCGCCTTTCGCGACGAAGGATCTCTCTTCGATCTCGTCTTCTTGCCCTACCTCCAAGCCGCCGTTAATCTTCCGCAACTCCCTCCACTTTCCCGCCCCATCCTCCGCGCTTTGTTGCAAAATAAAATCCGCAGGCGACAGCCCAGCCTGCTCCATCAAACTCGCCTCACGCGCCGTATCCCTTTCGCGGCGCGTTGCCCCACCAATCCGCAAAGATTCGCTCGTCAAAGGTAGGATGTTGCTCATGGCCACGGCCGCGAAACAATGGGTAGGCCAGCTCGTCGACGGAAAATTCCGCCTCGGCGATTTTGTCGGCTCGAACGACCGCAGCGCCGTCTTCCTCACCGATTACGAAGCCCCCGGCGTCCGCAAAGCCGCCATCAAACTCGTCGCCGCCGATGGGCCCGAAGCCGCCGGCCTGCTCGGCCGCTGGCGTCACGCTGCCGAACTCTCCCATCCGCACCTGATCCGCATCCTGGCCAGCGGCCGTTGCGAATTCAACTCTTCCCCCATCCTTTACGTCGTCATGGAATACGCCGACGAAAATCTCGCCGTCGTACTCGCTCGCCGTCCGCTTGGCCCCGCCGAAGCCCGCAACATCCTCGTCCCGGTCGTCGACGCGCTCTCCTACATTCATTCCAAAGGTTTCGCCCACACGCGCATCAAACCCGCCAATATTCTTGCGGAAGAAGATCTCCTGAAAATTTCCAGCGACGGCCTATGCCGCATCGGCGAATCCAGCGGCGCTCTCGGTCAGCCCGGCCCCTACGATCCTCCCGAAGCAGCCGGCGGCCGCATTTCTCCCGCCGGTGACGTTTGGTCCCTCGGCATGACTCTCTGCGAAGCGCTCACCCAGCGCCTCGCTTCCTGGGAACGCACCAACCAGCACGAACCCGCCCTCCCCTCCGGACTCCCGAACGAATTCGCGGAGATCGCCCGCCACTGCCTCCGTCGCGATCCGCAACTCCGTTGGAGCATCGCCGATATCGCCGCGCGCCTGAATCCCAACGCCGCCGCCGCGCCCAAACAAATTCTCCCCAGCCCGCAATCCTCAATCGACGCCCGCCGCTACGTCGTCCCCGCTCTCGTCGCATTTTTCCTGGTCGCTGTTATTTTCGTCGGCCAGCGCATCTACATGCGCCACCTGCACGAACCGCCGACTGAGTACGTCATCGAACGCCCGGAGCTTCCACCCAGCGATGCGCCCGCAATTTTGCCGAAACCCAAATCCATTCCCGCGCCGGTGAAGGAGCCCGCAACCGCAACGCCGGCTCCCGTGACAGTTAAACCAGCCGCCACTCCGGCGCCGCAACCGGCTCCGCCTGCGGCGAAGCTGGCGCCACAGCCAATACCACCGCCCACAAAAAAAGCCGCCGAGCCCATTCGCTCGGCGGCCACCCAAAATTCGTCTGCGGCTACAGCCGCGCCCGTCCACGCAGCTTCATCCGACCCCGCCACGCCCAGCGCCAGCGCAGGCGCCGCATCCGGCAAAGTCCTCCAACAAGTTCTACCCAACGCCGCCCAGTCCGCCCGCGACACCATCCACGGCGCAGTCCGCGTCACCGTAAAAGTTCAAGTCGACGCCTCCGGCCAAGTCACCAACGCCATCCTCGACGCCCGCGGCCCCAGCCAATTCTTCGCCGACCGCTGCGTGCAAGCCGCTCAGCGCTGGAAATTCGCGCCCCCTCAAGCAAACGGCCGCCCAGTCCCCAGCGAATGGCTAATCCACTTCGAAATCGAGCCAAGCACAATAAACGTGCACGCCACCCAAACCAATCCCTAATCCGTTTTCTCGCCGGGAATAATTACGAATAAAAACAGCGCAGGAAATCGAAAGCAGAACCACCTGTAGCGGCCGGCTTCAGCCGGGCAGCCGTTGAACTCGCCTTTCCGGGTGCCGCACTCTTTGCGCCCTGCCTCTCAGCAAAGGGTGCGGGTTTAGATAATCCGGCTCTGCCGCCAAACGAACGCCAGCAAACCGCTTTTGATGTTGCCGTAGCTTCGGTTCACGTTGTCATCCCGACCGAGGCGCGGCCGCTCTCGCCGCGCCGACGAGGGACCTCTCTTCGATCTCGCATCCCCGCTCCCACCGTAATGCACGCAAACACCCAGCCCCGTAGGGGCGGCATAAGTTAGCCCGGCCCGTAAGGGCCGGGGAAAAACGCTTTCGTAAAATTTCCTTTCGCGCGTTTTCTGCGCGAGCCTTCCGTAAAGTCCAAGCACGGACGCCCCGCCACCTAAGGTTTTGCTCTTAGCTTCGGTTCTAGTTGTCATCCCGACAGAGGCGCGGCCGCCCTCGCCGCGCCGACGAAGGACCTCTCTTCAATTCAATCTTCTTGCCCAACCCGCAGCGACAAACCCCCTACTTCGCAGCCATCCCCGCCTTCTGCCCCGCCACCCACTCATGGATCCTCACCGACAGCACATCCAAAGGCAAAGCCCCCGCCCCCAAGACCTCATCATGAAATTTCCGAATATCAAACGAATCTCCCAACTCCGCCTCCGCATACGCCCGCAATTTCAAAATTTCCAATTGCCCCATTTTGTAAGCCAGCGCCTGTGCCGGCACCGCCATATAACGATCCGTCTCCGCCTGCACGTCCGATTCATCCAGCGCCGCATGTTCGTGGAAATAATCCACCACCTGCTGCCGCGTCCAGTGCTTCTCATGCAATCCGGTATCGACCACCAGCCGGATCGCCCGCCACATTTCTTCCTGCAAATGCCCGTAATAACTGTACGGATCCTGGTAGCCGCCGGCCTCCTTGCCCAGCTCCTCCGCGTACAACGCCCAGCCTTCGATATACGCCGTATAATTTTCGTGCTGACGGAACTCCGGCAGCCCCGGCACTTCCTGCGCGATCGAAATCTGCAAATGATGCCCCGGCACGCCCTCGTGATACGCCGTGCTCTCGAAATCCGTCGTGGTCACCTTCGCGTAATCGCGCGTGTTCACCATCACGTGCCCCGGACGCGAACCATCCGGCGGCCCCTCCACGTATTCCGTCGACGCCTCCTTCTCCCGGAATTCCTCGATCGGCAGAACGATCAGCTTCGCTTTCGGCAAACGCCCAAACAAGGTCGGCAACTTCACGTACATCTGGTCAACGTACCCTTGAAAAAGATCCAGAATTTCCTTCCGCGAATGAACGTGCACCTTCGGATTCGTCTGCAACGAAGCGCTAAACGTTTTCAAATCCGTGTAACCCAAATCGTTGATCACTTTCAGCATCTTGGCCTGCACCAACTGCACCTGCTCCAGTCCGATCTGGTGAATTTCCTCCGGCGTCATATCCGTGGTCGTGATTTGCTTCACATCAAACGCATATCGCGCCGGCCCATCCGGCAATGCCCATATGCCCGCTTCCGTCCGTCCCTTCGGCGCGTACTCATCGCGCACGAACGCCGTGAATTTCACATAAGCCGGCAGCACCGCCTCGCGGATCGCCGCCAAACCCGCATCCTTCAACCGCTTCTGATCCGCCTCCGAAATCGAAGCCGGAAATTTGGCAAACGGCTGCGCAAACGGCGAAGCATCCGCGGGGGTGGTCGCAATCGTATTCGCCTGCGCCGCCACTTCCGCCAGCAGTATCTTCGCCGGCATCAAATGGTCTGCCATGCCCTTGCGCATCTGAATTTCGTTCTCATCCAGCAACCGCGGAATCTGCTTCAACCGCGAAATGTAATCCTCGTAATCCTTCACGTTCTCAAAAGAAAGTATCGACACCAGTTGCGGCAGTTCGATATGTACCCCGCTGAATTGCGAAACCGGCATTTCCCATTCCTTAAAACGCGCCGCCTCCAGCTGCATCTGCAGATCCCGTACCATCAGCGCCTTGTTCAAGACCTCCTGCTCCGGAAATCCCGCCGTATCGATCGCCTCGAACCGCGTCAAAAATTTCTTCGCCTGCACCAACTGATCGTCAATCGCCGCCTGCGAAAATTCATCCAGCTGGTCGTTCCACCGCTTGTCCCCATAAAACGAAGCCGTCAACGGGCTGGTCCGCAAGGTGTACTCCCACTGCTCCGCCAGCAAATCGTTCAAAGCCTTCCGCCGCCCAGCCAAATCTCCCGCCGTCTGTGGCGACGTCTGCGTCGAGACCCCCAGTTGCGTCGCCGTCTGTGCCGCCAACCCACTCGAGCAAAACACCAGCAGCACCACCACACCCCACCCTCGCGATCGCATACCCATCACCATGATCAAGAATCTCCTCGCCGATCTCGCCAAACCAGAACCCGTGTCGTTATTGAATCCGCCCGCGCAGCACCGTCACCGACGCCTCCGGCAGCGTGTAATTTTTTTTTCCCATGCCGAAGGTCACTGCCTTGAATTTTGCCTCCGCAGCTTAGGTCCCGCCCATTTCCAAGTCAACGCGAACCGGCGCTTTCGCCGCGCACTTTTGCATTTACGCGCATCTGGAATCGCGCGCGAAGTCGCCGCGATCTTGCACCCGCAGCAACCAACCACCGGCTCCGCCGCCAAAGCCCACACCAGCCGCCCACCCGCAGTTGGCCGTCATACAGAGGAGCGCCTTCCGCGACGAAGGATCTCTCTTCGATGTCTATGCCGAGCGAACCTATTGTCCTGCCGCAGTGCTTGGTCGGTGTTAGTGCCAAGAGCCTTTGGTTCCCGAGCAAGAGTTCACAATTTGACTTAAAGTGGGTATGAATAAATATCTTGACCGATCGGTCTATCCTTATAGAATGCTGCGGCATGAGCATAATCATTCCGGCGCTTCCATTTAAACAACATAAGACACAAATGTATTTGGCTGCAGTGTCTCCCGATATTCTCAACGCCTTCTCAATCGACATTTGGAATTCGAAAAATGTCGTAGGTCGACGAGGGTATCAACGGAAGCCAGACGAAAGCCGGATCAAAAGCATCGCGAAATATTTGGAACGCTCGCAGTCAATAATGCCCGTCGCTGGTCTGCTGAATGTTCGAGAGAAAGGAAGGCTAAAATATCAGAATGGCAAGCTCACAATTCCGGACGGACTAAATGTTTGGGTGGTCGACATGCAACACCGGCTGAAGGGCCTCGTACAAGCGTACGAAGACGGAGGCCTTCCGACGGGTTCCTTTCATTTTCCGGTGGTGATAACAGAAGGCCTGAATCAGGTTGGCGAAGCCGCGCAGTTTTACCTGATTAATACGAAAGCCAAAAAAATGGACGTTGCGCTGACGAGGCGCATCTTAATTGAAAACAACAAAGTTCGAGACATAGCCGATGTTAAGCCGTGGGAAATCGCTGCCGTTCGCATCACAATCGAAATGAACAAATCGATTAGCAGAAGTCCCTGGTTCGAGAGCCTCCGTCAACCGAACGAAGACAAGTCGCAACAACACATCGCCACTGAAAAGTCATTCGTGCAGTCTCTGCGACAACTTCTTATTGCAGGTCGATATAAACAACCCAAAAAAGCTGCGAAGAAGCTTGCTGCTTACTGGAGGGCGATCGAGGAAAATATTCCAGAAGCTTTCCACGAGCCACGGAGATTCCTGATCCAAAAGACCTCGGGTATGTTTGCCTTCAATTTTTTCCTCGCACCAATGGTGTTCGCACGATATAAGGAGAATGAGTTCGAAAAGGCTTTGAAAGGGCTCAAGCGACTCGGACCCAATTTTTGGCGCCGTTCAAATAAAAGAGGGGCCAGAAGGTTTGGCACCGGCATGGGCGGTTATTCAAATTTGGCTGATTATCTCAAAAGCGAATTATGCTAATGGC
>DASWVE010000025.1:0-37941 GCA_036401315.1 Candidatus Acidiferrales bacterium
CCGCAGGACCAAAGGAGAACTGACGTGGCAATCCTAAAATCACCGCCGAGACCACGCAAGAATGAAACGCTTCAAATCCGTGTCGAAGAGCAGATCAAAACGAAACTCCACGAGTATGCCGAATTTATTGACTGTACCGAATCGTACGTCGCGAGTAAAGCCTTGAAGCTCTTGTTCAAGAAAGACGACGAATTCAAGGGTTGGCTCCAGGATCGATTACACAAAGGCGGTCACTCGCAAAGCGGAGAAGGCGCTGTCATTGAGAGTCCCAAAAATACCTAAACAAAATAGCACAGAGTCAGTGCCCATCCGAACCTAGAGAAGCACAGTCGCGGGGATTAAACGGAGAAGGCCGCCGAACCAAAAGGAAACTATTCAGGAGCGTGTGAGCGGCAAAATGGAACCAGATTCACAGTTGTTGTCCCCGAACGTCGCTGGTACATTCGTCAAGGCGACACCAGAAAAGCGGACAGGGAGAAAATCCATGTCGCGTCGATCTGGTCAGAATGGTTGTGTTCAAGAGGATGGCAACTGGTACGTCGTTCGGTTCTGGAAGGATGTTGCCGGCCAGCAGAAGAGGCAGCGAGTAAGAGAAAGAATCTGTCCCGCTTCTGGTGCCGGTAAGCTGTCAGCGTCTGAACGGAAACGCAGGGCCAAGGAAATAATCGAGGCCAGCGGAGCCGATACCGTAGAGCATTTCGAGAAAGTTGTTCGTTCGAATCACGGAATTAGGTTTCGTGAACAGGCTGAGATTTGGTTAGCGCAAATGAAGCACCGGAAGCGAAGGCCAGTGGCTCCGTCCACGCTTGAGAATTGGGAGCGCTGCTTGAGGAACTGGCTCAATCCGAACATCGGTGATTTGTCTCTAGACTATATTGGCAATCTTGCGTTGAGAAATCTCGGCGCAACGATGGTGAAAGGCGGCTTGGGGGCGTCGGCAATAAGGTCCTACACAAACGCCGCCAAGATGGTTGTCGCATCAGCGATCAATGAAGAAGGGGACGCACTCTATCCCCGAAAATGGAACCACGACTTCATCGATCTACCTGAGGATAAAAATCCGAAGCGACCTGCCGTAACCGCTGATGTAGTGACTGCCATCGTCGGTGCCCCAACCAAGAAGCCATACCGCATGTTCTACACGCTCTGCTCATCTGCGGGATTGCGATTTGGTGAAGCATTGGGGATCGACATAAGGAACATTTCCCCGGACTGCACCACGATCAATATCTGTCAGAAGGCTTGGCGCGGCCAGATTCACAATTACCTGAAGTCCGAGAATGGCAAGCGAGAGATCGACCTACACACGGCGGTCGCGGCGATGCTGAAGGAATTTATCGGCGATAGAGATTCTGGTCTCCTGTTCTGTACCCGAACAGGGCGACAACTCTCGCAGCAGAATATCCTGAAGCGTTCTCTGCATCCGATCTTAACCGATCTCAATCAGCCAATGATGGGCTGTCACGCATTTCGTCGATTTCGCATTACGTGGCTTCGCAAGAAGTTGGTGCCCGAGGACCTCATTACGTTTTGGCTTGGCCACGCGGGAAAGACGGTGACGGACACATATTCCAAGCTCAGGGACGACGCAGCATTTCGCAAGCATGTAGCCGAGGACGTGGGCTTAGGCTTCGATCTTCCTTCCGAAAATGCCGTTGTTGGACTGAATGGACCGAAAATCGAAGTTGGAACAATCGAAAGAGTGGCTGTAAACTATTGAAAGTGTATTGGTTGCACCGCGTGGGCGTGTAGCTCAGCTGGGAGAGCACCTGCTTTGCAAGCAGGGGGTCACCGGTTCGATCCCGGTCACGTCCACCACTTATCTCTCTTGAATCAAACGTTTGCAGCCATTTCTGGAATGGGCTGAAAATCGATTCTCGGTTCATTCGGTTCAACTGGAACTTTTTGAACCGGAAGTTCGAATCCCAAACCCACTTTCTCGGTAACGTCTTTCCGAAATTTCAGGTCCTCTTTCAACTTGGAGTAGATGTCTCCGATCTCTTCGTCGGCGTGTCCCATCCAGAAACGCTCCAAGTCCCTCGGAACGTTGTTTTTTCGGAGCCACGTCAGGCGGAAACGTCGGAAGGCATGAGCACCGTATCTCGGTTGATTGAGTTGCGCCAAGATCGGATGCAGCGAGCGGCGGAGGATATTCGTCTGCCAGAGTTGCTTGCCGCTCCTGGAGCAAAACAGCAAACCGGACTTCCTCTCGCCGATAAATTCCTCCAGCATTGCCGCAACCATAGGATGTAGGTCGACCTCCCGTTCGCCTTTTTTCCTATTTTTTAGGAAATCATGAAGCTGGCCCCTCCACGCTTTTTGGCAGATTTTGATGGTGGAGCAGTCCGGGGAAATGTTCTTAATGTCGATCCCCAGTGCCTCGCCAAACCGCAGTCCGCCCGCAGCGCAGAGCACATGCAAGATGCGATAAAGCTTCGTCGTGGACGCGGCAACGATCGCGGTAACTACCTCCCCAGTGACGGAGGGCTGCTTCGGTTTGTTGTCTTGCGGAAGATCGATGAAGTTGTGATTCCACTTGCGGGGGTGCAGCAGGTCCCCCTCTTCATTAACCGCCGAAGCTACCACTAACTTCACCGCGTTGATATAGGACCTGATCGCTGACGCTCCAAGGCCGCCCTCGACCATCGTTGCGCCGAGATTCTTGAGCGCAAGATTGCCGACAGAGCCGAGAGGCATATCGCCGATGTTCGGGTTGAGCCAGTTCTTCAAGCAGCGTTCCCAAGTGTCGAGCGTGGACGGAGCAACGGGCTTGCGTCGACGGTTCTTCATTTGAGTCAGCCAGATCGCAGCTTGCTCACGGAAGGTAACACCTTGGTTCGACCGAACGACTCGTTCGAAATAGTCGACGGTATCCGCGCCGCTTGCGACGATGATTTCCTTGGCCCTGCGTTGCCGTTCGGATGCGGAGAGTTTGCCGGGAACGGAGACGGGACAGATTTTCGCTCGTACATACTGTCTTTTCTCCTGCCCCGGAACATCCTTCCAGAACCGGACCACGTACCATTTACCACTTCTTTCGATGTGACCACTTTGACCAGAGCGTCGAGACATGGATTTTCTCCCTGTCCGCTTTCTGGTGTCGCGGGATGCATCATCTCGCATGAAGTGCCCTTCTAGCAATCGCCTGCGCGCCTACTATTTCTCGATCGAACTCTGACTCAAATTGTCGTCTTGAGACTGGTGAGTGAGTTCTCGAATTGCGTTGGTCGAGCTCGCGGACCTTTGTTGGAAATCAGCCCTGGCTTTTTCGACAGTGTGGCGCGCGTAGTAGATCGGATCGGCTTTGTCTTGCGACCGATAGTCGGCGATCCTCTGGATCACGCGCTCCGCGTCATCCCCGCGCGCAAGTGCACGTTTGGCATAAGCCCAGTCGGCTTCCGATTGGCTTCTATGCCCGGGCGCAAGTCGCTTGGTCGGTTCATGCGCGTCGTCCAGATGCCGCGGTGCATCCGGAGAATCTTCGTAGATTGCAAAATCTTGCAGCCGATACGTCTGGTCCGCTTCCTGGATCGCGCGCACAACGAAGTGTTCGTTGTATTTCCGATTGAGGAAGCCCGGAACGCGCAGCACGCGTGACACATCGGTGGCGGCGGTGTCTCCTCGGAAGTGGGCTGCGAGTGATCGGAGTACAGACTCGGCCTGTTCCCGTTCGAGTCCCTCGACCTTCCAGACCACCTGGCTCTTTTCGGTGGACGTGTCCAACACGAAATTCGGCTTCGGAACATCGCCCGTTGTGCGAATAGACCGCAGCGACTCGGCAGCATTCTCATCGAGATCGAGATACACGCAACGAATTTCACGAATATGCTCTTTCGTCCGGCTGTAGCTGTTCTCTTTGAGGGGATTCATTCCCAGAAAAACATCAGCGCCGCGCTCATTCTGGTCGGCAAGCCAGCGTTGAAAGGAAGAGCTGGCCGCGGACTCAGCGGTGAGGATGCGTTGTATGGTCTGAGAGCGAACGCGGTCTCTTACGAGCACAGCCACCCGGTCTTCCGGCCGGTGGATGGCAAGTACGAATTCCGCAGCGGAGAGCATCCTCAGAGAGGGGAAATTATCGTTGGTCATGGATGCTCTCTTGGTGCGACATAGATTGCATTGAAATCGAACTGGTCTCGCTCGGGATCGTAGCCGTTGATTTCGAGCACTTCCGAGACGAACCGCCGTCCGGGACGGCGCTCGATTTGAACGACGACGTTCAGCGAATCGCCGATATTGCTTTTGATCGACCGGTAGGGAAGTTCGACGCCGCTCTGCAAAACACAACTCGCAAACCGCGACAGTCCTTGTCTGGCGGAACTGGCATGGATGGTCGAGATCGTTCCGGAATGGCCGGTATTCAAAAGTTGCAGCAGATCGAACGCCTCGCTCCCTCGGATTTCGCCCAACAGCATTCGGTCGGGACGGTGCCTCAAGGCGGCCTTCAGCAAGTCGCGGATCGACACTGCTGGTGCGCCGTGCTGCTCGCGCCGGGCCTCGAATCGCACCAGATTTTCATGTGAAAGTTGAATCTCGGCGGTGTCTTCAATCAGCAAAATTCGTTCATCCGCGGGAATGAACTTTCCCAACGCGGCGAGCAAGGTTGTTTTACCCGTGCCGGTTCCGCCCGAGATCAGTACGTTTCGGCGCCCCAGCAGATAGTCTTCCAGCCGATTCGCGAGACTGCGATCTAGGGTGCCAGCACGGATCAAATCGTCCGTGTCGAAATGCCTCGAATTGAACTTGCGAATTGTCAGAGTCACGCCATTGAGGCTGCAGGGAGGGATGACGACGGCGACGCGGCTTCCATCGGGAAGCCGTGAATCGAGAATCGGTTTCGTCTCAGAGATATCGTCACCCAGGCGGCGCGCGATGTTCTTCACAGCGACAGTTAACGCTCGCTCGCCCAGGGAGATGCCTTGAACCTGCTCAACGAAGCCGCCACGCTCGATGAATATCCGGTCCGAGCCGTTTACCATCACCTCGCTTATGGAATCGTCGAGGATGAGGTGCTCGATCGGTTTGAGGAAAGGGAGAATGGTTTCGAAGCCGTGCATCAGAGCGCTCCTTCTTCGAGCTGTTGAAAATAGGATTTGTTCGGGTCGTTGTAATAAGGCTTCAAATAGCAAAACGAAGGTGGAATCGGGTTGAGGCCATCGTAAGCAATTGTTACCGACTGCGCGTTGCGCAACTCCATGAAGGTCTTCGTGTCGAATCGAAAGTCGGTCTGGGTGTTGTAACTCTTCGAGGCTGTGATGTTGGCTTTATGCGATAGCGCGCTTCCGGTCAGCAGGCTCACGCGTGCGTCGTGTCCGCTTTCCGACAGGTTGTAACTCACCTTTAGACGATCTTCTCGCCCGCACAGCTCGCTTGCCGTCTTAGCCGAGAAATCATCGGAGAGTGTTAGGAAAATCTTGGTTCGGAAGGTCTGCAGCAACGTGCGCCAGCTGTCTCCGGGAAGGGCGGATCGAAGTGAGCTGATGCTTTGCGTCGCGACAATCGGAATGCACTTCGGCTGACGCGAGAGGCTGAAAAACTTTTCATCGCCGGTCGGTTCGCTTTCTCCCACGGTCGCAAAGTGCTGGTATTCATCGCAGAGAAACAAAACTTGCCGGAAATACCTGTCGGGATGCGCCTCGATCTGAGGCACGCGGTTCAGGACAGCGCGCTCGAAGTCGAGCTTCATCATGACGCCGATCGCCTTCGCGAGGCCCGGGTTCATACCGATGGGGAAATTGAGCGCACAGACTTTGCCCGTTTCGATCAGCCAGGAAAATGACGGCAGAGGCTTTCCATGCTGATTGTCAGCGTTCTTTTCGGGGTCGTAGCATTCCCTTTTGGGACAGAAAACCTTTTTCACCTTGGGGCTGTCGTCGAATAGCGAAAGAAATACCGAAATACCTTCGACGATCGAGGTGCGAAGTTTCGGCTCGATCCTTCTCCAATCCTCGGTAAACCATCTCTTCACCGCTTCCAATTGGGCCAGCTTATCCGCATCGGCATGGGCCGGATCGAGAACGCTGCGGGGCTCGAACGGAATGCCCTTGGTTCGCAGCAGGTTGCGGAGCTCTGGCGTAGCGTCCGCCACATAGCGGTCCTCGGCTGCGAGGTGGCGGAAACCAAGGCCCGCGAGGTCCGCGGCTCGTTCGCCAAAAACCTGCGGGGTCAGTGCGACAAAGTGGCGCCCCATCAGTATTTCCTCAGCTTCGTGAATTCTTTGCTCAAGAAGTGGCGGAGAGATGGCGCATTCGTAGACGTTGAACAGTGTCACGTAGCCGTAAGCCACCTTGTGCAACAGGATGATGAATTTGACCAGGTTGGTGTAGGCCTGTTGCCAGAAGGGCTCCTTTCCGCGCCCGAAAAGATTGTTAAGAAGTGACGCTATGCTGAAGGCCAGGGCATACGCGTCGAGATCGTTGTGCAACGGGTTGTAACGGAACTCAGAATCGAGGCTGATTTCGATATAGTCCTCGCCGCGGCCGTGTCGCTCCAGAATTTGTCGAACCTTCCGGCAGAAGTCGCCTTTGACTTCCAGAATTAGTCCGCCAATTCGTCGCTCGTGAGAGGCTGCCTGATAGCCCAGAATCTGTTCAGCGTATGGATACATGCAGCACGAAGTCTTTCCACTTCCGACCGCGCCAAGGATCGCGATTCCGGTGAACAGACCGCGCTCGGGAATGAGCAGCCAACGAGGGGTCTCCGACGGCCCAGGATGGCGTGCGTCATGCACTTCGCCAACGACGACGAACAGGTTCTCGCGAGTCCGCGGGTCGGGATATGCCGGCAAGGTCCCTGCAATGATTCGATGACGGAACTTCAAGGTGGCGACATACAGCCCCGAGAGAACGGCGAGATAGATCATGTAGGGCGTGGTAAAAAGCGACACATTGTAGAGATACCGAAAACTCAAGAACGCGTAGGGTGCCCGTATCGAGATGACGCGAAGAAGGAACTGCTCACCTGGAAACGGCCGCGCGTAGAACAAGGCGGTTCCGGTGATCATCGCCAGTATCGCGGCGACAAAGTGTCTCGACGCGAGGATCCGACGCATCACGACCTCGTCGTCCGGTCGGGCGGCACGCCCAAGCTCTCCTTAGCGGTGGATCGGCGTGACTCACGCCACTTGCGATAGTCCTGATCGCGCCAAAGCGTTTTTTTCAGTACGGCATTTACGACGTGGTCCGCGCTGCTCTCGATGAATTGCGCGTAGTCATCGAGCAATGCACTGACGGGTTCCTCCAAGCGCACTTCCCGTGGGACGATCGATGGAGCTTTCTTAACGATTGGCATATTCCCCTCCTTGAAATGGAACGATTGCGATGGGTTTGGCAGCGTTGGGAAAACGTGCGGCACTTTCTTCCGTGCCGCTGGGCGGGAGCGACCCCGAAACACCTTTTTGGGCGGCTGAAGGCCGAAAAAGTGGGGTCGCTCCCGCCCGTTTTTGTAGCTTTCCCAACGCTGCTTTTGAGTTTTGCTTCAGGCATCTTCTTCTCTCTCGACGACATGCGGAGCCACAAGGTGAAGACCGCGGTACAGGCCGAGTTGCAGAGGGTCGTATTTACTTTCTTCACCGGTTTTCTCTTAGTTCCCGGTCGTGGGCACCGACCGCAGGCAAAAGCCGCGTCTCGAAGCAAACCGAGTGCGGCTTATCGCTTCCTCGGAGGTCCTCGCGGATTTCCGCGTCCGACAATCGCCCGACTTTCCATGCGCGATAGGAGTGCTCGAAGCGAGGCCCGGCGAACCGTTCCTTGGCGAGATTGCGAAAGATGAGATCCCCTTCCGTGAGAGAAGTGTATTTCGCGAGATCCCAAGCCTTGCGAATCGCAAAGTAACGGAGGAGGTCTTCGGAGGGGTTCGCTTCGAGAGGAATCGTGACCAAGTCGCGGAACAGCTCGCCGGCTTTTCGGAAGTGCGCATCGGAACGCGCGACGAAGAGAAATTGGAAGCGGGAGAGCTCACGAAACAGCAGCAGGTAGCCTTGCAGATGATGAACAAATCCGGATAGGTTCGACTCAGGGCCCTGCAGATAGGTGAACGTCACATTTCGCAGCGCCGTCGGCTCTGCGGTGCAGAACATTGGGAAGCGATCCAGGAAATAGCGAACCGTGGGCTTCACGGTGTAACGGCCGCTGTACGTTCTGGAAGGAAGATAGTGGGCGCGGACGTTCAATTCCGAGCAAAAATACGCGACCTTATCCGGTTCCGTTTCAAGGTAGTCGAGATTGAGGTTGCCCAGCACGAAGTCCAGCGTGGCGATTCGCGTACGGACGTATTCGAATTCGTGGTCTCTGCGGTTACGGAGGTTCTCCCGGCCGATCTGCCGGTAGATTTTTCGGGAAAACAAGTGGTACACCGTACCGCCCTCGGCAAAGCGGCAGGTTCGGGCGTGATGGCGACTCTGAAGCTTGTTCCAGAATAGAGTCGTCCGCTTGCCCCAGTGAGCGCCCGTAAAGCCCAAGAATTGCCGGGCAACGAAGAACCCCGAGTGGGTTGCGACCAGGTAGAGAAAGCGGGCTTCTTCGTCGGTGTAACCGCATGCCTGGAGCGAGTCGATCTGAGGCTGTGGGGAATTCATAGAGAGAGAATCACCGCCGTGATTTCGCGTTCATCGAGGACGCGGCGAAGCCGCGATGCGTCTTCGCGGCGTGCGTACAGAGAGAACCCGGCTTTGGCTTTTTGTGCGAGTGCGCCGGGGCGGTAGTTGCGAGTGGCGAGTTCCAGATCCACATACTTCCGCTCCATCTCCGCGGTGTCGTATTCCACGCGCAGATCGGGAACGGGAATCTTGCCGCCGACGACGGCCAGCCCGGGGCGCTCTGCGATGGCTTCGCGCGTATCTGCTGTCATATCCGACGACGAAGATGTGGCGAGGTCGCGATTCAGATTGCTCTTCAACTCGTAGTCGAGAACGACGCGGGTCGCGTGGCCTCCAGCCCGCTCGATGCGGGCGACCTCGGCTTGGTAGAGGCGATAGAGGTCGGCGTCGTGCTTCGCCTCGCGCGGCTTCACGAATCCGTGGTGGATTGCCTGGTCTTTCGGCTGGCTCCCCGAATCACGTACCAAGCGAGCGCCCTTTTTCGTGAGCGCGAAAAGCCGGATCGTCTTACTTCGGTCGGCAGGCACGACTCTTTCTGTGAGCAACGACTGCTCCTTTAGGCGCCGAACTTCTCGTTCCATTCGCTGCGTATCGCCGGCGTAACTGACGCGTGCGAGGTCACCCGCGGCGACAACGCGGAACGTTCCCACTTCAGCGAGCGTTTGCAGTTCCGACTCGCGTACGAAGTACGTGCGATCTCCCACGGAATGGGCGCGCGGAGAATCGAGCTTTTCTGGCATTCGTTCCGTGTGAAGCGATCCCGCTTCGCCGATGGAAGCCGGCAAATCGACGCGCTGTCGTTCGCCGTCTTTCGTACGAAGGTGCTCGTGCGCGCCACTGTTCGCCCGCTCCTTGCCGATACCAGTTTGTTCCCTCGAATCAAACGAAACGTCACGCGACATGGTGTGGCACCTCTATGTCGTCGGGCACCGGCTTCTCGATCTGACGAATCTGGAACTGCCGATCGAGGTGCGAGAGCTTGCGACCGGTGTCCATCAGCAGGAACTTCCGTTGGAGCAGGAGCGCCGCGCCGAATACATTCGCAAACAGAATCGCAGCCGCAGCGGCGAGCACGGTGCCGTAGGAGTGAAACAGGACGTTCTTATACGGGGCGATGAACTTCAATTGATCCATGAGCCAGAAACCGTAGGCGAGCAGGAACGCAATCGTAACGAGGAGAGCGCTAGCGATCATCGGGCACCTGCGTTGGCGTGGGGAATGTGGTCTTCCCAGCGAAACGCCTTTGGTGTGAGCAGTGGAGCGGACCGAAAGCCGCTGCGGCGGAGGCTCTTCTGAGGCGTGCCGTTTGTGCGAAGGGCGAAAGACGATGGCCTGGGCCGTGGCGAGTCGAACGGCGCGACGTCGAGGATCGGGTCGGAACTGGCGCGCGGAGGTTGAGCCGGAGCAGCGAGGCTCGAGCACGCGACACTTGCAATTTCATCAACCGAGCGCGGATTCATTTGAAGGCCTGATCCTCGCGGAAATAAGAAATCGTCAGCCCCAGGGGATTGATGGGGATGAGTTCGTTCGGGACGTGAGACTGAAAGACGAATACGAAGTTCGCCGTGTACAAGTCCCGCTTCAGTTCGCTATGGTCGGCGGGCGAGTAATAGACCATGTAGAAATCGACGCGGCCTCGGAACGGCGGGGTCTGCATTTCGTCGAGAGACACTTTCTTGACGTCGATGTCGATCTCGGGCGCGGCGCTGTTGGTGATGAACTTCTTCACGATGTCGCCCTTGCGGTAGGCGTCCAGAATCCCGTTCGCGAGTTTGCCGTCGAGGAAGTAGAGCGACTTCGCAAAATCGTCTTGGATCGTGTAACGATTGCGGCGGTAGAAGAGCGAGCAAAACTCAGAGAGAAAATACTTGGCTTCGGCGTCCTGCGGTTTGTATTCGAGGTTGTGGTAGTTGATGGCTTCGGCACGTCCCAAGTCGTCGATGCGGATGACGAGTGGCCGGAAATTCTGAAACGTGCGGATGGTTTTCAAGTCCACGAGTGCAAGGCCCACTGCGACGAAGGAAACCAGAACGAGCGCGATCTTGAGATAGGTATTGGTCACCATAGGATCGCCACACGACTCGAGGTACAAACGCTTGGCGTCATGGAAGCTCGCGTCCTGGACCATTACATCACCCGATTGAGGACGGCGGCGGGCGCATCAAGAAGGCCCGCCGAAGATGCTCCGGCGCTGCCGCTGAAGATGTGGTTTGTGAGAGAAGGAATCTTCAGAAGCACGTAGATCGAAGCCAGAAACGTGATGAACAGAACGGGAAACCAACCGATCAGCTGCGTCGTCGAAAGGGTTCCAGCTGGCGGCAGGGTGAGAGCGCCGAGCATCAGATTTCCGATGATGTAAACCACGGCAGCGGCGATCACCTGATAAAACGCATATTGAATAAAACAGCGGAGCCATCCCCAGAACAGCCATTCCATCTTCGGAACGATGAAGAACGGAACGAAGATGGGTCCGACGAGAACACACACCGCGGTGGCAATGAACCCGTACGCAATAACCACAATCGCAATGGCCTGTGCGGCCGCAAGAAGAATGGTGATGACCACATAAATGGCCGTTCCAAAGACGTCGCCCCAGCTCGGGGAATCCATGCGGGACTCGAAGTCCGAGACCCGGCTGATTACGGTTTGGAGTTGAGCCTGGTCGATCTGGCCGGTCAGCGATTGCGCTTCGTCCGTCACGAGATTGTGAAAGCTCGTTCCAATGACGGGAATGGGGGCGCTGTAGTAGTTGACCATCGCGAAACCGAAGCTGATGGTGAGAAGGAGGCTGGCGAAGTTGTCAAAATGAAAGGGACTTTTGCCGCTTGCAGCGGCGAGCGCGGATTTCACGCCGTACCAGACGACCAGAATCGTGGCAAACGAACGAAACAGATTCTGGCCCATGGTGTCGAAGAAGCCGAGGTTCTGGGTGAGCAGATTGTTGATCGCCTGAAAGATGTACTGGAGGAAATCGGTTTGCACTGCCGTCAGCTCCTTCGACGCTGGGCGTCTATGTTCCGCATGTCTACGGCATGCGGAAACTTTGCAACGAGTCGGTAATCGAGCCCGTCATCTGGCTCATGTTCGACGACATGGCGGCTTCGCGGCCGATATCGAGGTTGATGGCGTTCGCTTGGGAATCACGCTGCTGTTTGGCGAGGATGGTTTGTTGTTCGAGCAGGGACGCGAGTAGCTTATTGGAATCCTGAACGGTTCTTAGGGTGAGCATGCCGGAGGCGTTGATTTTGTTGAGGACGGAGACTTCGCTGTTGAGTCCGGACTCCCCAGAGAATGAATCGTCTTCCAGGTTTCCGATCTGCGTTTCGACTCCCTGGGCGTTGCCGCGAATCGAGCCGATGGTGGCCATGGCGTTCATGTTGGCGCCGTCGGCGAGTTCGATCGAGGCGTACTGCGATTGCACGCGTCCCAGTTCGCTCGAATCCATTCCGGAAAGTTCGTAGGGGTCGTAGGGCGACAGTTGGGTCGTGGATTTCAGATACCCGCTGTTGATGTTGGGGAGCACGCCGGTGTTAATGCCGTTGATCCACGAGACCGTGTTCCCGAAGGTGTTGAGCGAAGTGACGTTCCGCCACTGAGCGAAGATCGCCTTGTACCGTGCCGGCATGTTCTTGATGAACTGGGCCATCTGGAGAGCGAGATTCAAATGGGCGGTGACTTTGGCGACATTTTGCTGGAGTTGGACGAGGTGCTGCTGCAGTTGGTAGTAACGCAGCAAGGCGTTGTGATAGTTCGTGGGATCGTAGACGATGCCGTTTCCGAGCTGCGCGGATGCGGAGCCGACCGCGAGCGCGGTACCGAGGAATAAAATCATCAACCTTCTTTTCATTTCTTCTTCTCCTTTTCCTTGGAGGCCTCAAAGGTTCGAGGGAATGGTGTGGTTGTTGTAGTCGGGCAGAACGAGATCACCGGAAAGATAGACTTTGACGCGGTGCCCTTCGCGGATCGCGACCGTGGGCAGGATGTTCAGGAATCGGTCGAGAATCTGCGAGGATGATTGAGCGACGCTTCCCGCAAATCCCTGTCGCATCAGTTCGCCACTGGAAGCATTCAGTCCGCCGCCCGTTCCGGCTTCGGCGACAGCCCCAATCGCCCCGATGGCGAGCGACACACCGAAGATGCGGAGGTAGTGGTTGTTGACCTGGTCACGCAAACCGGTATCACCAATCTGATCGAGCCCTTTGAACTGATCGAGGCTGACGGAATAGCCGTCGGGCATGAGCAGACGGTGAAAGACAACGGCCAGCCTGGTCTGCCCCGAATTCTCGACCTTTTTGGTTTCCCCGAGCAATTTCGTACCGGACGGAATGAGCAAATGCTGGCGGTCGTGAGAATAGACGTCGGTGGTGAGGAGGCATTCGAGGGGACCGGAAAACTGCCCTTCGAGGCGATTGATGAGAACCGTTTCGAGAATGGTTCCTTCAAAAATCATATGGTCCTTTCCGGTCGCTGTTGCCGTCAAGCCGTCTGCGAGATGAGCCTCTTCCTTTCTTTCAATGAGGGGCTTCGCGGACGAACCTTGCACCCCGCTCGGTGCAACGGGGGGAGCGGACAGTGGCGCGGCAGCAGGCGGTGGTCCGAGCGGCAGCAGATCCTTCAAGGCTTGCGCGACCTGGGTCGCATCGGGGCCCGGAGCGGGCGAGTTTGCGGACGGAGCCGGCTCGGAAGGTGCGGATTCGCCCTCCGGCAGACGACTTTCGCTGAGCCCCTTTCTGTATGTCAGAGCCACGTTCGACGAAAAGAGGGAAACGTATGCGCGTTTCTTCCGTTCGACCTCGATTGGATCTTCCGCGGGCTGGTTCGATGGCGACGAGGCGGTTGGGAGCCCCTGCGGTGAATTTTCCGGGCTTTGCGTCAACGGGCCGAACTGACGATTCTGTTCCTCCAGTGCGTTTTGAGCGACGAGCTGGTCGCGTTGCAAGTTTTCAATACGGCTCTGGAGTTCGGCGATCTTGGTTTCGTTGACTTCGAGCGGAGGTTGGACAGCGATGGGAACGGCACCCGGCTTGGGAGCGGAGGGGGGCTTCTTCCCGCCCGTAAGCCACATGATCAGGACCATCACGAGAGCGATGGAGACCAGAAGCCATGATTGGACGTTTTTCGGCAACAAGCCCGGCGGTTTCGGAGTTTGATCCTGGATGGACTCGTTCATGTTCTTGGGCACCTTCACTTACCTGCGGACAAGCGGGTGAACGTCAGCTTCTTCTTGCCGATGACGAGATATCCGGCGTCCAGAACCTTCGGTGTGATGTACACGCCGTTCACGAGTTCGAAATTGATCAGGTTGGGTTTTCCGTCTTTTACTTCGTACAGAGTTGGCTTCTCTTTGGCACCCGACTGGATATAGGTGAAAGCGCTGTCGTGATAGATCGCCGAGACCAGGAACGGCGAACGCGCTGCCTTGACGTCGAGCGTGTAATCAAACTGGAGGTGGGAAGGATATTCGGCTCGGAACTTATTCACTTGTTCGGCGGCTTCCATACGGGCGGCGCGAATCTGCTCTTCGGTCTGAACGCGGAGTGTTTCGAGTTCTTTCTTGTACGCTTCAACGTCGGCGGAGCGGACATATCCGCGAAGTGAGGTGTCGGCGGAAAGGCCCGAGCCCTCCTTCGGCTCGATAAAGAGCTTGAGGTCTGGTTCGGAGTTCGGTTCGCTGCTGATTTCGGTCAGTAGAAATGAATAGACGTGTCCGGAGGCGGTGATGAGATTCAGATTGCTGCGAATGCCGGCTTGAGCCGGATGGACATAGCATAGGTTGTGTGCGCCGTTGATGATCCAGAATTCCTTGTCACCGGTGGTGAAGTCGAGAATCTCCTCGTTCTCGGGCAGCACGATGAGGGTTGAAAAACGCAACTTGGCGCGAACGGGAACGATGTCTTCCTTCGCATATTTGACGACTCTCGCGCCATCGGCTGCCGCTTGAGCGTGCGAAGTGTTCGCTGCGATTGCAAAAAATACGGCTACGACCCGAACCCAGCGGGGAAAGAGCTTCCGTCGATGCGAAGTTGCTTGATCCATGTTTTTCTCCTTGTATGGTTCTAGGAACGTCTGCGCTTGCGTTGGAAAAATCGCGCGAGCGCGTAGAGCGCTGCGACAGCCACGAGAGCCATTCCGGTGGCTGCGAGAAAGACCACAAACTCGTATGGCGGAGCTGGGATGAAAAGCGAGTCGGGCCACCCCGGAAGGCCCGGTTCACCGGGGATTGCAAAAAACGCAATCGACAAATACTTCATGGCATTCCTCCTGCGAGAATTTCGAGGCCTTTTTCGAATCCGTAGGCGTCGAAAGCCTCTTTCCGCTTGCGGTTGTCGTAGGGGTCGTTGGTGTACAGCCAATAGCTCTTGGGATCAACGGTAAGGTTCGCGACTTTCGCAAGTTCGGGAGTTTTAATCAAAAACTGTTGTTTCGGAATCAGACTGGCGATTCGTTCGACTTCGGTCGCGTTCAGATGAAACTGCTGGCGATAGAGTTCCCGGTCCATGTCCGGGTTCGCGAGGAAAATCTTGGTGGCGCAGCTCTCGATGATGATGTCGAGGATGTCCGAACGCCGGAGTTCGTCGAGCGATTGCGTAGACAGAATCAGCGCCGCGTTGTGCTTTCGCCAGGTCTTGAGAGCCTCGACGACGTAGCGCTGGATGTTTTGGTTTTTCAGAAACACCCAGGCTTCGTCGATGAAAAACGCCTTGAACGCGGAGCTGATTTCTCGGTTGGCGATAACCGAGTTCGCGCGGTGCAAGATGTAGAACAGCAGCGGTTCGAGGATGTCCGGATACTGGGCCATCTTCTGGAAGTCGAAGCACTGGAAACGCGAAAACGAAATCGTGTCTTCGGCGTTGTCAAACAGAAACCCAAACTGGCCGCCACGCACCCACTTGGCAAGGCGGTCCGCGAGGTTTCGCCCCAACGTGTTGGCCAGGACACCGAGGGTTCTCAGAGAATGATCGATCGCGTAGATGTTTTCGATCTGGTGGTACAGATCGCGTTCGGTCGCGGCATCGATTTCAAAGCTTCCAGGGCCTTGCACGAGAACCTTGACGAAGAGTGCCAGAAAGTCGAGGTTCTCTTTGGTGGGAGTGAGAGAGAAGGGATTGATCCGAAAATCGTCGGATTCCAGGCCCACCCGGACGTACGAACCGTGAAACAGCTGGGTGACGTTTTCGAAGCTCCCGCCCAAATCGAAAATGAACGTATGCGGAGCGTATTTCTGGAGATTGGTGATCAGAAAATTGAGGAGGAAGCTTTTTCCCGCGCCGGTGCGCCCAAGAATCATGGTGTGCGCGACGTCGCGGTAATGAAGGTTTAAGAAGTAAGGCGTGTGGTGATTGGTCTCAAGAACCGCGAGATACTCTTCACGGAGGTGCGGATTCCGCGGTTCGCCTCCATGGAGCGTAAAGAGAAACGAGAAGTCCGCGTAATTGGTATTCAGAAGGTATAAATAGCGGAGATTCGCGGCGTGGTTCCCGGGAACCGCCGCGAGGAATGCATTCAGAAGATTGTATTTTTCCTCGTATAGCTGCGCGTCATGGACGCTAAAGACTTTGTAAAACTCGGCGCACCCGCGATCCACTCGGGCGAGGTCCAGATCGTAGATAATGATGGTAAGTGAAAACTCTCCGAAATAATTTCCGTTCAACTCGATCTCTTTGATTCCTTCGCCCAGCTCGCGAACCTGTGATTCCTTGGAATCATCAAGAAGAACGTCCCGCGGCGAAGCGTCGTTCATGTTGACCTGGCTTACGAACGAGCGCTTCGTGTTGTGGAAGTGACGGCGCTTGGCCTGGATGTTTCGCCGGGTTTTGCCGGGATCTTCTTTTTTCCACTCCGTCACGACGTAATAGCTCGCCTGGACTTCCAGCAGAGCCTTGAAGATCAGCGGGAAACTCTGTGCGGACGGTTCCTTGAGCGTCAGAACTTTGACGTAGTAATCGTCGAGGCGCAGATGTCCCCGGTGACACTCGAGATGTGATTCGCAGAGGTAGTAGTCCAGAAAGGTGTCGTGTTTCAGGCGCGCGAACTCCAGCTTTTGCGGAGCCAGGTTCAGCGTTCGTTTGAGAACGCGGAACGCCTCGACCTTCTCGAGCAGACGGATCGATAGAAAATCGCTGACCTGCAGAATGAAGCTGTGCGCCTTTTGCAACAGCGCCGCTTGGAACCTCTGAATTTCCTGGTCGAGAACGACCGTCTGCTTTTTGGTCGAGAGCCGGGCAACGAGGTTGCGAGCGGCCTTGACCGGCGAATCGGAAAAGCCAGCGAACCAGCTCCCGATCGTGCGCGACCGGTGCGAGGGCTCGAACAGCACGACATAATAGATCGTGAGTGAAAATAGGTTTTGGGCTTTGCTTCCGAGATACGCGATTCGATTCTTGATAGCCGTGTCGACAATGGGATCGCCGTAAAGTTTGTAGGGAATGGCTTCGTTGTTCCGTTTGAACAGATACTGATAGACGCGGTAGTTTTCATCGAACAGCTTTAACGCGGACTCAAGCCGTTTCGTAAGGCCGTCGACCGCGCCACCGTCCAGGCACTCGTAATCGACACCCCGGACTTCCAGAATGATTCCGAGGTCTCCGCTCTTGGTGAGAAACACTTCGTTGTCCAGAAATCCAAACAGGTTCACTTGCTCGTTGAGCGAACCGGTTTCCTCGTAGTTTTTGAACAGGCTTTTCAGCTTAAGCACGGCTCCCCCTGCGAACAAAAACCGGGCTCAGCTTTGCGGGGTCGTACTGCCTTGCGAGTTTCGCCGCGGTCAAAAGGAACCGAAGGACCTGGGGATCGGTTCGCGTGGCCCATCGCGCCACGAAATAGAGAAGCAGAAACACGAGAACGCCACCTAGCAAGCTGCCCAGCAGGTTGAACGTTGCTGCGCCCAGGCACATGGCGAAGAAGAAAAGTTTTCTCTCGGCCCCCAGGATCGTGAGAGGCCGGGACAATGACCGGTGGACCATGTTGATTCGCCTCGTTTCCGTCATAGTTTTGCCGCCGATTTCGGCTACCCCGGAAACAGCCACGACAGGAAGTTCACGGCGGCGATCGCCATGCCGACGCCGAAAAGCACACCGGCGAGAACGCGCTTGGATCCACCCTCGCCGAACGCGAAGGTGAGACCAGCAACGACAATCGCGACGAGCGAGAGACCGCGAGCGATCGTGCTGGTGAACGCCTGCTGGAGTACGTTGACGGCGTTTTCCCAAGGCGATGTGCCCTGAGCGAACGCCGGGGCAGCGAAAAAAAGTCCGATACCGACGGCCGCCAGGATACGGATCGACCGAAGACGCCTACGGAGCGTCGTCCAATGTTTTTTCATCACACAACCTCGGAATGGATTTCGAACGCTTCAAGAAGGAAGGGAAGTTCGCGCAGACGAAGAATGGTCGCTCGTCACGGTCAGAGCGCCACCCTCCGGTCGAACCAAGTGCGTCTCCCCCGGACGTGTCCCGATGCGCTGTGACGTTGTGCGTGAGCGATAAAGTCCCGCCTAAACTTCCCCTCTCTTTACCTATTCAGTGTTTCGGAAGAAAAATGTGTCGCAGGGAGTTGAAAATATTTTGCGACGACCTAGAGCGGACCATGTCTTACGCGTAGCGGCAGGCAGACGCGTTTCTGCAACGGTCCGCTGCCTTGTCTGGAAGCAAGGACAAAGAGAGGAATCCGGTCACACTATTTCGCTAGCCGCCGCAGTTTCGTGAGCAGGCGTTTTAGCTTTTGCCGGATGGCATTCGATGAGGTTCCGTTGAGATCCGCGAAATCGGCTCCGTTGGTTCCGTTCAACTTGAAGTCGATTAGAAGATTCAGCTCCGCGTCCGTCAACGAGCCTCGGGTCACGCATCGATTCAGGAAGTGGCGCAAGAACGCGTAGCGCTCGAAGGATTCCTCGTGCGCGAGCCTTGCGAGAAACACGCTGTCGTGGCGATTCAACCTTCCATTTGTTTCGCTTTCACGGCTGGCCCACTCGAACAATAGACGCTTTACCGCGCGGGAAATCGCGAAAGCGAAGTACGACTCGCGGGATTGCAGTTCTCCGGAACCCAAATATTGCAAGAGGTAGATGAGTGCCTGTTGCGAAATATCTTCGGGCGCCAGTTCCGGCTGTTGCCGCGCAACGCGTCGGACCGTTCCGTGCAGCATGGGAAGGAACGCCAGGACGAGAAGACCGTCGGTAAACGAGGAGTTGAAGTCGCGCGCGGCAAGCAGTTCACGGAACAACTCGTCGCTTTGCGGATCCGCCGAGCCGGCCTTCAGACGCGCCAGCAGAACGGAAACCGATGCACACTCCCGGAAGCTCCCCGATTTGGAAAACAGTTTCTGGAGCGTATGTGACTCTGCGGCAGACAATTCGGAGAGCAGGCTCCGTTCGATCTGGCAGAGCGCGCAGCCGCATGTATGTTCCAGGGGCATGACCCGCCTCCCCTCGCGGCAAATAAGACCGCGAATCCGAGAGCGGCAAACCGCTCCCGCCGGCACTCGAACCGCGGTCAGGCAGCGATCGGTTTCGGGAGGGAACCGGTGCTGGAGCGCCGCAGATTGCCGGGAGTTCGCGGCGGACGCGTATCCTGTCCAATTCGGCGAGCGAAGGGGTGGAATTGTTTTCGTTGGCAGGAATGCGGGACAAACAAAAAAGGCCCTCCGGCCTAAGCCGGAGGGCCTTATTGCGCCGCCCTCAGAGTGGCGCTTCTCCTCCTTCGGTACCCGCTTCGGCGCTGGGCGCCGTCGATGCATCGGCTTCCGCCCGGCTCAGCCTGCGCACGGAGTTGGCGCGAACGCTCCAGAAAACGTTGAACTGCGTGGCCTTCGCCTTCTTGGATTTGCCATTCTCGCGTTCGTACTTCGAGCTTACGAGCAAGCCGTCCACGAGGACGTGATCGCCCTTGTGGAGAGCCTCGGCGATCGATTCGCCCAAGCGGTTGAAGGCCACAACGCGGTGCCACTCGGTTTTGGACTGCCATTCGTCCTTCGCATCTTTCCAGGACTGCTGGGTGGCCACCGAGAGAACGGTGAAGTTCGTTCCGTTTCCGCGGACCTGCCGCTTCTCTGGATCTTTTCCGAGGAATCCGATGAGTTGGACGTGATTGAGGTACATGTTATTTCTCCTTTTTTGCCCCATTTCCTTGGGGCACCCAAGGGCGGAGAGGATACTGCTCCCAAGGCGAGCGGCTGCATTCCGGGAGGGACCCGAATGAATCACGGGGCGGAACCGGGAAAGCAGAAGACGCGAAGGTGCCGGGCGCAGGAATTATCCCGAAGCCGTGCCCAAGGAAAGGAGAGGCAGAAAAGCACTCGAAACTGTGCCAGCCCAAGCGAACAAATCGAGAAGAACTTAAGAGCCGCCTTGGCAGACTGCTCGAGCAATTGCTGGAGGTATGAAAAATGACGGCGGTATGCCGAAGGTCGGGTCGGACAAACTGACCCTCGGATCGGCCGAACTTTGATCACTGATGATAAAGGACGTTATCATCCACGATAAGTCGAGGTGGACACCTATGGATGATCCAGTCGTGACAGCTGCTCAACTTGCATTCTCCGTCAGGCTGAAAGATTCGTCAGACGTTTCCGAGAACACGAAGAATGCTCAGGCCATCGCAAAGGCATGGCGCGGCGCTGTACACACGTTGGACCCTGATCGGTTTCAGATTGAAGCGCTGGTCACGCCCGAGCTGGACCAAAAGATTGACGTGGTGGATTCGGAAACCGGCGGGGCCTATGAATTCAAGGTATCGGGGAAAAACGCCTGGGCCGAGTTTTACAAAGACATTGTGAAGGTCATCATCTGGAATGAGAAACGCAAAAAGAGGCTGACCTGCCTGGTATTCATCACCGAAGAAAAACACGGGAGGCCCTTTCTGGACGCGCCGATGCCACGGGCATACATCAAGTATCTGGCGGAACACGGATTAAAAGTGAGTGTGGAGTATGTCCGGCGCAAATGAAATGCTCACGGATTTCGGGATGAAGTCGAGAGAATTGGAATTTAGCTTCGGATGGAGCGAGAAGATGGAGCCGTCATCAGCTGAGTCCAAGCTAGAGACCATAAAGATCGCAGTCGAGGCCCTGGTCCGTTTCACGCGGGAATTCAATCGTGACCTGACGCCGTCAATTCTGGCTGAACTGTACCTAGCTCGTGAACTCGACTCAGTCCCGGCCGAGATGGGCAACCATCCCGGCTATGACTTGCTGGGCGGCGATGGAAAGCGACACCAGGTGAAACAGCGCGGCGAGGACGTGCTCAACGTCGATGTGAATAATTTCGATTTCGACTTTCTCGCGCTTGTTAGTATAGCCGACGATTATGCGCTCAAGGGAACTTGGCTCCTTCCAGTGGAGAAAGCGAAGGAGTTGTTCATTTTTAGGGAGAAGTTGTGCCTTGCTGCAAATTGCCTAAATGTGAGGTACACGCGAGGTACACGGCCCAATCTAGCGCAAAAGTTCTTCCTCTCAAAAGGATAGGTTGGTGGCGGTGGGGATCGAACTAAAGATGACATTGAAAAGGCGAAAGTTGTTCATTTCTTGAGACGACACACCCGATCGAAACGTTGAATTCGCTGGGACGAGGTACACGCAACGTACACACGCAAGCCCACTAATGAACAGCCCCACCAGCAGCTTAGGGACGCGCAAGGCTTTGAATCAAGTTCCTAACTAAGGGCTCGGTTTCGTGCGGCAGCCAATTTTGAAGGGCTTTCCTAGACGCCGGAGTGTTTATGTTTATCAGGATTAGAACGCAGCGCCTGCGCATCAATTCGTCCCCACTCTTTAGCAGCTCAACAAGAGAAGGAATCGCGGCATCGCCCATTTGGGAAAGGCATTTACGGCAGGTGGAGAGGAAATGTGGCAGACGACACTGCCACAACCAACTCGGTTTAAATCACTTTAAGGTGCGCGGTTTCAAGCGGCTGGCCGATGATTCCGGACGAGTCTACAGATTTTTTGTGGGTTGGAAACTGTTTTTGCGGGGAAAGAATCTGCATGGTGACAACCACCGCTGTAACCAAGAAGATGACCGTTACGCAGACCCACATCAGGGCCGCCGCGCATTGCTGATCCTGCAAAGCGGAGGGGCTCAGGATTTTTGGTGCGGCAAGATACGAGGTGTAGACGACGCGATCGCAGAACACCAAGAATCCGGAGAGCGCATCGCAGGGCAGGGTCGCGGCGAAAAGATAGAGTGGGATCGACCAGCGTGGCCATCGCGCGATGCTCGGCCAAGGTTGAATCACCGGCCACCAGAAAATCAGTCCGGCAGCGAAAAACGTGACGTGCTCGAATTTGTGCAGCGAATCCGAATGCAGTGTGAGATCGAATATAGCGGGAACGTGCCAGACGAGCAGCGTGAGCGCCGCGACGGTCCAAGCGACGGCAGGATTGGTAAGAAAACGTCCGAACCATTGCAGCGGACGCCATCGAAGAACGGAACCTGCAACATCGCGCGCAAACAGCTGCGGGACGCCGTGAAGAAACGGGAGGGCGGGTGCGCCGAGCAAAATTAAAGGCGGCGCGAAAGACATGAGCAGCAAATGCTGGATCATGTGCACGGTGAGCGACGACTCGTCAAAGGCGGCGAGCGGGGAGCCGATCGCGAGCCACACGCAAACAATTCCACCCAGAAACGCGGCAAATCGCCATGCCGGGATCGCGCTCGGGAAGCTCTTTCGGAGATGCCACCATCCGCGCGCGTACACGAAAACGACGAGAAGCAAAACCGCGTAAAGACCCAGCGGAGCGGACCATGATTGGAAAATGGATTGGGCGCGGGGAGTCATACCAGTTCTAAGGCTTCTGGGCTGGAGCAGTTTCGTTTTGTGGATCGAGCGCCAGAGTGCGCGAGGCATCGCGTGCGGGTGATTGCCCCGCGGGATGCAAAGTCTCGAGGAAGGCGACGAGAGCGGTGGTTTCTGCCGGGCTCAGATTCTTGCCGTACGCGGGCATGTTGCCGCCGCCTTGAATCACCTGACGAATCAACTGATCGGGCGTTAAGCGGACAGCGACTGCATCCAACGCCGGTCCGCGTTTTCCGCCTTGATCGTCGAGCGAGTGGCAGTTGTGGCACTGCTTCAACTTAAAAACCAGCGCGCCCTGACGTTCGAGCGCCGTGCGGTTGTGCAGGAATTCGGACGGAACCGGAATTTCACTCCAGGCGTCCATCATCGGACTCCAGGGCGCGAACTGAGCGAGCTTGGTGAATGTTCCGAGCGCAACCGCGACGAGCAAAATCGTCAAGACCGCGATGGGCCGGCGGCGCCAGCTCTTCTCGCCTTCGCCAAAAACAAAGGGCAACAGAATCAATCCAGCCAGGACCACAACTGGGCCGATGAGGAGCGCCGGAGTTTCCATTGAAGGCGGCAACAGCGACAGCACGGCGTAAAGCCACAAGAAAAAATAATCCGGCCGGGGCGCGGTCTGAATGATGGTGGGGTCAGGTGCGCCGGACGGGCCGAAGGGACCGAAATAGATCGCGCAGGCCGCAATCGCGATGATGATGAACGCGCCGAAGAAGAGATCTTTGTACACGGCGCCAGGAACGAACGGGACGCCGTCGCGCTTAGTCAGCTCGTGGTAGTCCTTTATGTAGGTCGCCTTGCGGACCACGCGCCCGGGCATGGGCCATTCGTTGATTCCGAGCCGCAGAACCATCAGCAGATGCACGGCGACGAAAGAGATGAGCAGCCCGGGAATGATAAACACGTGCAAGGCGAAGAAGCGAGAGAGAGTTGCTCCGGCGATGATCGGACCGCCTAACATTAAATTGACGGTCGAAGGGCCCAGCACTGGAACACGGCTGGCGATGGAAGCGCCGATGCCGAGGCCCCAATAGGCGTCCTGATCGAAGCGCAGAACCTGACCGGTGAAAGCCATGCCCAGCGTGACGATCAACAGAAGTATGCCGACCACCCAGGTGAGTTCGCGCGGAAATTTGTACGCGCCAAATAAAAACACCTGGACCATATGGATCAGAACAATCGCGACCATGAAGTCCGAACCCCAACCGTGCATGGCGCGAATAAACCAGCCCAGGGTGACGTCGTGATTGAGAACCTGCAGGCTGTTCCAGGCTTCGCCGGCGGAAGGAACGTAAATAAAAGCCAGCATGATGCCGGTGACGATCTGCAGCATGAAGACGACCAAGGCGGCGCTGCCAAAAACATAAAACCAGCTGGCGGTTTCGCGAGGGACCACGTGCCCAGCGGTTTCCTGGATGGTCGCATCGATTGGCAAGCGGACGCCGAGCCAATCGCCAATAGTTTTGATCAAACGCATGGTTTTATCTCGCGCACGATATTCGAATTGCAGGCGCTGCCCGGAGTAGGCATTTCTTCGGCTTTGATGAAAAGTCTTCCGGAATCGATTTTGTAGCCGTATTCGAAGAGTCCGCGTTCGGGAGGACCGGAGGCGCGGGAACCGTCCTGGTAGTAAGCGCCACCGTGACAGGGACACAGGAACAAGCCGGATTGCGGAAACCAGCGAACCGGACATCCGAGATGCGCGCAGTTAATGGCAAAGACCTGGAATGTTTTTCCGTCGACGTTGCGCACCCAGCAGGCGATGTCACCCGTTGTGCCGTCCCACGGATTTACCACCGGATTTCGATAGGTAGCGAAACGAGTCTGGCCAGACGGAAATTGTTCAAGATTGCCGAGAGACACCCAGGCGTCGTAGCCGCCTTTGCGTTCGCGGATGATGGGTGACATGAGATAACGCACGATGGGCACGGCCAAAACAGCAGCGATGGCCGCGTTGAAAAAGATTCCAAGCTTGACGAGAAGCGCACGCCGGGAAAGACCTTCAGGCAGGGTCATCGAGTTTCTCCCGCTGGTTTGGTGTTGCTGGGAAATGGCTGGCCGGGAAATTTCGGGCGCTGGCTGGCGAGCCAAGCAACGACGTCCGAAATTTCCTGCGAGGACATTGGCTTGCCGGGGATATTGCTCCGCCAGTCGGGAGCGCCGAGTTCCGGACGCCCGACGATGACTAGCGTGCGAAGTTCTTGATCATTGAGCAGCGCGAGGAAAGAGCCGTTCACAATGGAACTTGCTTTGGCACCGCCACGGCCGCCGGCGCCGTGACAGGATGAGCAGTACGCAGCGTAAACATCTGCGCCTCGCGAAGAATCGCTCGGAGCCACAGAGGCGTACGGCGGAGGATTTGTGCCCTGCAATGTGCCGGGCCGAGCCCAACGCACGCGGATGCCGTTTACGAGAATGGCGATTTGTTTGTCGGTGAGCATGCCGCCGGCACTTTGCGCGAAAGCAGGCATCGAAGTGCCGGGAATTCCATTCGTCGCGGCTTGATGCAGCACAGCGTCGTCGGCGATCGCAAGATACACCGGATCGGCCAGAGCGAGCGCCGCTCCGCCTTTTCCATCCGTTCCATGGCAGCCTGCGCAGTTCTGTTTGTACAGCGTGTCGAAGTCCGAAATGTCCGCAGGATTGATTTGAATATCGCCCGGGCGCGGGCGGCCCGGCGAGTTGGCGCATCCCGACAGACTGAAAGCAATAACGGCGGCGGCTCCGACGATGAGAGCTGGAAGCTTCATCGTGGCTCGTCCTTCTCGCCAGACAAGCCGGGAGCCTCGAAACCAGCGCGCATGAAAAAAGGCATGACTTGATGGGTGCGAATGCGAGTCTGACGAGAGACAACCAAACCAGCGACGATGCCAAATGCAAATTGCGACGCGACGAACCACCACCAATCAATTTTCTTGTCGAGCAGTGGATTTAGTAATCCCAAAATGCTGTACAGCAAACCGGACCAAAGAATCGGCGCGATGATTCCGCCCAGCAGAATCGGCCGGCTCGGAAACATAGGCAGCATGGCGCCGTACAAAAGGCCGACGAGCAAACAGGTGATCAGATGAATGCCGCAGGCGAGGAGAAAGCTATTGAGGTGAAATGACATTAGAGATGTGGAGCCAAAATAAATCGACTGGGTGTAAAGAGTGGCCGCGAGAAGATTGATCGGATACCAAATACTTCCCTGCTTGATGACGCCGTAGAGACAAGCGAGCAACGCCATGGCCACGCCGCCCGCCAAGCCACCTTTTACTCCGGCGGAAACCGGATAGGTTTCGAGCGGCAGTGCGGCACGGGCAAGTTCGGGAGCCACCGCGAGACGTTCGACTTGATGGCGTGAGGTGGAGACCGCGGTAACCTCACCTTCGACTCGAACCACTTCGTACTGCTCGTGTGGCAGCACATCGCGAAACCAACCGACGCTGGCGACGACGGTGAGAATTGCGCCGAGAATACCGACCGAAGGGCTGGTTACCAGGCCGGCCAGAAGCATGGTGATACCGAAGGCCAGAACGATGGGCCAGGCCGTGGGAGCGGGCAGGATTACCGTGCCCGGTGCGCCGGGCTCAGTCGCTTTCGATGATGGATCGCTCGGAACCATTGCTGATCGAATACCCTCCTATCTATTTAGCGGCCGACAATGTAGACCACGGTGAACACGATGCTCCAAACGACGTCGACGAAATGCCAGTACAACGAAAAGACCTCCACCTTTTCGTGGTGCTCGGTCTTGACCTTCTTCATCAAAGTGAAAATTGTGACGATCAGAATCGCCAGCAAGCCCACCGTGACGTGAAAGGCATGCAGACCAACAAGCGAATAATAAGTGGTGCCAAAGAGGTTGGTGCTGATCTTCAGACCTTTCTCATAAATCAGGTGGTACCACTCACGGCCCGTGCCAACCAGAAAAATAGAGCCGAGAGCCAGGGTTAAAACCCACCAAAGAGCGAACGCGCCCAGCTGCGCTTTTCCCAGGGCCCGCACGGCTAGATGGATCGTAATGCTGCTCGAGAGAAGACAGATGGAAATGAAGATGGGGAGCTCAAGCACGTCTTTCGGCTGCGGACCGGACGAGCTTTTACCGATATAAAAAATGTACGCGATCACGAATATGGTGAAGACCGCAGATTCAGCGGCAATCAAACAAAACATCCCCACGCGCCCACGCGAGGGCAGCGTCCACTCCGGTTTTAACGGCGCTGGTGCAGCTGCGACGCTACTCAAAGAATTTCTCCCGTTTCATTCATATTTCCAGTCCGGATCTTCTGGATGCTTGAGATCCCATAGCGGACGGCGGCTCTCGACCGTAGGAATCGTCGCGAAGTTGTAATCAGGCGGCGGCGAAGTCGTGGACCATTCCAGGGTCCACGCGTCCCACGGATCGTTTCCGGCCGGCTCGCCCTTGAACACGGACCACAACAGGTTCACGACAAAAATAAGAACAGCGATGCCTTGGACAAAAGTCCCAATCGTGACGATCAGATTCCAGATATCCCAGCCGCGCCCGGGCTCATAGGTGTAGATGCGACGCGGCATGCCCAACAAGCCAGGAATGTGCATGAAATCAAAAGTCAGGTGGAACCCGATTACAAACAACCAGAAGTGCCATTTGGCGAGGGTCTCGCTGTACATGCGGCCGCTCATTTTCGGGAACCAATAATAGAAGGCTGCGAAAAGCGTGAAAAGAATCGCGCCGACAATCACGTAGTGAAAATGCGCGACCACGAAGTACGAACCGGTGAGCTGCCAGTTGAAAGGAGAGGCGGCCAGCATAATTCCGGTGAGGCCGGCGATGAGAAATTGGAACAGGAAGGCGACGCAGAAGAGCATCGGAGCGTTGAATCGGATCTTGCCGCCCCACATGGTTCCGATCCAGTTGAAGATTTTGATTCCGGTGGGTACGGCAATGACCATCGAAGTGATGGTGAAGAAAGTATTGCCGTAAGACGGCATGCCAATCGAGAACATGTGGTGGGCCCAAACGCTCATGCTGATGAACCCGATCATTACGGTGGCCGCGACCATGACCGGATATCCGAAGATAGGCTTGCGCGAGAATACCGGAATGATTTCAGAAGCGAAGGCGAACGACGGAAGAATCAGGATGTAGACCTCGGGATGGCCGAAAATCCAGAAGAAGTGCATCCACAGAACGGCCGAGCCGCCCGCCTGCGTGTCAAAAAAATGCGCTCCGAGGTAACGATCAAAACAGAGCATGACTTGCGCGGCGGTAAGCGGCGAGACGGCCAGGAGGACCATGCCGGCGGTGACCAGGTTCATCCACGCGAGCAGTGGCATTTTGCCTAGGGTCATTCCCGGACAGCGCATGGTAATAATGGTAGCGATGAAATTCACGGCGGTGCCGATGCTGCCGATGCCGGAAATCAGCAAGGCCAGGGTCCAAAAATCCGTGCTATGTCCCACTGAGAATGCCCGTGAGGTGAGCGGTGCGTAGGCAAACCAGCCGACATCCGGGGCATTGCCGGCACCGTAGAGTCCGTTACCTCCGACAAAGCTGAAATAAAGAAGCAACCCTCCGAAAGCAGTGAGCCAGAAACTCAGCGCATTGAGGCGTGGGAAGGCCATGTCGCGCGCGCCGATCATTAGGGGGATTAAATAGGTGCCGAAGCCGAAGAGGATGGGCATGGCCACAAAGAAAATCATAGTGGTGCCGTGCATGGTGAACATGCGATTGAACACTTCGGGCGAAACGAAGTGATTGTGCGGAACCATCAACTGAATGCGGATGATGGTGGCCTCGATACCAGCGATGACCAGGAAGAAAAGCGAGTAGACGATATACAGGATGCCCAGGCGCTTGTGATCGACGGTGGTGACCCAGCCGTGCAGTCGTTCGCCGATGGGCTTATCGCCGGCAGCGAAACCGTTGATCGCGATCGTGTCGGAAGCCATGTCGCCTAGTTCCTCGCCTTCATCGAAGCGTCTCAAGATACGAGGTGAGCGCATCGAGGTCGTGATCGTTTAGTTTCATGGCCGGCATGAGGGAACCCGGCTTGATCGAATCGGGACTCTGGATCCAGGCCCGCAGATTCTCGCGGGTATTCGCCGCAGCGCCCGCAGCGATGGTGTCCCGGCTCATCATGTGCGTAAGGTCCGGGCCGAAGTGGCCGTCAGCAACTGTGCCGGACACGGCATGGCAGTTGACGCAAGCCGTCGATTCGAAAATGTGGCGGCCTTCGATCGCGGCGTCATCGGTAACCGCGGATTTCTTTTCGCTCTGGATCCAGGCGTTGAAATCCGCGCCAGAATCCACATACACACGCAGGAGCATTTTGGCGTGTTGCACCCCGCAATACTGCGCGCATTGACCGAGAAACAAACCGGTTTCGTGGGGATCGATCCAGGTGTGATTGGGGTGATTCGGAATCAAGTCGGTCTTGCCAGCCAGCCGCGGAACCCAGAAGCTGTGGTCGGTATCGGCGGAAAGCAGCGTAATAAATGTCGGCGTGGGGTGTTGCGGGTCGCTGACCGGAACGTGAAGTTCGTTCGCGGTGACCACCCCCAGCGCGGGATAGCGATATTCCCACCAATACTGATGGCCAATAGCGACCACTTCGATCGCTCCGGGCGGTTTGGGGGCGTCCTGCACCGAAAGGATCACGCGCGCCGTGGCAAGAAACAAGACGAGTACGATCAGTCCCGGAATTACGGTCCAGGCGAGTTCCACCTGATTGCTTCCGTAAACTTGTGGAGGCTCATGACCGTCGTCGGCACCGCGCCGGCGAAATTTCGCGACGACGTAGACCATCAGGGAGAAGACGACCACGAATATCAGGGCGCAGATGATCAGAACCAACCGCGATAAGCGAAATATGGAATCTGCCGGAGTCGAATCTGGTTTGAAGATATTCGGAATTTGAGAAGGACCAGCAGGAGCCGCCGAACAAACGGTCGCAATCAGCAATAAAAAGCCAAGCAAGAGCGCCAGACCGGCTACCTTGCAGACAAGGCCGCGACTTTGCGCGCAGGGTTTCATTTGTTCTTGAGCCGGCGCGTAACCGCGCGCGCTAGCTCAGCGGCATTCTCCTCTAACAAGCAGGCGATACGCAATTCCAAAAGTAATCCACGCGCCACGCGACTAAAGATAATCACTCCCGCCAGTTGCATATGCTCTCCGATTCATTTCACGGCTCGAAGGGTGTAGGGTCTCTGTTTGGTTAACGTCGCTCGATGCCCTTTAAGCGCCGGGCCAAGGGCTTTATTCCGGAGTGCGGCCAATCGCCTGGGTCAGTTCATCCTGGGCCTGAACGTAGTCGAGTTGCGATTGGAGCAGGGTGGCCTTGGCGTCGAACTCCTGGGCCAACGTGGCATCGGCCTGGGCCTTAAGCAGTGACCCCTTTTCGAGTTGTTGCGCGGAAGTTCGGCTGGACTCGGAACGCAGTGACAACAGCTCTTCGGAAACTTTGACCATTTCGCGAGTTCGTGCAAGCCGGTTAGAGGCTGTTTGCACCTGCACTTCGACTTCTTCGGTGACGCGCGCGAGGTTTTCCCTGGCTTCCGCCAATTGAGAATTGCTTTCGTGCAAAGCGGCGCGCCGGCGCCCGCCATCGAAAAGGTCGTAGGTGAACAAAACGCCGAAGGTTCCGAAGTTACGCGCCAGAAACGGAACATCGCTCGAATAGCTATAACGGGCCAGGGCCGAGAGATCCGGAACATATTCGGCCTTGCTCAATTGTACCGACGCCGAGGCTTTGCGAACTTCGTCGCGGGCGGACGCGATTTCCGGATGTGAGGCCAGCGCGATTTTCACGCATTCTTCGCGTTCGCACACGGTCTGCACCGGTGGAACAGTAGGATCGAGGTCAAGCTGAGTGGTCAGCGGAACGCCAATCACGTCGTCGAACTGTAAAGTCAGATCGGAGAGCGCCAACTCCGTGCTGAGCAGTTCTTGTTTGGCCTGCAGAGCTTGCGCGCTGCTTTCAATCAGATCCTGCTGCAGGGCGCTGCCGTATTTCACTTCTTGTGTACGTTCGCTCTGGAGTTCCTGAGCCGCGCGGATCCTGGCTTCCACCGCGCTGCGGTGCAGTTGAGCGATCAAAACCTTGTAGTAGATTTCGTGAACTTTGAGCGCGACTTCGTTTTCGGTTTCCTGAGCGTTGGCGCGGCTGACGTCGAGATTGGCGCGCGCGATATCGTTCTCCGGTTTGATTCTGGTGAACAGCTGCGTGAGCGGCTGGGTGAGTTGGGTCCCGCTGGTTATGAACAGCTTTCCACCTTGGTTGAGAGTCGCGGAGTGCTCCGGATTCGGGACGCCGCCAATGGTCCCGAGTTCGCCTGCGGCAATCTGGATAAACTGCGTGTCGGTAACTTTAAGCACACCGCTCTCGTTCCGGATCGTAGGAAAGTAAGCGCTCCGCGCGCGTTCTTTGGCGTGCTGACTCTCTTCGATTTTGTATCCGGCGATGCGCACCAGATGATTGTGCTTTAGCGCCAGTTGGACGGCTTCCTGGAGGGTGATGTGGCGGGGGGTGGAGGTTTGCTCCTGGGCGCGAGCAAAGGTCACTGCGCAAAACAACGCTAGGCTGGCAAAGAAAAACCTAATCCACCGACTCATATCCCCTCCTGAAGTGAACAGAAGTACCGTGCGATTAGTGCTGGGCGGTTTCGAAGTCTCCGTAACTCAGCGGCGCTCTTCGCAACAATGCAATCAGCAGCAGGGCCACGACGCAGGCCCAAGCCACCAAATGAAATCCGTCGATAAATGTCAGGGTAAATGCCTGGAGGCGCACCCGCCCGCCCAGCACTCCGGCAGCTCGGCCCGTCGCCGCTGCCAACCCAGGTGATTTCGCGTAGACTCCCGCCGTCGTTTGCCCGACGTTTGCATCGGTAATCCAGTTCCCCGCCTGTACGTGCAGGCCGAGCAGATTGGAGTGCAATTGCTCCCGCACCGCGATGAAGTGGCCCATAAACGAAGCGCCGATTTCCCCGCCAAACAATCTGGTGACGTGAAAGAATGCGGAAAAAGTCAGCGCGCGTTGAGGGCTGGACAACCCTCCTGAAGCTATGGCCTGGAGAATAATCGTGGCGACCAGGCCGACGAAGGCGAACGACTGCCCCACACCCATCAACAATTCCGTGCGATAGAAATTCGAAGCCGACCAGGCGCTAGTCAGGCTGGCGTTCAAGCAGCAAGCGAAAGCGATACAAGAAAATCCCATGGCCAGCAACAATCTCGAATCGAGTCCCTTGAGGAGCCAGAGCGCAGCAATCAGAGCGATGAGCAGTTGTGGCGCGGCGGTCCATATCACGCCGGGCCCGATTTGATCGGCTTCGAATCCATGAATGGCAAGTGTCTGCGGGACCAGAATTATCGTGGACAGCAGAGAAAAACGAAAAAGTATTAGGCCAACGCTAAGCAATATTGTGTTCCATTGTCGCAGGTATGGTAAGTCGACCAGAGGATTCGGAGTGAGCAAACGCCGGACTAGGGCGCACAACAAGAAGATCGATCCGCCAATAAAAAGCCCAACGAAGAGCCCCGACCGCCACCAATCAAGCCTCTGGCCCTGATCCAACGCGGCAAACAACATGGCGAAGCCCGCGCTGGCGTAGAGAAAACCGGCGAAACTCGGCGCGGTTCCTGGCTTCTTCGCCGCTTGAGACGCCGGGATGCCGTAGTAGATGCACAAAATCATCAAGGGTGTGAGCAGCGCCGAACTCCAGAACATCCAGTGCCAGGATAGGTGGTCGCGAAACCAACCGTACAGCGAAGGGGCGACGTTGACGGCGCCGTCGACGAAACTTGCGTAGAACGCCAAGGTGAAAGGCAGAAATCGCGGAGGAATATTTCGCAGCGCAAACGTGAGCGTAAGAGGATAGAACGTTCCGGAAGTTAACCCAGCCAGCGCCAGCGCAACGATAAGCAGGCTGTAGCTGTGGACCAAGGGAAGAAACGCACAAATCGCCGTGAAGGCGGTAGCCGCGATTAGCAGGACGCGACGCGGTCCCAACAAGCCGCCGAGATAAACAGTGAAAGGGCCGATAAACATCAAACCCACATTAAACGCGCTACCGATCCAAGCACCATCGTCGAAGCTGATCCCGACGTGGCCCTTGAGGTCGGCAAGCCCGAGCGTGATCATGCGGCCCACCAGCGTGACGATTCCCGCACCCATAATGACGCCCAGGATGCCGACGAGAGGACTTTTCGAGAGATCCGCGGGGCCGGCGGCGGCCAGCGCGCGTGCAATTTGCGCCGGAGTGGGGTGCGGGACAACCTTGGTCGAGGCTGCCATCGAGAACTCCAATCAGCCTTTGGTGCGAACTGTAGCGATTACCGACAGTCCGGGACGCAAGGTTGAAGCAAGATTGGAATCATCGAACGCAATCTTCACCGGGATTCTTTGTACCACCTTCGTGTAATTGCCGGTGGCATTGTCGGGCGGCAGCAGCGCGAACTGCGAACCGCTGGCGGGTGCAATCTCAAGCACTTTACCGTGGAACACCTTCCCAGGATATTCGTCGATGCGTATTTCCGCCGGGTCGCCGACTTTCATATTAGTGAGCTGGGTCTCGCGGTAATTGGCTTGCACCCATTTGATGTTGCTGACGAACGCGATCGTCTGAGTTCCGGGAGAGACTAATTGTCCGGTGCGAACTTGCCGTTCTCCCACGGTGCCGTCGCCGGGGGCCTCGATCTTTGTGTAACCGAGGTTCACCTGCGCGACCGTGAGCGCCGCTTGCTTGGCGTGAAGATCGGCCACCAACTGCGCGTCCTGCGACTCCAAAACGGTTTTACCACGGCGCTCCGCTTCGGCTGCCAGTTCGCTGCTGCGCAGCATGGTTTTTGCTTGCTCCAGGTCGGCTTTGCGGCTGGCGAGCTGCGCCGCGAGACGTTGTTCGTCCGCGACGGCCTGTTCGACTTTCTGCTGCGTGGTGGAGTGCGTCTGCAACAGTGCCTCTTGTCTGGTGCGTTCTGATTGCGTGCGCGCCACGTCAGCCTGCGCCGCCTCGGTTCCTGCCTGCGCGGCGGTGATTTGCGCGTGGGCTTGATCGATACCGGCCAGAGCGCGGTCGATGCGCGAATCTTGCAATTCTCGCTGGCGAACATTGTTCTCGATTGCGGCTTTGGCTGCTTCGATGGCCGCGGTCGCCTGCGCCACTTGCGCCTGGTAGTCGTCATCCTGCAATTCGACGAGCAGGTCGCCCTTGTGCACCTGTTGATAGTCGGAAACCTTTACGTCACGGACGATTCCGGCAACCTTAGTACTGAGTGGTGTGACATCGCCGCGAACGTAAGCGTCATCAGTAGCTTGTTCAATCTGTCCGCCCTCCCACGAGTTCCAGTTTCGCGTGATGGTAATCACGACTGCGGCAATCAACAGAACCACCAAGGCAGGGACGAGGAATTTCCGCCACTTGGGTTCGGGTGCTGCCGTTACATTTTGGGGCTCGGCTGCGCGGGCCGGAGCCGACGTAGACGCGGATGCCATGTTAAAAACACCTCCACGGTGCGGTATACCACAGTTAAATGCTTTTCGCGGCGGAAAGGGTGCAACGATAATTCAGCAACTGGAAGCGTGTGCTGGCACGGCCTCTGGTCACAACGAAGCGCGATAGCTTTAGTTCAGTGGAATGGCGTTGTGTTGATCGAGCGTGGCGGAGTTCGGTCCCGACTTGAGCTGTAGCTTCAACTCCCAGTAGGTTGTCTTTTTTTGGTTGGAGACCATCCGGTAGTAGATACCCGGCGGAACGCCCGGCAGAGTCACTTTGCCATTCGCATCGGAGGCCAGGCCGGTCGCGGTGTCCGCGGATATGGCCAGCAGATATTTTCCGGCAGTCCGGCGTTGGACTCGCACAGGCGTCTTTGACTGCTTTGTGCGCGGAAACTCCCGCCGGCAAAGTCGCTCCTGCTTTCGACAAAACCGTTGCGAGATTATCTCGCAACAGCAGATAGGGACGGCCTGCAACAGGATTCGCGGTGCCGGCCGTCGCGGGAAAAACAGATGCGACCAACAACACTGCGTTCCCCGTCGGCGCCGATGGCTTCGAAAAAGCTGGACCGGCTGGTTTTGCTGCCATCGCAAGCACTGCACTGCTGGCGGGTACCGCGTTTGCTGTTGATACAGTTGCCGCGGAACCGTCATCTGAATTTTCAGACACGGGCTTCAAAGTGCCCAGGGGACAACTGGCCGACCGCGAAGTGTACCGGATGTTTCCGTCACGTCACTCTCCTGTGGCTGCGCGGCCGGTGACTTGAAGGTTGCCTGAGCCGATGAGAGTGCGGTCTGGCCCAAAAGAGAGATCAATGGTCGGCTTGCCCGCGCTGGCAAGTCTTAGGACAGCTTCTTTGCCGCTGAGATCTACGGCGTAAGGGGACTGCGCAGCAATCAAACCCCACGCGACGATGGCCGCATTGTCCTTAAAATCGATGTCCACTCCGCCCGGCGCGGCGTATTCGCCGAACATTCGCAAACCGGTTGGCGCGGACGCAGACTTCGGCGCTTCACCGCCCCCGAAGAGCCCTCCCAGTCCGGACAGTGCACTGCCCATGTCCTGAGAAGTTGTCGTCTTGGTTGTCGAGAGCGCGGGCGTCAGGCAAGTTCGGGTGCGCGGCGCGGTGATGATGCGCGGGCCGGTGTTGTGACCGGAGCAGGGGCCGCAGCAGCGGAGTAGGTGGTGGTCGTGGTGGTCGTGGTTAGATCGTAGCCGGTGCCATCGGTCGGGAGCGACATGCTCGCAGGGCGTCGATCCAGATTTGAAACCAAGCGTAGCCCAACTAGTAGCACGATTAAGAACAGGCGAATGCACCAGATCCGACGCCGATTCAACGATTTAGCATTTTCTGGTGCAAGTTCGGGATCAGGCGGTCGAATAATTCGCTACGACTCGAATTACACCTGACTCGCCCGCCGATTTCAGTGCGACTTTAATCCAAGTCAATCCCCGTTCGCACCACTTGCCTCGTGCAAACCAAACCAGACGCCGACTTGCTTAGTTGAATTTTCTGTCGCAAACAGACGGCCATTCGCCACAGAAGTTCACGGGCAAATGGTTCAACGGCCGGGAGATCGTGACGAGGCCAGTCGTTGTCGAGCGTCTGTCGCAGGATCGCCAGGTTGTGTTAGATCGGTGCATGTTAAAAACGAGCAGGTTGCTCTGGGGAAAAGTTGGGTTAAACCTAGGTCCAGCAACTGAAGGACGGGTGCTAAAACCGAGCACACCGACGTAGAAGAAAGCTAGACGGGTCAATCAGGTCGTAATGTTTCTTTCACTCTGTGTGCAGGGAGTCCGCAGGCTGGCTTGTCCGGCGCATACGTTGGTTCGTCCGGTTGTCACCCGTACCGCTGAAAAAACGACGGAACCGGACCATCTGGCAAATCTGCCCCTTTTTGCCCCCGGGTAATTTTGTTAAGTGCCTACCGGCCAGAAGGATGGTTGGTAGGGGCGGTGGGGATCGGAGAGTCTAGATATTTGAGGATCGAGAGACACTGTCTCCCGCGCAATGAAGTGCTCTTTTCACGGTGCGCAGTTCGCGCAAATTGATCTCTAATTCCGACGCGTAAATCTCGGCGCGTTCGTGAACCCTTGCGTTGTTGACGGCGATGGCAGCAGAGACAGAAAGTGATTTGGCCAATCGAAGGTGTTCCGCTGTGAATACCGACGTTGCGTACGCACCGAGAGACAGGATGCCCAGGACGCCGCCAGCTGCGATCAGCGGCACACCCAGCCAGGACCCGATGTCATTGAGAGGTGGCGTGGCTTGCCATTCCGTTTCCTGAGTTACGTCCGGCAGAATTATCGCCTTATGCTCGAACAGAATCCTCTCTAGGAAGATGCTTTCAGATGCTTTGAAGGTAAGCCCAATCCTTCTCGGTTGGACACGGGGAGCTTCGCGCGCGATCATGAGATTTGTCGTATCTTCAACGAAAATCACAGTTGCGACATCGAAGGGTACTAATTCGGAAATGCATTGCAGCAATGTATCCAAGACAGAATCCATCGCTAAGTTTTGACTGAGAGCCAACGTTGATTTGCGAAGTGCTTCAGCTTCTGCGCGGGCGGTTTCGGCAGCATCGAGATGTTCGGCGATTCTCATCTCAGCCTGTTTGCGCGACGTGATGTCCTGCGCAGTTCCTACGATCCAGCGAGTAATTCCGTCGGCACGCGCCGGAAATCCTTTTGCCCCAGCCCAACGAACTGCGCCATCGGCACGTATGAAACGAAACTCTTCGTCGAACGCTCCGGAAGTCGCGACGTCCTGCAGTTTGGAAAGAACTCGAATCCGGTCTTCCGGATGAATTAAATCCCGATATGCGGATGGTTTTTCTTCAACGCTTTCTACCGAGTGACCCGTAAGAATTTCGTAGGCTTGATTCACGTAGGTAATTTGCTGGCTGCCAGCGTCCATCATCCAAAAGACTTCTTGGATGTTGTTGGCCATATGCTGAAATCGCTCTTCGCTTTTCCGTAGCGACATCTCAGCATTCGTGCGCTCGGTCACATCACAGAGAATTAGTATGTGGCGTCCGGGCAAGTAATTTGCCGCTGCCGTAAAGTCGACGAACAGAGTTGATCCCTCGCCGGCGACAAGACGGACTCGGCCTCGCTGCTTGCGGCTTAGAAGGAAGTCCTTCCACCTGCGCGAAAAAGCGTCTGAGTCCGGGAAAAAACAACGAATATTGCGGCCAATTAGTGCGTTTCGTGAAAGCCGGAGAATCGAGCACGCCGCCGGATTCGTGTCGAGACAGGTACTGTCGTCATCCACGATCAGCACGCCGTCCAAGACGCAATGAAAAATGGACGAGGACTCCGAAGCTGCGTTCCGAAAGGCTTGGTCAGTTTCTCCGTGCGCTTTCCGAAAATGCCAGACGGAATATATGTTCAGGAAAATGGCAAAACCCAAGGCGACGAAGAGACATGGAATCAGGTTCGTTGTAACCACTGTGCGATAGCCATATTCAAAGATTGATAGGCAAACCAGTACAACCGAAACGATCAACGTTGCGACAGAGCACCTCCATAGCCAATGAGGATAAGGAGGGTGAGACCCCTTCGTAGACGTCGCTACCGCGGATCGATTCATGCAAGATTGAACGCTCATTGTGCCGGCCTCGAATGCGTTTAGAATAACGCCGCGTTTATTTGACCCGTTTAAGACGTTAGGTTGTCCGGAATCGCAGACAGAACGAATGATGGTATTGCGAGGGGCTGCCGGGTGGGATTTGAGGTGAAACCGAGCATTTGAAAACCAACAGTGTGCGGACCGGAGGGCGGAGCTTGTATTCAGGTTAAACCAAACGGAGACAGAACTTCCTGGAGCTGATTTCCACGCTGGGCTCACAGGAGTGAAGCCCGTCTCTACTTCTTATAGATTCCCCGGTCGAGTCCGTCAATCAATCGCGCCGCATTTACACCAAAAGTAGCAGAAATCCTTAACAGCGTCCTTATTGTTATCGGCCGACCTGCTTCGATCTGCTGCCAGTGCCTAGCCGAAAAGCCGAAACCGATCATGTCTTCCTGCGTATATCCATGACTTTTCCTCAGTTTCTTGATCCTCACACCGAAAGCCCGAAAGAACTGTCGCTCATT
>DASWVE010000026.1:0-9586 GCA_036401315.1 Candidatus Acidiferrales bacterium
CACCACGCAAAGCCTCGCCACAATAAAATCCGGCACCACCATCCTCGCGCCCGGCAGCACGACGATTCCAATCGCGCCGCAAAATTCATCGTCGGCATCGGGCAGCGAAGCCGCCACGCCCGCCACGTTGCCCATCTCCAATGCCACACCCAGCGGTAGCGGCACCACCGACTACATTCCTCTATGGACTTCCAGCTCCGCCCTCGGCAATTCAATACTGTTTCAAACCGGTGGCCAGATCGGCATCGGCACCACCGCGCCCGCCGAAACACTCGACGTCAACGGCAACAGCATCTTCCGCGGCTCGTTCCAATTGCCGCCGGGCCATCCCGCCACGGCGACAAGTGGCTACGAATCTCATTCGTTCCAGTTCCAGGCTTCGTCGTTCAACAGCTCAACAAAAGTATCCGATACCGAAGCCTTCGGCTTCCGCGCCGAACCGCTGAACAACGACACCCCCACTCCGTCCGCGAAACTCGATTTGTTCTTCGGCGCCGGCGGCAGCGCGCCTTTCACCGACACCGGATTTTCCTTCGCCGCCGACGGCACTGTTACTTTCGCGCCCAATCAGTCGTTCAACGGATACACCGCCACGTTATCCAATTTGAATTTATATCCTGGCGGCGCTTTTGGTTTCCCTGAAATCACGTACGCCGGCGCTCCATTCATAACCATCGGGACCGGCGGTTCGAACATCTATGCCGGGCTTTTTTCCGGCGCAAACGGCGCACCCGACGGCGCCGCGCAGGATAACGCGGCATTTGGGGCCAGCACTCTCTACAGCAATGTCAGCGGGTCCCAAAATGTGGCTGTTGGATTTAATGCGATGTATGCGAACACGGCCGGAATCAACAACGTTGCCGTCGGTTACGATGCGCTCCTAAACGGCAACGGTTCGTTCAACACCGCGGTCGGCTCTTCGGCGGCCGCCAATATGGGCTCGTACGATACGGTCGTCGGTGCCAACGCGTATGTCGGCACTGGCCTTACCAATAGCACGGCAATCGGCTACGGAGCGGCGGCGGCGGAAAGCAACGCTTTGATCCTCGGCGGTACTGGAGCCAACGCGGTGAACGTCGGGATTGGAACCGCTACCCCGATTTCGGTGCTGGAGCTCGACTCCCCTGCCTCCAGCGCCGCGAACACGCCGAACCCAATCATCACCCTGACCAACACCAATGGCGGCATGTTCTCCACCACCGCCATCGACTTCAATTCCTATCTGAACTATAGCAGCCCCTACAATCCCGACGGACGCCTGGCCTTCGTCGACGAGGGTTCCTACTCTGGCGCTTTCGTTTTCTACGGCAACAAGTCCGGCGCCCCGAACAACGGCCTGCAGCAAAACATGGCGCTCGACGCCAGCGGTAATCTTTCCATCCGCGGCACCCTCAGCAAAGCCGGCGGCTCGTTTAAGATCGATGACCCCATCGCGCCGGCGGAAAAATATCTCTCGCACTCCTTCGTCGAATCGCCGGACATGATGAATATCTACAACGGCAACGTGGTGACCAACGCGAAAGGCTACGCGGTCATCACCATGCCGGCGTGGTTCGAAGCGCTGAATGGCGACTTCCGCTACCAACTCACTCCGGTGGGCCAATTCGCGCAAGCCATGGTCGCGACGGAAATCAAGGACCGCCAATTCACCATCCGCACCAACAAGCCGCGCGTGAAAGTGTCGTGGCAAGTTACCGGCATCCGTCACGACGCCTGGGCCAACGCCCACCGCATCCCGACGGAAGAAGAAAAACCCGCGAACGAGCAGGGAACTTACCTGCATCCGGAACTTTTCGGCGCGCCGCCGGAGAAGGGAATTTCCACAGCGGCGAACAAACCCGCGGCTCCAGGTCCTAGCTTCTGAGGGTGCCTCAAAGGTTTTGCGGGTGGCCCATCCTTCCCGCTTCTGGAAGGGTGGGTCTTGTGTTTCAGTCGGCCGCGGCAGAAGCGGCGTGCAGTTCGCGCATCAGCGCCACAAAACCGGGATCGGCTCGCAGCGAATCGAACGCCGGGTCGCTTTCGACCACCACCATCCAGCCTTCGCGGTTTTTCAGCGCGCGCTGCAGCAGTTGCAACGTGGCGGCCTGGTCACCGGCGAAGCTCATGCGCCGGGCATCATCGACTACCAGATACGGCGGATTCGCGTCGGTGGAAATCATCATCGCTTTCAGCGCGGCGGGGTAACCTTCTTTCTCGTAGGCCGCCGCAATTTTGTTTTGGCCCTCGGCGTCGAATACCAGGCGCGCCACCGCGTTTACCTCCTGCATCGCTCGCGGAATATCTCCGGCCATCGAATAGGCCCACCACAATTTGTAATGCGCCGTCAGGAAATCGGGATTCTCGCCGACCACCGCCTGCATTTCCTGAATGGCCTGCGGATATTCGCGGTTGGTGTAATGAATCCAGCCCAGGTTGGTGCGCAGAATCAGCGCCTTGGGGTCCAGCGACAACGCCGTGCGCATCTGTTCTTCTGCTTCGGACGTTCGTTTGCTGGTCATCAACACCAGTGCGTACCAGTGCCGCGCGTCCACATTGGTCGGTTCCAGTTGGATGGCCTGCAGCAGTTCTTTTTCCGCCTTGCGCGAATTCCATTCGAAAAACCAGTCGTTGAATCCCAGGGCGGCGTGCGCCTCCGCGAGGTTCGGGTCGGCGGCCACGGCTTGCTGGGCCGCGGCGCGGGCCTGGCTGTGCGCCTGCTCGCTGGTCATCCAGCCAAACTGGCCCAGCAAATTGTAGGTGACGGCTAGCTCAGCATAGGCGCGCGCGTATTGCGGATCCTGCGCCACCGCTGTGCCAAATCGCTCGAGCGCGCTTTCCAGGCCGGTCTTCGAACGCTGCGCCAAAAAATACAACCCCTGCAGGTAGGCTTCATGAGCGGCGTGGCTGATCGGAGTATGCTCTGGCGTCTTTCCAGCCAGCAGCGTCAGCGAAAGTTCGCGGGCTACCGAATCGGTCAGCCGGTTTTCAAATTCCAGAATTTGATCGGAGTCTCCGTCGAAGCTGTCGGCCCATAGATAGCTTTGGTCTTCGCCGCGGATCAGTTGCGCGGTCACGTGCAGCCGCGAGCCTTCGGATTTCAGGCTGCCTTCCAGCGCGTATTGCACGCCGAGTTCCTGAGTGATTTCCTTCACCGTTTTCGGGCTGGATTTGAAAGCCATCGACGAAGTTCGCGCGATGACTCTTAATTTTCCGCCGTTCACGCGCGCCAGACCGTTCAGCACTTCCTCGGTAACTCCATCGGACAAATAATCCTTCGCCGGATCTCCGGTTTGATTCGCGAACGGCAGGACCACGATCGAAACTGGCGGGCGCGCCCAGGCGTAGGCCATTTTCCGGTAGCTGAAATAGCCGGCGACAAGCAGCCCGAGCGCGACCGCGCCGCACACCGCCATAAATCTCCATCCGCGGGACGGTTCCGCAACCGGCTCGGCGCGGCCGGCCGGCGCCAGAGGTTTCTGCTCCGGTTTTGCGGGCGCGTCGCCGCCCGCCGTTTCCACCTGCACCGTGGCGGTGAACTGAAATCCGCGCCCCGGAATTGTGGCGATATATCCCGCGCGATCGGCAAACGCCTTGCGCAGCCAGGAGATGTGTTGCGCCAGGTTGCTTTCTTCCACAAAGGAATCGGGCCACACCGCCGCCAGCAATTCTTCCTTGGTGACCACCCGGCCGGGGTTCGCTACCAGGTAGCTCAGAATCTCAAAAGCCTTGGGTGTGACGGAAACCGGGAGGTTATTACGCAGCAGGGAACGCTTGGCAGGGTCCAGCTTGAATTCGTCGAAGCGGTATAAACCTTTGACCGGCATGGCCATAGCGCGCCTTCAAACTTCTTCAAAAAAATTAATGCCGCCCTTCAAGACAGCCTGACGGCCAACGTGATGTAGTGCCGGTCAAGACGGATGGGGACGAGTGCCCGGCCGCTGCCGACCCTGACCTCGCCGCTTGACCTATTGGGACCGTTATTCTAGCAGCAACATCCCCACAGGGGAAGGTTCCACGCCTTCCGCCGCGCTCCCCGCGTCCGGCGCCCTTGCAGCAGGTGCTTTTGTCCATGGAGGAGTTCATGAAGTTCGCGCGTATGGCTTGTTTGTTGGGAATCATGGCCGCCGGCCCCGTTGCCTGGTGCAGGTCCGTGAGCTCTTCGCCTCTTTCCCCGGCGCTCCAACAAGTACAAGTAAGCGTTCCGGCGCAAGCGAGCGTCCCGCGCCTGGTGCAGTTCAGTGGCACGTTGAAGGATTCGGCCGCGCGACCACTGGCCGGCGTGGCCAGCGTCACCTTTGCGATTTACGCCGAGCAGGATGGCGGCACGGCGTTGTGGAGTGAAACGCAGAACGTGCTGGCCGACGCGAATGGACATTATGCAGTTCTGCTGGGAGCCGCGACTTCGAGTGGCGTTCCCGCGGAACTTTTTAGCATTGGGGTTGGAACCGGACAGTCACGCTGGCTGGGTGTGACTGTTGCGCGTCATGAGGAAATGCCTCGCATTCTACTGGCGAGCGTTCCTTACGCACTGAAAGCCGCCGATGCCGAAACGCTCGGCGGCCTCCCGGCATCCGCGTATGTGACCACCCAAAGCCTCGCCGCGAAATCGTCTACGACGATTCTCGCGCCGGGCAGCACCACGGTTCTAGCGAATGCCCAGACCAACGCCGCGGCGCCCGCCGCACTGCCAATTTCCAATGCCGGGACGCCGGTCACGGGCGCTGGCGTCACCGACTACATTCCGCTGTGGTCATCCAGCACGACGCAGGGCAATTCGATCCTGTTCCAAACCGGCGGCCTGATCGGCATCGGCACCACCACGCCCGCTGAAACGCTGGACGTCAACGGCAACAGCATCTTCCGCGGCTCATTCCAATTGCCGCCAGGGCACCCAGCCATCGCCTCCAGCGGCTACGAATCGCATTCGTTCCAATTCCAGGCGTCGTCGTTCAATAGCGGCACCGGCACGTCGGACACCGAAGCCTTCGGCTTCCGCGCCGAACCGCTCAATAACAACACGACGAATCCATCCGCAAAGCTGGATCTTTTCTTCGGCGCAGGCGGTAGCGCGCCCTTCACCGACACCGGATTTTCTTTCAGCAGCACCGGCCTCGTGACCTTCGCGCCGGGCCAGACGTTCTCCGGCGTATCCGAAACGCTGACCGGTTCGCTGGGTCTGCCCAACACGTCCAGCTCGTCGCAGGGCGTGCTCACCGTAGGCGGAACTCCGTTCATCAACGACTATCAAAGCTCGTCCAATACTTTCGTGGGAACCAATGCGGGTGGGGCCTTTGCGTCGGTCGTGCCCGGAGAATTTACGTTTTACTCCAACACGGCGCTGGGGAATGACGCGCTGTTCGCCGTGACGGGTGGCGCTTTTAACACCGCCACCGGCGCGAGCGCGTTGAAAACCAATACGGGCGGCTCCGAGAACACGGCATCCGGGGTCGAGGCACTGGTCGCCACTACTTCGGGAAGCACCAATTCCAGTTTAGGGGTTTTGAGCGGCGCAACAAATACGACCGGCTCGTCCAACACGTTCTTGGGAACCTCGGCGGACGCGGCGACCGGCAATCTGAGCAATTCCACGGCGCTCGGAGCGAACAGCCAGGTCAGCGCCAACAATGCGATCGTGCTGGGCAGCATTAACGGCGTAAACGGCGCGACTTCGAATGTGGACGTAGCCATCGGCACCACCGCGCCGCGCTCGAAGCTCGATGTGGTTTCGTCGTTCGCCGGTTCGGCCACGAATCCCGGCCCAATCGTTACGGTGGAGACCACGGCCGCCGGCGGAGCCGTAGCGCTTGATTTCAATACCTACACGCCGGCCACCACCGGAACCTACACCCCGGCAGCGCGTATCGTGGCCAACGACGACAATTTCGCGGACGACATTATTTTCTACGCGAAAAAGCAGGGCGCGGCGACCAATGGCCTGATGCAAACCATGGAAATTGACCCCAAGGGCAACGTGACTGCGGCGGGCAGCATTACGGCCACCGGTGGGTTAGTCGGCAGCGGGATAAACATTAAAAACCTGGCCGTCACCGGGATGGCCCTGATCGCCGGTCAAACTCAGATTGGCGGTCCGTTCCTGGTGGATACCGGCGCGGAGTTCGCAGCGAACGTCCAGGTGGACGGGAATCTTGCGGTTACCGGCAACCTGACCAAGGGCGGCGGCTCGTTCAAGATCGACGATCCCATCGCGCCCGCCGAAAAGTATTTGTCGCATTCGTTCGTCGAATCTCCGGACATGATGAATATCTACAACGGCTCGGTGGTTCTGAACGCCCGGGGCGAGGCGGTGGTGCAATTGCCGGAATGGTTCGACGCGCTGAACCGCGATTTTCAATATCAGTTGACTGCCATCGGCGCGCCGGGACCGAAGCTGTACATCGCTGAAAAAGTCCACGACAACCATTTCAAAATTGCCGGCGGGAAGAAAGGCCAGGAAATTTCCTGGATGGTCACCGGCATCCGCCACGACGCCTGGGCCAATGCCCACCGCATCCCCACCGAAGAGGAAAAACCGGCGAAGGAGCAGGGCACTTACCTGCATCCCGAACTGTTCGGCGCGCCGCCGGAGATGAGCGCCGCAGCCGTGCGGCAGTAAGCAAAAACGAATTCTCCCAACGGACCTGCTCAAGGAGCGACGAACATGAAAGGAACTTGCCACTTTTTTGCCGCTCGGGCCATCGTCGTATTGTTCCTGGTGGCGCTGAGCCCCGCCTTCGCTGCGGCCAAGGCTCAGCAAGCTCCGCAAGAAGCTAGCGTTCCGCGCCTGGTGCAATTCAACGGCACGTTGAAGGACGCCGCCGCGCGTCCGTTGACTGGCGCCGCCAGCGTGACGTTCGCGATCTACGCCGAGCAAGACGGCGGCACCGCGCTGTGGAGCGAAACGCAAAACGTCATCGCCGACGCGAGCGGCCATTACAACGCGTTGCTCGGCGGCGCCACGCCTACCGGCCTGCCCGCTGAACTTTTCACCGCCGGGGCCGGCAACGGACCATCGCGCTGGCTCGGCGTCACCATCGCGCGCCAGCCCGAGATGCCGCGCGTGCTGCTCGCCAGCGTGCCGTACGCCTTGAAAGCGGGTGACGCCGATACTCTGGGCGGCCTGCCAGCTTCCGCTTACGTCACGACACAAAGCCTCGCCACACTAAAACCCAGCACCACGATTCTCGCGCCGGGCAGCACCGCGACCGCCCCCACGCCGCAAATTTCCGCGAGCAGCAACGAAGCGACGCCCGCAACATCGCCAATCTCCAATGCCGCACAGCCCGTGACGGGCGCCGGCGTCGCCGACTACATCCCGCTGTGGTCATCCAGCTCGACGCAGGGCAATTCGATACTGTTTCAAACCGGCGGACTGATCGGCATCGGCACCACCACGCCCGCTGAAACGCTGGACGTCAACGGAAACTCCATCTTCCGCGGGTCATTCCAATTGCCGCCAGGGCACCCAGCCATCGCCTCCAGCGGATACGAATCGCATTCGTTCCAATTCCAGGCGTCGTCGTTCAATAGCGGCACCGGCACGTCGGACACCGAAGCCTTCGGCTTCCGCGCTGAGCCCCTGAACAACAACACGACGAATCCTTCCGCGAAACTCGATCTGTTTTTCGGCCCCGGCGGCAGCGCGCCTTTCACCGACACCGGTTTTTCATTCAGCAGCACCGGCCTCGTCACCTTCGCGCCGGGCCAGAGTTTCAACGGCGCGACCGAAACTCTCACCGGCGCGCTGAACCTACCCCAGGCCACCAGCCCTTCGGAGGGCGTGATCAATGTGGGTGGCGCGTCCTATTTAGGCAATTACGGCGGCCCGACCAATATCTTCGTCGGCTATTTCGCCGGCGCCTCCGGCGAGATGACCACTGCTGCCATGTACAACACCGGAGTGGGCCAAGAATCTCTGTATGGGAATTCGACGGGACAAGATAACAGCGCGTTCGGATCGTTTTCGTTGTATTCGAATACCGCCGGCGGATCTAATGTCGGGGTTGGCCAAACCGCTCTTTTCGTCAACACCGTGGGATCCGGGAACACTGCGGTCGGCAGACTCGCGGGCGCGAATATGATCGACGGCACGTTCAACACTTTTATTGGCTACGTCTCGGAGCAAAACGTCTCGACCAACTACACCAATGCCACCGCCATCGGAGCCTACAGCGAAGTCGACGCCAGCAATGCGCTGGTGCTAGGCAGCGTGGCTGGCGTGAACACCGCGAGCGTCAGCGTCAACGTGGGCATCGGCACTACCAGCCCGCAACACACGCTCGAAGTCATCGACAACGGCGCGAGTAACGCAGCGATCGCTGGGCTTTCGAACGTAGTCGGCAACAACGGGATCCTGGGCAAGAACACCGCCACCTCCGGCGACTCGAACGGCGGAACGTTTGTTACCGCCAGCGCCACCGGAAGCGCGGTGGTCGGCAATAACACGGCCGGAGGAAAGGCCGGATACTTTGTCGGCGACGTGCAAGTCACCGGAATGCTGACCAAAGGCGGCGGCTCGTTCAAGATCGACGATCCGATCGCGCCCAGCGAAAAGTATCTGTCGCACTCTTTCGTTGAATCGCCGGACATGAAAAATATTTACGACGGTATCGTGGTTACCGACGCGCACGGCGCGGCGACCATTCAAATGCCGCCCTGGTTCGACGCTTTGAATCGCGATTTTCGCTACCAGCTCACGCCGGTCGGCCGTTTCGCCCAGGCCATGGTCGCGAGCGAAATAAAAAATGGAAAATTCACGATTCGCACGAGCAAGCCCCACGTAAAGATTTCCTGGCAAGTCACCGGAATCCGTCACGACGCCTGGGCCAACGCCCACCGCATCCCCACCGAAGAAGAAAAACCCGCGAACGAACAGGGCACTTACCTGCATCCGGAACTTTTCGGCGCACCGCCCGATAAGGAAATTTCTTCCGCACCGGTCGCGGCGGCTCCGCGACCAGCCTCGAATTCCTCCGCGGTCACTGTGGCCGCTGGCGCGGGCGTACCGAATTCCAACGCGGGCGGTTCGCGATGATGCGCCCGGCCGGCCAGCAAAGCCAGCGCGATTGGGACACGCTGGTTCTGTTGTGCGCCGTGATGACGTTGCCCGAAGCCTCGCCGGGGAACGAGCAGGGCACTTATTTGCATCCGGAGCTTTTCAGCGCCGCGCCGGAGAGGGGCGTCGCTGCCGCTCTCGCGCCCGCAGCCCACGAACAAAAATCATCGCCCGCCGGCCAGCCCTAGTCCGCGCCGACCTAAAGGTTTTGCGGGTGGCCCATCCTTCCCGGTTCTGGAAGGGTGGGGCCGTGCGAGTTTGCTGGAGTTGAGCCGCGCGCGCCGCGCGTTCGCCATGGCCGGAACTTTAGCGCAGCGGCTTTAACTTCGGAAATTCTGGCGTTAACAGTAATCATCGCGACAATTGCATGACCTGCAGCACGACCTGTGCTAGCATCGGGCCATCTGGAAATGCTTGCTGCGGCCTGCCACGCAGCTTCCGGATCGTAGTTTCAACTTTGGAGGACTCCGCCCGTGACCCCGTCAAAACTCCTGCGTCTCGTGGTCCGCTTGGCCGTAGCTGTAGCCGTTCTTTTTGCCGCCGCCCTCGTTCCCG
>DASWVE010000027.1:0-2827 GCA_036401315.1 Candidatus Acidiferrales bacterium
CGGGAACGAGGGCGGCGGCAAAAAGAACGGCTACAGCTACGGCCAAGCGGACCACGAGACGCAGGAGTTTTGACGGGGTCACGGGCGGAGTCCTCCAAAGTTGAAACTACGATCCGGAAGCTGCGTGGCAGGCCGCAGCAAACATTTCCAGATGGCCCGATGCTAGCACAGGTCGTGCTACAGGTCATGCAATTGTCGCGATGATTACTGTTGTCGCCGCAGCTTCCCGGGCTAAAGCCGCTGCCCTGAAGTTCTCGCCATGGCGAACGCGCGGCGCGAGCGGCTCAGCTCCAGCAAACTCGCAAAGCCCCACCCTTCCAGAGGCGGGAAGGATGGGCCACCCGCAAAACCTTTAGGCCGGCGCGGACTAGGGCTGGCCGGCGGGCGACGATTTTTGTTCGTGGGCTGCGGACGCGAGAGCGACACCGACGCCCTGCTCCGGCGGTGCTCCGAAAAGCTCCGGATGCAGATAGGTTCCCTGCTCGTTCGCGGGCTTTTCTTCTTCGGTCGGGATGCGATGCGCGTTGGCCCAAGCGTCGTGGCGGATGCCGGTCACTTGCCAGGAAATTTTCACGCGCGGCTTGCTGGTGCGGATGGTGAATTTTCCATTTTTGATTTCGCTGGCGACCAGCGCTTGGGCGAAGGTTCCACCGACGACCGTGAGCTGATACCGGAAATCGCGGTTGAGGGCGTCGAACCAGCCCGGCATTTGAATCGTGGCGAAACCACGAGCGTTGGTGACTACGATGCCGTCGTAAATATTTTTCATGTCCGGCGATTCGACGAAAGAATGGGAGAGATATTTTTCGCTGGGCGCGATCGGATCGTCGATCTTAAACGAGCCGCCACCCTTGGTCAGCATGCCGCTGACGTTCAGGTCGGCGTTGATTTGGGCAGAGCCTGGCGAAAGCGACATCACTCTGGACCCACCATTATTTGTATCGTTGCCTATAAAGATCTCCATCGCGTAGCGCGGGTCGTGTCCCGGTCCAAAGTCGACGGTCTGGATGCTCCCCTGCGGGTCACTATTAGCTTGCGGGGCACCGATCTGGAAATTGATAGTCGGAATCGACGCGGCACCCAGACCGGTTAAGGTTAGAACCGGAGATGCGGAGGATAAGTCGGATGGCGAGGTACTGATCTCTAAGAGCGAACGCGGAGTGGCAGTGCCGATCCCGACGTTAACGTGGGACGTTGCCGAATTGACTCCGTTGATGCTGCCCAGCACCAGCGCATTGTTGGCTCCTACAATACTGTTGGCGCCGATCGCAGTCGCATTGGTCAGCCCGGGAGCTAGCGCGTTCGAATTCACGCCAACGAACGTGTTGGAGTTGCCGGTCGTATTGGCAACCCCGGCCGCGGTGCCCACGGCGGTGTTTTCGGTGCCGCTGGTGTTGTCGAACAAGGCGACCTCACCAACGGCCACGTTGGAACCTCCGTTGAGGTTGGCGTTCAGGGCCAAAGCGCCAACAGCGGTGTTGTCGGCGCCGGTGGTATCCGCCGATAGGCTCTGATTTCCAAGCGCCGTGTTTAAAGACCCGGTGGTGGTGAATGGCGCGCCGGCCGATGCGCCGAAAAATGCATTCTGCAGGCCCGGGTTGCTGATAAAAGGCACGCCGCCCACGGTGATGACGCCGGAAGTGGAACTCGTTGTGTTGGGCAGATTGATTTCGTTCACGGTGGAGGAGGTGCCGCTGAAACTCTGGCCGGGCGCGAAGGTGACTACGCCGTTGGCGGCAAAAGAAAATCCGGTGTCAGTGAACGGAGCGCTGCCGCCGGCGCCGAAGAACAGATCTAATTTCGCGGACGGGTTGGCGGTGTTGTTGTTCAGAGGCTCGGCGCGGAAGCCGAAGGCTTCGGTGTTCGAGGTGTTGGTGGTGCTGTTGAACGACGAGGCTTGGAATTGGAAGGAGTGAGATTCGTAGCCGCTGCTCGCGATAGCCGGATGGCCTGGCGGCAATTGGAACGAGCCGCGGAAGATCGAGTTGCCGTTGACGTCGAGGGTTTCGGCGGGCGCGGTGGTGCCGATGCCGACCAGTCCGCCAGTTTGGAACAGGATCGAATTGCTCAACGCGCTGCTCGAGGTCCACAGTGGAATGAAATCGGTGGTGCCGCTGCCGGTGGGCGTGGCGTTAGAGATGGGCAACGTCGCGGGCGTGGCCGACGACGCGCCCGTTGCGGGCGCGCCAGATTCGCTGCTCGCTCCAGCGGAATTTTGCACCGTGCTGGCGATAGTCGTGTTGCCAGGCGCGAGAATCGTCGTCGACGATTTCGCGGCGAGGCTTTGCGTCGTGACATATGCGGAGGCCGGGAGGCCGCCGAGGGTCTCGGCGTCGCCGGCTTTCAGCGCGTACGGTACGCTGGCCAGCAGCACGCGCGGCATCTCGGGCTGGCGCGCGATGGTGACACCGAGCCAGCGCGATTGCCCGGTGCCAAATAATTCAGCAGGCATGCCGCTGGGTGTGGCGCCGCCGAGCAGCGCGTTGTAGTGGCCGTTCGTGTCGGCGATGACATTCTGCGTTTCACTCCACAGTGCGGCGCCGCCATCTTGCTCGGCGTAAATTGCGAACGTAACGCTGGCGACGCCCGCGACCGGACGCGCGCCCGCGTCTTTCAACGTGCCGTTGAACTGCACCAAGCGCGGGACGCTAGTTTCCTGAATTGCGGGCGGCGATGTTTGTATGGACGCTTGTTGCGCGTGCGCGGGAACGAGGGCGGCGGCAAAAAGAACGGCTACAGCTACGGCCAAGCGGACCACGAGACGCAGGAGTTTTGACGGGGTCACGGGCGGAGTCCTCCAAAGTTGAAACTACGATCCGGAAGCTGC
>DASWVE010000028.1:0-12455 GCA_036401315.1 Candidatus Acidiferrales bacterium
CGTCGTGAAGGAAGTGAATGCGACGTTTTCGCCGGGGGTGGGGACGGAGCAGTATCGTCCGGCGCAGCAGAGTCCCGTGAAAAATTTGGTTTTGGCGGGGGACTGGACGAAGACGGGCTGGCCTTCGACGATGGAAGGGGCGGTGCGGAGCGGATATCTGGCGGCGGAGGCGCTGCTGGCTGGATTTGGAACGCCGCGGAAATTTTTGCAGCCGGATATGCCGTTCGAGGGGCTGTGCAAGTGGTGGGCGCAGCGGGAGAACGGGCGGAGGGCGTAGCGGCGATGCGGCGGGAATGTTGGTAAATCGCGATACGGGTGAAAATGCGTATTGCTATTTAGGGAAGAGAGGTATTCTATATAGAAGACGGCGGCATGTACTGGCAGCCCCGTAACTGCGGCACGCACGCTGATTTCCTTCCCGTCGAAATACCCGATATCAGCCAGTGTGTTTCGCCAGTACCGCCCGGCACGGGTGGCAGCCGTCGCTACCAAGAAAAAATTCAAACGACGCGTACCGAACAGATTCAACTCGCGAACAATTCCCGCAGGATGAAGAACGTCCAGGAAATTTGAACGCACGCGAGTTTTGTCTGGTCGATGAGTGAGCAGGGTTTGCGCGCCTGCAAGAACGTGCCGGAAGATTCCGGCACGGTTTAGTTTGCGCGTTTTCGTTTCGAACGATACGGAAGTGGCCGGAGGCTCCATGGATCGAAAGTACAGGCAGCGCGGTTACAGCGACCGCGATGCGCAGGATAAAAAGAGGGACCGGCCGGACAGGCCGGATCGTCCGCCGAGCGGCGAGCCGCGACCCAAGCAGGATGCGATGGGGCCGCGAACGCCGCGCATGGTGGGGACGGTGATGCGCGGACGCTGCGCGAGCTGCGGTTCGGTGTTGATGGCGGGATTCGATCCGAATGGCGAATGTCCGCGATGCAAGACGGCCTTGCACTGCTGCAAGCAGTGCGCGAATTTCGATACCGGGCGGCAATTCGAATGCACGCAGCCGATTCTGGTGCGGATCGCGAAGAAGGATGCGCAGAACGATTGCCCGTTCTATGAATTTCGGATGACGGTGGAGAAAGATACTTCGCCGGTGCAGTATGCGGCGGCGGTTCCGGCGACGATTAATCCGGGGCGTCCGAACGACGCGCGAAAGGCTTTCGAAGACCTCTTCAAGAAGTAATTCTTTCCTCGACGGTTGACTTGGAAATCCCATTGGGAATTCGATTCGGTGTCTTTGTGTGCCTGCGCGCGTGCACGCGCGGACGAAACCCGCTACGTCGTTGTGGATTTGGCGTGGCGGCATGGATGAGGTCCTTCACCCGCAACGCGGGTTCAGGATGACTGCGGATGATTGATGTGGTGGAGACTGCGCTGGCGCTTCGCGCTGGATCGTTTTGAAGGGGTGGGCGGCGGGTCGAAGGCAGCGGCAAGCCGCCGCACTCCAAGGTAGGCTGGGCCGGGCGCGGTGGCGGACGCTCCGCGATAATTACTCGGGCGGGCGGCGTGGCCTTTGCGCGGAAAAACTAGGCACGGCGATTATTTTGGAATCAAAGGGAACAGGGTGGGTTCGCGTGGGGGCGCGTCGGCGATTTTTTCTAGTTGGGGGTAGTGGCTGCGCAACGGCTCGGGGATTTTTATTTTTTCGCCGGTTAGGAGATTCAGGAGCTGGAGGGCGTTGACGATGCCTTTGGCCTGGAAATGATTGTTGGTGACGACGAAAGTTTTACCGGCGGATGCGGAGACGTGTTCGATGCGCTCGGCCCAGGGTTCGAGTTCGGCTTCGGAGTAGAGATAGTTGTAGCGTTCGGAGGGTGGGGAGGCGGGATCGTCGGTGAACCAAGTGTCGTAGCGACGGCCGTGGAGGCGGACGTAGCCGATGGGCGCGGTGACGCGTTCGCTGGGCTTGATCGAGCGGCCGATGACCGGCTGGTCGATATTGCAAAAGCCGACGCCGCGGTCGTGGAGCAATTCGTAAAAATCTTTTCTAGCCCAGGAGGCGTGGCGGACCTCGACGACCAGCGGGTAGGAATGGAATTGATCGAGGAGGCGCTTCAGACGATCGAGAGTCTCAGGCGTGTGGTGGAAGGAAAAAGGAAATTGGAGCAGGACGGCGCCGAGGCGTTTCGCGTTTTGGAGGACATTGAAACCGGCGGAGGCGATTTCGACGTCGGCGGCGGTGACGTCTTCTTCGTGGGTGAATTTGCGCCACAATTTCGCGGTGAAGAGGAAACGGGGGTTGGCGGCGATGCGTTCGAGCCACTGTTCGGCGTGGGCGGGCTGCATCGGATGGTAGAAGGACGTATTGATTTCGATGGTGTCAAAAAATTCGGCGAGGAACGTGGCTTCGTGAAAATCTTTGGGCCGCGGATCGGGGTAGAGGATGCGCTTCCAGTCGGGGTAGGACCAGCCGGCGGGGCCGACGTAAATTTTCGGCGGCGCGGTGGGGTTTGCAGGTGGTTTGCGTGAGGTGAGCATGGCTGAAAATTTAAGAACACTTGCAGCGTATGTCGCCGGCGCGTTTGGTGTCAAATCGCGGGTTGCGTTCTGGTCTGGAACGGTTCTTACGGCGTCGTAACTCGTACGTGTTGCTTCGTTTGCGCGATTTTTCGGGTTTTTGTTGCGAGTCGCGAGGCAGAGGTCTATGCTGAAATTGCCTCGATGCAAAGACCTCTTTCATTTCGAATCCAAGGTTTCCCAGGGTGCAAAAATGAAAATTACGTACAGTCACATCGAATTGGAATATCGGGTTGAGATTGAACATGAAACCGAACGCCACGCTGAAAAATTAAACCGCCTGCTGAAACACTACGCCGTTGATCTGGTGCACCTGCATGGATCGCTCGAAAAGACTCCGCACAAGCCTGAATTTCAGTATGCGTTGAACCTGACGTTGCCGACCGGGACGATGCACGCCACTGCTTCCGGCATGTTGCCGGTCGGGGCGGCCAAGGGCGCGTTCGCGGAATTGGAAACGCAGGTGAAGAAACACCAGCAGAAGCTGCGCAAGGATTATGTGTGGAAGCGCAAGCGCGCGCTGCCTGCGGTGTTGGAACCGAGCGACGCGACATCGTCGGACTAATAGACTCCGAAATTCAATTAGGATGAATGTGGTGCGCGCGAGTCGACGCGTTTGCGTGGGTGTGTGACGGCACCAATTGTTGGCGGGATTGGAAACTATGAAAACGAAGAAAGTGATGGGTGATGCGAAGGCCGGATGTGTATTTTGCGAGATTGCAGCGCATAGGATTCCGGCGAAGATTGTTTTTGAGGATGAGATTTCGCTGGCGTTTTTGGATCACCGGCCGCTTTTTCCTGGGCACGTGCTGCTGATTCCGAAGGCGCATTACGCGACGTTGACGGAGCTGCCTGCGGACTTAGTGGGGCCGTTCTTTTTGAATGCGCAGAAGCTTACCGGCGTGGTGCAGTCGGTGATGAAGGCGGAAGGAAGTTTTGTGGCGATGAATAATGTGGTGAGCCAGAGTGTGCCGCATCTGCATGTGCATATTGTGCCGAGAACCAAAGGCGATGGGCTCCGGGGATTTTTCTGGCCGCGATTGAAGCCGGGGGAAGAAGAGTTGGTGGCGGTGCATGGGGCTTTGGTGGATTCGCGGAAGATCGGAGGATAGGTTTTTGGGGGCGCTTCGCGCGTGGAGCGTTTGGGCGGTTGGGTTGCGATCTCAAAAGCGGCGGCAAGCCGCCGCACTCCACAATAGGCTGAGCGTTTTGTAGGATTCGAACGCTCCGCGAGGGATTTTGGGGAGTGGGCGGCGCGCGCTTCGCGCTGAATTTTTCGCGTTTAGGGCAAGTCGCGAAAAGAAACCGCCGCTGGCCAGCTCAGGTGCGAGCGGGGAAGCGGCGGTTCGAGGGTGAAGCTAACTTTTTCTACCCGGTCTTAGCGTTTCGGAACCGGGGTTCTGGTGTTGAGGATCGAGATCATGTCCTTGGCCGCGGCGGGAACCGGGATGTCGCGGGTCAGGACCAGTTCTTTGGCCGGGATCTTCGAGCCGTAGATGCGCTCGTTGGCGTCGTTGTCAGGGCGGATGGTGGAGCCTTCGAGGGAGACGCCGGCGAAGAGACCGCGAGCCCGCGAATAGCTGAGAATTTCGGCGCGCAGAGTAACGTCAGTTTCGGCGCTGGCATTACGGCCAACCGGGCCCGCAGCTGCGGAAGCGTCGCCACCGAGTTTTACTTTGCTGCTCAAAATTCCGTCGGCGCCTTTGTCATTCATGACGAGGAGCACAAAGTCGGTGGCCTGGCCGCCGGCTTGGAAACCGAAGCTGCCGCCTTCGAGAGCCATCATGGTTGGCGCGCTCCAGTGGCCGTTGAAGTTTGCGCCGTGACGGCAGGTCATCGCGCCGCGGCCGTAGCTGCCGCCGACGATAAATGCTGCTTTGAGCACGGAAGGAAATACGACAACGCAGTCGGCCTTATCGAGCACGTCCTGCGGAATGTTGTCGGGAATATTCATGATTTCGGTCAGAACCGTGCCGCAGTTCTGGAGCCGATCTTCGTCTTTTACCTGGTCGTCGCCACGGCTAGCCGTTGCGAGGAGCAAAACCACAATTGCCATGGATGCGAATAACTTTTTCACTTTGTTCTCCTGGAGTTTGAGTCGAGACAACGCGAGCGCGCCTGATTAGAGGCGAGCCGCGCCGCCGCGCATGAGGTGCGAGATTAAGGTAACGAGGAACACGAGCAAGAATACGAAGAACAAAATCTTGGCGAGGCCGGCTGCGGCAAAAGCCACTCCGCCGAAGCCTAGAAAGCCCGCGATTAGTGCCACAACCAAAAATACCAGTGCGTAATACAACATGACTTTTCCTCCTTCATTACGCCGCGCATTCGAGGGCTGATTTTGCGAGGCGCAGAGCCCGGACGTGCAGCTCGAAATAACGCCTTGATGGTACGCAAGCGACTGAAATGCGGATATACGGGAATCACCGTAAAAAGCTGGAAACATTGGCTTAGACGGAAAAGCGGCTAGAAAGCGATGACGCCTTTGAGGATAAGCGTCAGGGTGAGGCCGCCGACGATAATCCAGAGGACCACACCTTGAAGGAAGGGGCGGAGGCCGACTTCGCGGATGGTAGCGCGGGAGAGGCCGGTGCCGATGAGGTACAGCGTGGCGGTGAGGCCGAGGCGGCCGAGCGTGCTGAGCGACATGGTGAGGTGAGCGAGGCGGGGGACGTAAGTATTCACGACCGCGGCCAGGCAGAAAAATAAGATGAACCAGGGCCATTGAATTTGGCCTTTGGTTTTTTTTACGGCAGCGGTGCCGATGGCGAGCGGAACGATCCAGAGGGCGCGGGCGAGTTTTACGGTGGTGCCGACGATCAAGGCGACCGAGCCATATTTGGCGGCGGCGCCGACGACGGAACTGGTGTCGTGAATGGCGAGCGCGGCCCAAAGCCCGAATTGTTCCTGGGAGAGATGTAGCGCGGAGCCGATAGGCGGGAACAGGAGCAGCGCTACGGAATTGAGAATGAAGACGGTGCCCATGGAGACGGCGATTTCTTCGTCGCTGGCTTCGACGATGGGAGCGACGGCGGCGATGGCGCTGCCGCCACAGATGGCGGTGCCGGCAGTGATTAGAAACGCGGCGGTTTTTTCAACTTTGAACAAGCGGCCGAGGAGCAGGCCGAGAGTCATGGCGAAAGTGATGCCGAACGCGGTGTAGACGAAGCCGCTGCGGCCGGCGCGGACGACTTCGTGGAGATTCATGCCGAAGCCAAGGGCCACAACGGAGGCTTTGAGGAGAAATTTGGCGAGTTCGCCGGAATCGGCCTGGTAAGGATGGGTGAAAGTGAGGCCGAAGGCTAAGCCCACGACGAGCGCGATGGGAGGAGAAAGGCATCCGCTGGCGGCGCAGATCAGACCGAGGAAAAAGAGAGTTTTGGTATTTATTTTAGCGAGCAACGAATGCCTTCGGTGATGAATCGTTGGCGGAATCTAGAATCAACACGGACGCCAGAATAGCAGCAGCGGAGCAAAACAGAAAATGCGATTCGGCAGGGCGCACATGTGCGAGGAAGAGATTTCGTGTAAGATGTTTTGATTGATTTTAGGGGCGTAGCTCAGTGGTAGAGCAGCGGCCTTTTAAGCCGAAGGTCGTGGGTTCGATCCCCACCGCCCCTACCAACCCAACCGATTGAAAAGCATGTGTTTGTCTGATTCCACGCTTCCGTGTACCTCTGGTGTACCCTTCGTGTCGGATTTCGCGCAAGGATCGAGCACGCCTGACTGCGCTCACGATAAAGTAACCAGGGTTACACGGCAGCGTGCTAATACCCGCGAGTAAAAACTAGGCTGTCGTGCGAGCAACGTCTTAGCATCGAACCGCTTCGAGTTCAAACGTAGCTCGCAGAATTGTGGAGTTTGCCCTTTTTCGTGAACTGAGTTTCGGGGCAATCGTCAACAAATGCAAAGAACCGGATCGGGAAATGGATGCTTAGGAATGTATAAAAAATATCTCAACTGGAAAGTTATGGCCCGTTCTTCGGAGATCGCTCGCAAGCCCGGCCGGGTTGGCTAAATGTTTCAGTCTTTCGTCGATGACGATGACTAGTGAGTCGCAGTCCTTGCGTGCTCGATAATCAACAATGTCGAGCTTTAGATCTCGTCCAAGAGAAGCGTCGCACGCGCGCCGATGAGTCTTCTTAATCTCGATCGCGATCCGTTCGCGCCTGAGCAGAATGTCAACTCGGGAAGAAGATCCCGCCAGTTTAGACGCAGGGTCTTCGTCGCTTATGTCCTGAAAGTGCAAGAAAAGCAATGAGCGCAGCAAATCCTGAATATCGTATTCATCTTTCACGAGTAATGTCCTGCGGGAATCATGACGTTGGCGGAGTGCACCTTCCACATGCGCGAATTTCTTAACGAGTGAAGCAATGACCCCAATGGGTTCTTCAAGTTCTGTTCGCAATGAAGTGTGAAGAGTTTCCACGGCACCGAGTATGTTTGATAGATGATTCGACCAAACGGAGTACGGCTCGCCGGCCGTCTCCGAGTATTTTGTAAAGGTGAAGTTTTTCTTGGCACGCTGAAATAGAGCGTAAACGCGTTTGCGTGTAGCGGATTGGCCAATCGACTCCATGAGAACTAGAGTGCCTTCGAAGGAACGTTCGAGGAGTCCTTCGACCCGCTCCTCATCTCCAGGCTCCACACCGTTGTCCCAGTGCATGCAGATGCCATCAACTTCTCTAAGCTGAGTACGGATTTGTCCCAAAAGCCTGAGCGGTCGTCCAACAGATTTTTGTCGCGGCATGTTTGGCTAGTGTGCCATGAGAACTTCGGTTGTTGCCAGGAGAGTAGATGTCCGGTAGTGCGCTAATGATGCGTTGCTCAAAAATTGAAAAAACGGCGGCATCCCGAAGGATGCCGCCACCCGCTTACTCGCTCAGTGATTTTAGAGCGGCGAGCACTCCGATAACCACGGACAATTTCTGGAATGAATCCCAGAAATCAGCAGGTGGTTTCGGTACGGGCGGTGGTAAAGGTACGGCCCTGACCAGGTACATGCCTGTCATCACCCCCTTTGGCTCGCCGGGGGCTAGACCCCGGCGGATTTATTCTGAGACGGCGGCTACTGGTGTGGTGCTGGTCTTGCCAATAGAACGATCATCCGTTCTATGAGGCCTCGAGCATCTTTCGCATCCGCTGTTGGATTCAGCCTCGCGGATAGTTACAGCCATCCGTGAGGCGCTTTGTTTCCTACCCCAAAGAACCAATCCCACTACTAATGGCCCTATCGAATCTGGTAGGACGCTCGCCTACTCGTACAATCACTCGACGTTGCGCAAGTCTTTGCAGGCATGTGTTTATAAATGCCAGCGGATTATTCACACCTGCGAACGTGTATCCCCATTGTTGGAGCGTATTACGCACCTCAACCGCACTCATCGGCTGACCAAGATTGTTGTTAATCACCGCCGAAACGAGTTCAGTCCATTGCGTTTCTGCCTGAACCTGTTGGCCGAGTGCATTTTGAAGCCCTATCTGGGTGGCTTGCAGTTGAACGATCTCGGCACTCAATTTATCGCGTTGGCGAATCTTGCCTTCGATTTGCCGTTGCACTTCGCGGAGAGCTTTTTGGTAGGCTTCGGTCATGTTCGCTATCTACGTTCAGTATGAACAAAGAGAGTATACATGTAAAGCACTATTTTGAGTAAGTCGAAGGATAGATGGCAAGCGGCGATTGACCATTCCGAAGCTGAATTGAAGCAAATAGGCGAGCGAGCGGACCAATTGAAAGGGGCGATACACACGCCTTGGCCCTCGAAATCTGCAACGCGGGATTAGCGCACTACCAAATGTCCAGACGAAAGCCTCGATATGTTATCTGGGGTTAACAGATTCGTTGGGAGCGGCTGCGAATCGAGGCTAGATCTGCTCGGATGAACGGCTAAAAGTGACAATCGAGGTCAGCCGTCATCACGAAGCGGAGCCCTTCCAGCAGCTCACTTTCGCGCCGTATAACTGAACCGCCCCCGCGGCGAGCAAGAGTGTCTGGCCAGCAATTGTCTATAACGCAAACAGGCACGTCATGACACGGCGGGCAGGCTGCGTTAGACTGCCCATTCAGACATTACAAAGAGAGACCGTTATCTAGGCGAAGCCGCGAGCAGTGGTGAGAGAAGGGTATTGACCCATGAATTGGAACTGTCAGTTCGCTTCGAAGACTGAGGAAATTCGAAAACAGCGGCCTTAGTTTCGAGGATGGGATGGCGCAATAGCTCAAGCCCACAGAATGTTTCTTCAATTAGCTAGACCTTTAGCCGTAGAGGCGGATCTGAATGCACATCACGGAACTCCGGATACGACATTTCAGAAATTTCATGAAGGCAAAATTCTGGCTCAGAGAAGGCGTTAACACGCTCATCGGAGAGAATGGGTCTGGCAAAACCAACGCTTTTCATGCGATCCGACTGTTGCTGGACGAGACGCTCGAACGCAACGCAATCTACCTGAAAGAGGCCGATTTCTGTAGAGACCTTGGACAGTGGCGCGCGCACTGGATTGTCATCTCTGCGGATTTTTCAGACCTTGACTCTTCTGAGGGATGTCAACTCCTGCGGCACGCCGCTGCACATATGAATGCGACGAACACTGGAACATGTACGTTCTTTTTTCGTCCCAAGATCGAAGTGCGCAAGAAGCTGCACGATTTATCGCGGGAAGGTAACGGACTCCGAGAATATCTCGAAACCATAACAGTAGACGATTACGAGCCCATGATTACGGGCCGCGCGACCGGTGACTTTCTGGATGATGCTGTCTACGCGGACTGTGCCGGCGACGCGGAAGCGGAAATGTTCCCTGATCCCGAAGACGATAACCAAGATGTCCTCGGCGTTCGAATATCGCCCATCTATCAGGAGGTGGCCTGTACGTTTGTTAGGGCTCTTCGAGATGTCGTCGCCGAACTGCGCGGGTACCGCGGCAATCCACTTCTCACGTTGCTCCGAGGTATGGAGTCTTCCATCGAAATAGCGGATGCCCAGAGAATCGCGACCCGAGTCAGGGAACTGAACACCGACATCTCGACCTTGGGAGAAATAAAGGGACTGGCAACCGGTATCGAGAGCGCGCTAAGAAAGGCCGTGGGCCATACGTATGGGCCTAGCGTTAGCATCGAGTCAGCCCTACCCGATTCAATGGAGAAGCTGCTTCAGCGCTTGAGCGTTCTTGTAGGAGACAGCGCCACCTCTAACTACCGCGGGGAATTGCATGAACAAAGTCTAGGGGGCGCGAATCTAATCTATCTTGCGCTAAAGCTCCTTGAGTATGAATTCAAGCTTTCGAGCGATCGGGTAGCGGACTTTTTTCTGATCGAAGAGCCGGAAGCTCACATTCATACCCACATACAGAAGACTCTATTTGCAAACTTGCCTTCCGAAAGAACGCAGGTCATCGTTTCAACACATTCGACGCACGTGTCATCGGCATCGAAAATCGGCAGCGTTAATGTACTGGCCCGAAAGGCAGATCATGCCGAAGTCTATCAGCCCTCCAATGGTCTCACCACGACGCAGATCAGCCGCGTGGCCAGGTACCTCGACGCCATTCGCTCAACATTGCTGTTTGCCAAGGGCGTTTTGCTGGTGGAGGGAGACGCGGAACAAATCGTGATTCCGGCCATGCTTTGCGCGGTCTTTGGGTTGTCCCCAGATGAGCTAGGCTTCAGCGTGATCTCGATGAGCTGCACATTCTTCGATCACGTCGCGGTTGTCTTCGCTGAGGATAGGATTCGGCGCCCCTGCGCGATCGTAACAGATAGGGATGAGGCCTTGATGGGTATCGCCGAAAATGCGGACGACGATACCAAAGAACAAGCGCATGCGCGCGCGGCGGAAGCTGCTGGACTGGCTCGGACGCAAGGCCTGCGGCGCTTCGTCAGAAACAACACTTGGATAGACTGTTTTTTCGCCAAACATACCTTCGAAGTAGAGTTCATCGGCGCTAACAACGCTCGTGAGGCGGTTCGAACACTTGACGGAATTTATGAAGACGGAGCGGCGAAAGCGCGGAGTAAGACTCGCCTGGAGGCGGATGACCTCAAGGTCGCTGGCGGAGAAATTCTCAGATTAGCGAACAAGATGGGGAAGGGGTGGTTCGCCCTGTTGCTTTCAGAAAAGCTCGATGCGTACACGAATATTCCCGACTACATACTTCGTGCTATCGCGTTTGCTTGCCATATAAGCGTCAGTGAGGGCGCGTTAAAACGGATGGGCGAATTCAGGATAAAGGCCCAGGGTCCAACGAGCGATTTAGCGATGGCTTTGCCGCCCTTTGCCGAACTCACAGCCCTTCTTCCATCTCAATTTCTTCAAACGTATCGTACGGCAACTCCGGATGACGAGCTTTCTATATTCTGCGGGTATCTTGAGGAATTCCGTAACCGATGATTAGGCTGAACCCGGAACAGACAAGGGTCGCGGCCTGTGAAGGTAATGTCGTGGTCACGGCGTGTCCGGGAAGCGGAAAAACCCGCGTGTTAACGGCTCGCGTAATTCGCGGGCTCCTGGAGCTTAAATCAACGCGAGAACGTGTGATCGCGCTGACATTCACGAACCGGGCGGCGGACGAAATCCAGGAACGTATAGATCGTGAGAATGTAGACGCTTCGCGTCTCTGGGCGGGGACGATTCACGCTTTTGCCCTCGAATGGGTATTGCGTCCCTATGCTCCGTATTCAGAGATCACGACGCTTGGTTTTTCCGTTGCTGACGAATTCTATACAGAACGTCTTCTGAAAGAGTTGAAGGCTGAGGAACGGTTATCGCCCTTCGTCGAAATAAACACCTCCATTGATCGCAACGGCAGCACAGTCAACGGCGATGATCGTAGCAGGGCCGTATTCGAACGATACAAACAGAGACTGCGTGGCGTAAAGCTAATCGATTACGACGATGTACTATTTATTGCGTATAAACTTCTTACGGACAATCCCGAAATCGCTGGCACAGTAGCTGCAATCACCCGGTTGATTTGCGTGGACGAAGTCCAGGATATCCAAGATCTCCAGTTCGGCATCCTCGCTGCGATCTACAAAGCTGCGAACATTGCACCCTGCTTGTTCTTCGTCGGAGACGCGCATCAGTCTATCTATGAATCCCTCGGGGCATTGACAAAAACACCGGACGAAATCGTCGCAGAATTCGGTCTCGATGCGATCGCACACCTCGACTTGAAGGGCAATTATCGCTCGACCCAACGGATTATCGACTTCTATAGTCAGTTCCGCGAAGGAGTAGCCGCTATTCAAGCGCTTTCGGACTATGCCGACCATGTTGGGACAGTGACTTTCGATGATCAGACCATTCCTGTCGAGGATCTTGCTCATACAATTGCAGCTTTAATTACGACTTCGATTAATGCGGGAATCGCTTCAAACGATATTTGTGTGCTAGCGCCTCACTGGTGGCACGTCCGGTCGCTTGCGCGACGTCTGGTTGTTCAACTCCCGAATGTCGAATTCGACGCCCCCGGCTTATCTCCGCTGTACAGCTCAAGGGACAACCTTTGGTTTAAGATTGGGCGCTTGTTCCTCACGACCCCTTCACCGTCGCGGACGAGAACGAGACTTCGTTGGGCGAATGAGGTTCTGTCCGACTTAGGTGCGTTTGCGGACGTCTCCCTTCCGGACGAATTCATGACACCGAGGCGACTGCTCAGGCTAACAAATGCAATTTATTCGAACCAAACCGACGGTATCGCATACCTACGCGAAGTCTTCTCTCAATTCCTGAACCATCTACGGGTCGATATAGATTCCTGTAACGCGCTGAAAAGCGCTTTAGATTTGTTTTTTCAGAAGGCTGGAGATGCTCTATCGGCGGGCGATAGCGGAATGCCGAGTGATCTGCACAGTTTCAAAAGATTTTTCAGCCATCCATCGGGTGTAGTGGTAAGCACCTGCCACGGGGTGAAGGGTGAGGAATACGATACAGTTA
>DASWVE010000029.1:0-37595 GCA_036401315.1 Candidatus Acidiferrales bacterium
AAACCCGACGGATTACGACGGTATATACGCAGCGGTGGCCCGCACAGTTATGTACAAGTACCCCGGTTTGTCTGATTTCGAAAGGCGAGCGGTGTTCGCGTCTCTGAAAGCTGATTCGGATCGGATGAATAAGCAGCAGACCCGACCGCTCGCCGACGTTTCGCGGATACTCGATATGTAGTGATAGTCAGTTTCTTGTGCATCTGCCCCGAGTGGCGCCCTTATGAACGAAGTCTTGATAAAAGTTGAGTGCTCAGGAACCTCAAGAATCTCGTAGTAGCTTTTGCGCGCCTCTCGAATCTGCGAGGACATGCTGTCGAAACGCTGCGCGTTGTTCTCGAGTCGAGCCAGAGACATCTCCGTGATGGCGCGCGTGATTCTCCCATTCCCGTCTTCCAGGGGATAGATGGTCACGAAATACAGATGGGCCAAGCCGGCCTTGATGAGCGGCTCGATCGTCTTTCCGCCGTCTTCATACCAGGCGAAAAATCTCTTCATTTCCGGCTCGACATCCTCCGCTGCCGGAGCCCCAAAATGGATTTTCTCGTTCCCTTGCGGACCGGAGACGACGTCCGTCGGGCCTGTGCGCCCCCGTCGCGATCTTGCGCATCCCACTGCGAGCGGTCGGGAACAACGCTGCCTGCCAGCCAACGATTCTCTCTCCGGTCACGGTCAGCCTCAGGCACTCGCACCGGCCCTGCTTTTGACCCTCGGTTGGCTTGGCGCTTGGTTGACGACCAGGAGGTCTTCCACTCCGCAGTAGTTTCAAGAGATATGGTTCTTCACAAGCGGTTTTCACTACTTTCCTGTTTAGGAAAAGACGGGATGTAGGAAACTTTTCCTTTATGGAGCGCTCTTCTGTTTGAGAAAATCAGCTCATGCAGCCCAACGACTTGAGAAAGTAATCGTTCAGGGCCTAAAGGCCCAGATTCCGGTTCATAGCCCTCCCGAATTCCCCATTCGGAACGTAGCCGCTCGGCGCTAGGACGGCTTCGGTGTCGAATTCGAGCTCGAATCAGAACAACGCAACATCTATATACGCCAGCAAATTAGGTCAGCCTCGCCCTCGAACAGCTCGCCCAGTAAGTTCGACGCATGCGGACTTTTCGCCCTCATGCCTCGACGAAGCCGATTTCCCGAATAGCCGCCGGAACCAGTTCGCGCAACTGGTCGGAATTGCAACTCGGTTGATCATCTGCAGCGCTCTCTGCATTTGCAAAGGGTCATATCCAACAGAACCATCAAGCGAACAGAGTCTAGAACTATCAGGGACCGGAGGTCTGACTTCGATTCGGCGGATACTGAAGGCCCGCGACGCTTTCCCGACTATTTTTATTTCGGTGCGACACATTTTTCTCTCTAACCACTGAATAGGTAGATAGAGGGTGTCCACGCTACCCCCTTCGGTGGCCGACCGACGTCAAGGCGCAACAGGCAGCGTTCATCCGGCGAAAGCCTCGTGTGTCTTCGGGACTAGTGCGTTCCACTGTGACCCTCGGACCCGCGCGGTTAGCGCTTTAATGATCGCCTGTGCCAATAGCATCGCTCGTGGCCCCTCGGTCGTCGCGATTTCCGTCGCCAGCCTGACGTTCGCATTCTCCGATGGCGGATCGAAGCGCACGCTGGCTGGCGTGCTCTTTGGCGTCGTTGTGGCCATTGCCGCAGTGAATCTGCCGGCGTGGTTTTTTACGGGTAACTGACGTGTCCGGTTTGCGCGAGGAACAACTGTATGGCTCATCCCAGAGAACCGACAGAATTCAGCCATCCCTTTCTCGGCCCCTGACGCCTTCCCGAATCCCCGCTCCGAGCGCTATCGAGGGCACATGGGCATCTACGATTGCTTCGTCAAAGTTCTAACGTTCAGGGAACCTGCCGCGCAGAGTTTTCCGCTCATCTTCAAACGACGGCTCGAAGTGGAAACCAGCCGCTACGTCGCGACGGAGTGGGAGATAGAAGACTCCGGCAAGAGGTGCCGAATCATCCATACCAAGCGCCGCCACTTTCACAACACGAAGCGATCATTCACGGGCCAAATGAGCCTGAACGACACTCCCGCTGAAGATGTGTTCCTCGACGATTTCTTGGAATCACAGGTCCGAGAGGCGCCGCGCCATGTCGCGTGGGGCGTTCTGCTTCGATCCGCCGGAGCAGCACGACACCAAGCGCGGCTCGCCGAACGAGCGATCGGATTTGTCGCCCGCAAAGGCTCGCGTCACGCGGAACAACCGGTTCTCGACACGAATGTGAGGCGTGTGCCCGCGCCGTTACAGAGAAATTCTCGAAAACAAGAAGCGCTCGATTCGAAGAGGGACGCGCGCTTGGTACGGAACTCGGAAAGCCTGCCGGAAGGGCAAGCGATCCATCACGGATTTGTAAAGCCTCGCGAGGCGAAGCACGACGCCGATCTCTATCGGCTCTACCAAGCGGAGATCGAACGTATCGAGCAAGCCGGAGGACGCGCGACTCGCGTCGTGCTCGACTACGAATTGAAGCGGTACCTGAATCGCGATCTCGCGGCTTTTTCGTCGGAGGAAATGACACCAGAAATTCGCCAAGAAGTCGCTGAACGCCATGGTCTTACCGTAGTCGAGGGCAAGATTTTCGTTCCCGATTTGCGCGTTGAGTACGACACCGCGGAGATGGAACGGAAGTATGTGGACCTCGAGCTGGCCACGCGGAACTATCGTCCCGGCGCGCTCGCCGCGAAAGCGAAGGCCGGCTTTTCGCTTTATGCACGACGGGAGGACGCTTCACGCCTCCGCCGCGTTCTTGACGAACGCGAAATCACAGCCAAGATCCTTTCGCTATGAATCTCTCAAAGACCCGCATCGACGCGCTCGAAGCCCTTGGTTACACCGACGAAGAAGCACGCTTTCTCTATCTCGTCGCCACACACTCGGGATTTTTCGTCGCTCGCCAATTCCTGGGCTTTACCGGTGCGCACTGGGGTAAGCGCACTACGATTTTCTGGAGCAAGCTCCAGGCCCGCGCGCACGTGCGCGTCTGCCGATTCGCGGAGAACGGCACCGTGTTCCACCTGTTCTCCCGAAAAATCTATCGGCAGATCGGGCACGAGAACCTCCGAAACCGCAGAGACCACGAGCCCGAATACATCCGCACTCGCATCGCCATGCTCGACTTTGTGCTCTCAAACTTAGATCTCGATTACCTCGAATCGGAACCGGATAAGGTCGCGTATTTTTGTTCTGAATTGGGGCTCTCTGCGCGTCATCTGCCCTCCAGAACCTATAGCAGCCGCTACACCGCGAAGCCCACGACTCGGTATTTCCTCGACCGTTTCCCGATGTTCTTCCCGGCGGGCGCGCCCGAGCTCCGCATCGTAACCTTCACTTACCTGCAGGGCCCGGAGGAAAACCTGTCCGGATTGGTTCACCATTTGCAGACCTACCTGCCTCTGTTCCGTGAGCTCTCCGAATTCCGCTTTCTGTTCCTCGCGCGTACCGAAGCCCACTTTCGCAAGGCCACCGAATTGTTCCGCGATCTGGTCGCGATTCCTCTCGAGGCAAATCCGTCTGGAGACTTGCTCCGATACTTTGCGATTCGCAAGGCCTGGGATCTCGCAAAGTACAGCTCACTCACCGAAGGAGATCTGATCTTTCGCAATCTTGCCAGAGAGCGTTTCTCGGGAGCGCGGTTCGAGCATTTCTATCGCGCCTGGAAGGTCGGGCGCGTGTCGGATGCGGAACTCCGCGAAGAATTCCGCGGCAGCGACAAGCCGCACTCGGCCGAGTTCGAAACGCGGATTCTCAAATCCGTCGGCGTTTCCGATCGAAAACCCGGAGAAAACCAGTGAAGAAGGTAAATCCGACCCTCTGCAACTCGGTCTGCACCACGGTCTTCACCGTGTGGCCCAGCATGCTACGGAGAAAAAAGAAGATACCCGAGAGCGGACCCAAAAGCAGCGTCGGGCAAACTACAAAATCGGGCGGGAGCGACCCCACTTTTTCGGCTTTCAGCCGCCCAAAAAGTGTTTCGAGGTCGCTCCCGCCCTGCGGCACCTTACGAGGTGCCGGCAGTTTGCCCAACGCTTCCAAACCGATCCCTGTAATTCAAACCCAAGGAGGCAATCATGCCCATCGTCAAGAAAGCACCTGCCATCGTTAGCCGTGAAATGCGCATGGAAGAACCGGTCAGCGCACTCCTCGATGACTACGCGCAATTCATCGAGAGTGGCCCGGATCATGTCGTGAATGCCGTCCTGAAGAAGACGCTCTGGCGCGACCAGGACTATCGCAAGTGGCGTGAGTCGCGCAGGGCGCGCCCGGCCGAGGGAACGAGCGTCCCATCGGAGCGCACAGGCAGATCATGATGCGACGGATTCTCGCGTCGCGGCACTTCGTTGCCGCGACGCTCGCGATGCTCTCCGGGACGGCCCTTTTCCACCTGCGACCGTTCCCCGAGGGACAGCTGTTTCTGCAGGTTATCGCGCTGCGAGCGCCGCTTGCGCACCTCAGCTTTCGCTACCTTTATATAGTGTCGCTTTTCACGACACCGTATATGGCCTACCTGGGACTTCTCTCGGCGCTCTATGTGGGCACCTTGAAGCTCCGTCACCGCGTCGTTGCGGGACGACTGCCTAAGTACGCCGATCCCCGAACACGCGACGATTTGTTCGTCGTGGTCGGCGAAGTCCACGACCCTCGTAAGCCGGGCCCCTCTGAAACGCCGCATTGGATGGTGATTCCCGAGCGTGGATTGTTTACGGGCATTGCGATTCTAGGTGCCGTGGGAAGTGGGAAGACTTCGTGCTGTATGTATCCGTACGCCGAACAAATCCTCGCCTACAAGGCAGACGATCCTGACCGCCGCATTGGCGGAATCATTCTGGAGGTTAAGGGCGACTTCTGTCGGAAGGTTAAACATATCTTGGAACGTCACGGCCGGGGTGACGATTACATCGAAATCAGTCTGGACTCGGAGTTCCGTTACAACAGCCGTTAGTACCAAGTCGCGCGATGAAAATGACGCTGAACACACCGACCTCTTCCGCGCTCGATGCCGTGCCGATGTCAGAGCAAATTCATTCTGAAAGCGCTCCGAACTCTGAAAAAGGAGGGTTCGTCAGGCTAGCCCGGATGCCGTCGTCAAATCCCCATAGACGCAGCTACGGGGAGCTTGATATCTTTTCCTCGACGCCAGGACTGCGACAAGCGAGGAGAAAACGCTTGAACGCCAGAACTGGACAGGATGGAACCGTCTATCAAGAGGCGATGCGACAAACGGATGAATGGAAACCGGACAAGCCCTGTTATCTGCGCATCTATTTGGACATCCCCGGACAGTTCCAAAGAAAGAAAAGAAACGTCCCGTTGGGCAACTGCACTACTCGTGACGAGGCTCGACGTAAAGCAGACAAATGGATCATGGCGAACGGAATCAACGACCATCAACAGCTAGCCGCCGCGCTAGAACCGAGCGAGATCACATTTCGCTCACAGTCCGCGTGGTGGCTCGCCGAAATGCGATCCGGTCGCTTGAAGTCCCGGCAGAGGAATAAGCGGGGCCAGAAAATCCGGGTGACCACTTTGGATGCCTACGCGAGTGCTGTCGATTATCTAAACGAGCACATCGGGAACATTGCCATGGCCACCTTCGACAACGCGGAGATGAAGGAATTGATCTCTCGAATGGAGGCGGAAATGAGAGACGAGGGCAGACCGCGTTTCTCGGCCAAAACCATCACCAACTACTACCTTGTTGTGGGCGCTGTCTTCGCCACTGCAAAAGATCGCAAGGGTAAACAGCTTTTCCCACGGCAATGGGACTTGAATTACATCGGGCTTCCTGCCGTCGTCAAGAAAGAGCAAAACACGCCCACTTTCGAATCAGCGGAAATAGAGACCATATTGTCTGCTGCGAAGGGACGCTATCGGGTGCTCTACGCTCTTTTGGCGGCAAGCGGAATGCGAATCTCCGAAGCTTTGGGCCTTGAAGTGGGAAAACACCTTTCGGCGGATTGTTCGATTGTCTACGTTCGTCAGCAACGCAGCAAAAAAGGGAACAGTATCGAACCCTATCCCAAGACGGATTCGGGAGTCCGAGATATCGATTTGGCTCCTGCCGTAGCTAAGTTGCTCATGGGATACCTCGGCAATCGCAAGAGTGGTTTTCTATTCGAAAGTGCAAATCGCCTGCCGTTGTCTCCGCGCAATATCGCTCGAGACAGCTTGCATCCCATCCTGAAAAACATGGAACGGGAGTCGGCAGGCTTTCATCCATTTCGCCGGTTCCGTGAGTCCATCATCCAAAGGAGTGAGGCGCGCTCCTTGCTCATTGATTATTGGATGGGACACGCAAACGGAGAAATGTCGGGACGCTACGGTAAGCAGTTGCTTGAAAACGTTCTGTGGCGGCAGGAGTGTGCGGCGAAGGTAGGTCTTGGCTTCTCGCTTGCTGCTCAATCAGAACACCCGCAGGTCATCGGACGAGTTGCTGGACAAGTTGGACAAGTTTTACGAGTTGCAGAACAGCACGCGATCGCAGTGTAAGTTCATGTGAGAGCGGGAAATGAAGTGGTCGGGGCGAAAGGATTTGAACCTTCGACCTCCTGGTCCCGAACCAGGCGCGCTAGCCAGGCTGCGCTACGCCCCGACCGTGTGTTACGTGGAGAGTTCCAGTCTAAGCTACCTTCCATTTTGCCGCAACCCAAAGGCCGGGGTGCGGTTTCATGCAAAACAAATTATTTTATCGCGGAGCCTCCATCGAATCGTGCTCGGGTCCTTCAGGGAGCCGCACCAGTTTTGCTTCGGTGATCGACGGGATGGCGAGGATTTTTTCGACGATGGCTGAGTCGACTTTTCCATCGAGGCGGACCAGCGCGACGGCTTCGGCGCCGTGAACGGGTTCGCGGCGGCCGAGAGCGAACGTCGCGATATTCACGCCAAGATTTCCCAGGGTGGTGCCGATCTGGCCGATCACGCCGGGGACGTCGCGATTGCGCGTAAGGAGCAGCGTGCCTTCGAGCGGAGTTTCGAGCTTGATTCCGTCGATGAGCAAGATGCGCGGCGAGCCGTCCTGGCCGACGGTGCCTTCCACTGTGAAGTCCTTGCCCGCCGCCTGGATTGAGACTTCGAGCGTATTCGGGAAACTGCGCTCCTGGCCGTCGGCACTTTTCGGGCGCGTGGTTTCTTCTACCGTTAAGCCGCGTGCGGTGGCGGCTTGCGAGGCGTTCACCATATTCACTTTTTGCTGCAGGGCAAAATTCATGGCGCCGACCAGGACCGAGCTGCGCACGACGTGCGAGCCGAGTTCGGCCGGTTCACCGGCGTAGCGAATGCGGATCTTGGCGAAGTTCGGCGAAGGCGCGGCTTGCGCGACGAGCATTCCGAGGCGCTCGCCCAGGTCGAGGTACGGACGCAGGCGCTTGTACTGCTCGCCGGAAAGCGCGGGCATGTTGACGGCGTTGCGGATCAAGCCTTCGGCCAGATAATCGCGGACCTGCTGCGCGATTAGTGTGCCGACTTGTTCCTGGGCTTCGACGGTTGATCCGGCGATATGCGGCGTGGCGATTACGTTGGGCAAACCGATCAACGGCGAATCCTTCGGCGGCTCCTTCGCGAAGGTGTCGACGGCAGCGCCGGCGAGGTGACCCGATTTGAGAGCTTCAGCCAGGGCTACTTCGTCGATCAGCTCGCCGCGGGCGCAATTGACGATGCGCGCGCCTTTCTTCATGTGCGCAATCGCGGAGGCGTTGATGATTTTCTCGGTGGCGGGGCTCAGCGCGGTGTGCAGCGAAATGACGTCAGCGCGCTTAAGCACGTGTTCGAGTGGAAGCAGTTCGACTTCGACTTCGTGCGCGGCGGCCTGGGTGACGTAGGGATCGTAGGCGACCACTTTCATCTCGAACGTGCGGGCGCGCTTGGCGACTTCGAGGCCGACGCGGCCGAGGCCGATCAAGCCGAGAGTTTTTCCGCGGACTTCCATGCCGGAGGAAGATTTTTCCCAGCGGCCGGCCTGAATGGCGGTATTGGAACCGGGCACCGAGCGGGCGAGGCCGAGCATCAGGGCGAAAGTATGTTCGGCGACGCTGACGGCATTGCCGCCGGGAGTGTTCATCACCAAAACGCCACGGTGGGTGGCGGCTTCCATGTCGACGTTATCCACTCCGACGCCGGCGCGGCCGATGACGCGAAGTTTAGGAGCTTTTTCGAGAAGTTCGCGAGTCACTTTGGTGGCACTGCGCACGACCAAGCCATCCGCATCCGCGATCTCTGTTGGTAGGGCGGCCGCCGCCGGCAAAACGATATCCCAGCCGGTTTCTTTCAGAAGTGCAATTCCGCGCTCGCTGATCTTGTCCGCTACGATAATTTTCATGCCAAGCAGCCTAACGGCTGGAGTGCATGCTGTCAAACCGGCGAAAATCGGTTTTTGGTCGAAATCAACGAGCGCAAATGCGGGTGGGCGCGAAACGCGTGTGATATTCTGAAGTGAAATTGGGGGAAGCAAATGAGCTATCTGGAACGGATTCAGATCGACCTGACCGCAGCTATGAAGGAAAAAAACGAGTTGCGGCTGAGCGTGCTGCGCATGATGAAGAGCGCGCTGAAGCTGAAAGAAGTGGAAAAAATGAAGCCGCTGGACGATTTGGAATCGCTGCAAATTTTGCAGACGCTGGTGAAAAAGGGCAAGGAATCGATCGAGCAGTTTACCCAGGGCGGGCGTCCCGACCTGGCGGAGAAAGAGCAGAAAGAAATTGTGATCATCGAGCAGTATCTGCCGGATGCGCCGAGCGATGAAGACATGACCCGCGCCATCGCCGAGGCGGTGAGTGAGACGGGAGCCGACTCGCTGAAGCAGATGGGCGCGGTGGTGAAGGCCGCACGCGCGAAACTCGAAGGGAAGTCGATCGACGGAAAAGCTCTCAGCGACAAAGTCCGCGAGCATCTGACCGCGAAATCCTAAGCGCCGGAAAACCGGAAGAAGTTCGAACGCGTGCCCCTGCCCGAGACCATCGACGCGAAATACACCGAAGAGCAAGCCGAATATTTGAGCATGACGCCGGTGGTGCGGCAGACATTCCGCGCGCCTGAACTGGTGGACATGATCGTGCAGGGCGTAGGCAAGGATTCCCGGAAGGTGCGGCACATTTTGCAGGCCGGCACCGTGATTTTTCGTTCTTATCGCTATTGGTGGGATGGGTTCGAGGCCGATCCGGCGGCGGTCGATGAAATTCTGGCGACGTATCCCGATGCCGATCCGGCACGAATGTTTTCGGGCGAGCGCTGCACGGAAGTGATTTTGGAATCGAGCGGGTCGCCGCCGCGGCATTCACTGCGGATCAAGCGGGAAGAAGCCCCGAGAAAATCCGGAGTGTTTTCTTTCCTGCGCGCTGGAAATTTCTGGGACGCGCTGATGAAATTCGGAGAACCCGGCAAAATTCACTATCGCGAGTATTCTTATGCGCTGCGGGCGGACGTCTATGCCCGGACGTTGAATGCGGACGAGGTTATGCAGTTGGCGGCGGACGCGAACAAGCAGGCCTCGCGCGAGTTGCGAGCGGAATTGATGGGATTGCCTTCGGTATCGCAAATCGTATTCATCTGCCCGCGATAGAGCGGAACATTCCGATTTTCGTTTTTCCATTTTGCGGCTTAAACGATTACGATACTTGTCGCCAAAATAATCCGAAGAAACAGGAGACTCATGTCCACGAAAATCATAGGCGTGCAGGGCCGGGAAATTATCGATTCGCGCGGAAATCCCACGGTGGAAGCGGACGTGCGGCTGGAAGGCGGCGCGATCGGGCGCGGCGCGGTGCCCTCCGGAGCATCGACGGGCGAGCACGAAGCCATCGAACTGCGCGACAACGACAAGGCGCGATACCTGGGCAAGGGCACGCTGAAAGCGGTGGCCCATATCAATGAAGGGATCGCGAAAGCGGTAGCGGGCGCGGATGCGGCCGACCAGAAAGCGCTGGACCAGAAAATGATCGAGGCGGACGGCACGCCGAACAAATCGAAATTTGGAGCCAACGCGATTTTGGCGGTATCGATGGCGGCGGCGCGTGCGGCGGCGATGGAAATGCGACAGCCGCTGTACGTTTACCTTTCGAAGTATGCGTCCGATCCTTCGGCGAATATCCTGCCGGTGCCGATGATGAACATCATCAACGGCGGAGCGCACGCGGATAATTCGGTGGACCTGCAGGAATTCATGGTGATGCCGGTGGGCGCGCCGAATTTCCGGGAAGCACTGCGCTGGGGCGTGGAAATTTTCCATCATTTGAAAGCGGTGCTGAAGAAGAACGGATATTCGACGGCGGTGGGCGACGAAGGTGGATTTGCGCCGAATCTGAAATCAAATGAAGAGGCCGTGGAGCGGGTGCTGGAAGCGATCACTGCCGCGGGATACAAACCCGGCGAGCAGGTGGGGATTGCGCTGGATCCGGCGGCCAGCGAGTTTTACGACCGAGCGACGAAGAAATATGTATTCAAGAAATCGGACAAGTCGGCGCGGAGCGCCGAGCAGATGGTGGAATTCTGGGCCAACTGGGTGCGGCAGTATCCGATTATTTCGATCGAAGACGGGCTGGCTGAAGACGACTGGGACGGTTGGAAGCTGGTAACCAAGGAATTGGGCGGCGGAAAAGCGGGGAGCAAGAAAATTCAACTGGTCGGCGACGATGCGTTCGTGACCAACCCAAAGATTTTCGCGCGCGGTATTTCGGAAGGCATCGCCAACGCGATTTTGATCAAGTTGAACCAGATCGGCACGGTGAGCGAAACGATCGAAGCGGTGGAAATGGCACGGAAGGCGAAGTATGCGTCGATCGTGTCGCACCGCTCAGGCGAAACGGAAGATACGTTCCTGGCGGATTTTGTGGTGGCGATGGGATCGGGGCAGATAAAAACTGGATCGGCTTCGCGGACGGATCGCATCGCGAAATATAACCAGCTGCTGCGGATTGAAGAGGAGTTGGGACCGAAGGCACGGTTCTTGGGACGGAAGGCGTTGAATTTATAGGCGGTTTTGGGCTTTTCGATCGGTGGACTTTCTTTCTTCGTTGTAAGGCTGTGCACCTCATGCTGCTTTCCTGATGGTTTGGGAGATTTTCCATTCGTAGAAATACGGACGGGTGTGCGAGGCCGGGGTTTGTGGAGGCGCCGAAATCGAAGAGAGATCCTTCGTCGCGGAAGACGCTCCTCTGGATGACGGCCAAGAGCGGGTGGCTGGAGATTTGGAATTCGGCGAAGAAGCGGATTGCTCGTTAGTTAGAGGATGGCGATGAGTCGTGCGAGCTGAAATCGCGGACGGTGCGCGCGATTTAGAGTTTGCGGAGGATTTTGCGGCCACGGGCACGCATGGCTGGGGTGCCGATTTGGGTTAGTTCTTCGAGGAGCGGGCGGATTTTCGATTTCAGTTGGGGGTCGCTGCCGGCAAAGTCGGCCAGGGCTTGCATGCTCCAGGTTTTGACGATGCTGCTTTGGTCCTGGAGGTTGTCGAAGAGGATTTCCACCGCAGCGGCTCGTTCGCCGGCAGTGAGTTTGAGCCTGGGTAGGATTATGGCGGCGTGCCACCGAAGCTCCTGTTGTTGGGTTTCATTGGCGATGGCCAGGAATTTCTTCTTGAAGGGAGCGAGGAGATCCGGGCGTTGGATGGTTATTTTTTCGATGGCGTCGGCGGAGCGCATGCGGAGGACTTCGTCGGCTGAGGTAAGGCCGGCGAAGAGGTGGCGGAAGAGTCGAGGATGGGCGAGGACTTCGGCGGCGACTTCGTTGGCGCGGCCGATAGAGCGTCGGGTGCCGCCGGTTAGTTTTTTTAGAATGGCGTGCATCGGCATGTCGCGCCTACGGCGCCGATTTTAGCGCGTATGGTTATGGGCGCAAGCCGGAGCGTCTAAACTCGCACCCTTTGCTGGGAAGCAAAACGCAAAGAGTGCGGCACCCGGAAATTCGACTTCGAAGCGTGCCGGCGGCACCGACTCCTTCCTGTCGGACAGCACCAGCAATTCCTTCCGCGCCTATTCGGGTTCTTCGATCATGGATTCGGGGCGGACGACGACGACTACGCCCTTGTCGGTGACGGAATATTTGGCCTTATCGGCTTCCAGGTCGTAGCCGATTACAGTACCCGCGGGAAGGTTGACGTGGCGGTCGATGATGGCGTTGCGAATACGGCAGCGGCGGCCGACATTTACGTGGTTGAAGAAGATGCAGTTGTCGACTTCGCTGTAGCTGTTGACGCGGACGTCGAGGCCCAGGACGGACTTGGTGACGCGGCCGCCGGAGATGATGGAGCCGGCGCCGACGATGGAGTCGGTGGCCGAGCCGGTGCGTTCGGGATCGGCGAAAACGAATTTGGCCGGCGGATATTGCTGCTGCCAGGTATTGAGCGGCCAGCTTTTGTCGTAGAGGTTGAAGACCGGTGAAACGGAGACCAGGTCCATGTTTGCTTCGTGGTAGGCGTCGACGGTGCCGACGTCGCGCCAGTAGGATTCTTCTTTTTTATTTTCGTCGCGGAAGTTGTAGGCGTAGACGCGATGGTGTTCGATGAGGCGGGGAATGATGTCCTTGCCGAAATCGTGTTTGGAATTTGGATCTTCGGCGTCGGCGATAAGAATGGGCAGAAGCATCTGGGTATTGAAGAGGTAGACGCCCATCGAGGCGTTAACCTTGTCGGGATGCAGGCGCGAGGGTTTGGGATTTTTCGGTTTTTCCTCGAAGCCGACGATGCGCCAGTCGTTATCGGTTTCGATCACGCCAAAGCTTCCGGCCGCTTCCTGGGCGGTGACTTCGAAAGTGGCGACGGTAACTTCGGCGCCGGATTCGACGTGCTGCTCCAGCATTTTCTGGTAATTCATTTTGTAGATGTGGTCGCCGGAAAGGATGAAGACGAAATTGGATTGCTCGGAGCCGACCGAATAAATGTTCTGGTACACGGCGTCGGCGGTGCCTTGATACCAATGCTGGGAAACGCGCATCTGCGGAGTGAGCACTTCGATGAATTCGCCGTGGCCCATCAGAGCGGACCAGCCGCGGCGGACATGGCGATTAAGGCTGAGCGATTTGTATTGAGTGAGGACGAAGACGCGGCGGAGATCGCTATTGAGGCAATTGGAAAGGGTGACGTCGATGATGCGGTAGATGCCGCCGAAAGGCACGGCAGGCTTGGCGCGATCGCGAGTAAGGGGCCAAAGGCGTTCGCCCTGACCACCGGCCAGCAGAACACCGATCGCGTTACGCATCAATGGCATAAGGTCTCCCTACAGCCGCTTGCTGGAGGGACATTCTAACAGCAAGTGAGCGGGAGACGGCAAGCCGGGTCAGGAAAAACCTGATGGAAAAATCAGGAAAAGTCGGAGAGCTAAATGCCGGAGCCGAATGTACGAATTTTACTGATGAGTTAAAGCGAGGCATTTATGCGAAAGCATAAATTAGCCTTGACTTGAGGTCAAAGTCCACGGTACAAGACTTGGCAATTGCCGGTTCGGGTGTGAACCGGGTACACTGGTGTCTACCCATCGGTCAAAATTAACATTCAACGGGGAATCGGGGGTGAATACGCGTGGCAGAAGTTGTCATTCAAGAGGGTGAATCTCTAGAGAATGCGCTCCGGCGATTTAAGCGGAAGGTCCAGTCGGAGGACATCATCAAAGAGATCAAAAAGCACAGCTACTACATGAAACCAGGTGAACGGCGGCGTGCGAAAGAAGCCCTCTCGCGTAAGCGTCTCCGCAAAAAGCAACGGCGTGAGCAAGACTAGTTGACCATTTGTCTGGGTCCACTCAAACAGTTCGTGTCCGGAGAGGTGGGAAGCGCGAAATAGAAAGGCGCTTTCCACTTCGTCCGGCGTGAACGGTTCCGCTGCCTTACTCCAGCAGTATTTTTCTCGGAGCAGCGTATGGAATACCACGATAGGGTCTTGAAATGCGCCGAATGTTCGGCCGAGTTTGTTTTTACTGCGGGCGAGCAGATGTTCTTCGCCGACAAGGGTTTTAAGAACGAGCCCAAGCGGTGTAAAGCATGCAAGGCAAACCGCGCGGCGGGCGGGACCTCCGCCAGCGGAACGGCACAGCGAGTGGAAACGAAGACGGTTTGCTCGCAGTGCGCTAAGGAAACTACCGTTCCGTTCAAGCCGACGCAGGGGCGTCCGGTGTATTGCCGGGAATGTTTTCAGCACCGGCGAACGACCAGTCCGCCATCTGCCGCAGCAGCCCAGCAGGCGTAAGCCGGCGGGATTGCTGAAGGCCAAAATTTTTGTCCCGAGCGCTCCGGCGGATGGCGGCTGGGCGTGACGGTAGTTGCTCGGGTTAAGCGCCTGGGCGACAGCGCTCTTCCTTGCGCGAGCAGGGAGGAGCTTTTTTATTTTAGGGCGGGTTTTACGCGGCTTTCGGGGCGCTGGCAGGAGCGAGCTGGCGCAGGGCGGCGACGAAAGATTCGATTTCGGATTGAGTGCCGATGGTGACGCGCAGGAAATTGGGTATCGACGGGAATTTCCGTCCCACGTAGATATTCCGCGATTTGAATTCCTCAATGTAAGGCAGAACGTCGGAACCCATATCGATCATCACGAAATTGGCGTGAGAAGGGATGAAGGAGCGGCCGTCGTGCGCGAGGGCGTCGCAGAGCCAGGTGCGCGTGGCGACGAGGCGCTCGCGGCAGGCCACGACGTTGGGCTCGTCGTGAAGACTGGCCAGGGCGGCGGCGACCACGGCGGCGTTGACGTTATCCTGCAGCAGCTGCGCGGAAATGCGGGCGATCTGTTCTTTGGCGCCGATGGCGTAGCCGAGACGCATGCCGGCCATTCCGTAAATTTTGGAGAAGGTGCGGGCGACGATGACGTTGGGATATTGCGGGATCAAGGCGATGGCGCTGGCATAGCGCGGGTCGGTGACGAAATCGTTGTAGGCTTCGTCGACGAGAATGAGAGTTGCGGGCGGAACGGCGGCGACGAAGGCGGCCATTTCTTCACGGGTGACCAAGGTGCCGGTGGGATTATTGGGATTGCAAATATAGATGACGCCGGTTTTGGAGGTGCAGGCCGCGGCCATTTTGGGGAGGTCGTGGCGATGGTCCGCGGTGAGCGGAATTTTGACGGGATTGCGATGCAGGACGCGGGCGTAATCGAGCACCGCTTCGAAGGTGGGGTCGGCGGCGACGACGTTTTCGGCGGAGGCGAGGTAGGTGGCGTCGACCGCGCGGAGGATTTCAGTGGAGCCGCAGCCGAGGACGACATTCTCCGGCGCGACGCCGGACTTGGTGGCGATGGCGTCCTGGAGCTCGAGGACAGCGTCGTCGGGATAGCGGAAGGAGATTTTGGCACAGGAGTCGAGGGTCGCGACGGCTTTGGGCGAAGGTCCGTAGGGATTCTCATTGAAGTTGAGGCGGATGGCGCCGTCGGGAATCGGCTTGCGTTTGGCGGCATCCAAAAGAGTGGGCAGGCCGGGAATGGCGAAGAGCAGCGCGAGCGATTTGCTGACGGCTGCGGAAAATTCGCGGCGTGAGAAAATGGATGTGGCCATGATGGCTCCTAGATGCGGATTTTCGGCATCATACGCTGCGAGATGCGGGGCGACAACATAGAACGAGGAGGACACAGCAATGAAATCGAAAAAGACGGCGAAGAAAAAAGCGACGAAGAAAGCCAGGAAGCAGCCGGCAGGCGCGAAGAACAACAACGCTGATGCCGCGTTACGGAAAGAATTGAAAGCGCCGCTGTTGTGGGGCGACGCGCACGTGGATTGGAAGACGGCGGTAGCGGATTTGCCCGCGGAGAAGCGGGGCGTGCGGCCGCTGGGTTTTCCTTACTCCGCGTGGGAATTGCTGGAGCACGCGCGGATTGCGCAGCGGGACATTCTCGAATTCTGCGTCGATCCAAAATACAAGCCGAAGGAATGGCCGGCAGCGTATTGGCCAGGACATCCGGCGCCACCCAACGCGGAAGCATGGGACAAGACCGTGGCGGAATTCGAAGCGGAAACGCAGGAGATGGCGCGTCTCGTGGAGAATGCGCGGATCGACCTGCTGGCGAAGATTACGCACGGGTCGGGGCAGACGCTACTGCGGGAAGCGCTGCTGCTGGCGGATCACAACGCCTACCATCTGGGACAGTTCGTATTAGTCCGTCGGGCTTTGGGTGCGTGGAAGGAAACCTAGGCGGGCGGTTCGGCGGATTCGCGCCGGAACGATTATAATGGACCGTTATCATTATAAGGACGCGTGAAGGACCAGGGATGAGCAGACAACAAGAGACATTGGAAGCGGCGGGCACAAAAGAAGGCCAGGTCTGGGATTCGTTCCGGCGCTGGGGATTTTTGCAGGCGCAACTGGACCCGTTGGGCGACGTGAAACCGGAAGCGATGGCGGACCTGGACGTGACGGGTCCGGAAGCGGATGCGGCGCGCCATTTTTATTGCGGGACGATCGGCGCCGAATTCATGCACATCGCCGACCGCGAAAAGCGGGAATGGATTCAGGCGCGGATGGAAGCGGAAGCGCCGGAAGTGGATCGCGAGCGGATTTTAGATTGGCTGGTGCGGGCGGAAATTTTCGAGCAGGTGTTGCAGACGCGGTATTTGGGAACGAAGCGGTATTCGTTGGAAGGCGAGGCGTCGCTCCTGCCTCTGCTCGATTCGATTTTGAGCGCGGCGGCGAACCAGGGCGCGGAACAAGCGGTGCTGGCGATGAGCCACCGCGGCCGTTTGAATGTGATGGTGCATATCGTGGGGCGCGGAGCGGCGGAAGTTTTCGCGCGGTTTGAAGATGTGGATCCGCGCAGCGTGCTGGGCGGCGGCGACGTGAAATACCACATGGGCGCGACGGGGAATTTTGTTGCCGCCGATGGGAAGAATGTGGCGATTCACTTGGTTTCGAATCCGAGCCACCTGGAAGCTGTTGACCCTGTCGCCGTCGGTCGGGCGCGCGCGAAGCAGCAACGTGCGGGAGATACGGAACGGAAAAAGATCGTGCCGGTGATCATGCATGGGGACGCGGCATTTGCGGGCCAAGGAGTTCTGGCCGAGACGCTGAACATGGCTAACGTGGAAGGGTTCACGGTGGGCGGCTCGATTCATATCGTCGTGAACAATTTAATCGGATTCACCACGATTCCCCGCGATTCGCACTCGGCGCGGTTTGCCACGGATCTTGCACTGCGTCTGCAGTCTCCAATTTTTCACGTGAATGCTGAAGATCCCGAAGCAGTGGTGCGCGTGGGAAAGATGGCGCTGGATTTCCGGGCGGCGTTTGGTACCCCGGTGGTGATTGACCTGATTGGATACCGGAAACACGGACACAGCGAAGTGGACGACCCGACGATCACGCAACCGCTGCGCTACCGGAAGATTCAGGACCGGGCGCCGATCTGGGAAAGCTACGCGAAGAAAATTGGAGTAGACGCCGGGCCGATCGTCGAGCGGGTGCGCGAGGACATGGATGCAGCGCAGAAACATGCGCTGGAATTGGAAAAGACTCCGCCGATGCGGCAGATGCCGGCGTATTGGAACGAGTACAAGGGCGGCCGGTACAACGCTGCCTACGAAGTTGAAACCGGAGTGACGCAGGATGAATTGACGGCGGTCGGGGAAGCGCTGGTGAAGTATCCGGCGGATTTTCACATTCATCCCAAGGTGAAGAAGTTGCTGGAGCAGCGGTTGGAGATGGCGCAGGGCAAGCGAGTAATCGATTACGGAATGGCGGAGGCGCTGGCGTTCGGGACGTTGTTGAAGCAAGGCACGCCGGTGCGGTTGAGCGGGCAGGACAGCCGGCGCGGGACTTTTAACCAGCGGCACGCGGCGCTGATCGACATCGAAAACGAAAATGAATATGTGCCGCTCGAACATGTCGCGCCGGAGAAGGCATGGTTCGAGGCGTATAACTCGACGCTGTCGGAAGCGTCGGTGCTGGGATTTGAATATGGGTTCAGCCGGGATTACCCGGAGGCGCTGGTTTTGTGGGAAGCGCAATTCGGGGATTTTGCCAACGGCGCGCAGATCATCATCGACCAGTTTATTTCGGCAGGTGAAGACAAGTGGGCGCTGTTGGCGGGCGTGACCATGCTGCTGCCGCACGGGTATGAAGGGCAGGGGCCGGAACATTCGAGCGCGCGGCTGGAAAGATTTTTGCAACTGGCGGCGCGGGACAATATGCAGGTGTGCCAGCCTTCGACGGCGGCGCAGTATTTTCATTTGCTGCGGCGACAGGCGCTGCGGAAATGGCGCAAGCCGTTAATCGTGTTCACGCCGAAGTCGATGCTGCGGAATCCGGTGGCGTCGTCTTCCCTGGAAGACTTGGGCGCTGCGCGATTTCAGAATGTGATTCCGGACGGCGGGGATGGATCGGCTACGCGGGTTTTGTTGTGCACCGGGAAGATCGGCCACGAACTAATCGCGGAGCGGAAGCGGCGGAAGGATACGTCAACGGCAATTATTATGGTGGAGCAGCTGTATCCATTTCCAGAGGCGGAATTGGCGGCGGAGCTCGACCGGTATACGAATGCGCGGGATTTTATTTGGGTGCAGGAAGAGCCGGCGAACATGGGCGCGCTTTTTTATATGGTGCCGAATCTGGAACGGCTGGCTCATGGGCGCGGAATTTTGACGGTGAAGCGCTCGGCGAGCGCGAGTCCGGCGACGGGATCGCATAAGGCGCATGAAATGGAGCAGCATACGTTGATCGCTCTGGCGTTTGGCGGGGCGGAGAAGAGTTAGGCAAAACCAAGCTAGACATCCACCTAGATCCACGCTGTATTTCCCATCGGAAATCGATAAACGCGAAGGAAATCCCGAATTCCTGTGTGAATTTCGAGGGAGTTCGCTTACATTTCTCGTACACATGAGACGAAGTCCGTCGAAGTCGAGGATCCCGCATGCAGATTGAACCTTTTGAATTGGAGCGCTGGCAGTCGGTTTGGGAAAACAAGGTGGAGCTGAATTTGTCGGAGAGCGGCGTGCACCCGTTGACGACGGCCGAGCTCGTTCCCGATGCGGAACAGTTGAAGAAAATTTTGGATGTGCAGCAGCTTTACCCGCAGACCAACGGGAGCGAGGAACTGCGCGGGCGCATCGCGGAGATGTATCCGGGGGCAAAGATCGAAAATGTGCTGGTGACCTGCGGCGGGTCGGAAGCGAATTACGTTTCGACCTGGGGATTGATCGAGCCGGGCGACGAAGTGGTTTTCATGATGCCGAACTACATGCAGATCGCGGGGCTGGCGCGGAGTTTTGGCGCGACGGTGAGACCGCTGTGGCTGCGCGAAGCGCTGGAGTGGGGAATTAACGTGAACGATTTGCCGCGCCTCGTGACCGACAAGACCAAAATCATCGCGATCTGTAATCCGAGCAACCCAACCGGGTCGGTGCTGCGCGACGATATGCGGGCCGCGATTCTGACGGCGGCGGAGAAAGTGGGAGCGTGGATTATTTCGGACGAAGTGTATCGCGGCGCGGAATTCAATGGCGAGACGACGGCGACTATGTGGGGCGGGTACGAGCGGACGTTGTGCACGGCGGGGCTTTCAAAGGCGTACAGCTTACCGGGCCTGCGGACCGGCTGGGTGGTGGGTCCGGCGAAGATGATTGAGAAATTGTGGAGCTATCACGATTACACCAGCATCGGGCCTTCGATGCTGACCGACCGGCTGGCTGCGGCGGCGCTCGAGCCGCAGAGGCGGGCGGGGATATTGAAGCGCACGCGGGGAATTTTGCAGGCGAATTATCCGCTGCTACGATGCTGGCTGGCCGAGCACGACGATGTGTTTTCTCATGTGGCGCCGAAGGCGGGGGCGATCGCGTGGGCGGGGTTGCGCGGCGGGCGCAATTCGGCCCAGATGGCGGAGGACCTACGCGCGCAGAAAAGCGTGCTGATCGTGGCGGGCGAGCAAGTGGGAATGGAATCGTTTGTACGATTTGGATTTGGCGGCGACCCGGAGCATTTGCAGAAGGCGTTGGGAAGGATCGCCGAATATTTGAGTGAGACGCGGAGCGCGGCGGCGAGTTGATGGGACTACGTACGAAACTTCCGAAGATGAGACGATTCTAACCTCTTAGAATCGAATGCGGCCGAGGCTTTCGATGCAGGCTAGCGATGCGTTGACTTGTACTCGGCGGCGGCCCTAAGATTACGCGAAGCTGAGGCTGAACCCACCTGCCATGAAAGCGCCACTACCGGAAAACGAAGCGGCGCGGCTCGAAATTCTGCGGCGTTACGCCATCCTGGATACATTCCCCGAACAAGAATTTGACGATCTGGCGCAGCTGGCAGCGTTGATCTGCGGAACGCCGATCGCGGCGGTGACCATGGTCGACCGCGACCGGCAGTGGTTCAAGGCCAAAATCGGATTGGAAGATAACCAGACTTCGCGAGAGGTGTCGTTCTGCGCGCACGCGATTTTGGGTCTGGAGGTGATGGTCATTCCGGACGCGCTGGACGACAAGAGGTTCCGGGACAATTCGCTGGTGACCGGGGCCCCGCACATCCGGTTTTACGCGGGCGCGCCGTTGGTGACGGAGCAAGGATTCGCGCTCGGTTCCTTGTGCGTTATCGATCAGGTGCCGAGGACCTTGAATGCGGCGCAGAAGGAAGCGCTGAAATCATTGAGCCGGTTGGTGGTGGCGCAGTTGGAACTGCGGCGCAGCGTGACGGATTTATCGGGGGCGATTCGCGACCGGCGGCTGCGCGAGACGGAGATCGATCAGTTATTCCAGCTGTCGCAGGACATGCTGTGCATTGTGGGCTTCGACGGATATTTCAAGCGGATCAACCCGTCGTGGGAAAACACGCTGGGGCAATCGTCGGCGGCGCTGCTTTCGCGGCCGTATTTTGAGTTCGTGCACCCGGACGATCTGGCGGAGACGCTGGAGCAAGCCAAAAAGATCGAAGGCGGGGTGCAGTCGGTGGCGTTCGAGAACCGCTTCCGCTGCGCGGATGGAAGCTACAAATGGCTGCTGTGGAACGCGACGCCGAACGAAGACGAGGGTTTGATTTTTGCGGTGGCACGGGATATTACGGTGCGGAAGCAGGCGGAGCGGCGGCTTTCGACCGGATACGCAGTGACCCGAGTGCTGGCCGAGGCGGAATCGCTGACAGCGGCGACGCCGCTGCTGCTGATGTCGATCTGCGAGGGACTCGATTGGGAAGTGGGCGCGCTGTGGCGGCTGGATGAATCGGCGAATCTGATGAGATGTCTTTCGACCTGGCACGATCCACACATGACTTTTCCGAGATTCATCGCGGCGACGAAGGCGCTTTCGTACGAGCGCGGAGTAGGACTGCCGGGGCGGGTGTGGGAAGTGGGGCAGGCGATCTGGCAGCCGGATTTACCGACCGAGAATAATTTTCCGCGAACGCCGCTGGCGCGAGAAGAGGGATTACATTCGTCGTTTGGATTTCCGATCAAGAACGGCGACACGATCACCGGGGTGGTGGAATTCTTCGGGCGCAGTATACGTAAGGTCGAAGGCGAGCTGCTGGGGATGTTCGATTCGATCGGGAGCCAAATCGGGCAATTCATCGAGCGGCGGCACGCCGAGAACGAATTGAAATTGTACGCGGATTATCTGGAAGCGGCGCGGCACGCGCAGGCAGAAGACGCCGGGCGCTTGGCGCAGTTAGTGAAGGAATTGGAAGTCGCGAAGCTGAAAGCGGAAGACGCGACCCGGGCCAAGAGCGAATTCCTCGCTAACATGAGCCACGAAATCCGCACGCCAATGAACGCGATCGTGGGCATGACGGATATGGCGCTGGAAACGAAGCTGAGCCCGGAACAGCGCGAATATCTGCAGACGGTAAAAGGCTCGGCCGGATCGTTGCTGGGTTTGATCGACGACATTCTGGACTTTTCGAAGGTGGAAGCGCGCAAGGAAGAGCTGGACGAATTGGAATTTCTGGTGCGAGACACGATTGAGGAAACGCTGAAGTCTCTGGCGTTGCGCGCGCAGCAAAAGCATATCGAGGTGGCTTCGCATTTCACGCAGGACGTACCGGATGCGTTGATTGGCGATCCAGATCGTTTGCGGCGCATCGTGGTGAATCTGGTGGGGAACGCGATCAAGTTCACGCAGCATGGCGAAGTGGTGGTGCGCGCGCATGTGGAGAAGAAATCGACGAGCGACGTGCTGCTGCATTTTTCGGTGACGGACACCGGGATCGGGATTCCGCTGGAGCAGCAGCAGCGGATTTTCGAGGCGTTTGCGCAAGCGGACGCTTCGACCACGCGGAAATACGGCGGCACCGGGCTGGGCTTGGCTATTTCGGCGCAGTTGTGCGAATTGATGGGCGGGCTGATGTGGGTGGAAAGCGAAGTGGGAATCGGCAGCACGTTCCATTTCACGGCGCGATTCGCCTTGCCGCAGCGCGCGGAAGCTAGCCCGACCGAATTTGTGGCGCCGGTGCCGTTGCGGGATCTGGCGGTAATGATTGTCGACGATAACCAAACGACGCGAAGCATTCTGGAAGAAATGATCCGGAACTGGCGGATGAAGCCGACGGTGGCGGAGAGCGGACGCTCCGCGCTGGAGATGCTGAAGCAAGCGCAGGCGGAGGGAAATCCGTTTCGGCTGGTGTTGCTTGACGGGCATATGCCGGAATTCGACGGATTTCAGGTGGCGGAGAAGCTTAAGCGCGACAAGCATCTGAAGGATGCGGCGGTGATCCTGCTGACTTCGGCGGGGCGGATTGAAGATGTGAACCGGGCCAAGGACTGCGGCGTCGCGGCGGCGCTGACCAAGCCGGTGAAACAATCGGAATTGTGGGACGCGATCGTGAATGCGCTGCACGTGCCGCGGGTGCGCGCGGCGCGCGAGAACCCGTCGGCTCCGCAACGTGGGCGCGCGGCACGGCATAAGCTGCGGATTCTGGTGGCCGAGGACAATCCGGTGAATCAGGATCTGGCGCTGCATTTGCTGCAGAAGCGCGGGCATTCCGTAATTCTGGCGGAGAATGGGCGGCAGGCGTTGGCGGCGGTGGAACGGCATAAGTTCGATCTGGTGCTGATGGACGTGCAGATGCCGGAGATGGGTGGATTGGAAGCGACGGCGGCGATTCGCGAGCTAGAGAAGACTACCGGCGGCCATGTGCCGATTGTGGCGATGACCGCGCATGCGATGCAGGGCGACCGGCAGAAATGTTTGGATGCCGGGATGGACGGGTATCTAACGAAGCCGCTCGAACCGAAGACTTTTTTGCGGACGGTGGAAGAAATCGTGGTGCAACCGGATAAGCTCAGCGCGGCGGAAACAGATGCGAGCGCCGCGGCTCCCGAGGAGCAGCTGGACGTGGCGGCTCTAATGGAGCGTTTCAGCGGGAATAAGAAATTGTTGCGGACGATCGTGGGGACGTTCCGCGAAGACTGCCCGAAAATGATGGCGCGAATTCGAAATGGGTTGAACGCGCACGATGCGGCGCTGCTGGCGGATGGGGCGCACGCGTTGAAAGGGTCGGTGGGGAATTTCGGGCCTTCGGCAGCGCTGGAAACGGCCCGAGAGATGGAAAAAAACGGGCGTCAGGGTAAACTCGATGGCGCTTGGGAGCTATACGCGACGCTGGAAGACGAGATCGCGTTGCTGCTGCCGGCGCTGCAAGCAATTGGAGAGAAGAAGGAAAAGCCGCGGCGGGCCCGCCCGCATCACGCTCAAGGAAGGAAACGATGACGCGCATACTGATCGCTGACGACGACCGCACCACCCGCTTGCTGCTTTCCGAGACGCTCCGCGCGCAGAAATATACGGTCGTCGCGGTGGCGGATGGAGCGGCGGCGCTGAAAAAATTGAAGGCTGGGAAATTCGATCTGGCATTGATGGACGTCTGGATGCCGAAGATGAACGGCCTGGAAGTGCTGTCGAAGCTGCGCAATGTGAAGACGCGGCCTAAGATCATCGTGATGACTTCCGACGACACGCCGGAAACTTTGCTGAGCGCGATTCGGGAAGAAGCGTACACCTACGTGGCTAAACCGGTGGACCCGCAGGCGCTTGTAGGCCTGGTAAAGGAAACGCTGGCGAAGACTCCGGGGCAACGCACGATTGAAGTGATTTCGGCGAAACCGACCTGGGTGGAGCTGGTGGTGCCGTGCTCGCTGGAAGAGGCGGAACGGATCGAAGCGTTCATGGCCCATTTCAAGAGCGGATTGCCGGAGGATATCCGGCGAGCGGTAGGGCAGGCGTTTCATGAATTGCTTTTGAACGCGATTGAGTGGGGCGGGAAATTGGATCCGAACCGGAAAGTGCGGATTTCTTATTTGCGGGCTAAGAAAATGCTGATGTACCGGATCGCGGATCCGGGGTCCGGATTCAAGTTTGCGGAATTGGAGCATGCAGCGATTTCGCATATGCCGGATGATCCGACCAAGCACGATCAGATTCGGCAGGATAAAGGATTGAGGCCTGGGGGGTTTGGGTTGTTGTTGACCCAGGCCACCGTGGACGAGCTGATTTACAACGAAAAGCAAAATGAAGTGGTGTTTGTGAAGTACCTCACCGAATAAAACGCACGCAAGGAACCCAGCCACCTTGCCAAGGCGCGACGGAATGCGTACGCACGTGGTCCTTTAGGGAATTGCCTGCCGGGGCCTGCAAGCGATGTGCTAGATTCGGAAACTGGCGACGCCGATGAAAACGCTCATTGTATTTTCCATCTTGGTAGCTTGTCTGCTGGTGTTGGTAGTGTTTGTCTTGCCGCGAACGCCAGCGAGCGAGCCGGCGGAAAAGCATAATGCGGCACCGGTGTGGAATACTTCGGCGATTCAGAGCAGTTTTGCCGGCGTGCAGGTGAAAGAAGTGGACGCGACGCACGCCAACCTGATTTTCTCGTACGACCTCGACAACAATACGGATACGGATTACCAGGTCACCAAGGGACCAACCACGGTGGTGATGACGCGTCTGGCGTCGAGCGGAAGCGTGAGTTCAGACGAGCCGGTGGCGCTGGGCAATTCGGTGTTTCTGCCGGCGCGGAACCGGACGCGCGTGACTTTGGAGTTGATCAAGAATTTCAACTGGCCGGGACAGATGTACGGTACGCAAGTGGGACCGGTGAACCAGGAAAAATTTCGTACGCTGGTGGCGCAAGAAGTGGCGAATCTGAGCGGGTTCGTGTTGTTCGATCAGGCGACGCATTTTCAGATCGAGCTGCCCGGCGACTGGCAAGAGCTCCAGAAACGCGCGGCTGCGGCGGGGCCGAGCTAGTCGCAGCGATTGAACTTTTTTGTGGTTTCGTTGCCGTACCCAGAGGCGCGAAGGCTATAATTTGCTGAACCTGAGGCTTGTCGCGAACCCACTCGCGGCGATTTAGGCGCATGCCCGACACTCCTGAAAAATCCGGAAACCAGCGGCCCGACAAGGACCGGCGCGCACATCCGCGCCAGCGGATTCATTCGCTTTCATACGTGAAAATCGGCGATGGAAACGGCGGAATCGTACTGAATATCAGCGAAGGCGGAATTTCGGTGCAGGCCGCGGCGTTGTTGGAGGCGGGCGAAACGGTTCCGCTGTGGCTGGAAATCCCGCGGGTGCGAAACCGGGTAGAAGTGCAAGGCGAAATTGTGTGGCTGAGCGAATCGCGGAAAGAAGCAGGGCTGCGATTTGTCGATTTAGAGGAAGGCACGCTCCGGAAGATCCGGAAGTGGATGGAACGGGAAGCTTCACCGGAGAAGTTTGAGAATGAGCCGGAAGTAGTGGAGGAGGAGGAGAGCGTTCCGGTTGCGGCGGTGGCAGCAGCCCCGGTCGTGGCGGAAGTGCCGGCTGCGGCGCGAGAGGAATCGGATGTGCGCGAACTGACCGAAGCGAACGTCATGAGCGCGGAAGAAATTAAAAATTTCGAATCTGGACGCGATCCGGTGGAAGCGACGGCGCGCGCGGAAGAGTCAGAGGAAATTGAGGACGAAGCTGAGGAAGGTGGCGAGGACGCCGGGCAAGACGGTTTCGAGGACGAAGGCGAAGCAGACGACGGAGAAAGCGCGGAAGATAGCGGCGAAGAGGAATTCGAGCACGATGCGGAACAAATCGAAATTGCGGCCTCCGCGAAGAGGCCGGAAGAAAAGACAGACACGCGAGAGGCGGAGAGCACGAGGAAGGCCGCCGCCGAAGAAGAAGTCGAAGTGGAGCCCAAACGAAAATTTGGGTTTACGGATGAAACGGAAAACGACGGGGAAAAGGAATCAGAAGAAGAGGCGGAGGAAAGCCCGGAAACGGAAGATGAACTGATTGCCGCGTTCGGGCCGCCGGTGGTGCCGTTCGAGAGACGGCCACACACGCCGTTTACTTCGATGAGCGCACTGACTGGCGGAAGCGCGCGGGCGGCGCAGAATCTGGCGGTGGCTTCAACGCCAACACTGCCGCTGACGCCGGAACGTGGAGCGCAAGCGACGCTGAGCGAGTCGGGCGCGCGGGAGTCGGGCGAAGCGAAAGAATCGGACTGGAAAGAATTCCGGGTGCAACTGCACACCGGATGGTTTTTGGCGGCGCTGGTCTTGCTGCTCGCTTTGATTTCGTTTATTGCGGGGATGGCGGTCCGGCGCGGAGCGCTGAATCAGGTGCTGGGCGAGCAGCAGGACAGCTTAATTCCGAAAAGCTCGCCGGTGACGCCACACAATGCGACGGCGGTCGGTGGAAACAACGCGCCAGCTGCGAATGCGGCGCCCGGAAAACCCCTTTCGATTGAGGTCGTGGATTTGGCGAATCACCACTGGATGATCCCGGCGAGCAATGGGCCGAGTCGCACGGTTACGACGGTCGCTGCGGATTCAGGCAAGGCGAGTGATGCGGCTTCTCCGGCGGCGAACGCGAATCCGGCGGGAGTCGGCGCGACATCCACCGGAACGACGGGCGCGACGCCGAATGCGGCGAAGCCGGGAATTCCGCTGGTGCTGAATTTGCCGGAAACGCCGATCAGCGCGACGGGTTCGGTGGCGATCAGCGCGCAGCGGTCGGTGCCCGTACCGACGGATGGCTCGGCGGCGCAGAACGGAAGAAATTTGCAGGTCGGGCAACTGCTGAATCTAGTGGAACCAGTATATCCGCCGGAAGCGATCAAAGACCGGATCGAAGGAACCGTGAAATTACATGCGGTGGTGGGATCGGACGGGAGTATTCAGAGCCTGACGGCGATCAGCGGGCCGAAGGCGCTGGCCGACGCTTCGCTGAGTGCGGTGCACAACTGGAAGTACAGCCCGACCCGCATGGGCGGACAAGCGATCGAGACGCAGGAGGACATTAGTTTCGTTTTTCGGCTGCCGAACTAACTCGAGCAGCATTAGGCGAAGCTAATTTTCGTTGACGATTTGAATCGCGGTGGCGCGAGTTTCGTTGACGGTCGGATGCAGTGGAAGTTAGGATGGCAGCGGTTTCATCGTTGTAATTGGACTTCGCAATTCGACTGAGGAGGAAATCATGGCCAAGAAAAGCCGTTTGACCAAGGTGGCGACGAGCATTGGAGCGGCAGTGGGACGTGCGGACCGGACGAGACACAAGATGGCCAAGGCGGGCATGCTGGCGAAGAAAGAGCTGGATGCCTTGGCGAAAGACGTGGCGGCGCTGAAGAAGCGTTTGGAAAAAGCCACCGGACATCTGCGTCACGCGCTGAAGTAGAAGCGCGGACGTAACTTCAAAAGTTTAGCGAAAATCATCGGCGCGCTTCCGAGTGCACGTGCACTCGGAAGCGCGTTTTTTTTATGCTGCGCCAGTCAGGCGCGGGAGCAGCTTGAAGAAGCGATCGGGATCGACTTCGACGGCAACTTTGGCATTGGGTTTGAAGGTTTGCTCCGCGTCGGGGGTATCGGGTGCGCTGGTATCGAGCGGCGCGGAGCGGCGCATCGGCGCACGAGTGAAGCCCACGGATTCTCCGGCGGTCCATTCGCCGGAGGTTTCGACTTCGACGTAGTAATCGCGCAGGGTGAGGATCGAGGGATCGATGAGCCAGGCGATGGTGAGCGGGTCGTGCATCGCTACGGTAGGCGAGCCGGAACCCTGACGAACGCGTTCGATGGTGGCGCGCATAATTTTTCCGGCGGCTTGGCCCGCGGGATCGTGGGAGGCTTCGAGCGCCTTCACGTGATCCTGGGTGAGAAGAACTTTGCGGGTGACGTCAAGGCCGACCATGGTGAGCGGAAGGTTGGCATCGAAGACAACGCGCGCCGCTTCGGGATCGGCGTAAAAATTAAATTCGGCGGAGGGCGTGATGTTCCCGCCGGAAAGCGAGCCGCCCATGATGGCGATGCCGCGGATGAGCGGCGCAATTTCGGGATCGCTGCGGAGAAGCGTGGCGATATTGGTGAGCGGGCCGATGGCCGCGATCGTGATTTGGCCGGGATTTTCGCGGATGATGCGGCGCAGGAGTTCGTTGGCGGATTCGCGGGAGGGTTTGGTGGTGGGCGCGGGAAAGTCGACGCCGCCCAGGCCATTATTTCCGTGGGCGTAGCGGGCGGTGACGAGGCGGCGCAGAAGCGGATGGCTGGCTCCGGCGGCGACGGGAATGTCAGTGCGTCCGGCGATTTCGACCAGGCGCAGGGCATTGGGCAGGGTGAGTTCGAGCGGGACGTTCCCGGAAACGGCGGTGATGGCTTCGATTTTCAGTTCGGGCGAGCGCAGGGCGAGAAGGATGGCGACGGCGTCGTCGACACCAGGGTCGGAGTCGATGATGACGCGGAGGGGCTTGGAGGCGGCAGTCGTTGCCGAAGAGTTGTAGCTAGCTGACGGGTTGGATTTTTCGCGCACGAGTGAGGCTGGCGCGTTTGCCGCGAGGGCTGCGGCAGCGAGCGCGGAGGAGGTGGCCAGAAAATCGCGCCGGGTGAGATTTTCGGATGCGGCTAATTCTTGTGCAGGCGTTTTATCTTTCGAGGTCATCGCGTTCTTCCTTGGATCGCAAATTCCATGATTTGAAATCGTGGACGAAGCATAGCCGAAGCGGCGAAAAATCAAAAATCTTGTGACTTCATGGATCGACTGACCCGCCGAGAGAAACGCGGCTCGCGGCTTTGCGTCAAGGGCTGTTTATGCTTGAATCTAGGGCGGAACACGTAATGACCCTCTCTATACTTTCCCGATCTGTGCTTCTCGCGTGGTTGGCGGTGTCTTTCGGAGGCGCGGCCCAGGCGCAAAACGCGCCAACGAGTGGCCCGGATTCCGTCACGAACCTGGGGCTGACTGACAGCAAAGATTTCCGGTTGGGTCCAAATGAACACGCGACGTTTTTGATCCGCACGGAAGGCAGCCCGGGTTTGCGGGTTGAGTTTGAGCAGACGCGCGAGATGCTAAACGTAAAATGGGTTGACGACGCGAAGAAACCGCATTTTCCGCGGACGAATGATGCGGGATTGGGAGCGGCGGTGCGGTTTGCGATAGCGGGTGGCGCGCCGGAGGAGAAATTTCAGGTGGGCTGCCTGCACCCCCATTTGGCGTGCGCCGGGACCGTGAAGGTTTCGCCGGGCGGCGCGCACGAAGCGGGCGCGGCGGAACAAGAAGAGGCGTTGGCTGAAGCAGAAGACATTCGCCGGCATGGGGACAAGACGACGTGGCCGGTGGCGCTGGAGAAATTCCAAAACGCCGCGAAATTTTTCGAGACGAGTCGGGATCCGACCATGCAGCGAGCCGCGCTGAACGGCGAAGCGCGGCTGCTGCTCTATAAGCTGAGTGATTATCAGGCGGCTCGCGACGCGGCGACGCTCGCGACGGGCGTTGGAGGAGGGGACGCGGATCCGCAAGGCCAAGGGTTGGCGTGGAAAACGCTTTCGTCCGCTGAATATTTTTTGGGCGATTACGAGGCGAGCATTGCGGCGGCGCAGCAGGCGATTGCGTTGTACCAGCGCAGCGGCGACGACTACTGGCAAGGAATTTTGCTGGGCAATCTGGCGTACACCTATCGGGAGACGGGAGACACAGACGACGCACTGGCTTGCTCCAAGCAGGCGCTGGAGATTGCGCGGCGGCTCGAGGACAAGTACGGAATTGCTTTCAATCTGGAAGCGCTGGCCACCGTGAATTTGTCCCGTGGAGATATGGAGCAGGCGTTCGAGTTGTATTACGAAGCACTGGACGCGACGAAGGTGCAGCCGTTCCCGGGGGTGGAGGCGGCGATCTGGAGCGGGCTGGGAGATTTGTATTCGCAATTGAACGACGAGAAACGTGCGGAGGAGAGTTTTCAGAAGGCTCTGCCGCTGGCGAAAGAAGCGAGCGACACGGCGGGACTGTTGAAGGTGACTGCGAGCCTGGGCGATTTGTATCTGCGGCAAGGACGGGCGAAAAACGCGCTGGCGGCGCTGGACGAAGGATTGAAGGAGGCGAAGAAGCTGGGGCTGGTGCGCGAGCAATCGATTTTGGCGGTGGGTGTGGCGCGCAGCGAGGCGACGCTGGGCCAGAACGAAACGGCGCGCGCCGATTTTCAGTTGGCGGTGGACGCCGCCGGCCGCATTGCTAATAAGGATGCGGAAGCGAGCGCGCTGCTGCATTTCGCGGACTTCGAGTACCGGACGGGTAACGCAACGCGAGCGCGGGAATTGTATGAGCGAAGTTTCGATTTATGGATGCAGGAATCGAACCGGGCGCAGGCGGCGACGGCACTGGCAAGTTTGGCGCGGCTCGATGCGGACGCGGGAGATTTGCAGCAGGCGGCGAAGGAAATCGAAGACGCGCTGGGGTATTTCGAGACTTCGCGGGCGACGATCGCGAGCCCGGAATTACGTACTTCGTTTTTTTCTTCGAAACATGAGTACTACGACCTGGGGGTTTCGATCTGGATGCGGCGGAACGCGAAGGAGCCGAATCAGGGCTACGACGCGAAGGCTTTCGCGGTGGCGGAGCGGGCGAGTTCGCGCGCACTGCTGGATGAGGTGGCGAGCGGCGGTGCGGTGCCGGCGTTCGTGAAGGCGCCAGCGGATTTGCTGCGTGAGCAAAAGCAGAACCAAAGCCGGCTGGATGCGCTGTTCGCGAGGCTGCGGCGGTTGGCCGACGAGCCGGAGAAAAATTCCGCGCAACTGGCCAAGGTGCGCACCGAGATCGAGCAGCAACTGGCCGCGAGCGACGGGCTCGAGGCGCGAATTCGGGCGGCGAGCGGGGATACAGCGGCGTTCAACGGCGCGGGATCGGCCACACCGGAGAAAATCGCGAAGTTATTGGGGCCGCGGGCGGCGCTGGCGAAGTATTGGGTCGGAAACGATTCGGCGTATCTGTGGCTGGTGACGGGCGGCGGGCTACAGAGTTACGAGCTGGGAACCCAGCGGGAGGAGATTCGGGAACTGGCCGGGCGGTGGTTGGAGAATCTGCAAGCGCGGAGCTGGCAGAAGCAAGGCGAGGGGTTAGCGGAACGCGGGCGCAGGATCGCTAGCGCCGATGCGGCGGAGCGCTCGGATGCGACAAAACTCGGCGGACTTCTTTTAGGACCGCTGCAAGGAATGCCGGATGTCGACCGAATTTATGTGGTGCCGGATGGGCCGCTGGCCTCGATTCCGTTTGCGGCGCTGCGCATTGCGCCGGCGGGCAACGGCACAGCGGAGAACGGGCCGCACCGGGTGGTCGCGCAATTTGAAATCCTGACGGAGCCATCGGAATCGATGCTGCAGATACTGATGCGCGATGAGACGGCGACGGCCGCGGCGCCCGCGCCGCGAATTGCAGTGTTTGCCGATGCGGTGTATTCCGCGAGCGATCCGCGAGTGGCCGGAGCGCGACCCCAACTGTCGCCGGCGGCAGACGAAGCCGTGACGTTGCGCTGGGCGACCGAGGCGGGGATGGCGCATTTGCCGCGGCTGGCGGCGTCGCGCGACGAGGCGAAGACGATCGCGCTGCTAAACGGGAATTCGAACACCAACGTCGATTTAGGATTCAAAGCGGCGGCGGAAACGGTGCGCAACAAAGATTGGAGTGCATACACGGTGGTGCATTTTGGAGTGCACGCGCTGCTGAACACCGAGCGACCGGCATTTTCAGGAGTGGTGCTGACCATGGTGCATCCGAATGGCGAACCGCAGGATGGAGTGCTATGGCTGAACGATATTTATGGATTGCGCATGCCGGTGAATCTGGTGGTGTTGAGCGGATGCCACACGGCGAATGGGCGGGAGATTCCGGGGGAAGGATTGGAAGGGCTGGGGCGCGCATTCTTCTTTGCGGGAGCGCGAAGCGTGATGGGCAGCTTGTGGAGCGTGGAAGATCGCGAAACGAGTTTGCTGATGCAGCGGTTTTACCGCAACCTGATTCGAGAAGGAATGTCGCCGGCGGCGGCCCTACGGAAAGCGCAATTGGCGACGGCAGGCACGGCGGAAACGGCAGCGCCGTATTTTTGGGCGGGATTTACGGTACAGGGAAACGGGGCCCAGCCGGTGACGCCATCACCGCAGGCGAGGAATTAATTTGCCAGCGCCGAATCCAGAAAAAAAAGCATGGGGACTCGATGCCGACGCGTTTGAAGGGCTGCTGTCCGCGTTGCACGCGGACCGGGCCACCGCCAGCGGCGAATACGAACGGATGCGCCAGCGGCTGATCCGTTTTTTTTCCATTCAGCAAACGCGAGCTCCCGAGGATCTGGCGGACGTAGCGTTCAACCGCATTGCGCGGCGGATCGCGGAAGGCGAACAGATCCGCAATGCGCAGCAATATCTTTCGGGCGTCGCGCGGGTTCTGCTGCTCGAGGAACGCTACAAGCGGCGGCAGGAAGAGCAGGCCATGCGCATGGTGGCGAATGCCGGGAGCGATGCGCCGCGCGACGACGCGCTCGCCGGAGCGCTGGAGGCTTGCTTGGAGACGCTGCCCGCGCGCAGCCGCGAGTTACTACAAAAATATTACAGCGCGGAAGGACGAGCGCGAATCGCGGCGCGGCAGCGGATGGCCGAGGAAATGGGTATGGAATTGAACGCGCTGCGCAACCGCGCCCTGCGGCTGCGCGATCGTTTGGAGGAATGTATGCAAAGGCGCATGGGCTGGAAAAAAGAGCGTGATGTTTAGGCGGGTATCGCCAGTACAGATTGAGAGCCGATGAAAACAGGCGAAAACAGACCGAATCGGGAATGGTTGTTGCGGTATGTGCTGGGAGAGTTGTCCGAGGATGAAACGCGGGCGGCGGACGAGCGCTTTTTTTCGGATGATGAATTCGCCGGGACGGTGGACGGCGAGTATCGCGACCTGCGGGATGCGTACGCGGCGGGCGAAGTTGCGGGCAGCGAAAAAGAGCGAGTAGAGCGCGCGTTTTTTGGGGAGCCGGAGCAGCGGCGACAGCTGAGAATTTTGGAAGCGATGCAGGCGCTACCGGGAAAGTCTGTCGATGCGGCGCGGAGTGGGACGGGCTTGAGGCTTTTCTCGTTCTGGCCCTTGGCGATTTCGGCGGGAGTGCTGAGTTTCGCGATTGCGATTTTGATGTTTCAACACAATCCGCGATTACGGGCGATCACGAATCGAAACGCACCAGACACCGCGGTGACGAACCAAGCGCCGAGTGAAATCGTGGCACCGAGCCAGGCGCCGGCGGAAACTCTATACACGATTTTGCTGCTGCCGAGTGTGAGCCGGGGAGACGAGGGCCGGAAGACCTTTACGATTCCAGCGAAGGCCCAGACGATTGTGTTACAAGTGGTGCTTCCGCCGAACCAGCAAGCTTCGGAATTCGAAGTGCGGCTGAAAGGTGACGGCGAAGCGCGCTCGTTTCCCGGATTGGCGGCCAAGACGATCGAGGCGCAGAAGTATGTGGAGTTCAGCGTGCCGGCCAGCGAATTGGGAGCCGAACATTACGATTTGAAGATTTACGGATCTTCCGCGACCGGAACGGCCATCGAGGAATTCGAGGTGGCGCTGGCGCGGGCTGACGAATCCAAGCAGTAACCGGAACGCCGGAACTAAGAGTACCGGTCCCCGCGAATAAAATATTTTTCCCCGATGTGCGTGATACATCCCGCTTCGCCGTCACCTTAGATTGAGATACCCGACGGGAACGTATGGCCCAGCCCTGACGGAATCCGTCTCGTGGAGCGTCCTTTGACCAGTCCTACTTTTTCCTCTCGCGCAATCCTTACCAAACTTAGCTTAAATCTCACGTTGGTTAGTTTGATCTTGGTCGGGGGATGCGGCTCGGGCGCCGGGCTGGCATTGGGCCCGGAATTTTCCGGCTCGTTGGGACCGTTCGGCGCAGTCGATGCGTCTTCGAGTCAGCTCAACGCCGCGGGCAGGTCCGGCGGGGGTCGAGCGGGTGCGCGTCAGGTTAGCGCTGCCGCCCGGAAGCCTGGTCAAAAAAACGCGAAGCAGACGATCAAACCTGCGGTGAACGGGCCCACACAAGTAGTAGCCCCATTTTTCGGAAATCTTTCCGCGGTTTCGGTGCCGATGGCTGACGCAGTGGTGCTGGTGCGGCAGCCGGACTGCTCGTTGACGTATCTCGACGTGGCCTTTACCGTCGCCGGCCAATCATTCTCAACTTCATTGAAGGCGCAAGTCCCGAATTATGAGCGAACAATTCATAACAATGCCTATCTCACCACCACGCCCGACCAGTTTCCGAAGGGTTGCGTCGACTCCACACTAGGGACTTCGTCGCGGCCCTACATCTTTCTGGGACTGGGCAAAAACGGAGAACAACTGCTGGCGGTCACAACCGCGAGCGCCGTTTTTGCGCTGGGCTTGAAGAGCGATGGGACGCTGTCGCAGCCCACCGAACTGACTCCGGATATTGAACCGTACACGCTGCTGAACGGAGATTTGAATAAGGACGGCAATCAGGATGTGGTTTCGATCAATACCGACGGAATTAATTCGTCGGTCAGCGTTTTTCTGGGCAAGGCGGACGGCACTTATCAAACGGCGACCAACTACGACCTGCCGGGCACCGTGCAGGGTCTGGGTGTGCTCGATGACGTGAATGGCGACGGAAACCTCGACCTGTTGTTGAATGCCGGCAATGGATTCACAATTTTCTTGGGTAACGGGGACGGCACTTTCAAAGCACCGGTTACCTTCTCGACCGGGAACGTCGACGTTTTCTTTATGGCCCAGTTCATTACGGCCGACATTAATGGCGACAAGAAGAAGGACATCATCACCTCGGGAGGACAAGTCTTTTTGGGCCAGGGCAACGGGACCAGCTACACCTTTGAACCGCAGGCAGCTTTTCCGCCAGTGTTGAACGCGTCAAACGCATTCGCCCCCGGGATGGTCGCGGCAGACTTCAATGGCGACGGCAAGATGGATCTGGCAACGGACGACGGGGCGACCATTCGCACCTTCCTGGGAAACGGGGATGGAACGTTCGTAACGGGCGGAGCCTACTCGAGCCTGGGCAATCGCGGATTTTTGGCGGCGACCGATCTCGATGGAGACGGCAACGTCGATCTAGCCAGCGGGTTCAGCGGCAATGGTTTCTACAGTGGCGACGACTTCATCCCGAATTTTATGTATCCGCTGATGGGTAATGGAGACGGAACCTTTCAGGGCGCGCCGAACCTGCCGGTGAAATATGCTGGAACGAATCTAGCGGATTTGAATGGAGACGGGCGGCCGGATCTGGTGACCTTCACGGTGAATTCCAACAATCAAGGAATTTTGAATACGTATCTAACGCAAAGCAACGGAATACCGAAACTGGACCAGCAACTGGTTCTGGCCGTGGGACAGACCGGAGGAACGCCGGTGCTAGGCAAGTTTGTGGGCAGCACGAACTACGATGCGTTTTGGGTAGCGACGACGCCGATTGGGCCGACGTTCAATATTTCGGTGGGAAACGGCGATGGAAGTTTTGGCTTGCCGACGACGATCACCGCGCCGAGTCTGGTGCCCTCGGGAGTCGACAATGGGGAGGACATCACCGGCGTTCTGACGGCGGACGTCAACCACGACGGCAAAGCCGACCTGATTTATACGTTTTTCGACATCGACGGAGGTGGGAGCGGAAAGTATTACAGGGGAATTGCGGTGCAGCTGGGCAACGGGGATGGAACGTTTCAGGCCCCGAAGATCACGTACACGCTCAGCACCACAACCCAGACTTTCGACCCCGGCACCAGTCCGTTCGCCGGAATTTTCGATGTGAACAAAGATAATTCCCCGGACGTCTTTTTGGTGGTTCCGGGGGCCATCGTCGATGGCACGCTGCAGAACACTCTGGCCCTATTTATTTCCAACGGGGACGGCACGTTCCAGGCGCCGGTGACGCTGGCGGTGACGCCAAATATTCAGGAGACGGATGCGGGCTATGGATCGCCGCTGGCGTTTGCGGATCTGAATGGGGACGGGAACGTGGACCTGATCGCGAGCGGATCGTCGTCGGATGGGACGACGCCGATGTTCGCGGTGGCGATGGGGAACGGGAATGGGACGTTTAAGGCTCCGGCTCTATTTACGGTGGAGGGATTCGGCTACCCAGGCGAACCGGTGTTGGCGGATTTGGATGGCGACGGGAAGCTGGATTTAGCGATAGCGGGAGCGACGGAGGGCGGTGGAGGATTTTTCCCGGGCAATGGCGACGGAACATTTCAGTCGATCGCCAACGGTGATGGGACGATTTCTCCGGTGGATTCGATTGCGTTGGCGGTTTCGGGCGCAGCGGTGGCTGCGGATTTCAACAAAGACGGAAAAATGGATCTGATGTTCGGCGGCGTGATTTTGCTGAACAAAGCCGGGGCGACGCCGCCGGTGCTGGCGACGACTTCGACGGCGCTGGGGTCGTCGCTGAATCCATCGACGAGCGGGACAAGTGTGACGTTTACGGCGACGGTGACTTCTTCGACCGCTGGATCCATCACCGGGACGGTGACGTTCTTCGACGGGGCTACGCAGATTGGAACCGGCACGTTGGCGGCGGGGGTGGCGACGTTTGCGACTTCTACCTTGACGGTCGCGTCACATTCGATCACGGCGCAGTATGGCGGCGACACGAACTACGCGGGAAGCACCTCGCCGGTGGTGACGCAGGTGGTGAATGGGGCGGGGAAGGCGACGAGCTCGACGGCGTTGGGTTCGTCGTTGAATCCATCGACGAATGGGACGAGCGTGATGTTTACGGCGACGGTGACTTCTTCGACTGCGGGAACAATCACCGGAACGGTGATGTTTCTCGATGGGGCGACGCAGATTGGGACGGGCACGTTGACTGCGGGCGTGGCGACGTTTGCTACGTCGACGTTGTCTACGGGATCGCACATGATCATGGCGAAGTATGGCGGGGACGCGAATTACGCGACGAGTACTTCTCCGGTGGTGACGCAGGTGGTGACCGCGGGGACGAAGGCTACGACTACGACGACGGTGGCGTCATCGCAGAATCCGTCGGCGTCGGGAGCGAGCGTCACGTTTACGGCGATGGTGACTTCGGCGGCCGCGGGGACGATCACGGGAAGCGTGATGTTCCTGGATGGAGCGACTCAGATCGGAACTGGGACACTGACGGCGGGAGTGGCGACGTTCGCGACGTCGACCCTGACGGCGGGATCACATTCGATCACCGCGCAGTATGGCGGGGATGCGAATTACGCAACGAGCACCTCTTCCATCGTGACGCAGGTGGTGAGTGCGGCGGGCGATTTCAGCGTGGCCGCGAGCGCGAATTCGGTGTCGGTGACGGCGGGGTCGACCGGGATGGTGGCGTTGACGGTGACGCCGCTGAACGGGTCGACGCAGACGGTGACGTTTGCGTGCAGTGGATTGCCGGCCGCGTCGGCGTGTTCGTTCATGCCGG
>DASWVE010000030.1:0-48662 GCA_036401315.1 Candidatus Acidiferrales bacterium
CGACGGTCCGACCGTAACCGTAGGGTAGTACGCCGCGCGAGCCTCTTTCACCAGCGCGCGCGCCGCAAAATAACTCGCCGTCGATGACTTGATATTTTGATTCGAAATATTGACCTGTTCCTCGATCGCATTCAATTGCAGATCGTTGAACACTTCCCACCATTTTCCGTGTAACGCCGCGTCTTTCGGTTGCGCGACTTTCCAGCCATCCGTCTTGCTGAAATCCGCCGGCGTCAATTCCTTGTAGGCCTGCGGCACATCCGCCGTAGGCTTCTGGTATTTAGGGCCAACGCTGCAGCCGCTCACAATCAGAGCAACCGAAAGGACTATCCCGCCCGGGATCGCTTTCTGCGATCCATAATTTAAAAAACTCAAAATATTCTTGGCCATAGTATTATTTCGTAAATAATTTCGCTTCAATGCCATTACCCCAGATTCTCCTGAGGAGCAGCCGCGATCGAACGGTTATGCCGTTTCTCCCAGCGCAATCGCATCCGATCGAGATACAGATAGACAACCGGCGTCGTATACAGCGTCAGCATCTGGCTGACGATCAACCCGCCGATAATCGTGACGCCCAAAGGCCGGCGCAGTTCGGAGCCCGTCCCGGTTCCGAGCGCCAGCGGCACCGCGCCGCAGATCGCCGCCATCGTGGTCATCAGGATTGGACGGAACCGCAGAATACACGCCTGAAAAATCGCTTCTTCCGAAGTCTTGTGATCGATGCGCTCAGCCGCCAAAGCGAAATCGATCATCAAGATTGCGTTTTTCTTGACGATACCGATCAGCAGAATTACGCCAATGATCGCAATCACGCTCAGGTCGATATGAAAAATCAACAGCGCGAGGAACGCGCCCACTCCGGCGGAAGGCAGCGTTGACAGAATCGTGATGGGATGAATGAAGCTCTCATACAACATGCCCAGAACGATATAAATCGCCGCCAGCGCCGTCAGGACCAGATACTTCTCGGTCGAGAGTGACGATTGGAAAGCCTGCAGCGTCCCCGAAAACATACCTTGGATCGAGGAAGGCATACCCATCGACGTTTGCATCTGGCCGATCGCTGCGGAAGCGTCGCTCAGCGCAACCCCCGGAGCCAAATTGAACGAAATCGTTACGGACGGAAACTGACTCTGATGATTGACCGAAAGCGGCGCGGTTTTCGGCGCGTAATGCGTAATTGCGCTGAGCGGAACTTCTTTGCCGACCGAAGGACGGATGTAAATGTCGTTCAACGACGATGGGTCTTGCCAGAATTGCGGAGCCACTTCCATCACCACGTGATACTGGTTCAACGCCGTGTACATTGTTGAAACTTGGGCCTGGCCGAACGCCTCGTACAACGTGTTGTCAATCATCTGCGGCGTAATTCCGAGGCGGGATGCAGTGTCTCGATCGTAAACCAGTGCGGCCTGCAGACCACTATTCTGCTGGTCGGAATTGACGTCAGTCAGCATATGCTGCTTCTTCATCTGGGAGAGCAGCACCGGCCCCCATTTCACCAGGTCGTCCAGGCTGTCACTCTGAATCGTGTATTGATACTGGGCATTGCTTTGGCGGCCGCCAATTCGCAGATCCTGGCCGGCTTGCAGAAAAACGGTAGCGCCGGGAATCGAAACAAGTTGAGGTCGCAGCCGATCGACAATTTGGCTGGCGCTGAGCTTGCGTTCCGAGAGCGGTTTCAACGAAAGGTAAATGAATCCCGTATTTACCGCGCCGCCACCGCCGGTAAATGCGCCGACGTGCAGCACCGCGGGGTCCGTTTTTATCTTTTGCACGAACCGCAAAGTCAGATCCTGCATCGCTTGAAAGGAAATATCCTGCGCGCCTTGAATTCCGCCAAATATGCTTCCATTATCCTGCTCCGGGAAAAACCCTTTCGGGACGATCACGAAGAGTACGACGTTCAAGGCGATGGTAAGAATCAGTACGGCCAAAGTAATGGCCGAGTGCTGCAGCACCCAGGTCAAGGTTCGTTCGTAAAACGCGAGCAGGCCTTCAAATACCCGTTCACTCCAGTTGTAGAGCTTCCCGTGCTCTTCTCCCTCGTGATTCCTCAGCAGCAGCGAGCACATCATCGGGGTCGTGGTCAGCGAAATCGCCAGCGAAACCAGGATCGCAACGGAGAGAGTCACGGCAAACTCACGGAACAGGCGCCCCACGATTCCGCCCATCAGCAGGATTGGAATAAATACCGCGACCAGCGAAATGCTGATGGAAAGCACCGTGAATCCGATTTCCGAAGCGCCTTTCAGCGCTGCTTGCAGCGGACTCATGCCCTGCTCGAGATAACGCGAAATATTCTCGATCACTACAATCGCATCATCCACCACAAAGCCCGTGGCTACCGTCAGAGCCATCAACGACAAATTGTCGATGCTATAACCGAAAAGGTACATCGCGCCGAATGTTCCAATCAGCGAAACCGGAACAGCCACTCCCGGGATCAACGTCGCCCGCACATTTCGCAGAAATACAAAGACCACGAGAATTACGAGGATGACCGAGATCATCAGCGTACGCTCGACGTCTTTCACCGATGCGCGAATGGTAGAGGTGCGGTCCAGCACCACCGTGAATTCCATTCCGGCCGGAACCGACGCTTCCAACGACGGTATGGTGTCGATAATTCGATCCACCGTATCGATGATGTTCGCGCCCGGTTGGCGGAAAACGATCAGGATCACGCAAGGCTTGCCGTCCAAGAATCCAGCAGCGCGAATGTTTTCGACTGAATCCGTTACTTGCGCAATATCCGACAACTTGATCGCCGCGCCATTGTGATAGCCGACAATCAGCGGCTTGTAATAATCAGCCTTCAACAGTTGATCGTTCGCCACGATGTCGGATGTAATGAGCCCATTGGTAATTTGGCCCTTGGCCAGATTCGCGTTCTGGGAACTCAACATCGAATTCACGTCTTGCAGGCCCAACCCAAAATTATTCAGTTGGGTCGGGTTCAGCTCCACGCGAACCGAAGGCAGCGAGCTACCGCCCACCGAAACCTGCCCCACTCCGTCCACCTGCGAAAGCCTCTGCTGCACGATCGTCGAAGCCGCGTCGTACATTGGCCCGCGGTCGTAAACTTTCGAGGTCATGCCCAGAATCAGAATCGGCGAATCCGCGGGGTTGACCTTGCGATACGTGGGATTGGCTGGAAGATTCGCCGGCAAATAGCTGCGCGCCGCATTGATCGCGGCTTCCACGTCGCGGGCCGCGCCATCGATATTCCGGTTCAGGTCGAATTGCAGGGTGATGCTAGTCGTCCCCAGAAAACTTGACGACGTCATCTCGGTGACGCCGGCGATTCTGCCGAATTGCCGCTCCAGCGGCGTCGCCACTGACGACGCCATGATTTCCGGAGCCGCCCCCGGCAAGCTGGCCGCCACGGAAACGGTGGGGAAGTCCACTTGCGGCAGCGAAGACACCGGCAGCACCCGGAAGGCAACCGCGCCCGCCAGGGCAATCGCAATCGTCAGCAAAGTTGTCGCGACGGGTCGATGGATGAATGGCGCCGAAATATTCATGGTCAGTCGGCCGGAACCGATTCCGCGCTTGGACTTCCGCCCGCGCGGTACGCCGAAACTCTTTTCGCCAAATTGTCGAAGAAAATGTAGATGACCGGCGTCGTATATAGAGTCAAAACCTGGCTGAGCAAGAGTCCGCCAACCATCGCGATGCCCAGCGGCCGGCGCAATTCCGAACCAATGCCGGATCCCAAAGCCAGCGGCAATCCGCCCAGCAATGCCGCCATAGTGGTCATCATGATCGGGCGAAACCGCAGCAGGCAGGCCTCGTAGATCGCGTCTTCGGAGCTTTTCCCGTGCTTGCGCTCCGCCTCCAGCGCAAAGTCGATCATCATGATTCCGTTCTTCTTCACGATACCGATCAGCAGAATAATTCCAATCAGCGCGACGACGCTCAGCTCCTGACCGCAAACGATCAGCGCCAAGATCGCGCCGACGCCCGCTGAAGGCAGCGTGGACAGAATCGTGATCGGATGGATGTAGCTCTCGTACAGCACCCCAAGCACGATGTACACCGTGATCAACGCGGCCAAAATCAAGATTGGCTCGTTGCTCAACGAAATCTGGAAAGAAGCCGCCGTCCCCTGAAACGCAGCCTGCACGCTCAGCGGCATGTTCAAGCCCTGCTGCGCCGCGCTAATCGCTTTGGTCGCCTCACCCAGCGAAGCTCCCGGAGCCAAATTAAACGAAATCGTCACCACCGGAAATTGCCCTTGATGGTTCACCGACAGTGGCGCGCTACGCGATTCGAAATGCGTGAAAGTGCTCAGCGGCACCGCGGCGCCATTGGGAGTCGTAACTGCCGAAGGATTTGCCGATCCCGAACTCCCGGTGCTCTTTCCCGCGGAAGGACTCGGTGACGACCCTCCTCCGCTTCCCGAGGCGGTAGACGAGGTGATGACGCTGCTCCCTGATGTCGACGAAGTAGTCAAAGCTGTCGAAGCCAGCGCCGATCGCACATAAATGTCCTGTAGCTTGGACGGCGTTTTCTGAAACTCCGGCATCGTCTCCAAAATTACGTGGTATTGATTCAATTGCGTGTAGAGCGTCGAGACTTGGCGCTGCCCGAATCCATCGTAAAGCGTTTGATCGATGCTCGTCGGCGTGATTCCCATTCGCGACGCCGTCACCCGGTCGATGACCAACGCAGCGGATAGTCCGCTCGTTTGCTGGTCCGTGGCCACGTCCTGAATCTGCGGCACCTGCGCCAGTTTTTCCATCAGCCGCGCCGTCCACTGGTTCAGTTCGTTTTGGTCCGGATCTTCCAGCGTGTATTGATACTGTGTGCGACTGACCCGGTCCTCCACCGTCAAATCCTGCACCGGCTGCATGTACAGCGTAATACCGTCCACCTTCGCCAATTCGGATTGCAACCGCCGTATCACGGCGGTCGCGTTAATGCCGCGGTCTTCCAGCGGCTTCAGGTTGATCAGAATCCGCCCGTTATTCAGCGTGGTATTCGTCCCGTCGATTCCGATAAACGAAGACAGGCTCTCCACCGCCGGATCCTTCAGAATCAAGGCGCTCAATTGTTGTTGCCGCTCCGCCATGGCCGGAAACGATATGGATTCCGAAGCCTCGGAAATTCCCTGGATGATGCCGGTGTCCTGCACCGGGAAAAATCCCTTCGGCACGATGATGTACAGAAAGATGGTGAGAAGCAGCGTTGCGACCGCGACGATCAACGTCAGCGTCTGATGCTGCAAGACCCACTTCAAGGTCCGGCTGTAAAAACTAATGACGGCTTCGAATCCGCGCTCGGACAGCCGATAAAAGCGGCCGTTCTGCGCCTCCGGATCGTGCCGCAGCAGCCTCGCGCACATCATCGGCGTCAGCGTTAAAGACACCACGGCCGAAACCAGAATCGTGACGCTCAGCGTAATCGCGAATTCGCGGAACAACCGGCCTACGATATCGCCCATGAACAGCAGCGGAATCAGCACGGCGATCAACGAAATCGTCAACGACACGATCGTAAAACCGATTTGCTGCGAGCCGTTCAACGCCGCTTCCAGCGGGCGCTCGCCTTCTTCGATGTAACGCACGATGTTCTCGATCATCACGATCGCGTCGTCCACCACGAACCCGGTGGAAATCGTCAGCGCCATCAACGTCAAATTGTTCAGGCTGTAACCCGCCAGATACATCACCCCAAACGTGCCCACCAGCGAAAGCGGGACCGCGACGCTCGGAATAATCGTGGCGCGAATATTCCGCAGGAAAAGAAAGATAACCATCACCACCAGCGCGACGGTCAGCATCAATTCAAATTCAACGTCTTTTACCGAAGCTCGGATCGTCGTCGTCCGGTCGGTCAGAACCGTCACGTTGACCGCCGCCGGCAAGCTGGTCTGCAGCAAAGGCAGCAGCGTCTTGATCCGGTCCACCACCTGAATAATGTTGGCGCCGGGTTGCCGTTGAATATTGACAATCACCGCCGGCGTCAAATTCATCCACGCCGCCTGCTTGATGTTCTCCACGTCGTCGATCACGTTCGCGACGTCCGAAAGCAAAACCGGCGAGCCGTTGTGATAAGCGACTACCACCTTCTTGAAATCGCCGCTGGTCAGTAGTTGGTCGTTCGCGTCGATTTGATAATCCTGCTGCGCTCCGTCGAAATTTCCCTTGGCCGAATTCAGGCTGGTTTGTTGCAGCGCCGTCCGCACATCCTCCAGATTGATTCCGTAGGAGGACAGCGCCGTCGGATTCACCTGCACCCGGATCGCCGGCTTCTGTCCGCCGCTGATGCTCACCAGCCCGATTCCCGGCAGCTGCGAAATTTTCTGGGCCAGCCGCGTATCCGCGAGATCCTCTACCTGCGAAAGCGGAATGGTCTTGGAGGTCAACGCCAGCGTCAGAATTGGCGTGTCTGCCGGATTGGTCTTGCTGTAAATCGGCGGCGTAGGTAGATCGGCAGGTAAATAGGACTGCGCGGCGTTAATCGCGGCCTGCACTTCCTGTTCGGCCACGTCGATATTCAATTGCAGCGAAAATTGTAGAACGATGACCGAGCTGCCGTCGGAACTCGTAGACGTCATCTGGTTCAAACCCGGCACTTGGCCGAATTGTCTTTCCAGCGGCGCAGTTACTGCCGAGGCCATCACGTCCGGATTCGCTCCCGGATAAAACGTCACCACCTGAATCGTGGGATAGTCCACTTCCGGCAACGCCGAAATCGGCAACTGGAAGAAGCCCACCATTCCCGCCAGCAGAATCGCGATCATCAACAGCGTGGTCGCGACCGGTCGCAGAATAAATTGGCGGGACGGATTCACTAGCGCTGGCCTCCGGATCCGATCGGCCGCGAATTTGAGCTCGAGCCGGCGTCCTTCCCGGAGGTACTGCTTCCGTCCGCGTTCGCGCCGTTCCCGGAGCCGTTTCCGTTTCTCACCGTAACTTTCGCGCCATCCTGCAATTTGTCAAATCCAGTCAAAGCCACCACATTCCCGGGTTGAATGCCTTGCACCGCCGAAGTGTTGCCATCGGTCGTCCCCACCGTAATCGTCTGCACCGCCGCGGTCTGGTCCGCCTTGATCAGATAAACGAATGCACTCTGCGCGTTCCTTTGCACCGCCGCGGAAGGAATCAGCGTCGCGCCCTGCTGCGTATCGACCAGCAGCTTGGCATTCACAAACTGATTCGGAAACAGCGCCAAATCTCCATTCTGAAAAATTGCTTTCAGCTTTACGGTGCCGGTGGAAGTGTCGATCTGATTGTCCAAAGTCAGCAACGAACCCGTCGCCAGTTTGGTCTGCTGATCCCGGTCCAGCGCATCCACCGACATCTTGTGCCCCGCGCGCATCTGTTTTTGAATCTGCGGCAAATAGTCTTCCGCCACGCTGAAAATCACCGTGATCGGCTGCAGTTGCGCAATCACCACTAGCGCCGTCGTACTCCCCGCCGTCACGATGTTCCCCGGGTCAACCAGCCGCAGGCCCACGCGCCCGTCAATCGGAGCCTTAATCGTCGCGTAATCGACGTTCGTCGTCGCGCTCGCGACGGTCCCCTGATCGTTCTTCACCGAGCCTTCATACTGCTTCACCGTCTGGGTCTGATCGTCCAGCTGCTGTTTCGCAATCGCGTTGCGATTAAAAGCCTCCTGGTAGCGATTCAGGTCAATTCGAGCTTCGGCCAGCAGCGCTTCGTCGTGCGCCAGCGTGCCCTCGGCTTGCGTAAGGGCCGCCTGATAAGGACGCGGATCGATTTGAATCAATACGTCGCCTTTGTGCACCATCTGCCCTTCGCGATAATTCACGCTCATAATCTGCCCGTCCACCCGGCTCGTAATCGTTGCCGTGTAAACGGACGTCACTGTTCCCAGCGCGTTGATGTACACGCCGATCGAACCCTGCGTCGCGGTCGTCGTCGAAATCGGTACACCATGCTGGGCCGCTGCCGCCTTGGCCTTGGCCGCCTGCGCCGTCGCTTGCTTGTTCTGATAGATCCGAAAGCCAACCACACCGATCAGCACAATCAGCAAAATCCAAATCCAGGCATGGCTCTTTGGCGCCTGATTGTCCGGTGGCGGCGTCTGGGACGACCGGTGGGCCGTCGGACTCGGCGGCGCGCCGGTGCTGGTAGTAGTTGCGCTATCGGGTTTCGCCAAATTGTGAAAATTCTCGGCCACTAGTAGTCCTCTCGGTGAGAGTCAATTCTGCTGTCAGCGCGGGCCAGGGTTTGGAACCCCGCGATGGTCCTCTGGGAGGTCGGCAGACGATGCAATTATCCGTTGATTGGCTCGGCTTTGGTTAGCAAGTCTTCGACATGCGGCTGTCCATCTGCGGCGCGGTCGCCTTGCCACGGTCGGCTATAACCGGCGTCTTGCCCTACCTTCGAATCGATGTGATTTTACACGCATTGTATTCGGACGGGCCAGCTACCGATTTGGTTTCAAGCGGGGCAGCGCTTCCTGCAGGGATCGTCACTTCGGCGGGTTCTGAAGCCATAACGCAGCGGCTCCCAGCAGCGCTGACTGAGATCCGAATTTCGCTTTCAATATTCTCACCCGCCGGCCTCCCGGACGGTTCGCGCCTTCTTTCAAACCCCTCTCGATTCGCGCCCTGTACGACGCGAACAGTCCCCCCAAGCCCCCGCCAAACACAAACGCTCCCGGCTCCAGAATCTCCAGCACATTTCCCAGCCAAACCGCCAGCAGGTCAACCGCGGTTTCGATCACTTCCTGGGAAAGCTTATCTCCACGCTTCGCCGCCTTCACAATCATCTGGGTGTCGAGGTCACCCAAATCCTTCGCAACCATACTCTTGAGCGGACCAACCCTGGCGCCCGCGCCTGACAACCGGGCTTTCGCCTGTCGCGCGATCGCTTTTCCCGACACATACATTTCGATACAACCGCGCTTCCCGCACGGGCAAAGTGGGCCATTGTAATTTATCGTCATATGGCCGCCCTCGCTGGGAGGGAAATGCCACCCATCCTCGGTCCGATACGCCATGCACGTCCCCAGCCCCGTCCCGAGGCTCACGTAAAAGAAGCGCTGGTAATCGCGTCCCGCTCCCCACTCCGCTTCGGCCCTCGCGGCGGCATTGGCGTCGTTTTCCAGCCGGACCGGCCGCCCATAAATCCCCAGGAGCTTTGCCGCCAGACTGTAATTGCGCCAGCAAGGAAGATTCGCAGCCAGCAAGACTTTGCCCCTCTTCGCGTCGAGCCAGCCTGGCACGCATACGCCAATCGCCGTCACTCTATGTCCGCCGCCACGAAGCAAAACAGCATCGATGGCGGTTTGCACTGACCGCAGCCCATCCGCCGCGTTTCCGTCAGCGGCCATTGGACGCCGCTCGGCCGCGACCACCTTTCCTCGCGCACTAACCAGGCCGGCCTCCACTTTTGTCCCACCCACGTCGACCGCCAGAATCAGGCGATCCTTCGGATTCTTCATCTGCGCGTTCACCCTGGTTTTCATTTTGCCTTGATTGTACGGCATACCCGGCTCAGCCTTGGCCAGCCTGCCGGCGTCATCCGCACCGCTCATTCCAACTCTATGGCCCAACCTGCATCTCGGCGTACAATTTTCCCCGCGTCCTTTTCATCCACCGGAGGAAATATGATTCGCCGCGCGTTTATCGTTCTCATTGCCGGAGCCTTGCTGCTGGGCGGCTGCACCTCGACCTACTACAAAGCAATGGAGAAGCTCGGCAAAGAGAAACGCGACATCCTGGTCCAGCGCGTGAAAGACACCAAAAAAGATCAGGAACAAACCAAAGAACAGCTGAAAACCACCATGGAATCATTTCAAGAGCTGACCGGCTTTCAAGGCGGCTCGCTCGAAAAATCCTACAAGAAACTGAATAGCGAATACGAGCGCTCCCAGGCCCAAGCCGACAAGCTGCACGACCGCATCAAATCCATCGACCAAGTCAGCAACGATCTCTTCGCCGAATGGCAATCCGAAATCAACGGAATGCAGAACGCCGGCCTCAAAAAACGCAGCGCGGCTCTGCTCCAGGACGCCAAAGTCCGCCAAGCCACCTACATGAAGGCCATGAACCGCACCGAAGCGCAGATGACTCCCGTGCTCACGTCCTTTCATGACCAGGTCCTCTTCCTAAAACACAATCTGAACGCCCGCGCCATCGGCTCCCTGAAAGGAACTTCGGCCAGCATCAACACGGACGTCACGGCCTTGATCGCCAGCATCGACGCGTCCATGCAGGAAGCCGACAAGCTCATCTCCAGCCTGTCCAACACCGATACCGACGCCAAATAGTCCGCCAGACCTCCGAATGCTCAATTCGCGTCGTTGACACAACCCTTCGTCACCCCTAAAATCTCGGCACGCTGGAACCAGCCTTCCGGTGCGCAGTCTACGCCGCTCCGATTTCAAGGGGATTCCCCATCTCTGCCGTTTCGTTGAAACCGAAGATAGCCATCGTCGATGATGACCCGGCGCTGCGCTCCAAAATCGCCTCCGCGCTGCGCTCCCACTTCGAAGTTCTCGAAGGCGGCGACTACGATGACGCCTACAAACTCCTGCAGGAATCGGGATTAGACGTTCTGATTCTCGCCATGCCTATCCGCTCCGGCGGTGTCCGCGAATGCACTCATCTTTTGGCCCGCCTCACCAGCGGAAACATCGATACCCTCGTCATCGTTCTCAGCTCGGACGAAACCAAATCTACCGCCCTAAAAGTAATCGACGCCGGCTCCTACGACTACTTCATCAAGCCGATCGATACCGATGTCCTTCGCCACCTGCTCGAACGTGCCGTCGAAAAGCTCCACATCCAGCGCGAGAACCGCATTCTGCGCGAAGAAATTACGCGCAAAAATTCCCTCGGCGACTTGATCGGCGCCACCGATTCCATGCGCCACGTCTTCGAATCCATCAAACGCATGGCGCGCGCCAGCACCAACGTCATCATTCGTGGAGAGAGCGGAGTAGGGAAGGAACTGGTCGCCAAGGCGCTTCACGAAGAAAGTCCGCGTCGCAATCGCGCCTTCATCAGCGTCAATTGCGCGGCCTTACCCGAAGGCCTCATCGAAGCCGAGCTTTTTGGTTACGAACGCGGTGCCTTTACCGGCGCCGTCGCCACCAAGGAAGGCCGCATCGAGCTGGCTCACCAAGGCACCCTGTTCCTCGACGAAATCGCTACGTTGACGCCCCCCTTGCAAAGCAAGCTGTTGCGCGTTCTCGAAGATCGTTCCCTCACTCGTCTCGGCGGCAAGAAATCCATGAAAGTGGATTTCCGCCTGGTCAGCGCCACCAACGAAGACTTGGAAGAAATGGTGCGCCAGGGAACCTTCCGCGAAGACCTCTACTATCGCATTCACGTCGTCCCCATCTTCGTCCCCAGCCTGCGCGAGCGTGTCGAAGACATCCCCGTTCTGGCCGAATATTTCGCCAGCGTCTATTGCGCCGCGAACGGCTTCCCCCTCAAGCGCATCGATGACGAGGCCATGGCCGCGCTGAAACGCTATCCGTGGCCGGGCAACGTCCGTGAACTCGAGAACGCCCTGCAGCGCCTGGTCATCATGACCGACGGCGACATCATCACCTACAAAGACTTGCCTCCGGACATGTCCCACGGCAGCCCCCGGAATTCGCGAAACGGCTTTCGCATCCCGCCCTCGGGCATCCATCTCGATAAGGAAATCGAAGCCTTCGAAAAGCGCTGGCTCGAAGAAGCCCTGGAGCATGCCAAACAAAACAAAACCGAGGCCTCGCGCATGTTGGGAGTCGATCGCAACCGCCTGAACTACCTCTGCCGGAAATATAATCTCTAACGGTCCCACCTCCGCACGACGGTGAAAAATTCAACTTGCGCCTTGAATTTTCAACACTTCCAAGCGCCGATGCGCGGCTCCCGGCACATCGCCCAAAATCAAAGTCCTTGTTTTTATAGGGCTAGGGAAATCGATTCTTCGCGACTCCTTTGGCCTCACGATTGCATTCGTTAAGCCTCGTAGAGCATGACCAAGTTCCTGCAGTGAAAAAAAGGAGACATACCATGGCGAAGAAAGCCGTCAAGAAAGGCAAGAAGCTCGGAACCGTGAAGCCGTTGTCGCGTCCCGGTCGTTAGTTCTTCCGTATTGCCTGCGCTTTTGAAAAAGGGCCGCGCTCGAAAGAGCGGCGGCCCTTTCTCTTTTCCGCCGGCCACTTCGCGCCGTGTTGAAAACTTCAACGCCATATCGCAAATTTCAACAACTCTCGTTACGTCTCTTCACCTCGATCCCGGCCCCGCACCATCAAACTGGCTCAATTCGCTAGAGATATCGACTCTCGATTCCGCTAGCGCGTCTGGCAAGTGGATTGCATCTACCTCGTTGTACGCGAAAGGCCAAGATCTTAAATAAAGAAAACGGAGACATAAAAGCCATGGCAAACGCACCGGTCAAAGCACAGGCAGTCAAGAAGGGCAAAAAGCTCGGAGCTGTGAAGCCTTTGATGCACCAGCGGCCGCTTATGGCCGTCCGCTCGCTCTCGCGCATCAGCTAAGCGACGCTAAATACCCCAGATGTCTTGAGTTCGTCGCATGCCGGACCCCAAAATCCGGCCGCGATCGAAGTAGCACCTCGGAGCCGCCGTCCCAGGAACGGCGGCTCCTTCTTTTTTCGCATACCTCGTCGCTCCGTTCCTCCAAGAATCAAACGCCCGCTCTCGCTTTTCTACGTGATGTTGAAAAAATCAACGCCACACCTTGAATTTTCAACATGCCACCCGCGTCGGCGGATGCCACTGGCCCTTCTCCGCCCACCTAAATCCTTTATTTCTAGCTATTTGCGGATGCCCAGACGTCAGCATGAGTTTGGCGGGGCGATTGCAAGCTAGGAGATCGCGCACGAAATACCGAGATCCGAAGTTAAAAGGGAGAAAACACATGACCAAGGCGAAAGCGATAAAGAAAGGCAAGAAGCTGGGAAGCGTGAAGCCGCTGATGAAGCCGGCGGGCATGCCCTCGATCAAGCCTCTGATGAAGCTTCAGTAATTTTTGAGTTCGTTCTGCGCGGACCCCAAAACCCGCGTGTGATCGAAGTAGCACCTCGAGGGCCGCTGTCCCAGGAACAGCGGCCCTCTCTTTTTTTTTCAGCAGCGGTTTCCGCAACCTACCAAATCTGCGATTTTGCCCATCGCCACGCCGCCCGGAAAAATTGCGCGGCCAGCGGCGAGTGCTTCCCGGATATTCGCGCCGTTCCGGTCATGCCTTCGCGCAGCGATCCATCCGGGTTCGGAAACTGCATCTCCACCGCGAAATAGTTGGTCAGCTTTTGTCCCAGTCGCTGCAGATCCGCCGTCTGGCTAACCGGCCGGTCGAGAGCCGCCGCCGGAAGTATTTGTTCCACGCTTCCGTCAAAAGTGCGGAAAGGGAAGGGCGTCACCTTAACGCTCACCCCGGCGCCATCCTTCACGTCCTCCAGCTCCCAATCGCGCACCAGAATCCGCGCCTTCATCTCGCTGCGATCCACAACCTTACCCAGATCGTCCCCGGCCTGCACAAACGACCCCGTCTTTTGCGCCAGGTCATCCGCCACTACCACCCCATCGATCGGTGCGCGAATGTTCAGTGCCTCGACATTTCTGTCCACAATATCCAATTCCTGCGACAAACGATTTCGGTCGCGCACTCCTTTCGCCGCTTTGTCGTAGTCCGATTGCTCCTGCCCATTGCGCAGATCGCTGTTGGCCAGCGCCAGCTGGTCTTTGATCGTCTGCGAATCGGAGGCCAGATCGGAATTCTTCAACGTCGCCAGCACCTGACCCGCCTTCACTGCCTCGCCGGACTTCACGTACACCTCGCGGACCTGGCCAAACACCTGCGCCCGAATCGGAGCGCTCCTCCCGGCTTCCAGCACCAGGCCCGTCGAAACTCGGGTGCGTACCGGCGGAATGATTAGCAGCAACGCGAGGCCAACCATGCTGACCTGCTGCAGCCGTGAGACTTTCCACGCCATATAGTCCTCCTTCTTCTGCCGCAACCAGCCGCGCACTGTGGGAATCGCTTCGCGGATACCCTTACGCGAGAAGTAATAAACCACCGCCAGCGTGGCCAGGTAACCCCAGTCGCCCAACTGCGAAACCAGCACATTTTTTACGAACAACAGCACAATGATGAGCAGCGACGTGCTGTAAATCACCGCGGCCACTCCAAACAAGAAGAAAATCCTTCGTTGCCGCCGAGTCGCCTCCGGCAACTCTACGTCCTGGAACAGCAGATACTTTCGCGTCCACGCCCGCAAAAATTCAAAAGAATCCTCCCGCAGATTGTCGACATCCAGAAATTGCGAGAGCGCGTAGTATCCGTCGGCCTTAATCAGCGGGTTCAAATTCAGCAGCGCCCCCTGAATTCCGCTCAGCAACATCATCTTGTACGCGATATCGTTCGTCACTGATCCCGCGGGAGTGAAATGCCACACCAACGCGCATATGCCGCACAGCACCATCTCAATCCAGATGCCCGCGAAGATCACCCACTGCCGTTGCGAACCCTTGGTAAAAAGTAAAATGTCCGTGGTATCGGTGTAAAACGCCGGAGTGAAATAGATCAGCAGAAATCCCATCTGGTGCACGTCGCCGCCAAAATGCTTACAGGTCAATCCATGCCCAAACTCATGAATTCCACCTAAGACCAGCAGCAAAATCCAAAAGACCCAGATGTCGTACGCACTTTTATCCGAGAAATTGTAAAGCGCGCCCGTATCCTGCTGCACCCGCGTCCAATCACCGGCCAGCAGGTAACAAGCCACCACAAATATCACCAGCGAGAAATAAACGAATCCCTTCGTGTACATCCAACTGAGATACGGGTCGAGTTTCTCCAACGTTATGTTGGGATCCCACGCCTTAAAGCTGATGTACAGCACGCTGCTCTGGTCCACGCGCCCTCGGCGCTCGTCTCGAATCCGCTCCAGCACCGCCAGATTTTTTTCGCCAATCGACCGCTCCCACATCGCCGGCTCGATGCTTTCGATAAATTCCAGCGCGTCCGTTTCCCCCAGCGGAGTCTCGGGGTGGCGCGAAGTCATTTCTTCCGCAATCTCGGTGTACGTCCGCGTGCCGTCGCACAGCTGCAGCAGCTCGTACTCGGTGCTTCCGTACCGATTGTAGGAATTTGTCTCGAGGTTTTTGATGACGTAACTGGTTTCGCCCGCGACGGTTTGCTCGCTGATCCGCAAATCCTCGCGCAGCTTCGGGCGCTTTAATCCCTTCGCCAGAACGCTCGAAACCTGCAGGCTGGTGGGACCGAATCTCATGACGTCGTTACGGCTTGGGGCTGCTGTTCGCTGCAGAATTTCCCGGCCAGGCGACTTTTACCGCCATGCCCGGTCGCAAATCCGAAATGCTGGGTCCGTTCAGTTGGGCCAGAACATCGTAACTATCGCTCGCCGCATCAATCGTGGGGCTAACCTTTACAATCCGCGCACTCAATTTGCGCGCCGGCTCCTCCGCCAAAGACAACTCGATCGGCAAGCCGCTCGTGGGGCGGTGCCCAGCAGACTCCGGCACCTGAAATTGCACCTGCAGCGGCGCCAGTTGGCTCACCCGAAAACATTTGTCGCTCTTTGCGATCGCCTGGCCTTCCCGCACGTAACGCCGCACCACCACTCCGGAAAAAGGCGCATGAATACGCGTCTGATCCACTTCCAACTCCAGGCGCTTGATCTCCGCGTGCCCGCTTTCCACCAAAGCTTCATACCCGCGCAAATCGTACTCCGCCGCCTTCTCCTGGAATTCCGCGGCTTCCAAATCCGCGTCGCTGGATAATCCCAGCGCCCGCAACTGCTGCTGCCGGTGAAACGCCGCGGTCTTGGCCTTCAGCTCCGCTTCCTTATATTTCCGGTTGTTATCCTCTACCTGCAAATCGTCGTTGGCCTTGATCAATTCCATCTGCAAACTGCGATCGTCCAGCTGCGCCAGAATTTCTCCGGTCTTCACCGCGCTTCCTTCGTCCTTCGTAATCGCCGTGACTACCCCATCGCGTTGCGCCGCCACGTCCACCTGATGTTCCACGGTCAGCACGCTGAGGATCTCATTAGGATTTCTACGTTCAGGCGCAGCCGGCGGAGCCACGGGCGTCGGAGACGAACTGGCCGCACTCGGCACCGCGCGCGACACCCCGCCGCCATTCGATTCCCCGGAGGAACCTCCGCAGCCAGCCACCGCCAGCGCCGTCGCACCCACCGCCGCCACGACGAAAATCCCGAAGCCACCTCTCATCATTTTCCATCCTTCTCGACGACCCAACAGTTCCCTCATGGCATCAACGCCCAAGCCTTTTCCCAAGCCCACTGGAAAGGCGATCGCAGCAACGTATATCCCACCGGATACCACCCGCTGTTGAACCACCCGCCTCCGGCACGAATCCGCGCGCGTCCCACCATGCCAGTCCGCGCCAGCCCATCCCGGTTGTTAAAAATAGCTCGCACAATAAAGTACTGATCCCCGGCTTCCGCCTGCGTCTGCGCCCCGATTCGATCCACTTCGCCGGCGAACGTCGTCGTCGGATAGGCATTCAGCTTCAGCACAATTTTCTTCCCGGGTTTCACCAGTTCCAGGTCGTTTTCCGGCACGCTCATTTCCGCCGCCATCTGATCCTGCGCCACAATCTCGCCAAACGCTTCGCCCGGCTTAACCATCGACCCGGTTTTGTCCTGGATTTTCGCTGTAATCACCATCCCGGCAATCGGCGCGCGCAGTTGCGAATCCGCCACACGCTGCTGCTCCAGGTCCACCTGTGCCTGATGCATCGCGCTTCGAATTTTTGCCTGTCCCGCCGCGGACGGATCGTTGTGAAATTCCGCATCCGCTAATTCGCGGTGCGCTTGCGCCAAAGCGGCTTCCGCTTCCGCCAGTTTCATTTGATCGTCCGAAGCGTCGAGCTGCCCCAGCGCTTGTCCTGCCTGGATCCGGTCTCCTTCGTGCACAAAAACCCGCTGCACCACGCCGCCCTGAATAGCGCTCACCACCCGACGCTCCGCCGGCACTACGGTCGCATCGGTACTCACCCGCATTGGCCACGGAAACAGAATCAAAAACGCCAGCACGGCCGCGGTTCGCCTTCCATATTCGGCCCACCGGCTCATCGGCATCGCCGCGATGAATTTCTTTTTACGCTGCGAAAAAGGTTGCAGCAAATTCGCCAGTGGTACCTGCTGGTACAATTGCGCGTTCCGGATCGCGACGGTCGTTTGGTTCGCCAAAATCGCCACGGTTTCCCGGTTATTGTCGGTCAGGAAATCCGCGTCGCCGCTCAGCAATGCCAAAACGCCCAGGCGTCCCTGATCGTCCCGCAACGGCAAACCATAAAAACCGTTTTCCTCATGCTCCTGCAGAAAAGGAGTGATCTGCGCCCGCGCGTCCTCCGGAGACGTGTGCCACCCGTCTTCGTACAAGTCCGCCGAAACTGCCCCATCTTGCTGCGCCACCCACTCCAAACGAGTTCTTAAATCTTCCATCTCGCGCGATTTGGGTACTTCCGTTTCGCCTGAGACCGCGCCCAGCACGAATCTCCCGCGGTCGAAGAAACCGATCACGCAACGGTCGAACGGGACCACCGACGACGCCTGGTGCACCACCGTCGAGAGCACATGATCCAGATCGAGCGTCGACGTGATTTCCTGCGAAATCTTCAGCAGCGCATCCAGCGCGTGAACTTTGCGCTCCGATTCCAGTAAGTTCGCATTGTGCAGCGCCACCGCCGCCTGTTCGCTCACGCTCGACAGCATGAACAGGTCGTCCTCGGTGAAAGCCCCGCCGTCCGTGCGATTCACCAGCTCGACCACGCCCAGTACTTCGTTGTCTTTCGTCAACGGCGCGGCCATCCAGGATTGAAACTCGAATTCTCCGCCGGCCTTGATGCGCTCTTCCAGCCCGGCTTCTTCGGCGGGCTCTTCGACCAGCTTCGCGCTGGCCTGCTGCGCGATTTCCCCCAGCAAACCTTCGGCCAGCGGCGCACGCGCGCCTTCCTCCACCGAAGGATCGCTTCCCACTTGCTTCGCCAGATACAAATCGCCGGATCCGCCGTCGGCCAGCCACAAATTGCAAACGGCTCCGCCCAGCAGATCTCGGATTTTCACTGCCACGATCGGCAGCAGCTCGGTCAATTCTAGAGTTGAAGTAAAAGTCCGGCCCAGGTCGTACAAAGCGGTGAGGCGTTCAAGCGTGGCAAGCTGGGTGTGTCGCTCGCCTTCAATCGCGCCCAGGTTGGTCAGCGCATAGCCCGCCAGGCGGCAGGCCTCTTCCAGAAAATGCGTATCCTCGGAATTAAAATCGCCGGTTCGCTTGTTCAGAACTTCTACCACGCCGGCCGGCGCCGCATCCCCCGGCAGCGGAGCGAACAAAGCCGATTTCAGCCGAGCCCGAGTCGCGTCATCCAGGTGTTCAAACGTTTCGGGTTCGATCTCGCCCGCGGCGAACTTTCTCGACTCCGCCGCTTCGTAAATCTCGCTCAGTAATCCATCTTCCGTCTCGCCCGAGAGGCTGAAGCGCTCACCCACCTCGCTCCACCGCATTTTGCAAATCAGCTTGCCGCCGTCCCCGTTATTGTCCGTCAGCCCGGCATTCGTCCACACGAACACCGCGCGCGCGCCCAATGCGGCGCCCACTCGCGCCGCAAAGGCCTTCAGCAGGGTATCTTGATCCCGACACGCTAAGGACACGCTCGCTAATTCATAGAGCGCCGACGATGCTTCCATGATTCTCCCAGGAAGGGACAGCAAGCCCTCAATGCAGCTACGGCAACAGTTGCACGAAGGGGGACAGGCGCGCAGCCTAACAAATGCAGCGCGCACGCGTCAAGGAAACCTAACGATTCAGCCGAGTTAGCCGCCGTCCCCGCGGCTACTTCTGTATGTCCGGTGTCGCGGTTGGTGGCGCCGCTGGATGCTTGGTCATCTCCGCTCCGGTGATAATCGCGGTGCGGATTTGGCTGAAAATGTCGGTCAACGTGTTCGGCGTGTGCGGGATCAGGATCGTGTTCGTATGGTCGTTCGCTGCCACTTCCTTCAGCGTGTCGAAGTATTGCGTCATCAGCACCAGTTGCATCACATCCTGCGGCGTCGATCCCGGCACGGTCTTCGCAAAGTCCTCCACCGAGTCTTTCAATCCCGCGATGATCGCCTTCCGCTGATTGGCAATTCCTTCTCCCTGCAAACGCTTCGATTCCGCCTCAGCTTCGGCTTGCTTTACCAGCAGCAGCTTATTTGTCTCCGCGCGTGAAACCGTAGCTTCCCGTTCGCGTTGCGCCGCGTTGATGTCGTTCATCGCCGCCTTCACCTTCTGGTCCGGCACGATGTCGGAAATCAGCACCTTCACGATTGAATAGCCGTACTCCTTCATCGAAGCGTCCAGGTTATCCCGCAGATCGCTCGCGATGTCGGCTTGATTCAGGAACGTGTCGTCCAGTTTCATCTTCGGCACATGGCCCAGCACCACGTTATAAACCATCGATTCAATCTGCTTCACCGGATCGGACAACTTATAAAACGCGGATTCAACCCCTTCCGGGATCACCTTGTATTGGATCGACACCGGAATCTGGACGAACACGTTATCCTGCGTCTTGGTCTCTACCTGCACTTCGAACTGCTGCACCTTCATGCTCATGCGTTGCACCACGGTCTCCAGATAAGGCGTCTTCCAATTCAGACCCGGTCCCGCGATGCGCGCGAATTTTCCCAGCCGCTGCACGATGGCCACCTGCGCCGTCTGTACCGTAAAAAACGAACCCAAAAAGATGCTCAGCGCCAGAAAACAAATAATCGCGAACAGAATCAGGAAAAAACCTTCCATCTTCGTTCTCCTTTCAAATCCCGCTACGATGCGCCATTCCCGCGCGAATCCTGCGCTTGTCACTGTCGTTTGGAAGCCGTGACAGTAGCATCCGCCCTACGCCAAATCAATCGGTGTCGTGCCCTGAGGGCCTCGGCCGATGCCGAATCTCCAATTCTTCAACCCTTGATTGACAGCCGTAATTCGGTTAGCTTTGCAGGCGCAGCGAGGGACATGTGAATATCGGTATTCGTAAAGCAGGCCACGCCACCATCCTGGATCTCGATGGCGCTCTCAAATTGGGTGACGCGGAAGAGGCCTTCCGCAACAAAATTCAGGAATTGGTCGACGGCGGTTCCACGCGCATCGCGGTGAATCTTGCCGGGGTCACGGAGCTGGACAGCTCCGGAATCGGAGCGCTGGTGCGCGCCTTTACCACCCTCAAGCGCGCCGGCGGCAAAGCGACCTACTTCGCACCAACCAAACGCGTAATGATGCTCCTCAAAATGGTTCGCCTCGATACCATACTCGATTTGGCCGACGACGAGGGCACCGCGCTGGCCCGAATCTAACCTCTCCAGCGCTTCTGAAACTCCGCCTCAAAAAATGTAGACGAGTTTGCGCGACGCGCGGCCCAGCAACGGCCTGCCCGGGCCTGTTCTAGATTTTTAGGGGGATTATCGGCGGTCGAGCGCCGGATGCCGCACGTCACGTCCAGCCACAAAGTAAATCACGTCCTCGGCGATATTCGTCGCGTGGTCGCCGATCCGCTCCAGGTTTTTCGCCACCAGAATCAATTCAAACGCGGCAAACACCTGCGCGGAGTCTTCCATCATGTACGTCAGCAGTTCGCGGAACAGTTGATCCCGTAGCTTGTCCACCTGGTCGTCGCGTCGCAGCACGCTCTGCGCCAGATCCTGATCCCCGCGCACCAAAGCGTTCAAGCTGTCCCGCACCATGGCCTCCGCCAATTCGCTCATCCGCGGCAGGTCAACGTACGGCTTCACCTGCGGATGCCGCAGAATGCGCATCGCCGACTGCGCGATGTTTACCGCCTGATCCCCAATGCGTTCCAAGTCGCCGTTGATGCGCGACACCGCCAGCAGCAGCCGCAGGTCCGCCGCCATCGGCTGGTTCAGCGCCAGGACGCGCTGCACCCGCTCATCAATCTCGATCTGCATTTCATTGATCGCGTCCTCTTCGGACAAAACCGTTTCGGCCAGGTGCTCTTCCGCGTCCAGCACGGCATGCACCGCCTGATGCACCGCGCGCTCCGCGAGGCTTCCCATCCACAGCAGTCGCTGTTTCAATTCATCCAGATCGTGTTCGAAATGTCGTTCCATGGTTCCTCAATTTTTGAAGACAAACCAAAACGAAATCTTGCCCGGTTCGCTTCCGCCAGCTCTAGCCGAAGCGGCCCGTAATATAAGCTTCCGTCCTCGGATCCGTCGGCGTCGTAAACAGCTTGGAAGTCACGCTGTGCTCGATCAGCTTGCCATCCAGCATGAACGCCGTAAAATCGCTGGCCCGCGCCGCTTGTTGCATATTGTGCGTCACAATCGCCATCGTGCAGCTATCTTTCAGGTGGAACATCAGTTCTTCGATCTTGGCCGTGGTCACCGGATCGAGCGCCGAGCACGGCTCATCCAGCAGCAAAACCTCCGGATCTACCGCCAGCGCCCGCGCAATGCACAGCCGCTGCTGCTGTCCGCCCGAAAGCGCGAACGCCGACCTCTTCAGTACATCTTTTACTTCTTCCCACAACGCCGCGCGCCGCAGGCTCTTCTCCACCAGCTCGTCAAGCCTTCCCGTGTAACCGTTGATCCGCAATCCGTAAGCCACGTTTTCGAAGATCGACTTCGGAAACGGATTCGGCCGCTGAAAGACCATGCCCACCTTGCGCCGCAATCCAACCACGTCCATCGCGTGGATTTCTTGGCCATCCAGCAGAACCTGGCCTTCCACGCGCGTGTTCCGAATCGTCTCGTTCATCCGGTTCAGCGTCCGCAAAAAAGTCGACTTGCCGCAGCCGGACGGCCCAATCAGCGCCGTCACTTTGTGTGTCGGAATTTTCAGGTTCAGCCCGAACACCGCCTGCTTTTGGCCATAGAAAAAATTCAGATCGGTGATGTCCAGCCGAATCGACTGTTCGCTAGGCTGCGCTGTCGTTTTTTCCATGTGCACCGGTTCCCGAAGCGGTTTCATTGACAATGCAGGTTGAGGGGCTCCACTCACGCTGTCCACCTTGACCTCATTTAAACGGCCTTGCTTTTCGCCAGAATAAATCGAGCGCCCAAATTCGATAGCAGCACCAGCAACAACAATACCAGGCCTGCGGCCCACGCCTGTCGGTGCCAATCGTCATACGGCGAAATCGCGTAGGTATAAATCATCACGGGCAGTGACGCAATCGGCTGCCCCCATCCCTGGCCCCAATAACGATTCCCAAAAGCAGTAAACAAAAGCGGCGCCGTTTCTCCCGCCACGCGGGCCAGCGCCAGCAGCATCCCCGTCAGTATGCCGCCGCTCGCCGCCGGAAGCACCACGGTAACAATCGTCTTCCACTTGCTCGCGCCCAGCGCCATCGCCGCTTCCCGCATGCTGTTGGGCACGCCCCGCAGAAATTCCTCCGTGCTGCGCACGGTAATCGGAATCACCATGATTCCCAAGGCCACTCCGCCCGCCAACGCCGAAAAGTGTTTCACCGGCAGCACCACCAGCGCATACGCAAATATTCCGATGACGATCGACGGCACGCCGTTCAATAAGTCCGTCGTGTAGCGCACCACAAACGAAAACGTCTTCCCCCCAAATTCCGCCAGGTACACACCGGCCAGCAAACCCACCGGCAGCCCCATCAGCGCCGCGAGCAACAGCAATTTCAGGCTGCCCACGATTGCGTTCGCCATTCCGCCGCCGGTCTCACCGACTGGCTTGGGCAATTGCGTAAAAAAATTCAAATTCAGCGAAGTCCCGCCGTTCAAGAGCAGGTATCCCAGGATCAGAAACAGCACGCAAACCACGCCAAACGCCGCCACGCCAGTCAGCGTGAGCATCACGTTGTTCACCGCTTTCCGCCACATGATCCGCGGTTCGCTCATGCCGGGCGCCCGCCTCCGCGCTCGGTGGCCACGATCAATATGCGCGCCAGGCCGTTCAGAATAAATGTCATCAAAAACAACACCAGCCCCAATTCGATCAGCGCGCTCAAATACAAATCACCAGTCGCCTCCGTGAACTCGTTCGCGATGACCGACGCGATCGTGTATCCCGGCGCAAATAGCGACGCGCTGATCTGCGGATTATTTCCGATGACCATCGTCACCGCCATCGTCTCGCCCAGCGCCCGCGCCAGAGCCAGGAACACCGAACCCATAATGCCGGTTCGGGCCCACGGCACCACCACCTGCCACGTCGATTCCCAGCGCGTCGCGCCCATCGCCAGCGCTGCTTCGCGCTGTTCCCGCGGCACATTCAGCAGCACTTCCCGCGACACCGAAATAATGAACGGCACCACCATGATCGCCAGCACAATTCCAGCCGTCAGAAATCCCACGCCGTAATTCGGCCCGGCGAAGAGCGGTGTGAAACCCAGCACTTTTTTCAGTGCCGGCCCAATTGTGGTTCGCATCAGCGGCACCACAATAAAAATTCCCAACAGCCCGTAGATAACGCTGGGCACCGCCGCCAGCAAATCAATCAGGAACGAAACGATGTCGCTCAACCGCCGAGGCGCCAGCTCCGAAAGAAAAATTGCGCTGGCCAGTCCCAACGGCACCGCAATCGCCAGGGCCACCGCGGAAGTTACCAGCGTTCCGTAAATAAACGGCGCGGCCCCGAAATTGTCGAAGTTCGCGTCCCAGACTTTCGTAATGAAAAACATCCATCCAAATTTCGCCCGCGAAAGCTGCGACGTCCGCCACAGCTCCAGAACCAGCAGGGAAGTAATCAGAATAATTCCGGCAGCCGCGATTAAGGTAATGAGGTGGGCGATCTCGTCCCCGCCCTTGAGCCGGTCGACAAACACACGAAGTCCCGATTTTGGCGGGACCTCGTGCGTCATGGTCGTGGTAGTGGCCGACATGCCTATTGAATGAGCGAAATCGCTTTCAATTCTTTTTCGACCACCGGTTTCGGAAGCTGCGCGTAAGTCAGGCCTTCATTATATTTTTGGCCCTCGGTCAGCATCCACTTCAGGAAATCCTTGATGGCATCCCGCTTCGCGGCGTCCTGGATTTGCGCCGGAATCAGCAGCCAGGTGAAGCTCGAAACCGGATACGCTGCGGCTCCCGGAGCATTGGTGATCGAGACCCGGAAGTCAGCCGGCATATCCTTGGCCGCTCCCGCCGCTGCTGCGGTCACGCTGGCCAGATCGGCCTTGACGAATTTCCCGGCCGCGTTCTGAACTTTGCCGAACGCGATTCCGTTCTGCGCCGCATAAACCAATTCGATGTAGCCGATGGAGTTAGGCGTTTGCTTTACCAATCCGGAAACACCTTCGTTGCCCTTGCCTCCCAATCCCACCGGCCAATTCACCGAAGTACCCTTGCCAACCTTTGTTTTCCAGTCGTCGCTGGCCTTCGAAAGAAAATCGGTCCAGATGTAGGTCGTTCCGCTGCCGTCCGACCGGTGAATTACCACGATGTCGTTGCCCGGCAGGTTCACGCCCGGGTTCACTTTCGTAATCTCCGCGTCATTCCATTTTGTAATCGATCCCAGGAAAATTCCCGCCAGCGCGTGTTGCGTGAAATTCAATTCACCGGAGACCCCGGGGACGTTGTAGCTGGGTACGTCCGCGCCGAGCACGGTCGGGAAATGTAGAATCTTGAATTTCGATGCCGCCAGTTGCTCGTCGCTCATCGGGCCGTCCGACGCCCCGAAATCCACGGTCCCTGCTTGCAATTGGCGAATACCCCCGCCGGATCCGATCGATTGATAGTTGATCTGCACATTCGAGTGAGCGGTGTGGTACACGTCAAACCATTTGGAATAAATCGGGTAGGGGAAGGTCGCGCCTGCGGCATTCAGTAGAACTTGTCCGCCTTGGGCTGCGGCGATCGCCGCGATTCCAAAGAGGAGCGACACCAGCACTAGCGTCTTTTTGAGGTTCATGATTTCAGAAGTCTCCTTACGACCATTTTTTGTCTCTATTGTTACGGATGTGTTACATCGGCACGAATTCGGGGTGAATTAACCAGACAGCTCGGAGGACTGGAGGCGCAGCTCCGGGGGTGTGGTCGAGCTGCGCCTCGCAATTGGGGTAGGTTTTGCTGCTAACTTCCTGCGCAAGCCGTTATTGCTCAGGAAGCCTCGGCGATTTTCGCGAACCAAACCGGGTTATGAGTGGTAAGCAAACGCCAATAACGTGAAACTAAACTAGCTGTATGAGCGCACGATGATAAAAATGTGAAAAGCCAGTTACATTCCAGCCGCGGCTTCCTTGTTTTCCAGACGCTCCATCTGTCGCGCGCGCCCGTGCCGCACCTCAAGTCCCCGCACCCAGAACAAAATATCTTCCGCGATATTCGTCGCGTGATCCGCGATGCGCTCCAGGTGCCGCGAAGCCAAAACGTAGTGCAAGTTCGGCGCTGCCACGCTGGGATCCTTGGTCATGTCCGCCAGCAACGCCTCGAATACCCGGTCCCGGTACTGGTCCACCACATCATCGCTTTCCAACACCTGCGTCGCCAACTCCACGTTCTTATAAATCAATGACCCCAGGCATTTTGAGACCATCGCCCGCACCGCCGTCGTCATCGGTTCCAGATCCGCCGGCGTCTGCACTTCTCCCATCGCCGCCAGCGAAATCGCTCGCTCACTCAAATTGACCGCCAGGTCGCCCATGCGTTCCAGGTCGTTGTTGATTTTGAGCGTCGCCACGATCAGTTGCACATCGGAATCGAGCAAATTCCCCTGGCGCAGCATGCGAATCGCATGCTCGTCGATCACAATTTCCATCTCATTGATGCGCGGCTCGGTAAGAAATACTTCACTCGCCAGTCTTTCGTTTCGTTCGAGTAGCGCCCAAAGAGCCCGGTTCACCGACGCCTCGACCGTCCGTGCCTGCGACACCAAATAATTCACCAGCACGCCCTGCAAAATGCCGTCTCCGCTCGTCTTTGTTGAAGGCATGCTTGCACTCTCCCCGAACCTAAACTGCGGAAACAAACCACTTCAGGTATATGGTCATTCCGGCAGATTGCAAGACGTTCAATGGAAGGTAAATGTTGTAAGACAACCGCGGGCTTTCTTAAGTCGCTATCGGTATGGAAAACGAGAACTTAGAGCCTTCGCCAATCGTGCTGTCCACCCACAGATGGCCCCCATGCGCTTCCACGATGTGTTTCGCGATGGAAAGTCCCAAGCCGGTCCCGCCGGCCTCGCGGGAACGCGCCGCATCCACTCGATAAAAACGTTCAAAGATACGCTCTTTGTCCGCCGTCGGGATGCCGATCCCGGTGTCACTGACCGTGACCACCGCCTCGCGGCCGCGCAGGTCGGACGTGACCCGAATGTGCCCGCCTTCCGGCGTATATTGGATCGCGTTATCCAGCAGGTTTTGCAGCACGTCGCGCAGTAACCCTGCGTCACCTCGCACCGGCGGCAGGCCCGGCGGCACTTCAATCTCCAGCGTAATCTGCTTTCGGCTGGCCTTTAGTAGCGTGGTTTCCGCGCAACCTTCGATCAGCTCGATCAGCCCCACCGGGAAAAATTCGACTTCCAGTTTTCCGGCTTCGATCCGCGCTAGTTTCAGCAAATCATTGGTCAGTTGCGCCAGCCGCACCGCGTGCGTCCGTATGATTTCCAAGAATCTTCGATTGCTGGTCGGATCGTCCAGCGCCCCGCTCAACAAAGTTTCGGCGAATCCCTGAATTGCCGTTAGCGGAGTCTTGAATTCGTGCGAAACGTTGGCCACGAAGTCCTGCCTCACCCGCTCCAGACGCCGCAGTTCCGTTACGTCATGCAGCACTACCACCGCTCCCGAGGGTTTCGAACGATCGGCGTCCGCGGGTCCATTCAACGTTTCCAGTGCCATGACCGGCGCCGCGGTCACCGAAAAATTCTGCATCTGCACGATGCCCATCGAGATGTCGTTTTGCAGTCCTTCCTCGCCGCGCAATGCTTTCCGAATCAGGCCCACCAGCTCGGCGTTGCGCACCGCTTCGATCAGCGGCCGTCCTTCCGCGGTCGATACCGGCACGTTGAAAATTTCCGAAAATGCGCGGTTGTAAAACACCAGCCGTTCCTGCGCGTCGATAACCGCCACGCCTTCGACCATGCTTCGCAGAATGGCGCTCGATCGATTGCGCTCGCCGCTTAGCGTCCGAATTTCCTGATCGAGCCGCGCCGCCGTCTGGTTCATCGAGTCGGTCAGATCGGAAAGTTCGTCGCGTGATCCTTCGCTCACCAGTGGCCGGAAATTTCCTTCAGCAATGCGCTGCGAGAAATCTTTCAGCCGGCCAATCCTTGCGGCGAAAGCCCTGGTAAAAGCCAGCGAGGCGATCCCGCCGATCAAAACCATCACGACCGAGGCGACCAGCAGCCTTCGGCGCAATTCCTTCACCGAGAGATCGATTTCCGAGAGCGGCACGGCCAGCCGGATCACAATCGATTTGCCGTCCGGACCTTGGTAGCGTACGGCTTCGTAGACCAGATCGCGATCGAGTGACACGCTTCGGTGCACGGCTTGACCGTGACCTTCGCCCAGCGCTTGCACCACCTCGGGCCGGTTCGCGTGGTTTTCCATCGTTGCCGGGTCCACTGCCGAATCCGCCAGCACTCGCCCGTCGCTGTCGATGACCGTTACTCGCGCGCCGCTCTTCGCCATCCACGCCGTCCAGGTCCGCAGATCTTCCGGGTTGCTGGTCTGCGGGGGACGGCTTTGCGCCACGTTCAGAAGGGAACTCAGCTCGGAATCTGCGGCATGGATGGCTTGGTTGCGAACCGCTTGGGAGGAATACAAATCAACAGCGATGAGGACGGCTACTAACAGGGCCACATAAGTGAGCCCTAATCTCCAGAAGAGTCTAGCTCGCACGGGTTTCGAACAAGTATCCTGCTCCGCGCACGGTTTTCATATGTACCGGTCGCTGCGGATCGACTTCAACTTTCTCCCGCAGTCGCCTCACGTACACGTCCACGCTGCGTGGCGTTACAAAACGTTCCGTGCCCCACACGGCGTCCAACAATTGATCGCGCGTAAAGACCCGGTTGGGTCGGGCCGCCAGGAAGTATAGTAACCGAAATTCCAGCGTGCTCATCGGCACGGCTCTGGCTGCTCGGGTAACCCGATATGCAGCTGGGTCAATGCGCAGCGTGCCGATCTCGATTGGTTTCTCAGATGGTGTGCCAGGCTCGGCTCGTCGCAAAAGCGCTTTCACCCGAGCGGTCAGTTCGCGCGGGCTGAACGGTTTCGTCACGTAGTCGTCGGCGCCCAATTCGAGCCCGACCACGCGATCCGCTTCTTCACCCTTCGCCGTAAGAATCAAGACCGGCAAACGATTTAGCCCGACGTCCTTCCGGACTTCCTTGCAGATTTCCAAACCCGACAACTTTGGCAACATCAGGTCCAGGACCAGCAAATCGGGCGGGGCTTTGCGAATTTGCGCCAAACCGGTGGCGCCGTCGGCGCTCGATGTCACCTGAAATCCGTCTTTTTCGAGGTTGTAACGGACCAACTCGACGATATCTTTGTCGTCTTCAATAACGAGAACGCGTTTCATTTCACCTTTGAAGTAGGGCCCTGCGTGGTGTCGTCAGCACGATACGAGAACGGGAAGCGGGAAGCAAGACGAAGCAATCCGTTCCCGTTTTTTTAACCTTACATTCACAACCGTTGCAATCGTGTCAGATTGGTACTACGCGTCCGTGTTGCAACAAGAAGTTCCGATTTGGCTTTTTCCCCCGCTTACCCCCGCTACCGTACTCCGCTGATTTGAAATGCTTTGCACCAAACCCAGCCCCACGCGATTGGCCCCAAGGCTGCTGTTTTCGTCGCGTTGGTCGATACGCCTCTTGTATCGCCAAAACGTCCCGTGGGGGGACTCTTATGAATGCGTCAACGGGTCGTCAGCTGAATCCAAGCCAGCGCAGCGTGGAGTCGCGGGATTTTGAAGCGGGGCTGCGACGCAAGATTGTGGGGCAGGATGAAGCGGTGCAGGCGGTGGTGGACCTGTATCAGGTGTTCCGTGCGGGCTTGAATTCGCCGGGGCGTCCGGTAGGGAACCTTTTGTTTTTGGGGCCCACGGGCGCGGGTAAGACGCGCGTGGTCGAAGCGACGGCCGAAGTGCTGTTTGGCGATCCGCGGGCAGTAATCAAGGTGGACTGCGCCGAATTCCAGCACTCGCACGAAATCGCGAAATTGATTGGCTCGCCTCCGGGATATTTGGGGCACCGCGAAACGCATCCGCTAATCACGCAGGAAGCGCTCGCGCAATATCACACCGAGAAACTCAAAATTTCATTCTTGCTGTTCGACGAGATCGAGAAGGCCAGCGACGCCTTGTGGCAATTGCTGTTGGGCATTTTGGATAAGGCCACGCTGACTTTGGGCGACAACCGCCGCGTCGATCTGTCGCAGACCATGATTTTCATGACGTCGAATTTGGGCGGCGTGGAAATTACTGAGCTGATGAACGGTGGGCTGGGGTTTGCGCCGCAGGTTCGCGCGGAAAGTAAACCCGACCTCGACGAGAAAGTGAAGAACACGGCGTCGGAAGCGGCCAAGCGGAAATTCGCGCCGGAGTTCATGAACCGGATCGACAAGACGGTGGTGTTTCATCCGTTACGGTCGGCGCAGCTGGAACAGATTCTGGAAATCGAGCTGGGCATGGTGCAGCAGCGCGTGCTGGAAACGGCCAAGGGCCGATTCTTGTTCCGGGTAACGACGCCGGCGCGGGAATTCCTGCTGAAAGAGGGCACGGATCTGAAATACGAGGCGCGGCACTTGAAGCGGGCGATTGAACGGCACGTGGTATACCCGCTGGCGAGTCTGCTTTCGACGGAGCAGGTTTCGCTGGGCGATGTGATTTCGATCGACTGGCACGGCTCGGATACCGGCCTGAAATTCCTGAAGGAAGCTGAAGGCGCCCTGATTCCCATGCCGCCTCGGCCCGCGGTCCGCCACGCGGACGCTGCCACGGCGGGTTCCAACGGACAATCCGTGCACGAACCACGCGAATTCGGAATCGCCGAAGCCTTACCGTTGCGGCCCATTCGTTAAACGCCGGTGAATTCAGCCGCAACAGGGCGACATGCTGACCGCGCCATGCTCCAGAACCTTACATTCGCGAATGTCGAGTCGGCTTTCCGCCTGACCAAGATGAAATCGCTCGCCGGAACGGAATTCACTTCGACCGAAACTCAGCCGCAACCATCGAAACTTCGTCGCTGGTTCTCGTCGCTGAATCCTTGGCGAGTCGGCGCTGGCGTCGTCTTCTTAATTCTCCACTTCCTACTGGACCGCATGACCGTTGGCTTCCAGATGTGGACCGGCGTCAGCGCCTGGTATCCGCCCGCCGGTTTGGAAGTCGGCGTCTTCATCGGCCTGGGAATCTCCTACGCGCCCGTTGTGCTCCTGGCCAATCTCATTTCGTCTTACGTCAATTACCATCTGTCGCCGGTGTCGGCCGGTTTCTGGGCCTCCAACCTCGTCATCACCGCCGGCTACGGCGGTGGCGCTTTCGTTTTGCGCCGCATCATGCCTCGGGATTTTTCCTTTCGTAACGTGGGCGACGTCTTCCGCTTTTTGTCCATCACCATCACCACCTCCATTTGTGTCGCCACCCTCGGCGCCCTCGCGCTCACGTTGAATTTCCCGGCGCTGCTCGCCGACTATCCGAAAATGGTCTTGAACTGGGCCGTTGGCGATTCCGTCGGCCTCATTTCGTTCACCCCCTTCATTCTGGTTCACGTCATTCCCTGGTTCCGCGAGCGATCAACCCGAAGTTTTCGCTCGGCTCACTCGCTGTCGGCTGCCTCACCAGCTAAAGCCAAGGAAAGGCCCTTCGGTTCGCTCGAATTCCTCGGCCAGGTTCTCACCATCGCGCTGACCCTCTGGCTCGTCTTCGGCGCAAAAATCGGTGAAAGCTACGACCTCTTCTACTTATTCTTCCTGCCGATCATCTGGATCGCGGTTCGTCAGGGCATGCAAGGCGTAACCACCGGCATCTTGTTCTTAAACATGGGCTCCATGGTGATGCTCTGGTTGAACCCGGAAGATTTGCATCACTTGGCCATGTTGCAGTTCCTGACTCTCATCGTCTCCTTAACCGGCCTCTGTCTCGGAACCCTGATCACCGAGCGCCATTCCATCGAAGACGGCCTGCGCGAAAGTCAGGCTCGCCTCAAAGCCATCGTCGACGCCATCGATGAAGTTATTTTCGAATTCGACGATGAAGGCACCTTCCGCAATGTCTGGACCACCGACGCCTCGGTGCTGGCCCAGCCCAAAGAGACCCTCATCGGCCGCCGCATCGGGGAACTTCTCGGCGAAGAACGCACCTCGGAGTTCTCCGCATCTTTCGCCCGCGTTATCGCCTCCGGCCGCGGCGAGAGTCTCGAATACTCCATCGTCATCGCCGGCGAAAATCGCTGGTTTCTCGCGCGCGTCAGCCCCATCTATTCCCCCGACGGCTCCTGCCGCACCGTCTGCATGACTTCGCGCGACATCACCGTCCGCAAAGCGCACGAAGATGACCTGCGCACCGCCAAAGAAGCCGCCGAAGCCGCCAGCGAAGCGAAAAGCGAATTCCTCGCCAATGTCAGCCACGAATTTCGCACGCCCATGAATGGAATTCTCGGCATGACCGGATTGGTTCTGGACACCGACGTCACCTCCGAGCAGCGCGAATATCTCGAAATGGTCAAAGCCTCCGCCGACGCTCTCCTCGGCCTGCTCAACGACATCCTCGATTTTTCTAAAGTAGATGCCGGCCGAATGGAACTCTCTCCCGCGGAATTTAACTTCGCTGTCGATGTCGGCGAAATCGTGAAAGTCATGCAATTTCGCGGCAACCAGAAAGGTGTCGCCGTCTCCTGGTCCCTCGATCAGCATCTTCCGCAAATTCTCGTAGGCGACTCTCTCCGCCTTCGTCAAATTCTCATCAACCTGATGGGCAACGCCATCAAGTTCACCGAAGCGGGCAGCGTCCGCCTCGAAATCCAAAGAGAACGCGAAACCGCCGCAGGTCCGCTCCTGCATTTCAAAATTCGCGACACCGGCATCGGCATTGCCAAAGATAAACAGGCCGTAATTTTCGAAGCCTTCACCCAAGCCGATAGTTCCGCCACTCGCCAGTACGGCGGCACCGGCCTGGGCCTCGCCATCGCCAGCCGCCTGGTCGCTTTGATGCACGGCAAAATTTGGGTCGATAGCACTCCGGGCCAGGGCAGCACGTTTCATTTCACCGCAATGTTTGGGCTGGCGCTGCACGAACCGGCGCTGGCCTCGCGCGTCCACCTTCATCGTGAGGAAATCCCATGACTCCACCAGCAGGGTTCAAGAAAAGAATTCTCGTTGCCGAAGACGATCCAGTTTCCCGCCGCCTCCTCGAAGTGTTCCTCGTCAAATGGGGATTCGAAGTCGTTCTCGCCACCACCGGTCTTGAAGCTCTCCAGCTTCTCGAACGCATGGACGCCCCGCGCCTCGCCCTCCTCGACTGGATGATGCCCGGAATGGAAGGCGTCCAGGTCTGCCAGAAGCTCCGCGAATTCAAAGATCGTCCCTACGTCTACGTGATGCTCCTGACCGCGCGCACCCAAAAAGAAGATCTGCTGCAAGGTCTCGAATCCGGCGCCGACGATTACCTCACCAAGCCGTTCGACTCCCAGGAACTTCGCGCTCGCCTGCACGTCGGCCAGCGCATTCTCGATCTCCAGGACAAACTCATCGCCGCCGGCGAAGAACTTTTATTCCGGGCCACGCACGACAACTTAACCGGCATCAGCAATCGAGGGTGATCATGGACACCGTGCGCCGCGAACGTTCCCGCCAGGATCGTGGCGGCAACGCCTTCGCCATCGTTCTCGCCGATATCGACCACTTCAAATATGTTAACGATGCCTACGGCCACCTCGCCGGAGACGCCGTCCTCCAGGAAGTCGCGCGCTGCATGACCAACTTGATTCGGCCCTACGACGCCGTCGGCCGCTATGGCGGCGAGGAATTTCTCATTGTCGTTCCCTCCACCGACGCCATGGGCGCCCTCGGCCTCGCCGAACGAATCCGCAAGGGAATCGAGGGCACCTCCATCGTCGCCGAAGGCGCCAACATCACCATCACTGCCAGCTTCGGTGTCGCCGCCAGCACTCCGGGCCAGATGCTCGACCCGCAGGAAATGCTGCGCCTCGCCGATGACGCTCTCTACCGCGCGAAATCCAACGGCCGCAACCGCTGCGAGCTGGCCTCCCGCCAGGATCTTCTTACCCACGCTTCATCCGCAACCGACCCCGTTGCGCCGGAGGCCGCCGCCAAACTCAGATCGCCGTAGGCGGCCGCCAGCGCCATTTCATTTGAATCTTTCGAAATTTTAGAAATGCAGCCTTCCCTTGCGTTGCCTCGCCCCGCGCCGGATGATGAACGCATCTCGGCGCGGATCGTAAGTTGATCGTGCGCCTCGCATTTTTTGGGCGGCGCTCTTCGTGGCCAAAATTCCTGAAATCCGCGTTTCTGCTTGTAACGCTTCGCCGGTCCACCCGGACCGCGACTTCGTCTTGTACTGGATGATCGCCTTCCGCCGCACCCACTGGAATTTTTCTCTCGACCGCGCCATCGAGTACGCCGTCGAACTGAAAAAGCCCCTCGTCATTCTTGAAGCTCTGCGCTGCGACTATCCCTGGGCCAGCGATCGCCTGCACCGTTTCGTCCTCGAAGGAATGGCCGAGAAGGTGAGCCGGCTCGATAAATCCGGAATTCTTTACTACCCGTACGTGGAGTCCGCGAAAGGAGCAGGGAAGGGGCTTCTTGCTGCCTTGGCCGCGCACGCCTGCGTCGTCGTCACCGACGACTTCCCCTGTTTTTTTCTGCCGAACATGGTTCGCAGCGCCGCCAAACAATTACCAGTGCGCCTGGAGAAAATCGATTCGAACGGCCTCCTCCCGCTGCTTGCGACCGACCAATTGTTTTCAACCGCGTATTCATTTCGCCGTTTTCTGCAGAAAAATCTTCCGGTTCATCTGGCTCAAACTCCGCGACCCGATCCGCTATCCCGCCTCGATCTTCCGAAAGCGAAACCTCTACCCAAAGCCATAACAACAAAGTGGCCTCCAGCGTCGCAAGCTTGGCTGGAGAACCCGGCCTCGTTAGCCGAGCTGCCGATCAACCACAAAATCGCGCCCGCCGAAGAAGTCGACGGCCTGCGCGGCGGAGAAGCCGCTGCCGCCGCCGAGTGGCGAAAATTCTTATCCAATAAACTTGTCGATTACCCCGAGCTTCGCAACGAACCCGAAAAAGAAGCCACCAGCGGCCTCTCGCCTTATCTCCATTTTGGCCACATCTCCTCCCACCAAATTTTTCATGATCTGATGTCCAAGGAAAATTGGACCCAAGCCAAACTCGCCCACCGCACCGATGGCAGCCGCTCCGGCTGGTGGGGCGTACGTGCCCCCGTCGAACAGTTTCTGGACCAGCTCGTCACCTGGCGCGAAGTCGGCTTCAATTTTTCAAGCCACAGTGAACATTACGACCGCTACGACTCGCTCCCCGATTGGGCTCGCAAAACTCTGGCGAAACATACGCGCGACGAACGAAAATACCTTTACTCCCTCAAAGATTTTGCGTCCGCCCGCACCCACGATCCGCTGTGGAATGCCGCCCAACGTCAACTCTCCCGCGAAGGCCGCATGCACAATTACCTGCGCATGCTCTGGGGCAAGAAAGTTTTGGAATGGTCGGAAACTCCCGAGCAAGCTCTCGAGTATCTGATCGAACTGAACAACGGCTATGCCGTCGACGGCCGCAACCCGAATTCCTATAGCGGAATTTTCTGGTGTTTCGGCCGCTACGATCGTCCCTGGGGACCCGAACGTCCGATCTTCGGCAACATTCGCTACATGAGTTCGGACAACACCGCGCGCAAGCTCCACGTCAAAAATTACCTGAGGGAATATGGCGAGCAAGCAGCTCTTTACCGCGATCTCGAAGATTGACGCGCCCGCTTCCGAAGTTTTCCGCTGGCACGAAGAGCCCGGCGCGCTCGAACGCCTCACTCCTCCATGGGAGCCCGTTGAAATCGAACAGCGCGCGCCCGGAATTCGCGATGGCGACCGCGCCGTCCTGAAAGTCGGAATCGGCCCATTCAAAATCCGTTGGGCGCTTGAGCATCGCGACTACATTGCCGGCCGCCAGTTTCGCGACGTCCAAATCTCCGGGCCTTTCCAATCGTGGCAGCACACCCATCTCTTCTTGCCGGAGTCGAACGACACCAGCGTCCTCGAAGACCGCATCGAATACGTCCTACCGCTCGGACTCCTCGGCGCCATTTTTGGAAACTGGTTCGTCCAGCGAAAACTAAAGCGCCTCTTCGACTATCGCCATCGAATCACCAAAGAAGCCCTGGCCGCCCGGCGCGCCACCCCGAGTTCCACATTTCGCGACCCAAAAACGCCAGTGAACGGCTAGAATTGCTCCACCCATAAAGCCATCCGCGGGACCAAGAGAGGAATCGATCGAGGAATGACTGCGAATCCCGATGTAGTAATCGTTGGCGCTGGTCTTGCCGGCCTCTGTTGCGCCCGCAAACTTCAGGAAAAAGGAATTTCGTTTCAGATTCTCGAGGCCTCCGATGGCATCGGCGGCCGCGTCCGCACCGACCATGTCGACGGTTTCCTCCTCGACCGCGGTTTTCAGGTTCTCCTCGAAGGCTATCCCGAAGCCCGTCAGGTTCTCGATTACCAGGCGCTCGATTTGAAATCTTTTGATCCCGGCGCGCTCATTTGGTTCGCCGGCCGCTTGAATCGTTTCATCGATCCTTGGCGCAAAACCGGCGAATGGCGCGCCGCGTATGATTCTCCAGTCGGCTCCTTCGTTGATAAACTCCGCTTGGCCCGTTTGCGGATGCAGTTGAAAGGCTCGTCCATCGAGAAGATCTTCGCGCGTCCCGAAAAATCGACCATGGCCGAATTGAAGTCCGCCGGTTTTTCTCCCGCGATGATCCAGCATTTCTTCGAGCCGTTTTTCGGCGGCATCATGCTCGATCGAGACTTGCACGCCTCCAGCCGCATGTTCGAATTCGTCTTCAGCGTCATGTCCAATTCCAAGGTCTGCGTTCCGGCCCAGGGCATGAGCGAAATTCCCGCGCAGCTCGCCGCCAAATTGCCGCCGGATTCGATTCGTTTGGGCACCCATGTGGAATCGCTGCTCAGCAATACCCTAACGGTCGGCGAAAACGAAAAAATCACCCCGCGCGCCGTGGTCGTCGCCACCGATGGTCCCTCCGCCGCCAAGCTCCTCGGCGAAATTCCCTTGGCCGGTTCGCGCAGCGTCACTTGCTTTTACTACGCCACGGATACTCCGCCGGTCTCTGAACCGATCCTGATCCTTGCCGGCACCCGCGGCGGCACCGTAAACAATCTCTGCGTCATGAGCGCGGTCGCTCCGGGATACGCCCCGCCGGGCCAACACTTGATCTCCGTCTCGGTGCTGGGTGATTTTCCGCTCACCGACGATCAGCTCGGCGGTTTCATCATCGCAGATCTGAAAGGTTGGTTCGGTCCCGTGGTGCGTTCCTGGAAGTTTCTCCGCAGCTATCGCATTCCGCACGCCCAGCCGGCTCAGCCGCCCGGAGCCCTCGAACCTCCCCAGCGCCCCGTCAGAATTCGGCCGGGAGTCTACGTCTGCGGCGATCACCGCGATAACGCCTCGATCAACGGAGCCATGGTTTCCGGACGCCGCGCCGCCGAAGCGTTGATTTCCGATCTCTCGAAGTGAACCGCGCATGGACGCCCAACATCATTACCTGTCTTTGATCGTCTGCCTGGCGGTCTGTTACGCCGCGGCCTGGATCGGGTCAGCCGTGACTCGCCCGGCAATTAAGAATTGGTATGAGCACTTGGCCAAGCCGTCCTGGCGCCCGCCGAACTGGGCCTTCGCCCCCGCGTGGACCATAATTTTCACCCTGATGGCGTTTTCCGCTTGGCTCATCTGGCTCCAGCACGAAACTCTCTTCATCTGGCCGGCGCTGTGTTTCTTCGGAATTCAGCTGGCGTTGAATATCGCGTGGTCTGCGATTTTCTTCGGCCTGCGGCGTCTGGGATTGGCCGCGATCGAAATCGCATGCCTCTGGGCAGCGATTCTAGGGACGCTGATTCAGTTTTGGAGGATTGCGCCGTTGGCCGGCTGGCTGCTGATTCCATATTTGGCTTGGGTGTCGTTCGCCATGGTCTTGAACCTCGCGATCTGGCGGATGAATTCGAGGAAGGTAACTGATGTCTAATCAGTTCAGCACTTTAGGTGACGCAGTAGACATCAATACGCTGCCGTACGGAACAGGCTTTATTGCCGAGGATCGGCGTGCAAGGCTGATACATTAGTCCATACGCAGCGGTATGGGCATTCGCCCGCGGCTGTTATTCGTTGCAGCAAACCATTTACTCCGTGCCGCTTATTTTTGGTGTACATTCAGGACGTAGGCGAACTGTGGCGAGTTCTAGCTCGCCCGAAAGGTATCCCGCATGAATCCCACAAAGACAGATTCGGTAGTGACTCCGGACGCCGCGAACGCGGCCACGCGCGACACGCTCTCGATTACCGACAATCGCACCGGCCAGCAGATTGAAATTCCGGTGAAGCACGACACCATTCGGCCGATCGATTTGCGGCCGCTGAAAGTCAAGACCGACGATTTCGGTCTGATGACGTATGACCCGGCGTTTACCAACACCGCTTCGTGCCAGAGCAAAATCAGCTTTATCGACGGTGACAAAGGGATTCTGCGCTACCGCGGATATTCGATCGAAGAGCTGGCGGAGAAAAGCACCTACATCGAAACCGCCTACCTTTTATTGCATGGGGAACTGCCGACCAAGTCGCAACTAGCCGACTGGACCTATCACGTCACTCATCACACCTTCATCCACGAAAGCATCAAGAAATTTATCGACGGCTTTCACTACGACGCGCACCCCATGGGCATGATGATCTCCACCGTCGCCGCCCTCTCCGCTTTCTACCCGGACTCCAAAGACATTTTCAATCCCGAATCCCGCCGCAAACAGACCTATCGCCTGATCGGCAAAATGCCCACGCTCGCGGCCTTCGCCTACCGTCACAGCCTCGGCATGCCCTTCGTGTATCCCGATAACGACCTCACCTACAGCGGCAATTTTCTCAACATGCTCTTCCGCACCACCGAAGCGAAATATCGTCCCAACCCGACCCTCGAACGCGCCCTCGACATTCTCTTTATCCTCCACGCCGACCACGAGCAAAACTGCTCTTCCACCGCCATGCGCCTCGTCGGCAGTTCGCACGTCGATCCCTACTGCGCCACCGCTGCTGCGACCGCCGCACTCTACGGTCCGCTCCACGGCGGAGCCAACGAAGCCGTCCTGCGCATGCTCGTCGAAATTGGTTCGATCAGTAACGTCCCGGCCTACATCAAGAGCGTCAAGGCCGGCGAAAAGCTGCTGATGGGCTTCGGCCACCGCGTCTACAAGAACTACGACCCTCGCGCGCGCATCGTCAAGAAAATCGCTTACGAAGTTTTCGACATTATGGGCATGAACCCCCTCACCGAAATCGCCCTCGAATGCGAACGCATCGCTCTCGAAGACGAATATTTCGTGAAGCGCCGCCTCTACCCCAACGTCGACTTCTACACTGGCCTGATTTACCAGTCGATGGGCTTTCCCATCTCCATGTTCCCCGTGCTCTTCGCCATTCCGCGCACCTCCGGCTGGATCGCGCAGTGGGAAGAAATGCTTCTCGATCCCGAGCAGAAAATTTCGCGGCCGCGCCAAGTCTATTTGGGCAGTGACCTTCGCGGCTACGTCCCCATGGACGGCCGCAAGTAAAAACCCGAACGGCCGCGCGCCTTGCCACTGCATTGGGAAATTCTTATCACCGGTTGTCGAACCGGCCTGCTTTTGCTTCCCCAGCACCCCGTACCAGAAGCGCCACTTGGCGCAAACCCTCGGTTCGCTTTGCCTTCCCCGCATCCATTCGCCCCCCAGCCGCGTACAACTTAAAATTGATTGCATCTGAGGGGAATCTCTGGCAAAACTCTCTATCCCCCTAAAGGGGTCGGCCTCATGGACATCTCAACCCGCCAATCCGGAGTCGCTACAATTGTGGACATCGTGGGAGATATCACCCTCTACAACTCTCCCCAAGTTCGCAAAGTCCTTCTGGATTTGCTCAAAGACAAAAAATCTCCGCGCGTAATCGTGAATCTCGAGAAGGTTCGATACATTGATAGCGCCGGAGTCGCGTCCCTGGTCGAAGGCCTGAAAGTCTCGCGCGATATGAAAAGCACTTTCGCCATGTTCGGCCTCAGCCGCACCGCGCGCGAAGTTCTCGAATTGACTCGCCTCATAAAAGTTTTCGAAGTGTACGACAACGAAGCCGATGCGTTGCGCGGCGGCAGCACCAACGTGGCCCCAGCGAGGTAAAGTTCCGGGCAGGATCAAGCGGGCACGATTCTAAGTCCCTCCCCGTCCGGATTCTCAGATGCCGTTCACCGAAACAGTTGGCGCCGCGACGATCGAGAGCTTAGCCTACGTAGGCGGCTTGGCGCGCCTCACCGGCGGTGCCGCTCGTGCCGTATTCATTGCGCCATTCCAAGGCAAAAAATTCCATTTCGGCCGCGCCGTCCATCAAGCAATGTCGGTCGGCGTCGAAGCTCTCCCCATCACCTCCCTGATTTCCTTCTTCGTCGGCACCATTCTCGCGCTCAACGCCGCCTACGAATTGCGAAAATTCGGCGCCCTGCACCTGGTCGCCAGCGCCGTCGCCGTTTCCATGACCCGCGAACTCGGCCCGCTCATGACCGCCATCGTGGTCATCGGCCGCTCCGGTTCCGCTTTCGCCGCCGAAATCGGCACGATGAAGGTCAACGAAGAAATCGATGCCATGGAAACCATGGCGCTCGAACCGGTGCCCTTCCTCGTAGCGCCAAAATTCCTGGCCATGATTCTCATGGTCCCGTGCCTCACCTGCTGGGCCGACTTCATGGGCGTCCTCGGCGGCGGCCTCTTCGGCGTCATGACCGCCGGCTTTACCTGGGGCACCTACATCCAGGCCACGCTCGATTCGCTAATGACGCACGATATCCTCAACGGCCTGCTCAAGGCCATGATGTTTGGCTTGGTGATCACCGCCGTAGGCTGCCAGGAAGGCTTCGCCACCGGCCTTGGTTCTGAACAAGTCGGCCGCTCCACCACCGAAGCCGTCGTGAAATCGATTTTCTTGGTCGTCATGGTCGACCTCATCTTCACCACCCTTTTCTACATCACGGCGGCTCACTAAAAAATGTCCACGCCGCCCAAGCCCAACCTCACTCCCGCCAAGGCGTCCAGTAACGCCGCAATTTCCGTCCGCAACCTGCGCGTGAAATACGGCGAACGCGAAATCCTGCACGGCATCAACTTCGAAGTGCCTTCCGGCGAGACCATGGTTATCCTCGGCGGCTCCGGCTCCGGCAAGAGCACGCTCCTCCGCACGCTGGTCGGCCTCGAAAAGCCCAGTTCCGGCGAAATCTGGATTCAGGGCAAAGACTTCGCCTCAATTTCCGATGAGGACCGCGACCAACTCCGCAAGAAAATGGGCATGTCCTTTCAAGGCGGCGCCCTTTTCGGCTCCATGACCGTCGGCGAAAACGTCGCGCTTCCGTTGCGCGAGCACACCCCGCTCGATGAATCCACCATCGAAATCATGGTCCGCCTGAAACTCGATCAAGTCGGACTGTCCGGCTTCGAAAATTACATGCCCGCCCAACTCAGCGGCGGCATGAAAAAGCGCGCCGCCATCGCCCGTGCCTTGGCCATGGATCCCGAAGTGCTGTTTTTCGATGAGCCGTCCGCCGGTCTTGACCCCATCATCGCTGCCGGCATCGACGAGCTGATCCTCAAACTCAAAAAAGCTTTCCGCATCACCATCGTCGTCGTCACTCACGAGCTGGCCAGCGCCTTCCTCATCGCCGACCGTATGATCGTGCTCGATAAAGGCGTCATCGTCGCCGACGACACCTCCCAAAACTTGCAGAAGAGCACTCAGCCCCGCGTTCGCCAATTTCTGGACCGCGTGCCGGAGCCCGAACTCACCGGCGAAATCGATTATCTGCAAATGTTGACTGGGGATATTCCGCCGCAGCGTCAGTGACGTTGCAGTGCCGTGCGCAGTTTTTTTCATGGGCCCATGTATTTCGCGCCAGTCTGGCGCAGTGGAACGGACGTGATATACTCCCCCGAACCTGAGGGGTAACCGCGCGGGTCACCGTGCGGATTCATCGAGGATACGGATGGATTCCAAGAAGGAACAGGCAGTCGTCGGTTTGTTTGTCATCATCGTCGCGGCCTTACTGATCGGCACGATCTTTCTTCTCTCCGGCACCCTCGATAAAGCCGACACTCCCTACCACACCTATTTCAAGAACGCTGGCGGCCTCGCACCCGGCTCTGAAGTTCGTTACTTGAACGGTCCCCCGGTCGGCCGTATCGGTAAAGTTCAGTTCGATCCGCAGGATCCCACCCGGATGAAAATTGATTTCACCGCGAAGCCCGACATTCCGGTGAAGACCGACAGCGTGGTGGCCATCACCAGCACCAGTCCTCTTGGCGAAAATTACCTCGAAATCCTCGCCGGTGCCGCTTCTGCTCCGCGCGCTCCTCGCGACGCCGTCCTCAAAGCCAAAGAACCCACCAGCTTTTCCGACCTCGCCGACAAGATTAACGATCTGGCCCCGGCCGCCAACGAACTCATCCGGAATTTGAACGACCGCGTTGTCGAAGTGAAAGTCACTCTGGCCCGCGTCAACGACCTCCTGAACGATAAGAACCGCGACAATATTTCCGCCAGCTTGGCTCACGTCCGCGGCATGCTGCAGGAAGACCGCCCGCTGATCCATTCCACGCTCACCCATGTGAACGACGCCTCCACCAAATTGCCGCAGTTGATCGACAATTTCCAGAAGGCGGCGACCCAGGCCGACGCAACCCTCAAGAAACTTGACGGCATGCTCTCCGACAATCGTGCGGACATTCGTGAATCGATCGTCAACCTGCGCCAGGCTCTGGTCAACGCCAATGCCATGGTCGCCACGCTAAATAACACGGTGGATAGCAACTCCGAAAATCTCGACGAGATTATCGACAACCTGCGCCACACCACCGAGAATTTGAATCAGTTTACGGAAACTATTAAGACGCGGCCCTACACCCTGATTCGTGACTCCTCGCCCAAGGAACACAAGCCCGGGTCGGCGCTGCCCCAGTAGAATTTGTAGTGAAGTTTTGCAGTAATGTTTCTAGGTAACTTTTCGAAGTAGCGTAAGGCTGTATCGCACCGCAGTCGCGAGAAGGAGCGAAGAGTGTCCAGGCGTCGCGTTCCATTAATTGTGATTCTTTCCGTCGTCGCGAGTTTCGTCGCCGCCTGCGGAGCCCCGCGTCCGGTTAAATATTACGTCCTCGATGTTCCGCCGGCGCCCGCCCCCACTTCCGTCACGCCCCTGCCCGTCAGTATTCTGGTCGGGCGTTTCACCGCTTCGCATCTGTATCGCGACGACCGCCTCGTGTACGGCAGCGGTCAGGTCCAGCTCGGCACCTACGAATACGATCGCTGGGCTGAAGCTCCCGCCGATATGGTTCAGGACGCCCTGATTGCCACTCTGCGCAATAGCGGCCAGTACGCCGCCGTCTCTCGTGTCTCCGCCAGCGTCCGCGGCAACTACATCGTTCGTGGCCATCTCCTCCAGATGTATGGTGTTGATCAGCCCAATCTCGTGGCTCGTTTCTCGCTCGCCCTCGAACTCTACGATCCCGCCGGACGCGCCATCGTCTGGAGTCAGACCTACACCCACGACGAGCCGGTCGACGGCAAGACCGTTCCGTCCATCGTCCTCGCCATGGATAAGAACGTGAATGCGGGTATGCAGCAACTGAGTGCCAGCCTCAACCAATATTTTGTGAATCATCCGCCCCAGCCGGCCGGCGCCAAGTAAAACCGACGCCGTAACCGACAAACTGACATCCAGCTCGTGCGCCAAGCGGCCAGTTGAACCGAGCATTAGAGTTTTCTTTTTTCCGCATGCTCCGTTCCTCTTTGACCCACCCCAAAGTCTTTCGCCAAATCTCCGATGAATTCCTTACACCCCTGCGCGTGTCATTAGCAGGCGCGCTGCATTTCTTTGCTTCGGAGCGTGCGTGGGCTTCTTGCATCAATTGTTCGGCCCGGGCGACTTCATGCCCCACGGTTACTGCTATCTCTGGAATCCAGGATTGGTGTGGCTGAACGTCATTTCCGACTCGCTCATTGCGCTCTCCTATTTCTCTATTCCCTTTGCTCTTCTGTGGTTCATTCGCAAACGTCGCGATCTCCCTTTTGGTTTCATTTTTGTCCTTTTCGGCCTTTTCATCCTCGCCTGTGGCGCCACCCACGTGATGGAAGTCTGGAATCTCTGGCATTCGGAATACTGGCTGGCTGGCATCCTGAAAGCCATTACCGCGCTCGCATCGATCGCCACTGCTGTTTTTGTAGCCCGCCTGCTACCTCAAGCCGTCGAAGTGCCCAGTGTCTCGAAATGGCGGGCCGCCAATGCCGCCCTCGAAAACGAGATTCAAGAGCGCCGCGAACTGGAAATCAGTCTCTGCTCCACTGCCGCTAACTTTCGCGAACAATCCGAAATGCTCGAGCTGATTCACGATGCTATTTTTGTTCGTGATTTTGAGAACAAGGTTATCTTCTGGAATCAATCGGCCGAACGCCTCTACGGCTGGAAAAAAGACGATGTCCGCGGGCGTACCACCCACGACCTCCTTCAGACCCAGTTTCCTTATGACCTGGATCTGATCGACGCCGCGGTTCTCGCCAAGGGCTTCTGGGAAGGCGAGCTAAAACACCAAACCCGCGACGGCCGAACGGTGACGGTTTCCAGTCGCTGGGCCTTGCGCCGGGGTGAAAGAGGAGAGCCTATCGGAGTTCTCGAGAGCAACCGGGACGTCACCAAACTAAAGAACGAGGAAAAGCGATTCCAGAATCTGCTCGAAGCTGCCCCAGACGCCATCGTAATCGTCAACCAAGCTGGAATTATTCAGATCATCAACGCCCAGACCGAGAAGATGTTTGGCTACCTTCGCGGCGAATTAGTCGGCATGCCGGTGGAAATTCTGGTGCCGCATAGCGTGCACAGCAAGCATTCGAACCATCGTGAAGCGTATTCTCACGCGCCGCAACCTCGCTCCATGGGCGCCGGCCTACATCTGCAAGGGCGCCGCAAGGATGGGACCGAATTCCCGGTGGAGATCAGTTTGAGTCCGATCGACACCGCCGAGGGCACTCTGATCTCCAGCGCCATTCGCGATGTCACCGAGCGCAAGAAGTTCGAGCTAAAACTGAAGGAAACCGAACAGCGTTTCCGCGTCTTGGTGGAGGGCATCAAGGACTACGCCATCATCGCCCTCGATCCCCAGGGCACGATCTCCAGCTGGAACACCGGCGCCGAGCGGATCAAGGGCTACACCGCCGGCGAAATCATCGGCAAGCATATGTCCTCCTTTTACCGGCCCGAAGATGTGGCCAGTAACACGCCCGGAGAATTGCTGCGCCGTGCGGCAGACGAAGGCGTTGCGGAGCAGGAAGGCTGGCGCGTGCGCAAGGACGGCACCCAATTTTGGGCTGACGTCGTGATTACCGCTCTGCGCGACGATGCCGGCCAACTCCTCGGTTTCGCCAAAATCTCCCGCGACGCCACCGAGCGCCGCAATCTCGAACAGGAATTGCGCAATGCCAATGAATTTCTGGAACATCGCGTTTCCCAGCGCACTACGGAACTTGCTGCCGCCAATATGCAGCTACGCAGCCGGCAGGATGAAATTTCCGCGCTCAACACCTCGCTCGAAGCCCGCGTCGCCGAACGCACCGCCGAACTCGTCCGGACCAATGGCGAACTGGAGGCCTTCAGTTATTCCGTCTCCCATGACTTGCGTACTCCACTCCGCCACGTCGATGGTTTTGCCCGAATTTTGAAAGAGGAATACGTGACTGAACTCCCCCCCGAGGGCCATCGTTTTTTGGAGCGCATTCTAAACTCCACCACCCACATGGGACACTTGATCGATGATTTGCTGAACCTTGCTCGCATCGGTCGAAAGGAAATCAATCGGCAAGACACTAAGCTGAGCGAGCTGGTCAAGCAGGCGCTTTCGGACCTGCGTCCCGAGGAAGAGCGCACCATCGAATGGAGAGTCGACGCTTTACCCAAATTGAACTGTGACCCCGGCTTAGTTAAATTAGTTTTCACTAACCTGCTCTCCAACGCCTCCAAATTCACTCGCACCCGCCCATCCGCAGTCGTCGAAGTCGGCTCCTGCCTCACCGACCGTGCCTTTACCCTCTTTGTCCGCGACAATGGCGTGGGCTTCGACCCCAAGTATGCCGATAAGCTATTTGGCGTCTTCCAGCGCCTTCATCGGCAGGAGGATTTTGAGGGCACCGGCATCGGCCTGGCCACCGTTCAACGCATCATTCATCGCCACGGCGGCCGGATCTGGGCGGAGTCCTCGCCGGGAAACGGCGCTACTTTCTATTTCACTTTAGGCTCGCAGCCGCTGGCGGCCGAGCTGCCCGAAACAGCGGAGATCAAACATGGCTGAACCGATCGAGATAGAAATTCTCCTCGTGGAAGACAACCTGGCGGACGCCGAACTCGCGCTCCACGCCTTCAAGAAAAACAAAATCGCCAATCACGTCCTGCACGTTCAGGACGGCGCCGAAGCACTGGACTTCTTGTTTTCTCGCGGTGCCTACCACGGCCGGTCCATTCACCATCCACGGATTGTTCTACTCGATCTGAAACTTCCCAAGGTTGACGGCCTGCAAGTGCTCAAAGAACTGAAGAGCAATCCACTAACAAAGGCAATTCCCGTAATTCTTCTGACCTCTTCGAGCGAAGAGCGCGACCTCGTGGCCAGCTATCAGTTGGGCGTGAACAGCTATATTCAAAAGCCCGTCAACTTCGTGGAGTTTCAAGACGTGGTCCGCCAGTTGGGTCTGTACTGGCTGGTCGTCAACAAGAAACCACCCGCGGCTGCCTTCACGGTTTCCTAGATGCGGTCTACGCCCAGATTAGCCGAACCCCCGTCTCCCGCACTCGTCACCGGCGTGCTCAACATTCTCATTGCCGAAGATAACCCGGAAGATCTCGTTCTCACCGTTCGCGAGCTCAAGAAATCCGACCTCAAGCTGCAGATCAAAACCGTTTCCACCCGTGCCGCTTTCGTCGAAATTTTGCAGTCCGATCCCATCGACGTGGCGCTCTCCGATTTCCGCATGGGCGATTGGACCGGAATCGACGCGCTCACCGAAATCATAAAATTCAACGCCGATATTCCGCTGATCCTCGTGACCGGCACCCTGGGCGACTTGAAGGCGGTCGAATGCATTAAGTTGGGCATTACCGATTACGTCCTCAAACATCAACTCGCCCGCCTGCCCATGGCCATCATTCGCGCCCATGAAGAACGTGCCCTCCGCCAATCCCAAAAACTTGCCGCCGAAGCGGTCCGGCAGAGCGAAGCTCGCTATCGCACCCTCGTTGAAAACGCTCCCGAAGCCATCGTGGTCCTCGACGTCGACCAAGGTTGCTTCGTCGACTGCAACAACAACGCCCTCCGCCTCTTTGGCATGAAACGCGAAGATCTTTTGACCTGCGGACCCGGCGAACTCAGCCCGCTCTTCCAGCCCGACGGCCGCCATTCCATCGTCGCCGCCCAGCTCTGGGCCGCTCGCGCCGCCACCAACGAATCCGCCGGCTTCGAATGGATCCACCGCCACGCCGCCGGCTCCAACATCCCTTGCGAAGTGCATCTCGTCCAACTCGAGTCGCCCAACCGCCAGCTCGTTCGCGCCAGCATTCTCGATATCACCGAGCGCAAGCGCTCCGAGGAAGCCGTGCGCGAAAGCGAAGCGCGCTACCGCGATCTCGTCAACAACGCCATGTACGGAATTTGCTGGGTTTCCCCCGAAGGCGCCCTGCTCGATACCAATCCCGCCCTGGTCCGCATGCTCGGCTACGATTCGGTCGAATCCCTGCTCTCCACCCGCGATTCGGAGATCCTTTTCGGCGACTCCGCCTTTCGCGAACGCATCCTCGCCGAAACCGGCGCCACCGACCGCGCTGACCTCACCGTCGATTGGAAACGCCGCGACGGCAAAGAAATCACCGTGCGCCTCATCGGCCGCCGCGCCCTCGACCCGCGCCGCAAGACCGTCTGCATCGAGGTCATCGTCGAAGAAATGACCGAACGCCTCGCCCTGGAAAAGCAGCTCCGCCAGGCCCAGAAATTTGAAGCCATCGGCCAGCTTGCTGGCGGCATCGCGCACGACTTCAACAACATGATCGGCGCGATCCTGGGCTGGGCCGAACTCGGCATGGACGAGACCGAGGCCGCGACCCGGCTCCATCGCCACTTCGAAAAAGTTCGCCATCAGGCGATTCGCGCTGCCGCCCTCACTCGCCAATTGTTGGCCTTCGCCCGCCGCCAGATTCTCGAGCCCCGCGATATCGATCTCAACCAAAGTGTCACCGAAACCCTCGGCCTTCTCGAAAATGTCATCGGCAGCAACATCGAAATTAAACGCAACCTGACCTCCACCCTCGCGGTGGTCCGCGCCGACCCCACTCAAATCGAACAGGTCATCATGAACCTCTGCATCAACGCCCGCGACGCCATGCCCGAAGGCGGCCGCCTCGTCATCGAAACCAGCGAAAGTTTCTTCGACGAACCCGGCCTCGTCGCCCAGGCCCACGCCAAACCCGGCCGCTATGCCATGCTCGCCGTCACCGATTCCGGCACCGGCATGGACGCCGGCACTCTCGATCGCATCTTCGAGCCTTTCTTCACCACCAAGGATCTCTCGAAGGGCACCGGCCTCGGTCTCGCCACCGTCTACGGCATCGTCCGCCAGCACGGCGGCTTCCTCCACGTTTATAGCGAAGTCGGTATCGGCACCACCTTTCGCATGTACCTGCCGATTACCACCGCCGCCGCGACCGCGTCGCCCATTACTCCAGACGACAATCAACCCATCCGCGGTGGGTCCGGCCTCATCCTCATCGCCGAAGATCACGACGGCCTGCGTGAACTAGCCCGCGAAACCCTCGAAGGCCTCGGCTATTCCGTCCTCACCGCCCGCGACGGCGAAGAAGCCGTCCGCGAATTTGAAAATCACCGCGACCAAATCGAGCTGCTGCTCTTCGACGTCGTGCTCCCCAAGATGAACGGCCCCAAAGCCTACGCCCGCATCTGCGCCCTGAAACCCAACGTCCCCATCATTTTCGCCACCGGTTACAGCCCCGAAATCGAAATGCTCCAGGAAGTCCAGCGTCAGGGTCTTTCCATTCTGCAGAAGCCCTATGTCCCGCGCGAACTCGCCCGCAGAGTTCGCGAAGCCCTCGACCGCAGTGCGGTAAAAACTCAACGCGCCTGAATCGCTCGCCCCGCGCATTGCAGTTGACACTCTTTCTTCTCGCGTGATATTCATCCTCAACTGTGGATTCCGGCGGAAACGCCGGATTGCCGGTCCGTCCAGGCTCACGCAAGCCGCTCTAACGACGCACCTGCAAAACTCCACCCACCCCGGGAGGTGGTCATCGCTAGATTTCCGCCTCCCGTTTTAATTTCCCAAGCACCCTGGTTCGCGCGCGCCTCGTCGCCGAGTTGACCTTTGCGCCATCTCAACCATCAAACCCATCGAAGGT
>DASWVE010000031.1:0-26002 GCA_036401315.1 Candidatus Acidiferrales bacterium
GCAGCTTCCGGATCGTAGTTTCAACTTTGGAGGACTCCGCCCGTGACCCCGTCAAAACTCCTGCGTCTCGTGGTCCGCTTGGCCGTAGCTGTAGCCGTTCTTTTTGCCGCCGCCCTCGTTCCCGCGCACGCGCAACAAGCGATTCCACAAACATCACCGCCCGCGAATCAGGAAATCAGCGTTCCGCGGCTGGTGCAGTTCAACGGCACGTTGAAGGACGCGGCGGCGCGGCCGGTCACGGGCGTCGCCAGTGTTACGTTCGCAATTTACGCCGAGCAAGATGGCGGCGCCGCACTATGGAGTGAAACGCAAAACGTGATCGCCGACGCGAGCGGACATTACAACGCGCTGCTCGGCGGCGCGACGCCTGCGGGCATGCCTGCTGAATTATTCGGCACCGGACAATCGCGCTGGCTCGGTGTCACCATCGCGCGGCAGCCCGAGATGGCGCGCGCGCTGCTGGCCAGCGTGCCGTACGCGCTGAAAGCAGGCGACGCCGAGACCCTCGGCGGCCTCCCGGCCTCCGCGTACGTCACCACCCAAAGCCTCGCTGCCGCAAAATCCAGCGCGACCACGATTCTCGCGCCGGGCAGCACCACGATCGCCGCTGCACCGGAAAATTCCGTTACAACATCGAGCAGCGAAGCACCTGCCGCGAGCTTGCCGATCTCCAACGCTACGCCCACCGGCGGCGGCACCACCAATTACGTTCCGCTGTGGGCTTCCGGCACCAACCTCGGCAATTCGCTGCTGTATCAAACCGGCGGGAAAATTGGTATCGGCACCACCGCGCCGACGCAAACACTCGACGTCAACGGCAACAGCATCTTCCGCGGATCGTTTCAATTACCGCCGGGCCACGACGCGACCAGCGCGGCTGGCTACGAATCGCACTCCTTCCAGTTCGAAGCGTCGTCCTTCAATAGCGGCACCAACGTCTCTACCACGCAGGCCTTCAGCTTCCGCGCCGAACCGCTGAACAACAACACCACCAATCCCTCGGCCAAGCTCGATTTCTTTTTCGTCCCCGACGGCAGCGCGGTAATGACCGACACCGGGCTTTCCTTCAGCAGCGCCGGCATCGTCACTTTCGCGCCGGGCCAGACTTTTTCCGGCGCTTCCGAAACGCTCACCGGTTCGCTGACCACGACCGGCGACGTCAACTCCCAAAATGTCTTTGCTGCCGGCACCATCGACGCGGGCGGAAATCTCCTCGCCTCTGGAAACGTTTCCGCGGTAGATGTCATCGCCAGCGGATACGTTTCCGCCAAGGGCGGCGTCACCGTCACCACCACGGCAGACACCGCACTTTACGGCAATTCTAGCGCCCAGTACGGCAGTGGCCTCATCACCTATGCCTACGGTCAGTTCGGCTACGGCGTCACTGCCGAGGCGACCGACGTGGGTATCTACGCCTCCGGCAGCGGTTACGCTGGGCAGTTTTTTGGGAACGTCTCCATCAACGGCACGCTCACGAACGGGGGCGGCGCCATCAAGATCGACGATCCCATCGACCCGGCCAATAAATATCTCGAGCACTCCGCGGTCGTTTCGCCGGACATGCTGAATATTTACAACGGCAATGTCACCACCGATGCGACTGGCACCGCGCTGGTCACCATGCCCGTCTACTTCAACTCGCTGAACCGCGATTTTCGCTACCAGCTCACGGTGATCGGCCAGTTCGCGCAGGCCATCGTCGCCAGCGAAATGGCGAACGGCGCCTTCACCATCAAGACCGACAAGCCCAACGTGAAAGTTTCCTGGATGGTCACTGGCATCCGCCAGGACGCCTGGGCCAACGCGCATCGCATCGACGTCGAAGTGGAAAAACCCGCCGACGAGAAAGGCCATTACTCCAACCCCGAACTTTACGGCCACGCCGGCGAGCCCAACATCATCGAAATGCAGCACCAGCGTTCGGTGCCTTCGTCGAAGCGGTAGGATGCAACGGCGCGCGCGCAACGGTGCGCAATGGTGAACAACGGTGAACAACGACGAGTGACGCGGCCTCGCGGTTCGTGCCTTGGCGACAGGCCCTAGTTTTGAGGTGGCTTAACTGCAGGTCAGCGCGGCAACTGGGGTCATGCAGGCGCCGCACAGCCGCGCTTGCGGCGTCCGTAAGGGCTTGCCGCACTTTGCGCAGGGCTCGCCGTATTTCGACACGCGGTGATCGAAAATCATGTGCAGGTTGACGCCGCGCAGTCCGGTGATGCGCCGGTATTCCTGGAACACGCCCGGATTCACGGCGCGTTCTTTAGGGGCGCCGGTGGTTCCGGGATTGAACAGCGTTTTCAGCTGATCGTATTCCTCATCTTCCAGCATCGGAAAATCCGCTTTGCAGCGCCAGCACCAGAGCGTTTTCATTTTGTTCCCGACAGGCTTTTGCGATTTGCAGACTGCATCTTGGCACACTCCGTGACTGAAATGGCCAAAATCGCCGCTGGCGGATAAGAAAAAGCGTGGCAATCACTGGGGCGATGCTGGGTTTTACCGGGGCGATTCAGCCTCATTCTCGCGAACTTCGTCCGACGCCGCTTTCTGGTGTTGCGCGTCGTCACCGCGAATTCTTTTCGCGCCGTTCGCCGTCAGAAAAGCCGCGGCCTGGTACCGCTGATTTGCCGCCGCCAATTCCAGGGGACTGTCGCCCGCGCGGTCCAGAACATTTACGTTTGCACCGGCGGCTACCAGATAGCGAACCGTGGCCAAGTCGCCGCTCAATGCGGCGCCGTGCAACGCGGTTCGCCAATCCCCCGGATTTGCCGCATTTACCGGGACGCCATGCGCCACGAAAGCGCGCACGGTTTTAAGGTCGCCATCCACGGCCGCGAACTGCAGCAATTCCACCGCGTGCGGAGACGCGGCCATCCGCTCGATAAAAAGTCTCTCCCAGATTTGTTTCGGCAAAGACAAAATGACCAGCAGCAAGACAGCGGAAGCCATCATCATCCATCGACCGATTCCGACTCCCTGCTTTTTCAGCAGGCTCCGGATTGTCCAGTACAGCGCCAGCGGCAGCCACACCACCAGCAGCACCGGAAACATAAATAAAAACGCGCCGGACCCGTGCGCCAGCGAAAATCCCACCATCTGCGGCCCGCGCTCCCAGGTCCACACCGTTTGCTCCCAAACCATGCGCGCGGCCATGACGCCCGCGCCGGCTAGAATCGCGACGCCCAAAATATTTAGCCATCCATCGAGGCCCGGGCCGGTCGCGACTGCTTCGCCGCGCTGATCACCGAAGTCCGGTTTAATTATTTCAGGCGTGTCGGTCATCCCATCCTTTTACGCACCGCTAAAAAGCGACTTCGCCCGCATCTTGGCACGAGCGTCTCGGCGTGTCCACAATCGCCAGCGAGAAGACGCCCTAACCGAAGGACAGTTCCGCCATTGAACGATTAGGACACAAGAGCTCGCGACGTTTCGCTTTTCGCGTTGCAACTCGCGCGCGCGATGCGCTATACATGCGCCATCGCGAGCGGGACGCCCAGCCTCTGCTTCGCGCCGCACCTTGACGTGCGCCCGGACCATTTGGCCCGTGCCCGGCCGGGACTTTTCCGTCCCACCGGCGCACGCGCGGCGCAAACGTCTGCGCTTGCGAGGGGCCGACCATGGAACTGAAAATCGCCGCGGTGCCACAGGGTTCGCTGCACAAATACTGGCGCGCCATGCAGGCCGGTGCGGAAAAAGCGGTCCGCGACCTGAAAGCCGAATCCGTCGACGTGCAATTTTTGTGGAAAGCTCCGATGCGCGAGGACGATCGCGACGAGCAGACCAAAATTCTCGAATCGGTTTTGCGCCAGCGCCTGGATGGCGTGCTGCTCGCGCCGTTCGATAGCCGCACTTTCGTTCCGCTGGTCGACCGCGCCGCGGCCGACGGCACCTCCACCGTGGTCGTCGATTCCGCGCTCGATTCCTCGCGCATTCTGACTTTCATCGCCACCGATAACGAAAAAGCCGGCGGTCTGGCCGCCGAACGCATGGCCGAAGTTCTGGCCGGCCTCGGCAAAGTTGTGATCCTGCGTTACCAGGAAGGTTCGGCCAGCACGCGCGCTCGCGAAGAGGGTTTCCGCCAACGCCTCAGCCGCTACCCGGAAATAAAAGTGATGCTCTCCGAAGAATTCGCCGGCGCTACTCGCGCGTCCGCGAAAAGCGCGTCGGAGACTTTGCTCGCCCGGCACGGCAGCGATCTCGCCGGAATTTTTACGCCCAACGAATCCTCCACCGCCGGAATGGTCATGGCCCTCAGCGGCCGCGCCTCCGCCGCCGAGCCAGTAGCTCACGTCGGCTTCGACACCTCCGACCTGTATTTCGACATGCTGCGCACCAACAAACTCAAAGGCCTGGTCGCGCAGGATCCCTTCCGTATGGGCGAACTCGGCGTGAAAGCCATTGCCGACCACGCCCGCGGCAAATCCGTCCCGCGCCGGATCGATACTGGCGCCAAAATGATCACCTCCGCCAACATGGACAGCCCGGAAATCGTCGAACTCCTAAAAAATTCCGGCGCCCGCAAATAATTTCCCCTGGCGCGCTGAACGCGAAAACGCCGCGCATGAATTGTGCGCGGCGTCGTTTGCTTAGGCTTGAAGGATGTAGACTCGCGGGATTAGTGATCGACCTTGCGTCGGCGGGCGCGTTCGGCGCGGCATTCCGCAAGCTGCGTAACGTTATTAGGATTGTGCAGCGGACCGACCAGTTGGTTCGACAGCCAGGCGACCGAGTCGAGCTCCTGCGTCAACCGCTCGTCGTCGAATTGGCGCAGCATAATTCGGTAGGAACGCACATCGAATGTCTTGCCCGCCTGGTAGTCACGCATTCCGTCACTGTAGAAGGTCGCGAGCGCTCAAGTAATAAGGTCTAGTCTGTAGTTCGGCGTGAATCGCTGGGCATGCCGTGGAGTCGCCGGCCACTCCGCGCCGGTCGGGGCTGGCCACTTCGGAATCAAGCCCGCGCGATGGGCAGAGACTTCAGCGCGTTGAAACACGCCGCATCCAGCTTGGTGGGAACTTCCGCGGCCATGAGCGCCAGCGCCTTTTCCCGCGACATCGCCGGGCGATGCGCGCGTGCCGAAGTCAGCGCGTCAAACTGGTCGGCCACGATTAGTGCGCGCGAGTCGATCGAGATTTCTTCGCCGCGCAACCCGCGGTGGTAGCCCGAACCATCCTGCCGCTCGTGGTGATTACTCGCGATCACCGCCAGCTCGTCGAATCCCGGAATGTTTTTAAGGATTAGCTCGGTGAAATGCGGGTGCAGCCGCACGATTTCCCAGTCCTGCGGCGAAAGGCCGCCGGATTTATCCACCACCGAATTGGGGATGCTCAATTTTCCCACGTCGTGCAGCAGCCCGGCGCGACGCATCCGCGTCACCCGCTTTTCGTCGAATCCCAGTTTTACTGCGATCGCTGTTGCGGTTTTCGCTACTCGCGTCGAATGCTGATTCGTAAATGTCGACTTCGCGTCGATCACTCCCGCAAATACTTCGCAAATCGTGTCGAGCGCGCTTTCGCTCACCGGCCGGTCGCCCGGCTGCAACGCGACCACGTTTGCGAATGCGCTGCCGTCGCGCAAATGCTTCCACAGCGCGGAGTCCGCTTCGAGCGTCAGCGCCACCTTCGCCATATTCGGTTCGAACCAGGTGCCGCTGCGTTCTTTCACTACTTTCATGGCTCGCGCCGGACCTTCCAGCGCCGCGAAAACTTCCATGGTCTGCGCGATGTTCATAATCCGCGCAGCCACTGGAATTTCTTCGCCTTTGATTCCACGCGGATGGCCTTTGCCGTTCCAGTGTTCGTCCAGGTTGCGAATGGCCTGCGCCGTGCGCGCGGCGAATCCCAGGCGCAAAGCGATCTGAGCGCCGCGTTCGCAGCGGATCGCCGTGAATTCGCGCGACAGTTTTTCGCGCTGAAGCGCCATTTGCCCGATGGTCATCACCCGCGCCACCGCCGGACTCGCCGGCTTCATATTGCGGCCCAGATATTTCAGCCCGTCGAGCGTCACGCGGGTCCAATCCTGCAGCTTCACTTCGCGCTTCGCTTTTAGTTCGTCGCCGCCAAAAACTTCGTACATGCGCGAAGCATTCGAGCTGCAGCCGGTGTCTTTCAGCAGCAGCGCGAAATACAAATCGGTCTGGTCGCGCTCCGATAAACCCATCGCCTTAGCGATGTGCATTCCGATCAGGCAGGAATTCACGCTATGGCCGAGCGGCTGGCCTTCGGTGAGATCCAAAGCATAGGAAAGCGCGGCAATGACTTGCGAAAGCTGTGGGCGCACGGAAGGAAACGGCGGCTGGGGCTGGGTACGTTCGGTCATGGTCGGCGGTGGGCTTAGGGTCAGCAAGATTTTTATCCATGGTCAAGTGGCGCCGGAAGGACCAGGAAGCGCACCTTAACCAAAAGAACGTCTAGTCCCAGTACGCACGCTGTGCCGAAACGGATTTCGACGCCAAAAGGCGGAGTGTTCCAGGTTGAAACACTCGGTCTCTGTTTTAGGGCAGATCTGAAAATCAGTCGCCGCTGACAGCGTTTTCTAGAGGTTCCGCGAGTGGCACCGCCAGCGCGACGCGCGCCGCTGCCGAATACACGCTATGGGCTAGCCCCAGCTTTTTCAGCGCCCAAATCCCATACCAGTTGAAATCGATCTCGTACCATTTCATTCCGTGGCGCGCCGAAACCGGATGCGCGTGATGATTGTTGTGCCAGCCTTCGCCGCAGGTGAGCAGCGCCACCCACCAGCTGTTGGTCGAATGGTCGTGCGTCTCGAATCGCCGCGTGCCCCAAGAATGCGTCGCTGAATTCACGAACCACGTCGCGTGCAATCCAAATACCGTGCGCAGAAAAATTCCCCACAGCAGCCAGGGAAGTCCGCCCACCGCCAGCAGCAACAGCCCCAGCGCAATCACCGGCACATAATTGTATTTCGTAATCCAAACATGAAATTTGTCTTTGGCCAGATCCGGCACGAAACGCGCCAGCGTCGTCGTATCGTGATGCAGCGATTCGCCCATCACGATCCAGCCCATGTGCGACCACCAGGTGCCGTCGACCGGCGAATGCGGATCACCTTCCTGGTCCGCGTATTTATGATGCATGCGATGCGTTGCCACCCAGAAAATCGGGCCACCTTCTAAAGTCAGCGTCGCGCATACCGTCAGAAAATATTCCACCCACTTCGGAGTTTTGTACCCGCGATGCACCAGCAGCCGGTGGTAACCCATGCCGATGCCCAGGCTCATCGAAACCCACCACAACAACACCGAAACGGCGAGCGCGCCCCAGGTAAAATAAAATAGCGCGGCGATTGCGCCGATGTGGAACATCACCATGATCGAGGTAGTGAACCAGTTGATCCCCTGGTTCATCGCCAGCAATTTCTTTTTGCTTTCGATCGCCCTGCGCTTCAGTCCCAACTTCCCATTGAGCCCCGAACTGCCTGAAATTATTCCCATGCACCGCGCCTTTGACCCTGGTCGACCGTTCCCACGTTTCCGCCGCAACATTTCTGTTAAAGCATTTCCGCTAATCCGCATCGCGCCCAGCCCCCGCCAGGCGCACTACCAGTTACTACGCCAGCAGCCTAGCAGCCGGATGGGGTGCGAATTGTAATGCTTATGTAATACTTTGCGCATCGTAGGTACGACGGCATCCGGAGGGCGGCCCAGCATACATGAGCCAACTGCTGCGCGACATCGCGTTCGGCTTTCGACTGCTAATCAGTAAGCCCGGCTTCGCCGCCGTCGCGATCCTGACCCTCGCGCTCGGCATCGGCGCCAACACCGCCATCTTCAGCGTCGTTTACGCCACGCTCCTCGCCGACCCGCCGTATCCGCATCCCGAACAGATTGTCGCGATCTGGTCGCGCAACCACGGAGAAAACGGCGGAATTTCCGCCGGCGATTTTCTCGAGTGGCAAAAACAAAACACCGTCTTCCAGCAGCTCTCGGCCTACACCGGATTCGGTGTGAATCTCGCCACCAGCACGCGGCCCGAACGCGTCGCGGGCCAAATCGTCTCGCCCGGTTTTATTTCGCTGCTCGGTTATCCGCTTCTGTTCGGGCGCGACTTGCTGCCGGAAGAAGCGGTGGTGGGAAAAGATCACGAAGCCGTGCTGGCCAATCGCATCTGGAAGACGCGCTTTGCCGCCGATCCCGCGATTGTCGGCCGCCAGGTGCAAATGAATGGCGAGCCCTACACCATCGTCGGCGTTCTGGCGCCCGGCGTGGCCGACCGCATGCATCAGGTCGTCTACGTTCCACTCGCATTCAAACCGGAACGCATGGGTCATGGCTTCCGCTGGCTCGCGGCCATCGCCCGCCTGAAACCCGGCGTCACCGTCGCGCAAGCCAACGCCGAAATGAACGCTATCGCCCAGCGCCTCGCCGCCGATTATCCCGACGCCGACAAAAACTGGGACGTGAGCGTCGAACCGCTGAAAAACGATTTCGTTGACGACGATGTGCTGCGCGCGTTGTGGCTTTTCATGGGAGCCGTCGGTTTCCTTTTGCTGATTGCCTGCGCCAACGTCGCCAACCTGCTGCTCGCCCGCGGTACCACTCGCGCCAAAGAAGTCGCGGTGCGGTCGGCGCTGGGCGCGTCCCGCGCCAATCTCTTCCGGCAATTTCTTGCGGAAAGTTTCGCGCTCGCGCTGGTCGGCTGCGCGGCTGGCGTCGTGCTCGCCGCCATACTATTGCAGGTGATCCTCGCGCACTTGCCGGAATATATGCTGCCGTCCGACGTGGACGTCCGCCTCAACTTGCCTGTGCTGCTTTTCACGGCCGCTTCGGCGCTGGTCGCCGGTTTGCTTTTCGGCAGCGCGCCCGCGTGGCAAGCTTCGCGCATGAATCTGAACGAAGCACTGAAACAGGGTGGCCGCGCCTCTGGAAATTCCGGACGCCACGGCCTGCGCCGCGGCTTGGTCGTCCTCGAAATGGCGCTCGCGCTTACTTTGCTGGCCGGCGGCGGACTCGCGCTGCACAGCCTGTGGAATATTGCACACCGCGAACTCGGCGTGCGCATCGATCACCTGCTCACCTTTTACATTCCCGTGCCCGCCGGGCAAATGAACGACGCCGATCGCAGCCGGGCGCTCTACCGTCAAATCGAAGACCGCGTCGCCGCGCTGCCTGGGGTAACCGCCGTTGGAATTTCCGAAGGCTTGCCGGTGCAAGGCGCTTTTTTCACCATGGGGATTGTTGTGGAAGGAAAATCGTCCGACGATCGCACGCAGGTCGACTTCAACATGGTGAACCCCGGATATTTCCACGCTTTCGGCGTGCAGCTCGATCGCGGCCGCGCGTTGGAAAAATCCGACGTCGCCAACGGCCTCCGCGTCGCCGTCGTCAACGAAACCTTCGCGAAGAAAAATCTCGCAGGACTCGATCCGCTCAAGCAGCGCGTGATGATCGAGCAAATGGTTCCGGGCGAACCCAAGCTGGGCGCGCCGGTTCCTTGGCAAATCGTCGGCGTCTACCGCGACGTGCGCAATCGCGACCAGCACGGCGACGTCGATCCGGAGATCGACGTACCCTTCGTGCAAAGCCCCTGGCCCCAGGCCATGATCTCCGTGCGCAGCGCGGAAAATCCCGCTAACCTCACCGACGCCATCGCCGACATTGTCGAATCCATCGATCCCAACCTGCCGCTTTCTGACGTAAAAACCATGGAGCAGGTGGTGGAAGCGGAACACGACAGCGATCGATTTATCGCGCTGCTTTTTGCCAGCTTCGCCGGGATCGCGCTGCTGCTCGCCGCGCTGGGAATTTACGGCGTGATGTCCTTCGCCGTCGCCCAACGCACCCACGAAATCGGCCTGCGCATGGCGCTGGGCGCCGACGCGCACCGCGTCCTCGCCCTAATTCTCCGCGAAGGAGTTTTCCTGGCGCTGGCGGGCGTAGCCCTGGGTGCAGTAGGTGCCTGGTTCGTAGGCCGCAGCATGCGTACGCTGGTCGTCGGCGTAGGCACGGTCGATCCCGCCGCCTTCGCCATGGTAAGCGCCTTGCTAATCGCCTCCGCCGTAGCCGCCTGCTACATCCCCGCCCGCCGCGCCACCCGCGTCGACCCGATGCAGTCCCTCCGCGATCAGTAGCCCGCGAATGTTGACCAGGTGAACTCACCGACACGAGGGCACTTCATTTTCGTTTGGACTCTGCCGTGGTTGTGGCAGTATGGCGGGCGTAAACATCGCCGGGGAATCGCGCTTTAACCAAAGCGTTACGACCACATGCAGATCACAAAAACCAACATCCGAACACTCGTTGCCGTAATTCTCACCAGCCTGATCGCCATCTGCGGATTCGCGGGTGACACCAAATACGCGACACTCAGCAACGCGCAGTCCACCGAAATCCTGAACACCGTGGAAAACGACCTCAAGGCCAACTATTACGATCCCAAAATGCACGGCGTCGACCTCGACCAGCGCTTCGATGAAGCGCGCCAAAAAATCGCCACGGCCAAATCGCAGGACGAAGCTCTGCTCGATATCGCCGCTGCGGTCGCCGCGCTAAAGGATTCCCATACCCGCTTCCATCCTCCCACGCGTCCCTACGGAGTAGTTTATGGCTGGGTGATGCAGGCGATTGGCGAATCCAATTGTTACGTGACGGGCGTGCGCCCGGATAGCGACGCCGCGGCCAAAGGCCTGAAAGCCGGCGACCTGGTGGTTTCCCTGAACGGAATATCCGTCGTCCGCGCGGACATCAGTTACCTGCAATATTCCTACCGCGTATTTCCGCAGTCCGGATTTCATGTAACCGTTCGCCCACCCGACGGCAGCGGAGACCAAAATCTCGTCGTCATGTCCAAGGTGATTCCCGGGCAATACGAGGTTCGGCGCGGAGATGTCCAGAACTACCGGGAAAATCATCGGGATGACCGGTTCAAAAATCGTTCCCGTTATTACAACGTGAACAAGCAGGTTTTGTTCTGGAAGCTTCCGGATTTTGTGATGAGCGCCGACGACGCTGATGACGTTCTGAACAAAGCGCGCTCATACGAAACCGTCATCCTTGACCTGCGCGGCAATCCCGGCGGCAGAGTTATCGCCGAAGCGGCATTTCTCGGCGGCTTTTTCGATCACGATGTGAAGCTAGGCGTTCGGGTCGGCCGCACCGAATCCAAGGAAGAGAAAGTCAAATCGCGGGGCGGGAAAGCCTTTGCCGGGAAGTTAATCGTATTGATCGATAGCGATTCGAAATCCGCCGCAGAGATTTTCGCCCGCGTGATTCAGTTGGAGAAACGTGGGACGGTGCTGGGCGACCGCTCCGCCGGCGCGGTGATGGAATCGAAAGTCTTTGTGCACGCCGAGGAACTGGACCGCGTCAACGTCGCCCAGTATCGAACCTCGATTACCATAGCTAACATCATCATGGCCGACGGTGTCAGCCTGGAAAATCTTGGGGTAACACCCGACCAACTGATCCTGCCAACACCGGCCGACATAGCCGCCGGCCGCGATCCGGTTCTCGCCCGTGCCGCCGAGTTGGCCGGCGTGAAAATGACGCCCGAAGAAGCTGGCAAGATTTTTCCTTTAGAGTGGGCGGAAGAGAAGATGCACGAAATCGATTAGCGGCTCGCCAAATTCTTCGTCGCGTCTTGTTATTAACGAGGTTTTCGCCTCACCCCATCTTCGCCGCCGCGTTCGGCGAGAGAATCGTCTCCAACATGGGTTTTCCGCCGAAGGCGGTCCAGTGTTCTACTGGCGCGGGCGAACCGTCGCTGAGGAGCGCCGCAAAGACCGTCCGCCAAGTGCCCGGCGCGAACGCCATATAAATGGTGCCGCTTTTTTCGCTGCTGTCGCCGCCTTTACCGTCGCCGCCCTTGCCGCCATCTTTGCCGTGCTCGTCCTTCGCGGCTATCCCGTCGTCCTTGCCGCCGGCCTTCGCGTCGCCGTTTCCGTTGCCGGCCGCCGCAGATTTGCCTTCGCCGCCTTTCTGCGGCTGCTCCGGCCACGCCCCCGCCGGACGTTTCCCGGCGCTGATGAACGTCAGCGCTCCACTCCCATCGATCTTCATCCCGTCGGCGTGCAGGTAAACCGTCTCGCCCGGCACGTTCGGCTCCAGCCCATTCAGAATCACGCCCCAGTACGAACTTCCATACTCAATCGCTGCCATCGCCGTCCCTCCGCGTATCCGAAATGAAAGGATAGTTCCGTGTGAAGCTCACCTCCATACAGCGAATCGCGTAATGCCGCGCGGAGCCGCAGCATTCGACTTTGTCTTTGAATCAGCAGTTGAGGGTGGCCCATCCTTCCCGCCTCTGGAAGGGTGGGGCCTTGGACTTGCGGCTTGCGTTTCTAGCCTTCGATTTACAGAGCGGGGAATTGCGGCGAGGAAACGACCACGACCAAAAAACAAAAGCGCCGGACCACCGCATTTTGCGAAACGCGGCGGCCCGGCGCTAACGTGAAATCAAAAAGAAAAACTTACTGCGTGACTTTCTTGCGGCGCAGCAACGTGTAGCCCGCCAATCCCAGCAAGCCCGCAGTCAGCATCAAAATGCTGCCCGGTTCCGGCATGGCGGTTGGCGTGACTTGGCAACCCTTGGCTTTCGGATCGATTTTGCAGATGAAGCCCCCGGGATTCGCCTGCGCAATCGCCGGAGCCAGCAAAGCCACTCCCAAAACCATCGCGAACATCGTCTTCTTCATGGTCCCAAGCTCCTGAACTGCCCTGGATTTTTCCGCAGAGTCATCAAGAATGACCCGCGGAAAAAAACAATTACACTCAACCGTGCCATTTCTTTTGCAGTTGAAGGCCCATCCAGGGAAGCGCGCACGAAGCAAGAACGGCGGCTGATTCTGCGCGGGATACGCCTGAAATGTTTCACTGCGACACAAAATCGCGCGTCGCAATCGACGTGCGCATTGCACATTCACGCCCGAATGTTTCCCGCGATGTACCAAACCGGAGCACGCCGTGCAACCCGACACTTGTCGCGCGACGTCGAAATCCGGCGCTATTTCCCCTGCGACGGCTGCAAATAATATCCCTGACGCGTTCGCGCCACCAACCCCGGCTTCGCGATCTTGATTTCCAAATGATGATATTCGTCGCGCTTGTCTCCCGCCGCCGGCGCAAACGCAATTTCATAATATGGCGCCGAATCGCTGACGCATCTCTGCATCAGCCCGGCCAAGTCGTTGTTGTAATCGACGGCCAGCCCGCCGCTTTGCATCGCCAACACCGGCAGGCCCAAATTTCCCAGGCTCACCTGGCTCGGCTTGCTCACGCCTTTCACGTAATCCTCGTAGTACGAAGCCCGGAACAAGGATTCGTTGCCGCCCAGCGGGTTGATGCTGTACATCGTAATCCGCCCCTCGCGCAGTTGCGTCGAAATCGCCACCACGTTGGCGAAAATTTGTTGCTGCTGTTTCGCATCCAGTTCCGTGCCCGGCCCGGACAGCAGCGGCCAGCCCGGAGATAGCCAGATCATCAGCTTGCGTCCCGGCCGCGGCCCTTCGGTCCCGATCAGCGCGCTCAACCCGTCGAGCGAATATTTCAAACGCTCTTCCGCGCCGTAATATCCCGCCGAGCCGTTGATGATGCGCAATCCGTTGTCAAATTTATCCAGCGCCGCGCTCAATGCTTTGCCGTCGGCCGAAAATCCGCCCATCATCTGCACGCCCTTGTCGGTTAGCACCGCGAGCGAAGTGGGATACGCCAGCGTGCCGCCTTCGCCGCCAAAAAACTTGTCAATTTGCTGCCGCTCAAAACTGACTGTCTCGGGCCCCGCGTTCACCGCGTCGACCACCAGCAAAACTTCCACCTTGGCCTCGCGCCCGCTCACCGGACGAAACGAAGTGATCGTCTGCGCCGCCTTGTTATCCAAAATCGTAAAATCCGCCTGCGTTAAATCCTTCACCGGTGCCCCATTCTTCGGCGGCGCCACCACCACGTCCAGATGAATCAACCCGTCGTTGACGGCAGCCGGCGGTCGCGCAGCCTCCTGCGGCGCCGCCATCGGCGACGGCTGCTGCGCGAAAATCGTCCCCGACGCGGGCAGCGCCGCAAGACACCAAAACAAAAACATCGCCGCATGAATCCCAGCCCGACGCCTATGCTTATAAATATTCACCATTGCCTCTCCTATGAAGACCTAAGTATCAGACGTACCCGCGTCAACCCCAGTTTCGCCAACCCGATTTTCCGGGTGCCGCACTCTTCGCCGTCTCTGCGAAGGGTGCGGGTTTAGGTTCCAGGCCGCCTCAACCATTCCGCGCGGATTCTGTTACCATCCACCCCGCGCCGAATCATAATACCGACGCCATCTTATGCCTCGCACCGCCACCGAAAAAAACACGCTAGCCCTCGCCGCCTTGCGCCTAGCCATCGGCATCCTCTTCCTAATCTTCGCGCAATACAAAGTCTTCGGCAGGGAATTCACCACCAGCGGCGGCTTTCAATTCTGGATCAACCGCTTTCTAACCGAAGGCGCCTACCCCTTCATGATCCCCATCCTGAAAAATTTCGTCCTGCCCCACGCCACCGCCATCGCCTTCCTCACCGCCTACGGCGAACTTGCCATCGCGCTAGCATTAATCCTCGGCGTCGGAGTCCGCGCAGCCAGCGCCTGCGGCATCCTTTACATGCTCACGCTACTTTTCTCCTCGAATTATCCCGGCCCCCAGGCCCCCCTCTGGCAATATTTCGGCGCTTCGCTCGACCACTCCGTCCTCGCGCTGTGTTTTGCCGCGTTCCTTATCGGAGATGCCGACCGCGCCCTCTCCATCCGCCGCTACTTCCGCCCCCACCCCTCCGCTTGATCAGCCCCGCACCGGCGTAACCTGCAAGAAAAAAATCTCCCAAGCATCCTGCTGCTCCGCCAGCACGAACATCATGCGGTGCATCGAGTACGTCGCTTCGCCGCCCATCGCGACATTTTCCCACAGCACACTCGCGACCACGCAGCCGCGCAATCCCATTTCGACCCTCTCGACCCGCGGCCTCGCGTTTCTTTTTGCGTACGGGAGAAAAATTGCCGCTAAGTCAGGCTCAAGCTCTTCGATCCCCACCCATCGTTTGCCGTTGGCATCGACAATCTGCGCCCTCCACGAAAAATAGCCAGCCAGCTTGGACGCATCCGGTTCCTGGAGAGTCTGCAGAAACTCAGCCAGCATCTGCGGCACCACTTCGATCGGCCGCACGGCGGGCTGCGGTCCTTCAAACGTCGGAGTCTTGGCGATTTCGTCTTCCACCTTTTTCGCCTCGATGCCGTGTTTTTCCAAAATCTGCGCTACGAACGAGGCTTTTTCCTTCAACAATGCCAGCAGCAGATGTTCAGTTCCAATTCCGCTGCTGCCCAGTCTCTCCGCTTCCTCCGTGGCCATATGTAAAATATTTTTACTCTGAAGGGACAGCGGAATCTCAACGGAAGTCGGCAACGGCGTGCTTTTCGTTACGCGCTTCTCAATCTCCAGCCGCAGGCTCTCCAGTTCTTTTCGTTCGCCAAATAATCTCGACGCGAAACTGGAATTTTCGCGCAAAAGCCCAAGAAGCAGGTACTCCGCTTCGATCGTCGGCGTGCCGAATTGGCTCGCCTCATACCGCGCAAAGAAGATCACCCGCCTGGCAGACTCCGTATATCGCTGGAACATCGTCACTCCCTCCCGGCCGGCCGATTCCCGATGCTACACTCTTCGCGAATTATGCCGCATCCATCACTCGCGCTGCTTCAATCCGCGCTCGACCTCACCCGCGCGCAGCTCCGTTGGGAGCTGCTGAACATCGCGGTCGGCGTGATCCTCATTTCCCTCGGCGCCGCAGCCGCCGCGCTCTACTTCGCCCGCCGCACCGCGCTCGACCTCACTCTGATCTATTTCGGCCTCTTCTCCGCGCTCTACGGTTTCCGCCTGCTGGCCACCATGACCACCATCCAGTCGCTTTTTCCCTTCTCGCCGCAGGACTGGCGTTATTTCGACTGGTTCATCACCTGCACCATCGTCCTGCCGCTCGGGCTTTTCCTGCTGAGCGTGGCCACCGGCCGCCTGCGCATATTCTTTCGTTGGATGATCGGCGCGCAAATCGCCATCGCCGTCCTCGGCATGGCGGCCGCGCTGCTCGGCGCGAACCTCGCCAGGTTGTATGCCGTCAACAACGTGCTGGTGCTGGCCATCGTTCCGCTGGCCATCCTGTTTTTGCTGATCTCCCGCCGCACTGACGCCGGCCCGCGCAAGCCGCTCACCCGCGAATTCAAAATCTTCCTCGGCGGCTTCGCCATCTTCATGCTTTTCGTCGTGCAGGTAAATGTGGCCAGCCTGCGCGTCGGGCCCGGCCGCAACCTCGAATTCATCGGTTTTTTTATTTTTGTCTGCTGTCTCGGTTATATCGCCGCGTCGCGCAGCTTCGCCCGCGAAGAGCAGCTGGTGAACATCAATAAGGAACTCGAAATCGCGCGCCAGATTCAATCTTCCATTCTTCCGCACGACGTTCCGCATCTCGCCGGCCTGGAAATTGCCGCGCGTTACGTTCCCATGAGCGCCGTCGCCGGCGACTTCTACGATTTTCTGGTGGTTAACGACCAGCAGGTGGGTGTTCTGGTCGCCGACGTCAGCGGCCACGGCGTCCCCGCCGCGCTGATCGCTTCGATGCTGAAAGTCGCCTTCGCGGGGCAGGCCGACCACGCCAGCGATCCCGCCCGCGTCCTCTCCGGATTAAATCGCGCGCTCACCGGCAAATTCGCGGACCACTTCGTCACCGCGGCCTACCTTTATATTGATACGGAGAAGAAGGTCGCCCGCTACGCTGGAGCCGGCCACCCGCCGATGCTGCTCGGGAAATACGCGCCGCAAGCGACGCACAGCGCGCCCACCGAAGAAGTTCGCAGTATCGAAGAGAACGGCCTCATGCTCGGCGTCTTTCCCGACGCCACTTTCACCGCCGTCGAAATTCCGCTGCGCCCCGGCGACCGCTGCCTGCTCTACACCGACGGCCTCTTCGAAGCCGCCAACGCCGCCCAGGAAGAATTCGGCCACGCGCGCCTGGCGCAATTCCTGCAAGCTCGCCGCGATTTACCCGCGGCCTTACTCGCCGATGCGCTGCTCGCGGAAGTCTCCAACTGGTCCGCCAACGCCAGTTCCGCCACCCGGCACGACGACGACCTCACCCTGGTCGTCCTGGACCTCACGCGTTAAGCCGTCCCACAGCAGCAGATTTTCTAATTTCTCTTTTCTGTTTTTCCGCTACTTCAGTTTTGCGTCCCAATTCAGAATCAGCGAAACCGGCTGCGTGGCCCCGGCTCCAATATCCGTATTGATCAAAAATCTCTGCCCATCTTTGGTCACGTCGAACGCCTGCATTTCAGAAGTTGCCAGCAAATCCCGCGGACTCGCCGCGAACAGCGCCACCGGAGCGCCCGCATCCACCGTCGCGCCCAGCGTGATCGGCACCGCCATCATTTTCTCGTCCGGCGCCAGATAGAAAAGTTCTTTCCCGTCGCCGCGCCACCGCGGCTGCGACCCGCCCGTCGTCGAAATCTGCCATTTTCCTTTCGCGTCCGGGAACGACGTTACATACACTTCCCACTTTCCCGTTTCGTTCGAACTGTACGCCACCCATTTTCCGTCCGGTGAAAATTGCCCGTTTTTCACGCTACCCGCGCTCTTCAAAAATAGCTGTCGCTTCATCTCCGGCATGCTCATCGACCACACTTCTCCGGCGCGCACGTACAAAATATTCTTGCCGTCGCGCGACCACGAAGTGGGATAGTCGTCGTGCCCCGCATCGTGCCCAGTCGATTTTTCTTCCTGGCCGCCGTCGGTATTCTTCAGGTACAAGTCGAAGTCATGGCCGCGCGCAGAAGCGAACACCAGTTGCTTCGCGTCCGGACCCCACACCGGAGACCCGTCGATCGAGGGATCGAACGTCATCCGCTTCACTCCCGCGCTCCCGAGATCGAAGATCCACACGTCGGTGTTTTCGTTCGCCTGATCGGTTTTGTCCGTCACCACCGATTTTCCATCCGGACTCAACGAGACATTCGCCAGCACTTCCGGCTGGCCCACCACGCCCACCGCCTTTCCGGTGCGGTCGAACCATTGCATCTGCGAAAGTGCCGCCGCCGGCCCGCTTTGCGCCACCAGCAAACCGCCACCTGAAACGGCGTAAGACGCGTGCCCGATGCGCGGCAGGGTCTGCACGTCGGTCAGGATCGGCTGCGCGCTGCCCGACAATTCGCGCTTGGCGGCGTCGAAGTGCTGGGCGAAGAGCGTGCCCTCGCGATAGAAAATCAGCAAGCCCGGTTCCGCGTAGGCCGCGTTGCCCTGCGACTTCACGACGAATTTTCTTTCGCTCTTGCCCAGCTCGCCCGCGTAGATGGCGTCGTCGCCCTGCGAATTTCCGTTCCAGGACATAAACAGAAAATGCTTTCCATCCGGCAAAAATACCGGCCAGCGGTGGCTGGTCTCGTGTCGCGCCGCGTCCAGCGTGGAGACCGGCGCCGGTACGCCGCCCGAGGCCGGAACCACATTCAGCACCGAACCGAGCTCGCCGCTGGGCGTGAATAAAATTTCTCCCGCCTGGTTCCAGGTGCCGCCGCGGCCGGTGGGCGCGTCGCAGATCGCCTGCGCCGGGCCGCCGCTCGCTTCGATGCGCTTCAGTTTGCCGTCGGCAAAAAAAGCGATCGATTTTCCGTCCGGCGACCAGAAGGGAAAATTCGCGCCTTCGGTTCCGTCGAGGATCCGCGCCTGCTGCGCGCCCAATTCATACAGCCACAATATATTCACGCGCGCGGCCTGTTTGTAGCCGACCAGCGCCACGGTGCGGCCGTCCGGCGCAATCGCCATCCCGCGGGCGGAGAAGGGCAGCGGCGCGGAAAAAAACATGGTCTGTTCTGGCGGCCGCGAATTCCGCCACCACATCACGCCGCCCAGCAGCATCAGTGCCAGGGCGCCCGCGACGGCCCAGCCCACCCAGGTCGCGGCTTTCTGTGCCGGCGCGGTTGAATCTCCGTGAATCGCCGCAACGCCCGTTTGACTCGCCGTCGACGACGCGCTCTCGCTCACCCAACGCAGCTCGCCCGCCAAATCGCGGCCCGTCTGCCAGCGATCGTCCGGATCCTTCGCCAGGCAGCGCCGCACCACATGTTCCAGCGAAGCTGGAGCGAGCGGCTTGATCGTCCGAATCGGGTCGGGTTCCTTTTCCAGAATCGCCGACGCCACACTCAACTGGCTTTTGCCCTGGAACGCGCGTTTGCCGGTGACCATCTCGTACAGCACCGCGCCCAGCGAAAAAATATCCGAGCGCGCGTCGAGTTCTTTTCCTTCCACCTGCTCCGGAGACATGTACTGAAATGTTCCGACGATCGTTCCTTCCTGCGTCACCGGCGAACTGGGCTGCGCGACCGCAGCGGTCATCGTCGCCAGCGTTGCCGTCGGCGAAGTCGGCCGCGCCAAACCAAAATCCAGCAGCTTCGCGCCGGATTTCGTCAGCATGATGTTTCCGGGTTTCACGTCGCGATGAATCACGCCGCTGCGATGCGCGCTGCCCAGCGCGTCCGCAATTTCCGCCCCGATTTTCAGCGCCTGCTCCGTCGGCAACGCTCCGCGTTCCAGGCGCTGCGCCAGACTTTCGCCCTCCAGGCACTCCATTACCAAATATTCGATTCCGTTCTGGGTGCCCACGTCAAAAAGCGGGCAGATGTTCGGATGGCTCAGCGCCGAAACCGCTTTCGCTTCGCGCTCAAAACGCGCGCGGTTCATCGCGTCGGAAGAAAGATTGGCCGGCAGAATTTTTACGGCAACGGTGCGGTCCAGCCGCGTATCGCGCGCGCGGTACACCTCGCCCATCCCGCCCGCGCCCAGCGGCGCGAGAATTTCGTACGGCCCCAATTTTGTCCCGGCAGCAAGCGGCATGGGTGCCGGAAGTATAACCCTATCCCGCCGCGGCGAAACCGCGACAGTTTTCAGAATTCCTACAAACTCGGCGTTCGCGCAGTTCCTGTTTTATACTGGCCTGCGCGAATGTCCGCCTCGAACCAAACTCAGCAAGTTCCGCCGCCTCCACGACCGCGCCAGCAGCGCGGGTTGAAGGCTTTTTGGGTGCGCGTCACCGAAGGTTTGCAAGTCCAGGAACTTTGGGGCCAGTTCAAATCCGAAGCGCGCGAAAGTTACGATCTGTATTCGAAAGACGTCGACTGGGAAGCGCTGAAGCAAGAGCGTTCGCGCTTCAAACGCGCGATGCATTCAGGCTGGGCCATTTTCCAGGCGATGCTGATGAAGCTCACACCCGCGCGGCGGGTGCTGCTGCTTTTGGCCCTGGCTCTGCTGATTTTTCGCCCTGACTTCAAATCCGGTCACGACGAGTACGGGTTCGATTTCGGCCTGTTTGGCGCCGTGATTCTTTTCGTGCTGCTCGCGCTCGAGCTCGCCGATCGCGTCACCATGAAACGCGACCTCGAAATCGCGCGCGAAATTCAGCAGTGGCTGGTGCCCAACGCGCCGCCGAATATTCCCGGCGTCGACATCGCCTTTGCCACCCGCCCGCAAAATACGGTCGCCGGAGACTATTACGACGCGTTTCTGCGCCCGGACCTCGACGCTTCCGGGCAGCCCGCTGCACCACGCTTGCTCGTTGCCGTAGCCGATGTCGCCGGCAAAAGCGTTCCCGCCGCGCTGCTGATGGCCACTTTTCAATCCGGCCTGCGCGCGCTTTCCGGCACCGCCGCCTCGCTCGCCGAAATTGTTACCGGCCTCGACCGCTACGCCCGCGCCCACAGCCTCGAAGGCCGCCGCTTCACCACCGCCTTCCTCGCCGAAATCGATCTCAACACGCGAAAAATGCGTTACACGAATTGCGGCCACAACGATCCCATTCTCCGCCGCGCCTCCGGCACAATCGAACGCCTCGCCGTCGGCGGCCCGCCGTTAGGCCTCCCACTCTTCACTGATCACGAAATCGACTACCGCTCCGCCGAAGTCCAGCTCCAACCCGGCGATCTCCTCTTCGTTTTCACCGACGGCGTAGTCGAAGCCATCAACGAACGCGGCGAAGAATTCAAAGAGATCCGCCTCTTCGGCTCGCTGGAATCCGCCGCGCAAGGCAACGCCCAGCAAGTCTTAAGCCGCGTCATGGCCGACGTAAACACCTTCGTAGGCTACGCCCGCCAACACGACGACATCACCGCTCTCGTCCTCCGCGTCACGGCGTAGGCCCAGAAAAGACTGCCTCCACGAGCCGCAGTTAAACGCCTTTCATCGTGCCGCACTCAGATGATCCAGGAAGACGCGAAGCGGGCCGCCCGCAAGAATGCGTATCGCGTGGTGTCGGAAACCGCGAAACTGCCCAGCCCATTTTGGAGTGCGGCGGCTCTGCCGCCGCTTTGCCGATCACAGCCTCGCCGGCCGGATCACCGCGGTAGCTAGAGCGCTATGCCCGCAGCAACACCTATCGACGTTTCTTCGCCCGCGTTTTCGTCCGCGCCGCCTTCGCGCGTCGCTGCTTCCGCGTCTCCACATCAACTCCCAACCGCACATCCCGCCGCCGCGCCAGCTCCACCAATCCCGCCGCCACACCCTCAAATTCCGGATGCATCTGCGAAATGTACAACCACTTGCCCAGCACTTTGTGCGGCGTCAGCGCCGGAAATTGCGCCAGCAACGATGCATGATGTTCCCGCGAAGTACACGCCATCATTCCATTCCAAGGCTCGCCACGGTCCACCACCGCGAGGCACAATCGCCCATCCAGATATGCCGCCTCAAACGAGAAAAACCTTTTACACAAATACCGCGAGTCGCCTTCCAGCGGCTCGTAAAGCCACAAAAGTGAATTCGCTTTCTTCTTCTTTCGTATCATTTCCATTTTCCGCCGCCTCATCACCAATATACCCGCCACCGAATCGGCCGAAAAGTTTTAGGCTCGGAACGCCGTCACCCGAACCCAGAACCGTGTCTGGACCACACCCGCCCGAATCATCTAAACTTTGGTGCGCAAATTAAAAGGCAGGGGGCCACCGTGGACGAATACGTAGTCGTCGGAATTCTCAAGGGCTATCGCGAAGCGGAAGAAGCAACGCAGGATCTGGAACTCGCCGGCATCACCGGCGGCGAAGTCCAACTCATCACCGACACCAACGACGACGCCCGCACCATCGACACGCCCGGCGAAAAATCGACGCGGCCGCCCAACGCGCATCCCAACTGGCTCGAACGCCTCTTCGATAAAGGCGGCGCGCTCGAACGCCCCGTCCGCGCCGATTCCGGCGATCAACCCGACTACATCGGCGATCAAGTTTTTTATGCGACGCACGTGAAGGAGGGCGGCGCCATCCTGATTATCCGCACGCCCAACGAACCCACTGCCAATCGCGCCGCAAAAATTCTCGAGGACCACGGCGCCCGCACCCCAGGCCAAAAAACCGGCCCCCAAGTTCGCCGCATCAACGCGAGTCCCAACCCCAATCCAAAACCATAAATTGCCAAGCGCCGCTGATTTTCCGGGTGCCGCGCACTCTTTGCGCATCTCAGCAAAGGGTGCGGGTTTTAGATCACCCGCAGCCTAAGGCTTCACCACTCGACTCATTTTCAAATCCGCGAACGGCGACCATTTCCCATTCTTATCCTTCTGCTCCATCAACCACTCCCAACTATCCTTCTCCGCATCCCAACGTAACGTCGTATGAAACGGCCCATCCGGATACTCAAAAACAAATCGAATCGCGTTCCCATCGCGCACGCCATAACCCAGCGTTTCCGAAAATCTGCCGCCAAACTGATCCATCAAATGCATCACGTACCGCTCGCTGGTCGGGTCGTAACCCAGAAACCAAATCGCATCGTATTTACTTTCCGTATCGGGAGCGGTTGCTGAAGTGTTTTCTTCGATGCGCAGGAATTGGTGATTCAAAATCCACTCGGCTTTCACATCGTGATGCGCGGCCCGCCCCATCACGTCACCCGTCATCTTCCAATCGCCAGCCAAGTGGTCGACGAGCTCGTCGTGCCACGGCTCCGGCCGTTGTGCGGTTGATGCCGCGGGGAAGAGCACGGCAGCAACCAGGATGAGTAGTATCGCGATTTTCATTGCAGCATCTCCGCGTTTTCTGGTCATTTCGAACCGGCGAAACGATCCGGCACGATGTTCGTCGCCGGCCAATGCATCGGCTGCGCATTCTCATTCAGTGCGATCGAAACCGCGCCACTTACCGGCGTAACATCCACGTTAAATCCATCCACCTCGACCAGCGGCGTATGGCCGGCCAAATCCTTCGTCGCCGCCGTGATCGTCACCGTCGCCGATTCTCCGCCGACCAGCGAAATATAATTGTCCGAATAGAAAACCGGGAGCACCCGCTTCCCGCTGTCCTTCTGATGCAGCTGCAAATGCGTCATCAGAGCCACATGCGACGTATTGTTATGCAGCGTCAGAGTAATCACCGTATTGTCGCCATCGACCTCCGACGAAGCCTCCGCATCCAACTTCACCACCGGCAAATCCTGCAAACCCGCCAACTGATCCTGCGCCACATGCTGCCAATAAAAATTTTGCGACAGCAGCTTCCCATCGGCGTCCGTCAGCTCCAGCTTCACAAAATAAACCGGCGAAACCCGCGTGCTGGTCGTGATCTGTCCCGCCTTCAACGTGCTGCTGGCCGGAACGTTCGCCACGGGAAATGTTTCGTGCGTCGAGTGTCCCTCGCCTTCGCTGATCGTCCCATCCAAATTGTAAACGGTCACTTTCACCGACAATCCGCTCAGCGCCTCCGGCTTGTTGTTCACCACTTCAATCCCAAAATTCGCTTCGTTCAACTGGACATGCACGGTCTCCGCCGCTTTTTTCGCGCCGTACAAGGCCGCGTTTGGCTCCAGATCGTAGTGATACAACTGCCACACAAAACTCGGCTGCGCCGGATGGCTCATCCAGGTAATCACGCCAGTCGTGGTCGTGAACATTCCCGGATTCCGTCCTTCATACATCGCGCGAAACGCTTCGTAGGTCGCCAGCTGGCCCTTGCGCGCAAAATCCGCCAGGTTGCGAATGTGCCCGTAGCGCGCCGCGAGCGAAGCCGGGAACTCATCGCCGCGTTGCGCGCCCGCGGCCATGTCGTGCTGCGCCCAGTCGTCGTTGATCGTCTCCCAATCTTTTTGCGGCATCATGCCTTGAATCGATTCCAGCGTCGGCACCGACACCGAACCGGTCTCGGTCTTGAACGCTTCATGCACTGGATAGAAAAATCGCGGCGACCGCCAATAATAAGGTCCGTGCGAAGCCACTCCGCGCCCCGCTGACGAATTCGATTGATACAGCCGCGTCGGATCAAGCTTGTCCATCAACGCGTGCAGCGTGTCGTCCAATGCCTTCGGCGGATATCCTTCGTTCCGCGCGCACCAGATCACAATCGCCGGATGATTTCTAAAACGCACCACCTTGTCCGTCACGTTGGCGAGGTAGGTGGTCGTGTCGGTCACGTCCGGTCCATCCAGCGGGTTTGGCTGGAAAAATTCATCCCACAGTAAAATGCCGTACTTGTCCGCCATGTCGTAAAAATCCGGATTGGTGCTTTGCCCCACCCAGTTGCGGATGATGTTCAGGTTGGCCAGCGCGTGCATGTGGAATTGCGCGTCGAGCCGCTCGCGCGGCACGCGCTTCATCGCTTCGTCCAGCCCCCAGTTGCCGCCGCGGGCCATCACCTTCACGCCATTCACCGAAAGCGTCAGGTTCTCGGAACCCGGCACTTCGTATTCGATTTTGCGAATGCCGAATTGCTGCGTCGAAACGTCGGACACCTTCGTTCCGCTGGCAAAAGTCAGCGTCAACGTGTACAAATTCTGCGGCCCGTAGCCATTCGGCCACCACAATTTGGGATCGGCGATGTGCAATTGCGGCATTGATTTGGAATCGAGTGCAACCGCTTCCGTGCCGTTCGCCGCGACCGTCACTTCTTTGTGGAACGTAACGTCGGTCACTGGCGCGGGCGCGCCCGCGCCGTTTTGCCAGTGAATCACGCCGGTCAGCGTCCCGCTCACCGGCTGCGCCGAAATATTCTTCAGCGTCGCCGCAATCGCGATATCCGCACTCGCCTGCGAATCCGCCAGATCGGTGGTGATGAAGGGATCCTTCACCAGCACCGCGCCGGTCGCCTCCATCGTCACCGGCAGCCAGATTCCGGTATCGCGATCGCGCACTGCCGGCAGCCAATCCCATCCAATCGTCGACAAAAACGTCGGCCCGTCGATCGCCGTCTCGCCGCCGTTGCCTCCCACGCCCAGCGCCACCGTATGTTCGTGTGGGATTCCCGGATGCGGCTGCGGCGCCACCAGCACCGCCACTGTTGCGCGCGAACCGGGTTTCACCATTTCCGAAATATCGAAATCGCCGCGGATAAACGCCCCGCGCATTTCGCCTACCTGCTTTCCATTCACCCAGATCGTCGCGGAATAATTGATCCCGCCAAAGCGCAACCAGATATGCCGGCCGCGATACGCCGCCGGCACGGCAAACGTCGTCCGATACCAGTAGCTCGTCTTATTCAAACTCTCCGGAATCGCGCGCATGTTTTCGCCGTACACCGGATCGGGATACACGCCGTTATTCACCAGCGTAGTCAAAACGGTCCCCGGCACCGTCGCTGCGTACCAATTCTGCGGCGCAAACGCCGCAGTAGAAACGACTGGCCCAGCGTCCGGCACGTTGGCCACGTCCTGCATTTGCCAGCCGTCAATCGTCTGAGCAGAATTCACCGCGCCAGACGGGGCCGCCGCGCGCTTCGCGCCTGCCGCGTTTTTCGTCGTCTGTGCCATCACTGCGGCCGGAGCCAAAATCGCCACCAAAACCAGAACCCGCAAAATCGTCGTCATCATTTCCTCACACGTGCCACAAAAGTCGCTCGAAATCCTATCAAGATTTGTCACGTCAGCGGCCGCGAAGCGCATCGGGAAAGATTTGAAAAACTCGCTGGAATTATCTCGCCGGCGACACTCAGCGCCGCAGGCGCGAAAGAAGTTAGCCCAGCCCGCAAGGGCTGGGTACGATCCAAGAAAAATGTTGGGAGCGCCGTAGGTGCGACACAGG
>DASWVE010000032.1:0-2818 GCA_036401315.1 Candidatus Acidiferrales bacterium
GGAGATGGGCAACGTGGCGGGCGTGGCGGCTTCGCTGCCCGATGCCGACGATGAATTTTGCGGCGCGATTGGAATCGTCGTGCTGCCGGGCGCGAGGATGGTGGTGCCGGATTTTATTGTGGCGAGGCTTTGCGTGGTGACGTACGCGGAGGCCGGGAGGCCCCCAAGCGTTTCGGCGTCGCCCGCTTTCAGCGCGTACGGAACGCTGGCGAGTAGCACGCGCGCCATCTCGGGTTGCCGCGCCACGGTGACGCCGAGCCAGCGCGATTGTCCGGTGCCAAATAATTCCGCGGGCATGCCGGCAGGCGTCGCGCCGCCGAGCAGCGCGTTGTAATGGCCGTTCGCGTCGGCGATCACGTTCTGCGTTTCACTCCACAGCGCGGTGCCGCCTTCCTGCTCGGCGTAAATCGCAAACGTCACGCTGGCCACGCCCGCCACCGGCCGCGCGGCCGCATCCTTCAACGTGCCGTTGAATTGCACCAGGCGCGGAACGCTGGTACTTGGAGTCGCTGGTTGCGACTGCGCGTGCGCCGGCAGGGTCGCAGCGAAAATTCCCAAGATCAGCATCAAGAAAATCGGCAAAACGGAATTCAGCACAGCGGACGACCGGAGGGCGAAACGCGTCATGAGATGCTCCTGAGTTGAAAAATGAAAATGTAGGTGCGGGGCCCGAAATGAGAGCACTTCAACGGAAATTGGCTTCGGGGTCAAGTGAATTTCCGGCGGAATCCGCGGCAGGCTGTACTAGTACGGGGCGCGGAATACAGCGGCGCAGCCGCCGGATTCTTTGCGGCAAGCGCGCCGAATTTGACGTCCCCGACGTAAATGATGCGGTGTGATTTCGAGGTGACGCGCAGGCCGCGCGCTTCCTTGCCGGGCGCATCACCGGGCAAGCTGCTTCGCGACGAACGTTAAAGCCAAGGCGCCCACCTTTCCAGAAGGAGGAAGGATGGGTCACCCTCAAAAACCTGGCGTCGGCGTGCGCCACGGTTCACTCCGCGCGGCGGCGGTGTTGCGCCATCATTTTTTCTCAGCGCGTGGGGTTTGCGAGGCCAGCAAAGCCGGGTCACCATGCGCCGGCGGTGCGGCGTGGCGCGCGACGGCAATGCCCTGCTCGGAGGGTGCGCCGAATAATTCCGGGTTGAGATATCGCCCCTGCTCGCTGGGCGGCTTTTCTTCTTCGGTGGGAATGCGATGGGCGTTGGCGTAAGCGTCGTGGCGAATTCCCGTGACCTGCCAGGAAATCTTCACCCGCGGCTTGCTGGTGCGAATCACAAATTTTCCGTTTTTGATTTCGCTGGCGACGGTGGCCTGGGCCAGCGCGCCGACGGTGGTGAGCTGGTAGCGAAAATCGCCATTCAGCGCTTCGAACCACGGCGGCATGGTTACCACCGCGTAGCCCTTCGCATTGGTCACCACGTTACCGTTGTAAATGTTCATCATGTCCGGAGATTCGACGAACGAATGCGACAAATATTTTCCGGCGGGATCGATGGGATCGTCGATCTTGAACGAGCCGGCCGCTTTGGACAGGGTCCCGGTTACATGCACGTTGCCGACGAAATATCCGGCGTAACCGGTGGTGTTGAGGTTCTCGCCGACGATTCCGGAACCATTCGGGCTGGCCGAGTAGAAAAATCCACCGTTCGACAAGCCGGTGGACGCGCCGCTATAGCCGTAGATGGCCGAGGCCCCGTCCACGTATGAGCTGGCGACAATGTTGTACGTGCTGACACCGTCATCATCGACTTCAAGCGGGTACGTCGGTGTGGTGGTTCCGATTCCGACGTGAACATTGGCGGTCCCACCGTTGATTCCCTTGACGCTGCCCAGCACCAGCGTATTGTTTTGGCTTACCTGGCTGAACGCGCCGATAGCGGTAGCGTTGGTGTAGCCTCCCGAATCGGTGTGCTGGGATTCGTATCCGACGAAGGTGTTCTGTTGGCCGCCGTTGGCGGCGTATCCGGCTTGATAGCCCAGAGCCGTCAGGCCCATTCCAGCCACGTTTTCAATCAGCGCGCCGGAACCGACGGCGGTATTGTTCGAGCCGGTCGTGTTCTCGGCCAGCGCAGCCCCACCAAAGGCGGAGTTATAAGACCCAGTCGTCACCGCGAAGAGGGCGTTGTTGCCTGTCGCAGTGTTATTTTCCGCCGTCGAGGTAATCGCGCCAGAAGCTCCGGAGTTCGGACCGAGGAAAACGTTGCCCACTCCTCCGTAGTTCGCGAGATACGGTAGGCCGTTCAGGATCAGCGCGGGTCCGCTGTTGGGCAGATTGAGCGGGCCGGTTAAAGTCTCCGTTCCTCCGCTGAAATTCTGGCCAGGTGCGAAGGTGATGATGCCGGTGCTGCTGAAGGAAAATCCGGTGTCGACGAACATCGACCCGCCGTTGGGAATAAAGAACAGATCGAGTTTGGCCGAGGGGTTGGTGGTGTTGTTGTTCAGCGGTTCCGCGCGGAAGCCGAAGCTCTGCGTGGTGGAGGCTTTGGTGCCGCTGTTGAAGGAAGAAGCCTGGAATTGGAACGAGTGCGATTCGTAGCCGCTCGACGCGATCGCGTCGTGGCCGGGAGGCAGCTGAAACGAGCCGCGGAAGATGCTGTTGCCGTTCACGTCGAGCGTCTGCGTCGGCGTGGTGGTGCCCACGCCGATTTTTCCGCCGGTCTGGTAGAGCAGCGAGTTACCGAGGGCGGTGGCGGAGGTCCACAGCGGGATGAAATCAGCGGTGCCGCTACCGCTGGGCGTGGTGTTCGAGACGGGCAGCGTGGCGTTGGCCGTTGCCGCGGCGGCTTCGCTCGATGCTGTCGAATTTTGTGGCGCGGCT
>DASWVE010000033.1:0-2215 GCA_036401315.1 Candidatus Acidiferrales bacterium
CCCGCCCAAGCCATAGACCAGCAGATTTCGGCGCAGCAGCGCTTCCGCGCCCAGCGGCCGGTATTTCACGCCACGCAGGGCCAGCGGAACCAGCGCAATGATGATCAGCGCATTGAAAATAACCGCCGAAAGAATCGCCGATTCCGGCGTTTTCAGATTCATCACGTTCAGCACGCCGAGCTGCGGCAACGCCGCAGCGAACATCGCCGGAATGATCGCGAAATACTTCGCTACGTCGTTAGCCACGGAAAAGGTAGTTAACGCGCCCCGGGTAATCAGCAACTGCTTGCCGATTTCGACGATCTCGATCAGCTTCGTCGGATTCGAATCCAGATCCACCATGTTTCCCGCTTCTTTGGCGGCTTGGGTGCCGGCATTCATGGCCACGCCCACATCCGCCTGGGCCAGCGCTGGGGCATCGTTCGTGCCGTCGCCGGTCATCGCGACCAATTTGCCCTTGGCCTGCTCGCTCCGAATCAGTGCCAGCTTGTCTTCCGGCCGCGCTTCGGCTAGAAAATCATCCAGTCCCGCTTCGCGCGCGATCGCCGCTGCCGTCAGCGGGTTATCGCCGGTGATCATCACCGTGCGAATTCCCATCGCGCGCAAATGCTCGAAGCGTTCGCGCATCCCGCCTTTGACGATGTCCTTCAGGTGCACGACACCCAGCGCGCGGTTGTCTTCAGCTACGAGCAAAGGAGTAGCGCCAGAATTCGCCACGCGCTCGATGGCTTCCTTGATCTCTGGAGGAATCGTTCCACCTGCATCCTTTACGTACTTGATGATCGCGTCCGGAGCGCCTTTACGAATCCTGCGTCCGTCCATATCCACGCCGGACATGCGCGTCGTCGCTGAAAACGGAATGAAAGTCGCCGCTGCGGATCCCAGTTCTCGTCCGCGTAAGCCATATTTGTCTTTGGCGAGCACGACGATTGACCGCCCTTCTGGCGTTTCATCCGCCAGCGAAGCGAGTTGGGCCGCATCCGCGAGCTCCGCGTCGGTAACTCCGGGCGCCGGAATGAATTCAGTTGCATGACGGTTGCCGAGCGTAATCGTTCCGGTCTTGTCGAGCAGCAGAGTATCGACGTCTCCTGCCGCCTCCACCGCCCGGCCCGACATCGCCAGCACGTTTTTCTGCAGCACCCGGTCCATTCCAGCGATGCCGATCGCGGAAAGCAATCCGCCGATGGTCGTGGGGATCAGGCATACCAACAGGGCCACTAAAACAAAAATCGACTGTGGCGCTCCGGAGTAAATCGCCATGGGCTGCAGCGAAGCCACCGCCAACAGGAAAATGATCGTCAAGCCGGCCAGCAGAATATTCAGCGCGACTTCGTTCGGCGTTTTCTGCCGCGACGCTCCTTCGACCAGCTTGATCATGCGGTCGAGAAATGTCTCGCCAGGGTTTGAAGTGATGCGCACCTTAATTTCGTCGGATAGCACGCGCGTGCCGCCCGTCACTGCGGAGCGGTCGCCGCCCGATTCCCGAATCACCGGCGCGGATTCGCCGGTGATCGCGGATTCATCCACCGAAGCGACGCCCTCGATCACTTCTCCGTCGCCGGGAATGAATTCGGTTGCTGCGACCAGCACCGTGTCACCCGCGCGCAGCCTCGAGCCGGGAACCGACTCGATCGATCCGTCGGCACGCACACGGCGCGCAATCGTCTCCGATCGGGCGCGACGCAGCGCCTCCGCTTGCGCTTTTCCTCGCCCTTCGGCCATCGCTTCGGCGAAATTCGCGAATAGCACGGTGAACCAGAGCCACACGGTGATCTGCAGCGAGAACCCAAAACCATGGGTGTGCTGAAATACTCCTCGAATTAAGTCGACCGAGGTCAGCACCGCTCCGACTTCGACCACGAACATCACCGGATTCTTGGCCAATGTGCGCGGGCTCAGCTTGACCAATGAGGCCCACAGCGCCGGAACCACAATGCCGCGGCCCCATCGGGATTTTTCGCGGGTACCGCCTTTCGCTGAAGTCGTCATAAGTTCCTAAAACACCTTTCCGGCGTGCATCAGCAGATGTTCGAGAATTGCACCGAGACTGAGCGCCGGGAAAAACGTCAACGCGCTGACGATCAAGACCACAAAGACCAGCAGGGAACTGAATAGCGCAGTCGTGACCGGAAAGGTTCCGGCCGATTCCGGCACGAATTTCTTGCGCGCCAGACTTCCGGCGATCGCCAAAATCGGAATCACCGCGAAAAAACGC
>DASWVE010000034.1:0-7019 GCA_036401315.1 Candidatus Acidiferrales bacterium
TTGGCACCTCGATGTCGGCTCATCGCATCCTGGGGCTGTAGAAGGTCCCAAGGGTTAGGCTGTTCGCCTATTAAAGCGGTACGTGAGCTGGGTTCAGAACGTCGCGAGACAGTTCGGTCCCTATCTGGTGTGGGCGCAGGAAACTTGAGAGGAGCTGTCCCTAGTACGAGAGGACCGGGATGGACGGACCTCTTGTGATCGAGTTGTCACGCCAGTGGCATAGCTCGGTAGCGAAGTCCGGAAGAGATAATCGCTGAAAGCATCTAAGCGAGAAGCTCGCCTTAAGATAAGGTTTCCCAACCCTCCTGCGGGGGGGTAAGAAGGCCAGTCGAAGACTACGACTTTGATAGGCGGGAGGTGGAAGCGCAGTAATGCGTGTAGCTAACCCGTACTAATCGGCCGTTCGGCTTAACCATAAAACTTTCCTAAACCGTCGCAATGCCCTAACCGGCTTGCGCGGAGGAAAGACGCACTTTTCGCATTGTCTACATTCAATCGAAATTTGCGGTTACCAACTTCCTTCAGTTGCTCATCGAAAATTCGGTGATCGACCTTCGGTTCCCGGCGCTCAGCGCCCTAACCCGATCTCGATTCCCCAATTTCGATGCACAAGTTTCCTGGTGGTCTTACCGCAAGGGTCACACCCGTTCCCATCCCGAACACGGAAGTTAAGCCTTGCCGGGCCGATGATACTGCGCTGGAAACGACGCGGGAACGTAGGTCACCGCCAGGATTTAAATTCAAAAGGCCGCAACGCCACAAACGTTGCGGCCTTTTTTATTGAATGCAACCTCGATTTCGAACCCCTTGCCGGTTGGGTCATTGGGAGTTAGCATCCATGAATGAAGACATGGGATTTCAAGGTGCTTCTCGAACCCGATGAAGACGGTGGCTACGTCGTGGTCTGCCCGTCGCTGCCCGGCTGCTATTCTCAGGGAGAATCCGTTGAAGAAGCCCTGACCAACATTCGCGAAGCTATCGAACTTTGTCTCGAAGATTTGCAAGAGCGGGGCGAGCAAATTCCTGACCCGTCGAACGTATTGATTGGAAGCGTTCTCGTCAGTCAATGAGTCCGAAGCTTCCCGTCATCTTCGGCGATGAGTTAATAAGGGTCTTGGAAAAACTGGGTTACATCCGGGTCAGGCAGAAAGGCAGTCACGTCCGGATGCGCCATGCGACGGATCCTCAACGTAAACCGCTAACTATCCCGCTTCATAGAAGTCTCAAGCGCGGCTTGCTCCATCGACTGCTACGAGACGCCCGCATCACCGAAGAACAACTCGCGAATTTGCTTTAAAGCTCGAGATGCCCTTCTCCGCCACAATCTACAAAATCTGGATGCTGCGTTACGTTGACGTCCCCAAAGACCTCGGCGCTGCGCTCGCCAAGGAATTCAGCAGAAAATCAAGCAGCGCACAGAAATCAAGAAATCCAAATCACATCCCCGTCGTCGCCACCGTCAACGGCGGCAGCACCCGCACCACGCTGGTTCCCGCCGGCGGCGGCCACTTCCGCCTCCAATTCAACGCCACGCTACGCCAAGCCGCCCGCGCCGACGCCGGCCAAACCGCGACCGTCAGCCTCAAGCTCGATCTCGCTTCCCGCGATCTCCCCATCCCACTCGAATTCGAAGCCGCCATGCAGCGCAATCGGGTTGTCCGCCGCGAATTCAACCAGCTCCCCGCCGGCCTGCGCATGCAGCTCCTGCGTGTACTCAACAAAGCGCGTTCCCCCGCCACGCTGCACAAGCGCGTCGATCGCACCGCAGAAATCCTTTTGGCCCGAGCCCTCCGCAAAGCTCGAAAGAAAAAATCACCCGCCCGTAAACTTCCTTAGAACCTCGTGCCCCGGCCCGGCATCTGCGTTATCGTAAGCGCCTCGAAAAATGTACGGTCAAAACATCCACAACGTCGAGCCGATCATCCTCCTTCTGCTGGTGTGCGTCGTCGCGCTCGCCACCTTGGCCAAGCGCGCCAATACTCCGTATCCCATCGTTCTGGTCATTGCCGGCCTGTTCCTCAGCCTGATTCCGCGCGTCCCGCACATCGAACTAAATCCTGACGTCGTTTTCCTCCTCTTCCTCCCGCCGCTGCTTTTTTCCGCCGCGTACCAAACCTCCTGGCGCGACTTCCGCTACAACATTTCCAGCATCTCGCTTCTAGCTCTCGGTCTGGTCAGTTTCACCGTCTACGGCGTAGCCGTGGCCACCCACTGGATCATTCCGGATTTCACCTGGAGAGAAGGCTTGGTCCTCGGCGCCGTGGTCTGCACCACTGACGCGATCGCTGCCACTTCGATCGCGCGCCGCCTCGGCCTCCCCGGCCGGCTCACCGACGTCATCGAAGGCGAAAGCCTGGTCAATGACGCCAGCGGCTTGCTGGCCCTGCAAATCACGGTGTCCATGGTCATCACCGGCCACACCTCGACCCTGCACCAACGCATATCGCTGCTCTTTTACCTGGTTGCCACCAGCGTCATCATCGGCCTGGTCATCAGCAAGCTCGCGGCGCTCATGATCGCGCGCATCGACGATGCTCCGGTCGAAATCACTATCAGCCTCATCACTCCGTACTTCGCCTATCTCGCCGCGGAAAGCGTGCACTCTTCCGGCGTACTGGCCACCGTGGCTTGCGGCATGTATCTCGGCCACCAGAGCTCCTTACTTTTTTCCACGCGCGCGCGTCTGCAAAGCGCGGCCGTATGGGACACGCTCAGTTTCGTGCTCAACGGCATCGTTTTCATTCTCATCGGCCTGCAGCTGCCCTATATCCTCAGCCAGATTCGAGACCTCAGTCTCGGCCGCCTGCTCCTGACCGGCCTGCTGATCAGTGCGGTAGTGGTAATCCTGCGCCTGATCTGGATTTATCCTGGCGCGCGCGCCGCGCACTGGATTCGTTGGCGCATCCAGCATCAGAATGACCCGATGCCCGGCTGGCGCCAGCTTTTCATCGCTGGCTGGACCGGGATGCGCGGCGTAGTCGCTCTCGCCGCCGCGATCTCGCTGCCCAAAGTTCTCGCTGATGGTTCGCCCTTCCCCCAGCGCAACGTCATCATCTTCCTTACCTTCTGCGTGATTTTCGTCACGCTCGTTTTTCAGGGACTCTCGCTGCCGTTTTTCATCCGCAAACTCGGCCTGGCCTCCGCCAACGTGGAAAATCCCGAAGAGCAGCGCGCCCGATATGCCATGATCGATGCCGCGCTAGCCTACCTCGAAGCCGGACGCGACTCCGCAGCCACCGAATTTGTGCCGGTCTACGACGAGCTGATCCGCATCCAGAAGCATCATCTAAATCTGCTCCCCGGCCCGCGCCACGCCGATACCGGATACTCGGCGCAGGAATACGAGCTTTACCGCGATCTTACGAGAAGCATTCGCGCCTTGCAGCGCGCCGCGCTCCTGAATTTGCGTAACCAAAACAAGATCAACGACGAAGTTCTGCGCCGCCTCGAGCAGGAACTCGATCTTTTCGAGATTCGCTACGCCGATTCCCAATGACTCGCGGTAGCATTTACCCGATGAAAACTCTAGCCGCCATTCTCGCGTTCTTCGTACTTCTTCCGCACGCGTTCGCGCAGACCAAAAAATCTCATCCCGCGTCCGCTGCCTCCGATCCCGACCTCCTCGGCCTCACCTGCGCGCAAATTCTTGAAAAAACCTCAACCGATTGGGTGTCCTACTTCGCCGAAAAATCCGCACCGGCGGAGCCGAACTCTCCGGCTGCGGTTACCACCCGCGCCATCGCGGCCTACGGAAAGTGCTACGACGCGCGCACCGCGCGTCTCGCTGGAATGCTGGGCAAAACTGGAAAAGGCCCGCTCATGGGTGCCAACGGAAATTTTCGTGACTTCCAGTCGGCCGTCGACGCTTTCACCTCCAAATCGCTAGCCGCCACCAAAACCGCCGAAGACTCTCCCAGAGCCGCCTACGCGCACCTCTACGAAAAACAATTCCGCTACCAGTTCTATCAGTCCTACGCGCACAAGGATCTGAAAGGCCGCCCACTAACACCCGAGGAATCCGACGAATTCGCCAAAGCCAAAAATCGCTTCGGCGAAGTCCTCGGCCTGCTTCCCGACGCCGACCTTCACGCCGTCCACTCCGCCTTCCGCCAAATCTTCGGCTCCGGCTCCGTCCCCGACGTCACCAAACTCGAACTCTACCGCTACGCAATCTTTCTGCTGGCGCCAGCTAAAGACAAACCGTTCTCGCCTCCTCCGTTTTAAGGCAGTGCCATGAGCGGCGCGAATTACACTCTGAGTTGGGTCGTATGCCGATGTTCATCGCCCCGTTCTAGCGTTCCGCCGAACCATCTGTTACCCTCGCCTCCATCTCACCCATGGGAGTTTTTGATGAAACGTTTTATCGGCCCGATGTGTCTCGCCTTCACGCTCGTTTTCCTGATTCCTGCTCGCACTCCTGCCCAGTCCGGCCTCGATAACGACACCAAGCAGCTCTCCCGAGATATTTTCAAACAGCTCATCGAAATCAATACGACCGATTCGGTCGGCAGCACCACCCTAGCCGCCAACGCCATGGCCAAGCGCCTGCTCGACGCGGGTTTCCCAGCCAGCGACGTGCAAGTCCTAGGCCCCAACGACCGCAAAGGCAACCTGGTCGCCCGCATTCACGGCACTGGCGCGAAAAAACCTCTCCTCTTCATTTGCCATACCGATGTAGTCGAAGCCCGCCGCGAAGACTGGTCCATGGATCCCTTCGTCCTGGTCGAAAAGGACGGCTACTTCTACGGCCGCGGCACCGGCGACGTCAAAGACGGCGACGCTTTCCTGATCACCACTTTCATTCGCCTGAAAAAAGAGAATTTCAAACCCGACCGCGACTTAATCCTCGCGCTCACTGCCGACGAAGAAGGCGGCCAATCCAACGGCGTCGCCTGGCTCCTCCAAAATCATCGCGATCTCATCGACGCCGAATACATCATCAATCCCGACGCCGGAAATTTCGAACTCGAGAATGGCAAGCGCCTGCTGGTCGGCATCCAAGCCAGCGAAAAGCTCTATCAGGATTTCGACCTGAAGGTCACCAATCCCGGCGGCCACAGCTCGCTGCCCACTTCTGAAAACGCGATCTATCAGCTTTCCGACGCGCTCGCGCGACTCGAGCATTACCAATTTCCCTTCGAACTCAACGAAGTCACCCGCGAATATTTCGCGCGTGAATCGGCTATCGTCGGCGGCAGCGTCGGCGCCGATATGAAAGCGATTCTCGCCACACCGCCCGATGCCGGAGCCCTCACCCGCCTCTCCGCCATTCCGTTTTACAACGCGCGCATGCGCACCACCTGCGTCGCCACCCGCCTGGAAGGCGGCCACGCCAACAACGCGCTGCCCGGTGCGGCCCGCGCCAACGTCAATTGCCGCATTCTGCCCGGCCATTCACCAAAAGAAATTCAGGAAGCGCTGGTAAGAATTGTTGACGATCCCCACGTTCAGATTACTCGCGCCGCCGGACTGGCCGGGAGCGGCATGATGAATCCTCCGTCCCCGTTGCGCCCCGACCTGATGGCCGCGCTCACCAAAGTCTCGAACGAGATGTGGCCCGGTGTGCCCATCGTTCCGGTCATGGATGCCGGCGCCAGCGACGGCGCCATTTCCCGCGCCGCTGGCATTCCCACCTACGGCCTGCCCGGCTTGTTCATGGACGTCGACGACGACCGTTCCCACGGCCGCGACGAACGCATCCGCGTCAGTTCCTTTTACGATGGCGTCGATTTTTACTACCGCCTGATCAAAACGCTAAGCACGCCACAATGAGCTTCGCTGCCATAACGCGAATGGACCGACCGGGGAATTTCACTTGGGATTAATGCGGCGCTCGATTTTGCTGGCTTCGCAGAACCGCTGGATGCGCGAAAACGCCCCGCGCTACGGCTTCATGCGCCGCACCGTCACTCGCTTCATGCCCGGCGAAGATGTGCAGGACGCCCTCACCGCCGCGCGCGGCCTCGCCGCCAACGGCATCCGCACCGCCTTCACTCACCTCGGCGAAAATGTCGCGCTGCGCTCCGAGGCGGAACTCGTCACTCAGCATTATCACGGAGTCATCGACCGCATCCGCGCCGCCGGACTCGGCACCGAAATTTCGCTGAAGCTCACCCAGCTCGGCCTCGATCTCGACCCGAAATTCTGCTACGACAATCTCAACGCGCTCCTCGAACACACGCCACCCGAAAAAACGCTGTGGATCGATATGGAGCAGAGTCCCTACGTCGACGTCACTCTGGAATTATTTCGCCGCGCCCGAAAATCCCACGCCAACGTCGGCGTCTGCCTGCAGGCCTATCTATTTCGTACCGAAAAAGACCTCGACAGCCTGATTCCCATGGGCGCCGCCATTCGCCTGGTCAAAGGCGCCTACAATGAACCCGCCGAAATTGCCTACCCGCTGAAAAAAGACGTCGACGAAAATTTCCTGCATCTCGCCCAGCGCATCCTCAGCCCCGAAGCGCGCCGCGCCCGCGTCCGCGCGGTCTTAGCCACCCACGACCGCTCGTTGATCTCGAAAATTATCGAATGGACCACCTCGCAGGGTGTGCCCAAGGAAAAAGTCGAATTCCAAATGCTCTACGGCATCCAACGCGCCGAACAAATCCGCCTGGCCCAAGCCGGCTACCCCTCCGGCGTCCTCGTCGCCTACGGCACCTTCTGGTACCCCTGGTTCATGCGCCGCTTAGCCGAACGCCCCGCCAACGTTTTGTTCCTCGCCCGCCACTTCTTCTCGAATTGAAATTGCGTAAGCATCACAGCTCCTAAGCCCCACAAGAACTTGTCATCCCGAACCCGTTTACGGGTGAGGGATCTGCTTTTTAGGATCGAAGCGCACTCAACAATCACGAAGAAAACCGAGCGTCAGATCTCCGGCCGTCATTCTTCTATGAAAACAGGCGCACTTGTCCAGGGCCTTTGCTTTTGCGATGCGACAAGCTTCTATTCGTGCTCGAGGCACATAAGGATTGTCCGGATATTCCGCCGCCCCATCTGAGGATGGTCCTCGAGGGACA
>DASWVE010000035.1:0-33090 GCA_036401315.1 Candidatus Acidiferrales bacterium
CTCTTAATCTTTGTCTCCCTAGCCGCTCTGTTACGTAACGCTGTATATACTATACGGGCGCCATTTGGCTAAATAATTCGGAGGTCGCGAGACAAAAAAACCGACGGTCAGATCTGCCTCAAAACTTCTCGAAGGGTCGATTTGTGTGTGCTTTTCGTCTTCGACGCAATTTGCTAAAATGGGGTCGCTTGGGCGCAGGCAGGTTGTGTGCGACGTGCCGGCCAACTGAAACCTTCACCCACCCCTCAGCTGAATCTCGCAATTCCCCGCCCCCCGCAAATCTGCGTACACCTCGAGGCAGCTTCAACCACCCCGCCCGCCACCGCGCTCATTTCTAATCGACAATTTTCGGAAAATTTCGCGCGATTAGAAACATGGCTCATCTCCAACAAAACAAAGGGTCGGCGTGATTTCTAATCGACAATTTTTATGGGTTTCCGCCTCCCAGTTGATACAAGTGACAACTGGCCCGCGCCGGGTGCAACAGCACGGGCCGAGGCGGGAGAGAGCCATCGTCGGACGGGTTGGACGTGGAACCTACGTAGCGGCCACCTTCAGGTGGGCAGATTTTGGTGTGGCCTCAGCGACGCCCACGGCTCTGGCAACGACGCGCGGCAAAGGCGGGGCGAGATCCCTCGTCGCGGCGAAACAGCCAGTCCGCCCACACCCACTGCGACCAGAACTTTTGGAGTGCGGTGGCTCTGCCACCGCTTTGCGCAAGAACCGTACTTCCACCCAAAGGACGAGCACGAAGTGCTGGACGGGGTGCCGGACCAAGTGCCAGCCAAGGAACTGGAGGGACTCCGACGGTTTGGGCGGTGTGGGCCGCGCATTAAAAGCGGTGGCAGAGCCACCGCACTCCAAAAGTTCCCGGCGGATCGATTTGCGATTCAGCGCGGCGGGCGGGGCTGAGAATTTTGCGAGATACGCTATAATGAAAGGCTCACAATGCTATCTATAAACAATGTAACGATGCGCTTTGGGCCGCGGGTCCTCTTTGAAGACGTCTCTACCACCTTTTTTGCCGGCCGCCGCTATGGCATTACCGGGCCGAATGGCGCGGGTAAATCGACCCTGATGAAGATCCTGACCGGGGATCTGGAGCCCACCAAGGGCGACGTGACCCGGCCGAAGAAACTCGGAATTTTGTCGCAGGACCAATTTGCCTTTGACGACAAGCGCGCGATCGATACGGTGATCATGGGCAACCGTCCGCTGTGGAAGGCGCTGCAGGAGCGCGAAATTCTCTACGCCAAGCCGCACGAGGCGCTGACTGACGCGGACGGCATGCGTCTGGGCGAACTGGAAGGCATCGTCGGCGAAAACGACGGCTACACCGCGGAAGCGGACGCGGCGATTTTGCTCGACGGGCTGGGCATTGACGAATCGCTGCACGAGCGCCAGATGAGCGAGCTGCAGGGCGGACAAAAAGTCCGCGTGCTGCTGGCCCAGGCGCTTTTCGGGCATCCGCAAGTGCTGCTGCTGGACGAGCCGACCAACAACCTGGACCTCGATTCGGTCCACTGGCTGCAGGATTATCTGAATGAATATGACGGCGTGCTGATTGTGATCTCCCACGACCGCCATTTTCTGAACAGCGTCTGCACCCACACCGCGGACATCGATTACCAGACGGTGATCATGTACAACGGCGGCTACGACGACATGGTAGTGGCCAAGACTTCGGTGCGCTCGCGGATCGAAAGCGAGAACGAGCAGCGCGAGAAGAAAATCGCGCACTTGCAGGATTTTATCGCGCGCTTTTCGGCCGGTACGCGGTCGGCGCAGGCGACTTCGCGCAAAAAAGAAGTGGAGCGGTTGCAAACCACCGAGCTGGCGCGGTCCAACATCGCGCGTCCTTACATTCGTTTTCAGGTGGAGCAAAATTCCGGCAAGCATCCGCTGGACATCAAGAGCGTGGCGAAATCCTACGACGGCGTGAAGGTGTGGCCGCCTTTTTCAGCCGCGGTGGACCGCAACGAGAAAATCGCGTTGATGGGCCGCAACGGAACCGGGAAAACCACTTTGCTGAAGTGCCTGATGAAAACCGCGCCAGGATATATCGATGATGCGGAGCGCGAGTTTACGGTCGATGGCGGGCAGGTGATTTGGGGCCACAACGCGGCCTGCGGATATTTTGCGCAGGACCACGCGGAATCGATCCGGCATGGCATGAATACGATCGAGTGGCTGCATCAATTCAAGCCGCAAGCGACGCAGGAAGAGCTGCGCGGCGTCCTGGGCCAAATGCTTTTCACCGGCGAAGAAGCCACCAAGCCGACCAGCGCGCTATCCGGCGGCGAAACCGCCCGCCTGATTTTCTGCCGCTTGATGCTGCAAAAACCCAACGTGCTAGTGTTGGACGAGCCCACCAACCACTTGGACCTCGAATCCATCAACGCGCTGAACATCGCGCTGCAGAAATACGACGGCACGGTGTTGCTGGTCACCCACGACCACGACGTGATCGACGAAGTCGCCACGCGCATCTGGCACTTCGAAGCGGGAAAAAAGATCGAAGACTTCAAAGGCCCCTACAGCGAATTCGTCGCCGCCGCCGAAGAAAAAGCCTCGTAACGTAAAAAATGAAATCGACGCGTCGTCCGCAGCAACTTGCGGATGCCTTAACCCATTGATACATTAGCGCGCATGATCGGACGCTTGCTGCTGGTTGCATCCGTAGTTGCCGCTGCAATGCCCTTCACCGCGCATTCAACGCAAAATTCTCCTACTAAATTTCAGGCGGCGCTGACGCATGCGCGGGAAATCTCCACGCTGGCTGTGCCGGGCGCTGCTCCGTTTCATCTGCAGATGGTTACTACCGATTCGACGATGCACAATCCGGAGTACGCGGCGCAGATCGAGATTTGGTGGGCGGCGCCGGACCGCTGGCGGCGCGAGGTGAAGTCGCCGGACTTCACGCAGACCGCGGTGCGGTCGGGCGACGCGTACTTCGAATCGAACTCCTCGGATTATCTGCCCTACTGGCTGCACGAATTGATGCGGGCGGCGGTTGACCCGGTGCCGGTCGCGGAACTGTATGGCGCGCCAGCGGACGAAGATCGGCCGGGCTGCGGAAACTGGGAGACGGAGTACGGCGCGGGCGAGGAGAAACTCTCCTCGTACAATTCGGTGTGCTTCAACGGCGACGGGACGGCGAATCAGATCTTCGCGACGCCGATCGGCGTGCAGCTGGGCAGATACGAGGCGTTCGGCGGCAAGAAAGTGGCGCGGAAGATTACGGTGTGGCCGGGCAACCGCTCGGACGTGACAGCGACGGTGACGCTGCTAGAGCCGCTGGCGGCGGACGTGCCGGCGAGCAGTAGCGACGCCGTCGGGCGCTTCAGCATGCCGCACGACACGAATTTCGCGGCGCGGCTGCGTTTCGCGCAGGTGCCGGAATCGGCGCTGACACGCGCGGATGGTGCTGCAGCACCGTCGGCCGCGTGGCCCTCGACATTCACTTTTCCGCTGAGCGGCGTGGTCGTAGTGACGGTAAAAATCGATCGCGACGGAAACGTGCGCGAGTTGGCTAACGCTATTTCCAAGAATCAGCGCATTAACAGCATCGCGATCGAGCAGGTCAAGGCTTGGAAATTCAAACCGTACGTGGTCGATGGCCAGCCCGTCGAAGTGGTGACGACGCTTAGCGTGCCGTTTCATCTGAAGTACGAGCCGCTGGGCGCGAACGGAAAATCGTTTCCGGAAATTTCGTTCCGGCGGCACATCGTCCAATCGCGCGCGCTCAGCGATCCGCGCACGGAAGGCGGCGAACCCTTCACGCTGCGCGCAACGTTCACTTTTCCGGACGGTCCCACCGGGAATTACGTTGAGACTTGGGCGCCGGCCACGTGGAAGCGAGAGGCGCAGGTTGGGTCCGCAGGAGTAACGGAAACGATGGAAGATGAAAAAGTGAACCGGATGCGGACTGAGGCGAACGCTGTGCCGCCGGGAGTGGATCTGGATTTAGTCTTGCTGGCGATGAAGGATCATTTCCCGGAGTTGCACACCTTTCAAGAAGCGGACTGGGGAAATTCGGCGGTGCCGCTGAGCAACATCGATCCCACGGAGTCGACGACCGGCGGCGAACCGGAACTAATTCGTGCCGGGCGCGGTGGCGTGGCTCCAAACAACCAACCGATTAACGGTCAAGATTACTGGTTCGACGCGGCGGGACTGCTGCGCGCCGATTTCGTCGATCCCAACACGACGGTGTACTCGGATTTTCAGACCTGGAACGAAAAGCAAATCCCCCGAACAATCGAAGTGTTCCGCGGCGGAAAACTGCTGGTCACGATTCGCGTTACGTCCATCGACACAAAATAATTTTGAGCTTGTTGCAGTTCTTGAGGCACGGCGAAAACGGGATCAGCTGCGCGCGGCGAGGTTCTCACGGAAGTAGTCTTTGGATTCCTGGGGGAAGGCGGGGATTTGCATCACTTTTTGAATCATCTCTACGTCGGCGGGGGTTAGGGTTTTGGCGGTGAAGATGCGGTTGAATTCGGCGATGGAGACTTGGCGGGGGTCGCGGCTGAGGACGGTGATTTCGTCGCCGGCGGCTACTTCGCCGGGCTTGGTGACCTGGACGTAGAAGCCGCTGCGGCCGCTGCGTAGGAAACGTTGGACCATGTGGTTGTCGTCGAAGCGGACGTTGAGTTTGTAGCAGGGTTGGCGCGGCTGCGTGACCGTTATTTCGGCGGAGCCTACGGCGAAGGTGTCGCCGATGTGGACGTCGGATTCGAGCAGGCCTTCCGTGGTGAAATTTTCGCCGAAGACGGCGATGGGAATTTCGCGATTCGGCAGCGCTTTTTTCCAATACTCATAATGCTCGTGGGGGTAAATGTAGACGGCTTTGTACGGGCCGCCGTGGACGGTGAGGTCCGCTTGGCGGTCGCCGTCGAGATTGAGGCGGCGGAGTTGGATGCGTCCTGCGACTGGTTGTTTGAAGATGCCGGTGAGGATCGTGCCGCCGTGGACTTCGACTTGGCGGGGGACGCCGACGTTTAGGGAGAGGATTTTCATTTTTGGCACTTAGGACATTTTAGCTTGAATGCGCTTTAGATGCGCGGGTGAGGGGTCGCGATTCGGGGGCGCTGGGCGGCGGACGGGCTTCGATGAGGCGGCAATCGAAGAGAGGTCCTTCGTCGCGGAAGGTACTCCTCTGGATGACGGCCATAGGCGGATTTACGTGACGTGAAATTCGGCGGCAGAGCCGGATGCTTTCGCGGCGGAGGCGGATTTGCGTTCGGCGATGGTCGTCGTGGGCTGGGCGCGGGAGCATGGATGAGATTCTTCGCTGCGCTCAGAATGACGACGGTTGAGTGGTGTGGATTTGGTTTGTGGCGGCGCGACGCGGCGCGACGCATCGCGACGAGGCTGTAATCGAAGAGAGGTCCTTCGTCGCGGAAGGCGCTCCTCTGGATGACGGCCAAAGGCGGTTGGGTGCTGACACCAGTGGCCGGCGGCATAGCCGGATACTTCGGCGGCAGAGTGCGGGTCGGAGCCGAAGCGGCGAGTCCAGGTGCCATAACTCAGGAGCGCGGTGGGATTGCGCCCAGCGAGGTCTTCATCGGCGGTGAACAGGCGACCCAGGGCCGCGCGGTAACCGAGCATCGGTAACAGATTCGATGAAATGCGAATGGTGCCGATTCGTTCGGGGTCGCCGTTGCCGGTGAGATTGTCGTTGGTGCCGTAGGCGATCGCCAGGTCTTCGAAGCCGGAGTGGCGCGTTTTGATGTCGAAATACTGCGCGGTGGAAAACCAGTCCTGGGTAATGCCCAACCCCGGCGAGCGATTCCAGACGATCACCAGGCGATTGGCGTCGCGGTACGGAAGCGGGCGCAGCAACAGCGCGCTGGTGACGCTGAAGATGGCGGTGTTGGCGCCGATGCCGATCGCCAGGGACAGAATCGCCGCGGCAGCGAAGCCGGGATTCTGGGCCAGCGCCCGAAGAGCGTAACGCAGATCGCGCAGCAGGTTGGTCATCGGATCGGGTTAAGGATAACTTACGGAGCTGCCAGCTTAGACGCCGTTGCCGAACATTCGTTTTTAGCAGATCACACAAAAAGACTTTCGCCGAAGCGCTCAGTTCCCGGCTTCGACTGCTAATTTTTGGGCGCGGTGGAAGCTGTCGAGGCGGCGTTGCTTTAGGGCTTCGAGGTCGGCGGCTGACATGGTGGCGGATTTGCTTTCGAGCATTTTTGTTAGGCCTTTGCTGAACGATTCGTCGAGGTTCGCGACGGCGCTTTGCGCGGGCGGCAATACTTGGTGGAAGTGGGCTAGCTCTTCCACGGCGCGGTCGGGATGACAGCCGAGCCGGTTGCCGGTTTGCATAGCGTCGACCAGAACATCGGGCGGCCCGGAAAAAGGTGCCGCGGAAAGAGGCGCGGTTTGCTGAAGGGCGTCGTAAGTGGCGCGCAGGCGAGTCATGCGGCCGGCGAAACTGTCGAGTTCGCTGCGGCGCGCGGTTAGGCCGGGGGCGCGGCGGACTTCGATGGTGATTTTATTTGTGACGCTTTGCGATGGCACCGGGATTATTGTCGTGAGGGTGTTGCCTACGAAGGACCAGCCTTTCTCGCTGGGCTGCGTGGCGCGCTTTACTGCTACTCCGTTCACGGTGACCGCATCAGGCGGCCAGTCCGCTGGCAGGCGCAGTTCATAGCCGCGCGCTTTCAACATTCCGGGGAAACTTCCCTGCGCCGGACCGAGCTCGACACGAAGCGTATCGCCTGACTGCGTGGCCTTGATCGGCGTGCGAGTGAAAACGCCGCGCTGGTATTCAACGGCTGCGCCGGAATCTTCATAGACGGAATAGGTGGAACTGGAACCGGGCTCGAGCGGCCATATATTAAAGATGAGCGGATCGACGGGTTTTTCGCCGGTGTAATGCATGGGCGGTTGCATCGGGACGATGGCGCCGGCGCGGAGATAAACCGGAACCTGGTCGAGCGAAAAATTGCGAGAGAAAGTGCGGCCGGCTTGATCGGTGACTGCGAAATGTTTGCCGGTCGGCCATTCGATCCATTCGCCCGGGGGTAGCCAGACATTTTCGGTGGAGAGGCCGGTGATTTTGTCGGAGGCGGTGGCTACGGGCGCGGCGAGCATTTGATCGCCGAAAATATATTCACCTTTGTTCTGGTACGCCGCGTCGGCCTCGGGCCAGTCGTAGTAGAGCGGGCGGAAGAAAGCGATGCCGGTGTCGAAAGTTTTTCGCGCTTCGGTGTAGGTGTAAGGCTCGAGCGCGTAACGCAACTGGTAGGCCGCGCGGAGAACATCGGAGTACGGCTCGGGAAGCGCCCACGGCCGGCGCTCCGCGTCGGGGTTCATAGTGAAGTGAGTGCGCAGGATGGGACTGAATCCGCCGAACTGGACCCAGCGGGTGTATAGCTCGGGATCAACGACGCCGGGTAGATGGCCGCCGATGTCGTGGCTCCAATAGGCGTAAGCGACATTCGCCGCGGTGGCCGTGAACCAGAACTGAAAGCCGAGCTGTTCCCACGACGAATTGGTATCGCCGGAAAAACCGATCGGGTAGCGGTGGTTGCCGAGGCCGCCCCACCGATGCTGGATCATTGGACGTTTGCCTTCGCGCTGCTGGTCGGTGAAGTGAATGTAGTTCAGCCACCAGGTAGGTTTCACGTTGGGTAGCAGGCTCACCTGATCCGGCTGCCAGTCTTGCCACCACCAATCCATCCACCAGAAATCCACGCCCTGTTTTTCCAGCGGATGGAGCATGAAATTCATGTAATTCGCGGCGAATTTTTGGTCGGTCGGGTTGAAGGGAATATATTTGCGGGTGGCGGGATCGACGCCCATCGCGCGCGCCATCTGGGGATAGGTTTTTTCCCACGGTTCGATTCCGGCGGCGGTGTGCAGAATCAGCGTGAGTTTGATTCCGTCTGCGTGGAGATTTTTCACGAATTGATCGGGGTCGGGAAAAAGATACGGATTCCAGGTGTAGCCGGTCCAACCTACCGGGTCATTCTGTTTCGATTGGTCCACTTCGCCGAGCGGCGTGAGCTGGGCGGCGCTGACGTGCCAGGCGGTGTCGAAGTCGATGACATCGAGCGGGACATCATTCTCGCGAAATCCTTTGATGAGGTCGTAGATTTCCTGGTCCGAGTAATCCCACCAGCGGGACCACCACGCGCCGAAGGCATAGCGCGGCGGCAGTGGGATGCGGCCGGCGACGCGGACGAAATCGCCGAGCGCCTGGCGATAATCGTGGCCGTAGCCGAAGAAATACCAATCGAGGTACGCGCCGGGTTTTTCGTCATTCCTCTCGTTGGGCGGGCGTTCGAGGCCCCAGGGCCACGGGCTTTTCTCACCGGCGCTGAAAGTGAAGTCGGTCGAATCGAAGAGCGGGCGGGTGGTGTCGTCGACGAGGGCCCAGCCGGAACGGGAGACGAGGCCCGGCTCCATCGGGTCGCGCAGCTCGGTGCCTTTGGCGGCGTCGAGGGAATGGGCGGTGCCGAGTAAATTTTCTGGGTCGGCTTGGCCGGGACGCCACACAACTTGTTTGCCGCCGACGGTGAGAGTGATTTCGAGAGTCTCACGGGTGAAACGATCGCTGTCTGCTGCGAGCGGTTTCCCGACCATCGTCGCGGTTGGGGGAGTGTAGTTCAGCGTCAGCGCGTCCGTCACGATTGTCAACGAGCTAGGGCCCATTCCGAACCCCTCGCGAATAACTCTGCCGAACTTTGGCACCGGCAGATGGCGATTCAGGAAGACCAACGAGGCGCGGTCTTCGAATTTTCCGTTGGCGGACCACTCCATGCGGATGAGCTGCGGCGTCAGCACAGTGAAACGCGCGTTGCCGAATTCGACGATCGCTTTGGGATCGGCGATTGGATGGTAGAGGCCCTCGGCTTCGGGGTCGTGAACCGCGGAGGCCGGGACGGAACTTGCAGGCGCGGTTGGCGGAGTCTGCGCCGGTGTTGCGAAATTTATTCCAACGACGAATCCAATTGCGAGCAGAAAACGATACGATTTGTTAGCCACCGCTTCCCTTTTTTGACCTGCACGCGATTCGGTCTGAGCGTTTTTTCGTGTCGAGGCAAGCAGTATACGCTCGTTTAGATATTTGTCCGTCGTTGTGGCCACTGGCGCAGCTGCGGCGGCTTGACGCATCGCCGAAACCCGCAAAAAAAAGAGAGGACCCGATGAGGAGTCCTCTCCGCGCGCGGACGAAACTTTGGAGCCGAAACGACTTTAGCGTAGGTGTAACTTGCCCGACGGTAGGTGTTGCCCAGACACCGACAGCGGCTTTACCGATTCTTGATGTTTGCCGGCGTGTAGCTCTTTGCCGTGTTTCGATTTTTTCACTGCTTTCGATTTCTTGGCCATCGTCATCCTCCTGACTGTCGCCTTGGTGGGCACGTCCTAACCTTATGCAGGCGACGGACCAAACTCTAGGGGCCTACGGATGGCCGGAGAGCCACACCCGCGTTGAATTTTTCCGAGGATGGTGAATTATTCAACTCGCTGCGTGGTGCGTCGGTGCGGCGGCAGTGGCGCAGCGGGCGTTCGGCGATGCTCGTGGTGGGCTGGGCGCGGGAGCATGGATGAGATTTTTCGCTGCGCTCAGAATGACGTCAAAAACTCGGCGCCGACGGGCAGAGTCGCGAAAAGCTTCGGCGGTGAAAGTTTACGAATGAATTCAGTTCATTTGGAATTGGGCATGGAGAGTTGTGGCGGCGGACGATGGGCCGGCGGCTATGGTGTAGTTCCCGGGTAGAAGCTTCCAGGCGGCTGACGGTTCGTCGAAAATTTGCAACAGGCGCGGATCGATCGTCACGGTGACGGTTTTCGATTCGCCGGGTTTGAGTTCTACACGTTGCCAGCCTGCTAGGCGCTGATACGATTCGCCCGCGGCTTCCGGTAGGGTGACGTACACCTGCGCGATTTCAGTTCCGGCGCGGTTGCCGGTATTCGCGATCGTGAATGTTGCAGTGCGGTGCTGGCCTTCGCCGCCGATCTTCAGGCCTGAATAAGTGTACGTGGTGTAGGAGAGGCCGAAGCCGAACGGAAACAGCACCGGCTTGTGCTCGGACTCGTACCACTTGTAACCGACCTTGGCTCCCTCGTCGTAGGTCACGGAATATTTGGACTGCATGTGCGTCACGCCATTCTCGGTGCCGGTGCCCTGGCCTTCGTCTTCCTTCGCGAGAGGAGGAATGGTCACGTGCGGGAGATCCTGTTCGCTCTTCGGAAACGTCATCGGCAATTTTGCCGAGGGATTTACCTGGCCGGTTAAAACATTGGCCAGAGCGAGGTGGCCGCTACTTCCCGCGTACCAGACTTCAAGGATTCCGGCTACGTCGTCCGCCCAGGGCATGGTCACCGCGGTTCCGGTTTCGAGAACTACGATGGTGTGCCGATTCGCCGCAGCGATTTTCTGAATTAACGCGTCCTGTCCATCGGGAAGCGAAAGGCTCGGCAGATCCATCCCTTCCGACAGCCACTGATACGCGAAGACGATGGCGACGTCGGAGTTCTTCGCGAGGTTTGCGGCCGCGTCGAGATCCTGACCGGAATCGAAACTGATTTTCGCGGCGGGCATTTGCGCGCGCAATGCTTTCAGCGGGGACGTCGGGAACCACACATGATCCTGCCAGTGGGTCGCACCTTGGCCTGGAGGCATGATGGCGTTGCCGCCCGGCGGATCCACCTGAGCGGAGCCGCCACCGGAAATCATGCCGACGTCGGCGTGGCCGCCGATCAATGCGATGGAATGAACTTGAGAATTAATGAGCGGAAGAACGGCGTCGCGATTTTTCAGCAGCACGATGCTGTGTTCTTCGATTTTCTGGGCGGTCTCGAGGCCGGCGGCGACATCCGGAACGCCTTTGATCACCGGATGATCGACAATGCCCGAAGCGAACTCGGAATACAGCACGCGGCGCGCGCTTTCGTCGATTGCCGACATGGGCACTTGGCCGGCGTCGACCGCTTGCTTCAACTTCGGGCCGAAGAAATCCGCCATGGGCTGTTCCTGATCGAGGCCCGCGGCGATCGCCTTCGAGGTGCTGTGCGTTCCGGCCCAATCCGAAAGAACGAAGCCGGGGAACGACCAGTCGTGTTTTAAGACGTCGTGAAGCAGGTAGGAATTCTCGCAGGCGTAGTCGCTGTTCACGCGATTGTAAGAGCACATCACAGCGCCGGGCTTGGCGATGTCGATGGCAATGTGAAACGCCAGCAGATCGCTTTCCTGCATCGCGCGTTTGGAGACCACTACATTGACGATGTTGCGGCCCGTTTCCTGATCGTTCATCGCGTAGTGTTTGACGTCACCGATGACGTGTTGGGCTTGTTCGCATTTCATGAGATTGCCGACGACGGTTCCGGCCAGCAACGGATCTTCTCCGGCGTATTCGAAGTTGCGGCCGTTGCGCGGGTCGCGCGTGAGATCCACGCCGCCGCCGAGAGACATGTTGAAACCCTGGTTGCGGAGCTCGCGGCCAATCAGCGAGCCAAATTCGCAGGCCACGTCGGCATCCCAACTCGAAGCCGCGCCCAAACTGGAAGGGAGAGCGGTCGAGTAGCGGCCGTTGTCTCCGCTGCTGCGGACGCCGTAGGCCGCATCCGAAATGATGAGCGCAGGGATTCCGAGACGCGGAATGCCTTCGACATAGCCGGCGCCGCCATTGCCGAGCGAGGTGAGCGGCATTTGCCAGGTCGGAACGTGCGGCATGCCGTTGCCATGCAGCAGGGAAATTTTTTCGTCGAGGGTCATTTGCTTCAAGACCAGGTCGGCACGTTCACCTGGATCTTTGCGTGCATCCATCCAGGGTTGCGCGGATTCCTGGGCCGGAGTGACGATGACGGACGCGAAGGCGAACGCGACGAAACAAATAAAGTAGATTGCCGAGCGAATACCGCGCGACTTAGGACCAGTCTTCATCGAATCACGATAGGTCAGAATACTGGAGATCGTCCAGTTGTTTCCGGGCGGCTGTTCATCGGGAACGGCTGCTGATCATTCAGACCTATTCGGCGATGATGCGGTCGGACCACTCGACTAGAGAAACAAACACCGCGGGGTTACCGAACTTCGCACCCCAGGTCGTAAGATCATTTTCCGAAACCCCACGGGCTCGGGAGCAAGCGCCTCAAGCAAAAACAGGAATGTGTTTGGCGACGACTTTCTCTCGCATTTCAGCCAGCGGGGGCCAGCCAATGGGGAGCACCGCATCCGAGGTAACCTTGCGCATCAGATTGGTGGCGTCAGCGGTCAGAAAAATCTGAACTTCATGACCGGCATCCGATAACGCGAGCGCATGGGCGAATACGAACGAAGCGCGCGTAGGATCATCGGTCCCCCAAGAACTCCGCATCATAATCTTCAAAACCTTTTTTGATTCCTGGGTCCATGCGCCCCATCTCAAAAAGGGCAGACCGATCAACTGCGACAAGAACTTACGCCTGGCCATAGCCGGCTCCTCCTGGGATTACCAAGCAGCAGATATTTTCGCCAAGGACGGCTCCGGAGGCGAGAACGAAAACTTGACAGTGCATGAATGGCCGTGAATTGCGCGATGACGGGATTTCATCACGCGGCTCAGGCGATTGCCAATGAACTCGACATGACTTGATAAGCCTTGCGTCGCGAGGCATTTACGAGAGGATATGAACCGGAGAAAGGGAGCCGGGGCACTCCAGGTAGGCGCACGTTTATCGCGCGAGTTGAGTCCGACGCTGGAAATACCGCCTGGCCGGAAGCAAACTGCGCGGTCGGCAACGGACCGCATCCCGCCGGCTTCCCGGCGGCCCTTGCGGATTTGGGGTCGAGTGAAAACTGAAAATCTCCTGTTGCTTTCCAAAAGGAAGCGCGCCATTATTCCTGTTGGAAACCTAAAGGTCGATTGGCCATGAAAGAAAAACCGGACGTTTTGCAGGGAACGCTGGCGCTGATGGTGCTGAAGACTCTCGACGTGATCGGGCCGCAGCACGGCTGGGGCATCGCGCGGCGCATCGAGCAGATCAGCGGAGACCTGCTGGCCGTCAACCAGGGCACGCTGTATCCCTTGCTGCTCAAGCTCGAACACGAGGGCTCGATTGCCTCCGGCTGGGGCGCATCGGAAAACAACCGCCGGGCGCGTTTCTACCGGCTCACCGCGGCCGGACGCAAGCAACTGCAGTCGGAGACCCGCGACTGGGAGCAGACCGCGGCCATCATCGCGCGCTTCTTCAAAGTGAAAGCGGAGGATTTACCGTGAGATTGCTGCGACGCTTCTTCTCCCGGCTTTTGAATTTCGGCGCTGGACGCCGCGCCGACAAGCGCTTGCAGGAAGAGCTCGCCGAACATCTCGTGTTCCAGACTGACGAGAATTTGCGCGCCGGGATGTCGCCCGCCGAAGCGCGGCGGCAGGCGGTGCTTAAGCTGGGCGCGGCTGCGGCAATCCGAGAGGATCATCACGCCGAGCAAAGCCTTCCCTTCGTCGAAAATTTGTTCTTCGACCTCAAATACGCGGTGCGCATGCTGCTGCGATCTCCGGGATTTGCATTCATTGCGATTGCTACCATGGCGTTGGGAGTCGGCGCCACCACCGCCATCTATAGCGTCATCGACGCCACGCTGCTGCATCCTTTGCCTTACCCCAACCCCAGCGAACTGGTGCGCATTCAGGACGATCTTCCGGGGGTGGGCGCACAGGATGTCAGCGTTTCCGTTCCGGAGTGGAAGGACCTGGAGAACTCGGGGATTTTTCAATACGTGGCCCTCGACTATTTCGCCTCCATGAATCTTACCGGCAGCGCACAGCCCACGCGTATCGCGTACAAAGGGGTGACGCCGAATTACTTTGCGATGCTCGGTGTGGGCGCGCAGTTGGGGCGCACGTTCGATCCGGGCGACCACACGCCGGGCGTCATCCCGGAGGTGGTGCTCAGCGACGGGCTCTGGAAGAGCGCGTTTGGAGCGGACCCAAATATTCTGGAGAAAACGGTGCGCCTGGATCAGGATGTGTATCAGGTGGTGGGCGTGATGCCGCCTGGTTTTCGCGACCAGGGACAGACCAGCGAGGAGCGGAATATGGAACTGTGGGTGGCCGGCGGTTTTGCCGCTTTTCCGTTTCCACCTGCGCTGCGCAACTCGCGGTTTGGGACGGCCTTCGCCCGTTTGAAACCGGGTCTGTCGGTGGCGTCGGCCCAGGCACATATCGACGCGCTGGTGGCCTCGCTGAAGAAGCAATATCCTGAGCATTATCCGGCGCAAGCCGCATGGAACGTCCGGCTGATTCCTCTCGCCGAGACGGTGGTCGGCAACCTCCGCCAGAGCCTCTTTCTACTGTTCGGCGCGGTGGGCCTGGTGCTGCTGATCAGTTGCGTCAACGTCGCCAATCTGCTGCTGGCTCGCGCCAGCGCGCGCGGCCGCGAGATCGCGGTTCGCCAGGCATTGGGAGCAGCACGAATGCGCCTGATTCGTCAGCTGCTCACCGAGAGCTTGTTGCTCTTCCTGCTGGGCGGCATCACCGGTTGCGCGGTTCTTTTTTTCGCCCGGAAATTTCTGCTGCAATTTATTCCCGAGAGTCTGCCGCGCCTCAACGACATATCGATCAGCTGGGGAGTGCTGGCTTTCGCCATCGTCGTGTCCGTCGTTGCCGGCACCATCTTCGGGCTGGCTCCGGCGTGGCTCACCAGCGGCCTCAATTTGACGGAGACGCTCCGGCAGGAAGGTCGTGGCTCCAGCGGTTCCCGGCGGCGCTCACGCTTGCGCCGTGGGCTGGTGATTGGTGAATTAGCTCTGTCACTGGTGCTGATGATCGCCGCCGGTTTGCTGCTGCGCAGCTTCTCGGATTTGTATCGGGTAAATCCCGGCTTCAATCCCGGCCGCGTTATGGCTATCGAAACCTGGCTGCCGTTCCCCAACGATCCCAAGGCCAACATCTACAGCACCCCCACGCAGGAAGCGGTGATGCTGCGGGAAGTTCTGCGCCGCAACCGGACGATTCCGGGTGTGGAAGAAACGGCCGTCGGCGATGTGGCGGCTCTGCCCCTCGGCCATGTCAAAGACGATCTCAACATGTTCCCCTTGATTCGCGAAGGCCAGGACCTGCCGGGCAGTCAGCCTCCGCTGATCGCTACGTCGCTGGTCTCACCCGAATACTTTCACCTGCTGGGCATGACGCTCCTGCGCGGACGCCTGTTCGTCGACCAGGACCTGGAATCGACGCCCTTGATCGCAGTCATCAATCAGGCTGCCGCGCGCACCTATTGGCCCAACCAGGACCCGGTCGGCAAGCGCGTCCGGTTGAGTGCTTCCAAGCCGGACTGGACCACCATCGTCGGCGTGATTGCCGATGCGCGCACCGAATCGCTGGCGGACGCCGCGATTCCGCAGGTTTACCTCAACATTTACCAGCGCCTCTCTAACGATCTAGCTTTCTTTCTGCGTGGACCGGTTGATCCCGCCACCATCGCCGCGCAGGTGCGCACGCAAATCCAGGCCGTCGATCCGAACCTTCCCGTCTTCCGCGCGGAAACCTTGAACGACGTGCTCTCCTCTTCGCTTTCGGTGCGGCGGTTCTCCTTGGAAATGGTGGCGCTCTTTGCCGCTACCGCCCTGTTGCTCGCGGGACTGGGAATCTACGGAACCATCTCGTATCTGGTGAATGAGCAATCGCGCGAGATTGCCATTCGCCTGGCGCTGGGCGCGTCGAGGAGCAATATCCTCAGGATGGTTTTACGCCAAGGCCTCTCGTTGGCCGGGGCTGGAGCTGTGCTCGGCGTGGCCGGTGCGCTGATCGTTTCTCACCTCATGGCCGGATTGCTTTTCGGCGTATCGCCAAACGATCTGCTTACCTTTGTGGGCGTCACCGTGGTGCTTACCGTCGTCGCGCTCGCCGCCAGTTGTATTCCGGCGCTGCGGGCCATGCGCCTCGATCCCATGACGATGCTGCACTCCGAGTAACTTCGCGCGCTTGCTGGAGAATCATCGGGCATCGTCCAATCGCTTGCGCACCGAGGGTCTGGCGGCTGCGCGCGAAGCGTTGAACAAAGCAGACGCGGCCCTGCGCGCCTTCCTGGGAGGCCCGAGTTCGAGCGGCCCGACGTGCCGCGTTTCCAGCGGTTGGCGAATGATTTAAAAAAAGCCACGGATGACCTGAAAATCGCTACCGACGAGTACGTGAAAATCATCGCCGCCTATCCAGCCTACGGTACCGAAAATTCCGCGTCTTGAGACTGGCCGCGCGACGCTTCGGATTTGAATGCCCGTCAATCGCTGATACTTACAACCTATGATGCGATTTCCATTTGATCTGCGCGGCTTAACCAACGATCTGCGCGTCGCGACCGTCGCCGCTACCAGAAAGACCTGAGCCGTCCGCTTGCGTACGTCCGCAAACACGCCCTGGTCCAGTTTCGTTTGGCTCAAAGTACCGGATACGCCTGATCACAAATTCTGGGCAAAACTGTTCATATGCTCGCCAGAGGTGACACCACATGATGAAGAGATTCGGAGCCATTGGCACCCTGGCCATGTTCTGCTTTCTCGGAGCTACGGTAGGAACGTTCGCGCAGGAAGAGCATCACGAAGAGGCCGCTAAGCCGGCCGAGCACCAGGAGGCAGCCAAGCCTCCGCAGGAAGAGTCCAAGCCTGCCGCGAGGCCGGAAGAAGGCAAGCCGGTAGATCGCTCGGAGGAAGCAAAGCGCCAGCAGCAACAACAGGTGAAGACCAAGCAGACCGAAGAAAAAACCGTGACGCACCAACAGCAGGTCAGCACCCGGACCCAGGAAACAAACAGCCGTTGGGCCAAGAGTGGCACGAAAGATCGGGCGGGCCATGTGTATGAGGAAAGCCGCTTCGGCCCCAGCCACGCCACGCACTTCGTGGAAAATGGTGGACGCCTGTATAGCGGCCGCCGCGAATATTCCTACGGCGGATACTGGTTCTACGCCTCTTCGTATCCACCGTGGTTCTACCAGCAGCAAGTGTACTTCGTGCTGGGAGCGGACGGGCTCTGGTACGCCGTCGCGGTGAATGATCCGTCGCTCACCTTTGCGGTGGAAATCGAATAACAGCGTCGGCGCCGCAGATCAAAAACTTAGCGAGCAGCGTAACCGGACATGGAATCGCCAATCGGCACATGTCCGGTTTTCGCGTTTATCAGGAACCAAGAAGGCTGACGATGAAAAAGCTTGTCGGCTAGATTCAATCGAGAAATATCGAGACAGGCAGCGCGACGGACGCTACTTCTTATTACGAATTTTGAATTCCGTCTTCTCAAACATTGAACCCTTGGGCCAGACAAGCCCGCTGCGCACGCCGAGTTCCTGTGTTTGCTCTTCGTCGGCCCCCCGGGTCATCGCCCATTCTCTCCAGCGCGGTACCGCTGCCGACCACCAGAGCCATGCCAGTATGACTCCGAAGAAGAAGCCAACCAAGGTCCACGCCGAACCCTTCAGCGCGTAACCGAGGTACGAGCCTAGACCCATGATGAGAAGGACGGGTAGATTCACGACCAGATGGCCGTACAAGACCGCTCGTCTCGGAGACAACGGTGGTTCCGAAAGGCCGGGCGAAAGAGGCGATGTCATACCTGTTGTTTTATCACACGTTAGAGTAACTCCTGATAAGTCGGATTACCGGACATCGTGGTACCAGGACCCACTTTTCCGTGTAGCGCGTTTATCGGGAGTTAATCGCCTAATGCCGAGAAAAATGCAAGGCCTCGCGGTACTCATTCACAGCAGGGTCGCAAATAGCGTCGATGATTTTAGCGAATCGATGCCATTCTTTTTTGAGTGAAGCAACTCTCCCAGCCTCTCCCATTAAACCGATGGACGCCGAAACGTAAAGTACTCAGTGTCGTATTTTGCTTAGTTCTCATAGTTTTCGTCGCTGTCGGTAGAGAGCTTTTCACTCCTGAGTTTTTTGAATGCCACCATGAGGTACAGCCTTTTGCTTCCCAGTCATCTGCGAACCAAGCCGTGTTTATTGCGCGGGTCATAGCCACCGGAACTCTCTGGCCTATTACTTTAGTTCCGTCGGGCGAAGGAAATCCCAGTAGATACTGGGGGTTGGCGGTAGTCCAGAAAAGCTACTGGGGGCTGCCTTGGTGGGACCGTAAAATTGTCCTGCTCACCTCGTTTAGGGGCCGGAGCATTCGCCCAGAAGGAGGGGAAACCTACTTCGTCGATGGCTGGCGGTGGACTCGCCCTCTGACTCGCTTGCTGCCCATCTTCGAGGTTCAATGCACTCGTACTGGTCCACTTCGATACGCAGACATTGATCTTCGAGCTATGCGTGATGGTGCTCCGAAGAATGGTGTTCGCATCTTGGGTTATACCGCTCGGCGAACATCGAATTCCACCTGGGAAACCGTGCCCGGACAAATGGTAGGCATCAGTGGACCGTCCGGCGAAACTCCCGCTATCTCGGATGAACAGGGCATCTACGATGTATCTGGTCTGCCTCCGGGCTCATACATCGTCCACGGCACAAACCCTGGAGAACTCCCTGAATGTATTTGGGAGGGTCGTCAATCTCTAGCTTCAGGCGACATCCGCGAATGCGGAATCGATGTTCGCTGATCGGCGAACGCGAGTTTCTAAGCATCAGCAAACCGTAACTCTTGATAAGTCGGATTATCGGAAGTTAGATCGTAGTTTCGTGTAGCGCGTTATACATCTGCCGGGCGATTGCGGAGATTGCCGATGGTATTCACGGCACCTGGGCGGCACCTGACCACAACGCCTGCGGCGTTTCCTGATAACTTCGTGCGGCAGGCGGGTTCCATCTACTTGGGAGGTCTCTCATGCCGAGGATCAAGGGGACCGCGCTGATCGATACGATCAAGGGGATCAAAGCGATCAAGCAGCGCGGCGGCCAGCCGGAACTGGATCGCATCGTGGGCCAGTTGGGGCCCGAGACCAGGAAAGTCTTTGACGCCCCGGTCAAAGCGTGGGATTGGTATTCGATCGACGTCTTTGCGGAATTACTGGAAGTGATTGTCCGCGAAACGGCCAACGGTAATCCCGACATCCTGACCGCCCGCTCCGAGAAAGTCGTCGACTCCCAGCTCCGCGGAGCCTACCGCATCTTCATCAAACTCGGCTCGCCGGGATACGTCATCAAACGAATCGCCGCGGTGCACGAGACTTATTTTGAAGGCATCCAAATCATTCCGGACGTCGACGACAGCCGCCAAGCCAGCATCCGGTAAATCGGATTCAGGAAGCGCCACGCGATCCTGCAATACACCATGATCGGGTTTTTCCGCAAAGCGCTGGAATTATCCGGCGCCGGGCAGGTCGCGGTGAACTTCAGCGTGCCCATGTCCGATGACACGCCGCATTCGGAAATCACAATTACCTGGGCCTAGGTCCGACGCTGCAACCTCGCATGTTGTCCGATGGTTCGCACCTGTACTGCAGTTATCTGGACCCTTGCCGTAACCGAATCGATAATTCCATATGCTTGTGAAGCGGGTACTTTTCGCGCTTGCTTTTCTTCCCTGGGCGGCAGGTACTGCTCTGTCTTCGGAATACGTAAATTACCCCGCGAGCGCGACTCAACAATTCGTAGAAGGGCCGTTATTTAAACTCGCGTGTCTCGCGATCTTCTTTTCATTACTGGCGACAGTCGTCGTACTCGCCGTAATCAACCACGATCCCGAACTGCAGAAACGGTCAGGCCTTCTACTGCTCAAACAATATGGGGTGGCTCTTATCTTCACTTCTATGTTGGTGGCGGTTGGTTCCGTTTGTCTGGTTCTTGGAGTCAACCGATTTTCAGTTCAACTCGTGGCGGCGATTGTTGACACATGCGTGGTTTTCATTCATGTGTTTTGTGATGTCAGGTCGCGCGGCGGTGGGACTCTGCGTGGATTCAGCCTGGAGCGAATGGAGGTTCGGCAAAAACTGCCGCTTCTCCTATTTATCCACGGAGTAGCCCTTGCAGTCATCGTCACGGGCGTGGCGGCAGCCCGTGAGCTGCGCCCTCAGGCGCTATCTCGCTGGCACACGCTTCCTGACCAATTCGACCTCATTATGCTTTTTGCCGGCTTCGCACTCCTATTTGCCCAAGTGATCATTTCCAGAATAACTTTGGCACGAGCCTTGGAAGTGGCACCGTTCGATTGGGCTGCTCGCGAGCCGGACTCTTGGCGTATCGAACAAAAATAGGTGGAATAGCCAATCGAGGCGGCACCTCATTTATACTGCGCGGCCGTTCGCCTCGGCAGCCCAAACAATCCGCGCAGCGCGAGGATCACGGAGAAGAGCGAGGTTACGCCGAGCGCGAAGAGGGTCCAGATAAAGAAGAGGCCTCCGCTGGACGCCGCGATCGCGCCGCCGACTCCCGCGCCCTTCATGTGGATGACCGGGACGAGACACCCAAGCAGCGAGCCGAGCAGGATGATCACGTACCCCGAGCGCTTCCCGGCCAGCACCAGAGTCCCGTACAGCCAAAGGACCAGGATGGGCACCACGATGAGGTCAAAAAGCGTTCCGGGCTCCATCCCGCGCACGATGTCGTCCGCCGTGTGCAACGTAACGAAGAGGATCGAGAGCAGCGACGCGATGGTTAGCGCAACATTTTGTTTCATTGGATATTCTCCAGGTTAGACCGCAGCGCGCTGATTTTGCATTATTGCGCCGTCGATCTCGGGGTTGCCAAGCGCCGGCCAATTCCACGCCTGCCAGATGATAACCGAGGTGCACACCGTCTCGATCGTCGCGAAGAACACGTACGCTGGAAAAGTAGGATCCCGAAAATCACCGTTCGTCAGCGGCAGAACGAAAGTCAGGAAACCGTTGATCAGGGTCAGCACCAGACCCGCGGTGATATTCGCCAGCCGGTTCGCTCTGAACGGAAGCAGCCGACACGCCACAATCATCGCAATGGGAATTTCCATCAACACCGCTGAACCCAGCAGCGCCCATGGTGGCAGGTGTGGTGCTGAATTCGTTGAGCCCAGGTAAGCGAACAGCGCCAGAACGTCGGCATACAGGTAGTTCAGTAACGCGAAGAGCCAGAATAGAGACAACCGCTCCTTGGTGTCATGCATGTCAACCTCCCACGGTTCGAGCAATTCAGGTTTTGAGTTGTGCTCCCACCAAGTGCCGGGATTCCCTTCCTGCTTGTGAGCCGGGAGCTCCCCGAGACTTGGATACGGGCTATACGGGCGAACCAACGAAAAAGATTCAGGGGGCAGCGCTTACTTTCAATACTCGGTCGTTCCCGTAAACCAGGTCTATCCTGCCACCCGTCGCGGCGACTTCCGTTAATTTTGAGTTGGCCTCCGGAGGGCCTGAAAATATAGACTCAGAACTTACCGATGAACACGGACAACATCTGGCCAGCTTTGTTTCTGGTGGGGCTAGTCATTCTTATCTGGTCAAGACGTCTGGGAAAGACCCCGCGGGTCTTCATTCCCGATTACAAACGGGGCGTGAGGTTCTCGCGGGGAGCGTTCGTGGACGTGCTCGGTCCGGGGACACACCACCCTTTTACCCTGAAGCAACAGATTGAAGTGGTGGATATGCGTCCGCAACCGATCTTTCTCGACCGGGTTTCGTACCGTGACGTGCTGCAGAATGAATCGTTTATGAGCATCGGCGCCGAGGTCTTGGTCGGCGACGCTCGCCTGGCGGTAAACATGCTCAAGGATCAAATCAAGGATTCCCTTCCGCTGGTTCGTCACGCGGTTCAGTCGTTGGTGTCTCGTGGAATTGCCGATGACAGTGCGGAGTATCGAATCAAAACGTCCGAAGACATCACGCGGATCGTAAATGACGAACTGGCTCGAGTCGGAATGAAAATCGCTAATGTTGAAATCGTCGAGTTGTGGTCACGTCCGGGCCTGGAGCGCAATACCACCGTTTCCAACTAGAAAATGTCGCTCCTCATTCCCATCGTCCCTCTGGCTGTGGTCATCGGGTTCCTGATCCTGCGCTTACTTTGGGGTCCCCTGGCCAGCTCCAATCTTCTGGAGTATCAGCGCGGGGTTTTGTATCGACGAGGCTTGCCGGTCAAGGATTTAGGACCAGGCCGTCATCGCGTTTGGCTTGGAATCGAAAAACTGATTATCGTGGATGTGCGGCCAATACAAGTCAGCTATGAAAACCAGCAAGTCGCCCTTCGGGACGGTGCGACCGCCGTATATAGCTTTTCGGGGACGGCCTGCGTCACCGACGCACGAAAAGTAATTTACTGCGCACGCAACTATAGCCAGTTGCCGGAATTCGTCTTTCTTTGCTGCAGCCGGCGCGTCATGAATGGCTTCAGTGCCAAACAGCTTCGAGGCGGCAACGACGCTCTGGTCGCGGCGATTACCAAGTGCGCCGAACCGAGACTAACCGCATCCGGATTTGAATTGCTGACGTTCCGTCTGAATCAAGTCTCGGTCATCTCCGCTTCATTTCAGGAATAGCCGAGCAGAGATCTTCCCGTTGAGGCTTCCGGCCGGGAACGTTACGAGAATTGAGTGTAAAATTCCCGCGTGCTTGAAAACGTTTCCCAACCTTACGAGCCAGACAAATCCTACCGTTGCCCGTGTTGCCGCTACAAAACCCTTCACGGACGTGCTCAGGATGAAATCTGCAAGGTCTGTTTTTGGGAAGATGATGGGCAAGATGAGCATGATGCAGACCTGGTGCGCGGGGCCCGAATGGTCCGCTGAGTTTGACGCAGGCGCGCGTCAACTATCGTCCCCTCGGAGTTTCGGACCAGAGGTTTTCTTCGAAGGTCCGATCGGCGTTGCCGGACGAACTATAAATCGCACGACATTCAAATCCTGCTGAGTCGAATTATCCGAAGCCGCCTGCGAAGCCGTAACGTAAACATGTCTTTAGAGCAACGTGAGTCGGGTCGCACGGACGTAATGAAGTGCCGCAGGTGCGGCCGTTGGTGCCCAGGCTTTGGAAGAACGCGCCGTCTTCGTGGATCGCTCCGGCGGAGTTGTAGGTGGAAACCAAACCGGTGGCATCGAGAAACGGAAACAGGTTGGGAATAATGATGACGCCTGCCGAAACTCCGCCGGCCAGGGCGAAAAAGGCGCCGAGCGCGGTCCACTTGCGCCGTCCGGGGAGCATCAGGGCCTTCCAACGTGTTTTGAGCTTCAAATCGCACCATCCTTATATAGGCGATATAGGCGGTCTGCCGCGGCCTACCAGTCGTACAAGTTCGATTTCGAGGCGATCCGTCCGCACGACGGTCGCGACTACCCTGCCAAATTGAGCCGAACCAGGGAACCTTGTGCATCGTTCATAGACTTGGTCGCGGCGGGGGTTAATGCACGGGCGGTGAAGAAAGAGTGGATTCGTGGTGAAGGTCGATGTGATTGACAGCGCGAGACTTAGACGCGACATGAACGAGTCCTAAGAATTGGTTCTTGCGCCGATACGGGGCCAGAGGCGAGAATTGCGCATCCCCCACGGGCCTGAATCGGCGATGGAACCAGCCTCCACGATCTTCCGGTTTGGCGACTACGAATCGCGTGCGCGCACGCGAGAGCTGTACGTGCGCGGGTCCAAGCTGAAAATCCGGCCGCAACCCCTGCGGGTGCTCAATCTGCTGCTCGACCGGGCCGGCGATGTGGTGACGCGCGAGGAACTGCGCGGCGAACTGTGGTCGGCGGAAATTTTCGTCGATTTCGAGCACGCGCTAAATACTTCGATTAAAGAGATTCGCTCGGTGCTGAACGATTCGGCGACCGAGCCGCGGTACATCGAGACGCTGCCGAAATTGGGTTACCGATTTATCGCGCCGGTGACGAAGATCGAGCCGGCGAGCGATGCGGCGCCGACGATACCCGCGGCAGCGCGCAGCGGCCTAGCGGATTCCACGCCGACGGCGGGTTCTTCTGCCGCGAACGCGGCCGACGCGGAAGACTCGGCGGCGGGCGTGAGTCCTTCGTTCGCGGCCGGCGCTTCCCTTCCTCCAAGTTCTCCCGAAACACTTCCGGCGCAGCAAACTTCTTCGTTGGGCGTGATCGCCGCGATCGTGATCGCGGTGCTGCTAATTGGCGGCGCGATCGCGGCGTATCGCTGGACGCACGCGAACGCGTTGAAACCGAAGACCGGCGCAGGCGCGACGGCTCCCGCGGGGCGCGTGATGATCGCGGTGCTGCCCTTTACAAATTTCACCGGCGACGCCACGCAGGATTATTTCAGCGAAGGCATGACCGAAGAAATGATCGCGCAGCTGGGGCATCTGGACCCGGCGCGGCTGGGGGTGATTGCGCGGACTTCCGTGATGCATTATGAGGATAAGCACGAGCCGCTGGACCAGATCGCGCGCGAGCTGGGCGTGCAGTATGTCCTCGAAGGCAGCGTGCGGCGCGACGCGGACAAAGTGCGCATCACGGCGCAGCTGATTCAGACCAGCGACCAGACGCACATTTTGTCGCGACAATATGACCGCGAGCTGCACGACGTGCTGGCGGTGCAGGGCGAAATTGCGCACGAAATTTCGGACGAGATTCAGACCGCGGTGGGCCAGCCGGCACCAGATCGCGACGCCGGAACGCGCGCAGCGGCCGCCGGCGCAGCGCCGCTGGCGATCGACGCCAAGACCTACGATGCGTATGACGATTATCTGAAGGGCCGCTATTTCTGGAACAAGCGCAGCGCGCAGGGATTTCGCGACGCGGCAGAGTACTTCCAGAAATCGATCGCGAAGGATCCGACCTACGCGCGTTCGTACGCCGGCTTGGCTGATACCTACGCGTTGATGGCGGAATACAGTTCCGCGGCGCCGGCGGAAGTGATTCCGAAGGCGCGGGTGGCGGCGCTGAAAGCGCTGAGCCTGGACGAGCGGCTGCCCGAAGCGCACGCTTCGCTGGCGCTGATTGCGCAGAATTACGATTGGGATTGGCAGACGGCGGACAAGGAATTCCGCCGCGCGATCGAGTTGGATCCGAATTATGCGACCGGGCACCACTGGTACGCGGAGCATCTGGCGTTCGAAGGGCGTTTTGACGAGGCCTTCGCGGAAATTGCGCGGGCGATGCAACTGGATCCGCTTTCGCTGATCATGAAAGCGGACAACGCCGTATTTTTATACTTCGCCGGGCAATACGAAAAATCGATCGCCCAATTCCGCGAGGTGCTGCAAATGGACCCGGAATTTCCGCGCTCGCGCATGGTGGTGTTCGCCTATGTGGAGGCGGGGCGGAACGACGAGGCCCTAGCGGAAATCGAAAAATGGAAACGGCAAAGGTTGCGAGGCTGGACCGATTCGCCGGCGGCGTATGTCTACGCGCGAACCGGACATGCGGCAGAGGCGCGGCGGGAGCTGGCGGATTTGAACGCGCTGGAGAAAAAGAAAATACATCAGGACCCGCTGGATTATGTGCAGCCGTATGTGGCGCTGAAAGAGTACGACCAGGCCTTCGCATATTTGGATAAGGCGGTGGCGGAACATTCTCCGGGATTGACGTCGTTGAAGGTAAATCCGAGTTTTGCGCCGGTGCGCAGGGATGCGCGGTTTCAGGCGGTGTTGAAGAGGATTGGGTTGGGGGAGTAATCGTTCGCGCGCGTGGGGCGCGGCGGTTGCCGTTGCTTTTCGCCTCGGTTCTCGTTGTCATCCCGACAGAGGCGCGGGGTTTGCACCGACGAGGGATCTCTCTTCGATCTTCAATGCTTGGCGCGGCTCGCGCAACCTCGACTGTTTTCAGTCTGCCCTTCACCGCGCGCTACTTGAACCATTCCGCGCTCAGGTCGTTCCATTTCGGATTCGTAGCCTCAATCAGGGCAACCTTTTTTCCCCTCCGCCAGCGTTTGATCGTTTTCTCGCGCGTGATCGCCGTGCGCACATGCTCGAACGATTCGTAGTGTACGAGCCGGGTGACGTTGTACTTCTGCGTAAATCCGGGCGTGCGCTTTTCTTTGTGCTGGTGGATGCGGCGAACGACGCTGTTGGTCATTCCGGTGTAGAGAACTCCGGAAACGCTGGCGGCGATGTAGACGGAGTAACGCTTGTCCAAGGGCGCCTCTTTTTGAATGGGTTGTGAGAACCGAATACTAGCGCCGGGTCGGGCGTCGCGGCAGCGTGGATGAGATCCTTCGCTGCGCTCAGGATGACGGACGGTGGGTCGTGTGGCTTATTTTGCGGCGGGCCAGATTTCGCTTAGCGCGGACGCGCGAAGTTCGACGCGATCGCTTGGCGTGGGGCCGGTGATCGCGATGGAGCTCTGGCCGGTGGTTGGGGCGGTGGCGGCGTCGATGCTGGTGATTTTGCGCCAGGCGCGGGGGATTTCGGCGGCGAAGATGGCGTAGCTGGCGGATTTTTTTCCGTGGGCGGGGACGTAGCCGACGCTGGGCGTGTTGAAGAGCGGGCCGGACATGATGGCGTGATGGAGGCCTAGGGGGAATGGCGTGTTGCCGAATTCCAGGCCGCGGGCTTGCGAAGTTCCCTTCCAGGGTTCGTCTTGGCGCGCGCAATTTTCTTCCCAGATGGCGGCCCAGGGGAAATCGGCGCGGCGGAAAAGATAGCCGGCGACGAGGCCGAGTCGCCAGTTTAGAACTGCTACGTAGGTGAACGGCGAAATCGGTTCGCCGGCGCCGCCACCATTTCCTCCTCCCAACAGAGTTGTCGCTACGAATCCCCGGCCCTTGCGCGTGAACGGCTGCTCGATATCGAGGATGCCTCCGCCGGCGGCGGGGGCGTGGGGCCAGGCGAATTCGCGATCGGTTTCGAGCGCGCATTTGCCGTCGTAATCGTCGGAGGAAGTTTTGCTCCGCGTGCCGGGAATGGCGCAGATGCTCTCGTTTTCTTTCAGCAGCGGCGCGCCGAAAGTGGCGTGCTGAACCCACTGAAAATAACGGTCGCGATTATTTTTGTTGGTGACGGTTTCGGTGACGAAGGCGACGGATTCGTTTTCGCGCATCGTGACTTCGCGGGTGATCGCGAGGCCGGCGCTGGGCGCGGCGCCTTTGGTGCTGAATTTCAGCGCGCCATTGCGGACGGATTTTTTTGCCACCGACCAGCGGCGGAAGCCGGCTTCGCCGTGAAGTGGCAGGCCCACCGCTTCTTCTTCGGGCGAGGCTGCGCCGAAATAATCGAGGCAGAGGGCGTGGCCGGTGTAGGCGGCCAGCATTTGGGCTACGGCGCCGCCGCCGTATTTGTGCGCGTGTTTTCTGGCGGAATACTGTTGCGGCTCGATCGTGGCCCACGGAGATTCCCAGACTAGATTTAGGTTGGTCGTCGCCGGTGAGCCGTCGAGGAGGGAGAGGTTGGCGAGATGGCCGCCTCCGGTGAGCCAGTGCATTTCGATTTTTTGGTTGGCGAGGCGATGGGCGGAGCGGTTTTTGTGGCGCGTGGGGCGGATGGTTAATGCGGATTTACTTTTTTTCATGGGCGTTGGTGGCGCGGCGTTTTAGCGCGCGGCGCGGGAGCATTGTACAACTTTCGACGGCGCGGGTAATCGCGATGAGACGCGGATCGAAGAGAGGTCCTTCGTCGCGAAAAGCGCTCCTCTGGATGACGGCCAAAGGCGGGTTGGTGGTGGTGTGAAATTCGGCGGCGGAGCCGGACGATTTGGGTGGTCGGGCGCGATCCGCAAAGCGGCGGCAGAGCCGCCGCACTCCAAAAGTTCTCGGCGGATCGGGCTGCGGCGCGGGGCGCACTAAACCCGCACCCTTTGCTGAGAAGCAAAACGCAAAGAATGCGGCACCCGGAAAGGCGAATTTGGGCGGCGCGATGGGCTGCGTGAAAAGGCGAAGAGGCGAAAAGAAGTATTAGGAAACCTGCCAATATTTCGCTTTTCTTTCGTCTTGGCGTTTGCGTTATACCGCTAGAGCTTGATTCCAATTGCGGCGAAAAATCAGCATAATTGCGGCAGTTTAGGCCTTATTCGGAACGCTTGGGAGGAGTGCGCACATGCCGGCATCGTGGAAAGGATTTCTAACCTTTGGGATGATTTCGATTCCCATCGAACTTTCGCCGGCGGCGCGGACCGAGCGGATTAGTTTCAATCAGCTACATTCGGTGTGTCACACGCGGCTGAAACAGCCGCTCTTCTGCCCCACCTGCGACAAATTCGTGGAGCGTTCGGAAGTCGAGAAGGGCTACGAATACGAGAAGGACCAATACCTTTTGTTCAAGCAGGAAGAATTGGACGAGATCGAGCCGGATTCGGCGCAGTCCATGGAAATTTTGAGTTTCGTGAAGGCGGCGGAAGTGGATCCGGTGTATTTCGACGCGTCGTATTACGCGAAGCCGGCCGAAGCGGGCGTGCGCGCGTACAATTTGCTGCTGGATGCGATGCGCAAAACGGGTTACGCGGGAATCGCCAAGGTGACGATGCACAACCGCGAAAATATCGTGATCATTCGCGCGCGGGACAATGGTTTGACGCTGCATACCATGTTCTACAACAACGAAATTCGCGCGGCGGCGGACGTTTCGGCTCCGAACAAGGCGGAAGTGAAAGAACAGGAATCGAAACTGGCGATGCAGCTGATTGAAAGTCTGGCGGCGCCGTTCGATGCGTCGCAATATCATGACGCGTATCAGGCCGAGCTGGAAAAATTGATCGAAGCCAAGGCGCACGGGAAGAAATTGGCGGTGGCGCCGCGGTCGAAGAAGGCTCCGGTGGTGGATTTGATGTCCGCGCTGCAGCAAAGTTTGAAAGGCAAGCCGGCGGCGGGACAGAAGACGCTTCTGCGCGCGGTGCCGAAGAGCATCGAGAAGGAAAAGAAGGGGCGCAAAGCGAGCTAGGGATTTTTTAGAGATTATCCGCGCAGTGAATTTGGCGATTTTTCGCAGTGTCCTTTTCATACTCCGAACAATTAGGCTTCGCGTTGGCGGGTGTCAAAAACGGCGGCTCTGCCGCCGCTTTTGAGGCTGCAGCGTAGGTACAATTGTGTGTCACGAGGCTTGATCGGCTGATTTGCGCGAGGCGAGCCGATTGTTGCAAGCTGAAATTTTGCGACGGCGGGCGCGTACTATGGCTGGGATAAGTTTGGAGGATTTTGCGCATGGCTGAGGGGGCGAAGGCGGAGTATGGGATTGACGCGCCGGGGGTGATCCGGAATCTGGCGTTGGTGGGCGTGGCGGTGGCGGTGCTGTGCTTGTTGGTCCATCAATTCACGCTGGGGCCGGTGACGTTTGTGTTGTACCCGAATTTATTCTGGACCGCGGGATCGTTCTTGCTGGGGGCGGTTTTGATGCTGGCGTATTCGAAGGTAGGAAAATTCCGGCATCGCGACCGGATGCTGGCGCAGATTCCGTGGACCGGCGGCGAGCGGGTGCTCGACGTCGGAACCGGGCGCGGGTTGCTGCTGATTGGAGCGGCGAAGAAATTAACGAACGGGAAAGCGACCGGGCTCGATATTTGGAATCAGGAAGATTTGAGCGGGAATAATTTGCAGAATCTGGAACGGAATATCGAGATCGAAGGCGTCGGAGCGAAAACCGAAGTGGTGAATGAAGATGTGCAGAAGATGACTTTTCCCGACGCGACGTTTGATGCGGTGGTGTCGCTGGCGTGTTTGCACAATATTTATAATGCTCCGGGGCGCGCGGAGGCCTGCCGGCAGATTGCACGGGTGCTGAAACCGGGCGGCGTGGCGGTGATTTCGGATTTTCGGAATATTGGGGAGTATGTGGCGGCGTTTCGCGCGGCGGGTCTCGAGGTGCAGAAACTGTCTTTGGGATTTGCGACTTTTCCGCCGATGCGGATAATCAAGGCGCAAAAGCTGCGAGGGTAGTTCCCTTCCTTCCTTTCGATTACCAACGATGAACATCGAAGACAAGTCCTTCGTCGGGCCGATGCTGGCGCGGGAGCATGGATGAGATCCTTCGCTGCGCTCAGGATGACGATGAGTTGGGATCACGCTTCGACGGATTGTCGGGCGGCTGCGGAGCGATGCCCGGCTGCGCCGGCCGCTACGGGTGGTGTGGCGGGATTTTTGCTGCGCGCACATTGGGCGTTAACGTGGGACGGCTGCGGCAGAGCTGGATCGCTGAACCCTGCGGACTACCCGCATCATCCAATCCAGGGCACGAAAACGACGCACACATTTAGGAGAATTCATGAGCGAAGCTACGAAGGTGGCATTTATTACTGGCGCGAATCGCGGGTTGGGTTTGGAGACGGCGCGGATTTTGGGGAAGCAAGGGATTACCGTCATTTTGGGTTCGCGCGATTTGAAGAAGGGGCAGGAGGCGGCGGAGAAATTGCGCGGCGAAGGCGCGAAGTCGGTGGAGGCGGTGCGGTTTGACGTGAACACGACCGCGGACCACAAGGAAATTTACGATTACATCGCGAAGAAGTACGGGAAGTTGGATATTTTGATCAACAACGCCGGAGTTTTTGATGAAGGTGGCAAGCGTCCCGGGACTGCGGATTTCAATACGACGACTACCGTGGGCCAGGGAAATTTGCGGAAGACGTTTGAGACGAATTTCTTCCAGCCGATCGATTTGACGGTGACTTTGCTGCCGCTGATTGAGAAGTCGTCGGCGGGACGAATTGTCAATCTGTCGAGTGTGCTGGGTTCGCTGACTTTGCGTGCGGACCCGAAATCGCCGATCTACGGGAAGAAGGGATTCGCGTATGACGCGTCGAAGACGGCGTTGAATGCGTTTACCGTGCATCTGGCGGCGCAACTGCGGGACACGCCGATCAAAGTAAATTCGGCGCATCCGGGCTGGGTGAAAACGGAGATGGGCGGCGAGTCGGCTCCGATGGAGTTGAGTGAAGGCGGGAAGACGAGTGCGCAGTTGGCGACGTTGCCGGCGGATGGGCCTACTGGCGGGTTTTTCCATATGGGGCAGCCGCTGCCCTGGTAGGTTGTTTTTTGCTTTCGCGGTTGGTGTCATCCCGACAGAGGCCGGGGTTTGGACGCCGAGGGATCTCTCTTCGTTTTGTAGACTGGGCAAGAAGATTAAAGCGAAGAGAGGTCCCTCGTCGGCGCGGAAGTGCACCGCGCCTCTGTCGGGATGACAACTTGAACCGAAGCAACGGCGACAGCAACGGCAAGACCTAAGGCGGGCGGGTCTGAGACCCGCCCCTACAGCGTGCGGGCAAGAAGATTGGATCGAAGAGAGGTCCTTCGTCGCGAAAAGTGCTCCTCTGGATGACGGCCAACGGCGATTTGGGTGGCAACACATTCGTTCGGCGGCAGAGCAGGATCGTGAGTGCTTAGTGCATAGATGAGAATCGCAATTCAGGAGCGCGTGAATTTGAAACTGAGAATACCTGGCGGGGAGTTCGGGGCTTATCTTTTCGATTGCGATGGGACCGTGGTGGATTCGATGCCGCTGCATTATTTGGCTTGGCGGCAGGCCTTGGCAGAATGGAATTGCGATTTCAGCGAGGAAACTTTTTACGCCTGGGGCGGGATGCCGGTGGCGGAGGTGATTGCGCGGTTGAATCTCGAGCGCGGATTGAAAATGCCGATCGCGGAGGTTGAGGCCCGCAAGGAAAACTTATACTACGAGCGGTTGCCGCAATTGCAGGCGGTGCCGGAAGTGATCGAGCACATCGACGCGAAGTTCGGGAAGATTCCGTTCGCGGTGGTTTCGGGAAGCACGCGGGAATCGGTGGTGGCGTCTTTGGAAACTTTGAAGCTGATGGACCGGTTCGACACGATGGTTTGCGCCGGAGATTACGCGCGCGGCAAACCGGACCCGGAACCGTTTTTGCTGGCGGCGTCGCGGTTGGGCGTGGAGCCGGAGGCGTGTTTGGTATTTGAGGATGCGGAGATTGGCATTCGCGCGGCGACCGCGGCGGGCATGGCGTCGGTGAAGGTGGCTTCGCCGATGGAGCGGAAGGCGCGGGGGTAGCGGAGATCGAAGCGGGAGCAAACGCGGGCCGGCAAAGGCGGACGCGTGGTGCTTGGACATTACGAAGGCTCGCGCGAAAAGGCCGCGCGAAAGGAAATTTTCACGAACGGCTTTTTTCCCAGCCCTTACGGGCTGGGCTAACTTCTGTCGCGCCTACGGCGCTGAGTTTGTGGCGGTGTTTTGAACGAGATCGAGGTGGTGTGCGTGAGGCACCGGAGCGAAACGTTCGTTACGCCAAGATGACGACTGGTTGGGAATTGTTCGTCGTGAGTATTTGCGTTTAGTTGGCGCCGGCGGTCGGGGTTAGGAGGGCGGTGTCGGCGTAGCCGGGTTTTACGGTGATGTTGCTTTGCTCGCGAAGTTCGGCGAGGTATTGGCGGATGCGCGGCGCCATTTTTTCGGCGGAGATGGTGTTGCGAATCTGGGTGTCGACTTTTTCCATGGGCTGGATTTCGGCGGGCAGGTGCTCGTCGACTTTCAGAAATTCGAAACCGCTGCGGGTCTGAATCACGTCAGTCAGCTGGTTTTTTTCCAGCGAGAAAACCGCGGATTCGATTTGCGGCGGCAAATCTCCGTGCTTGAACGTGCCCAGCTCGCCGCCGTCTTTGGCGGTGACGCCCTGGGAGTAGCGCGCGGCGACCTGCGCGAAATCGTCGCCGTTGACCACGCTGGAACGCAGGCCTTCGACCTTGGCGCGAATGGCGGCGTAGTCCGGCTCGGCTTTGCCATCGGTGCTGAGTGAAATTTCGGAAAGCACCACGCGTTCGGGCAGCGCGAAATCGTGCTGGTGCTGCTGGTAATACTGCTTCACTTCGTCGTCGGTCACTTCCAGGTGCGAGCCCACTTCGCGTTTGACCACTTCCTTCTGCAGCATCGAATTGCGCAGCGTGGCTTTGTAATCCTCCCAGGAAAGTCCGTTGCCTTCGACGCCCTTTTGCAAATCTTGAACGGTGGCCAGGCCGTTTTGCTGGCGCACTTCATCGAGTTTCTGGTTGAGTTGCGATTCGACTTTGATGCCCATGTCCTGGGCGCGCTGGACCATCAGGGCCTGATCGATCAGGCCGCGCAGCAAATCTTTTTGCTGCGCCTTAAATTGCGCGTCGATTTTTTCCGGCGGGCAGTCCTTGCAGTCATTGGTAACTTCGTCGTGGAGTTCGTTCGCGGATTTTTGATACTCGGCGAGCGAAATGGGCTCATTGTTCACCGTGGCGACGGTTTGGCCGGCGGGAGCGGCGGGTTTGGCTTGGGCGCGGGAGAGTGCGGGCCACAAAAACGAACTTGCGGCGAAGGTGACGATCAGTGCGTGGTAGCGAGTTTTCATGGTGCGGCGGCTTACCTTCCGGTGCATCACG